>JBCBSD010000001.1:0-169720 GCA_039819365.1 Pseudomonadota bacterium
GAGCGTGAAGCCCTGGGTAAAGACGAGCCTTGCGCCGGGATCGCAGGTGGTGACGGATTATCTGGAAAGCTCCGGCTTGCAGGACGATCTCGATGCGCTGGGCTTCGACCTGGTCGGCTATTGCCAATGCACGTCGTGCAGCCATAGCCGACCAGGTCGAAGCCCAGCGCATCGAGATCGTCCTGCAAGCCGGAGCTTTCCAGATAATCCGTCACCACCTGCGATCCCGGCGCAAGGCTCGTCTTTACCCAGGGCTTCACGCTCAGCCCCTTTTCGCGCGCTTTTTTCGCGACCAGCCCGGCCGCCGCCATCACCGCGGGGTTCGAGGTATTCGTGCAGCTCGTAATCGCCGCGATCACGACATCGCCATCGCCGATATCATGGTCCTTCCCCTCGACCGGCACCCGCTTCCCGTCGCGCCCATAGACGCTCTGCATCTCGCCGTTGAACAGCTCATCGACCTCGGGAAGGATCACCTTGTCCTGCGGCCGCTTCGGCCCGGCAAGGCTCGGCACGACGAGGCCCATATCGAGCTCCAGCGTATCGGTGAACACGGGATCGGGATCGTCGACCGAATGCCACAGGCCCTGCTCGCGACAGTACGCTTCCGTCAGCGCGATCTGCCACTCGTCGCGCCCGGTCAGGCGCATATATTCGGTCGTCTTCTCGTCGATCGGGAAGAAGCCGCAGGTCGCGCCATATTCGGGCGCCATATTCGCAATCGTCGCGCGATCGGCCAGCGTGAGCGACTTCAGCCCAGGCCCGTAAAATTCCACGAACCGCCCGACCACGCCCTTTTCGCGCAGCATCTGGACGACCGTCAGCACGAGATCGGTGGCGGTCACGCCCTCGGCCATCGCGCCGGTCAGGTGAAAGCCGACCACTTCGGGGATCAGCATCGAGATCGGCTGGCCCAGCATCGCCGCCTCGGCCTCGATCCCGCCGACGCCCCAGCCCAGCACGCCGAGCCCGTTGATCATCGTCGTATGCGAATCCGTCCCCACCAGCGTATCGGGATAGGCGACCGTCTCGCCGTCCGCGTCCTCGCTGCTCCACACGCCCTGGCCCAGATATTCGAGATTGACCTGGTGGCAGATGCCCGTCCCCGGCGGCACGACCTTGAAATTGTCGAACGCGCCCGCGCCCCATTTCAGGAATTCGTAGCGCTCCATATTGCGCTGATATTCGAGCGCCACATTCTCCTCGAACGCGGTCGGCGTGCCGAACTCGTCGACCATGACCGAGTGATCGATGACGAGATGGACGGGCACTTGAGGGTTAATTTTCTCCGCTTCGCCGCCCAGCGCGACAATCCCGTCCCGCATCGCCGCCAGATCGACGACCGCCGGCACCCCGGTAAAATCCTGCATCAGCACCCGCGCCGGGCGATACTGGATCTCGCGATTGATGCGCCGCTCCTTAAGCCAGTCCGCCATCGCCGTCAGATCGTCCGTGGTGACCGTTTTGCCGTCCTCGAAGCGCAGCAGATTTTCGAGCAGCACTTTCATGCTGAACGGCAGGCGCGAGACATCCCCCAATTTCTCCGCCGCCTTGGCGAGCGAGTAATAATGGACGGTCCTGCCCTCGACCGTGAGGGAGGAACGGGTGGAAAGCGTATCGTGGCCGGTGCTGGTCATAAAACCTCGTGTCGTCGCAAAGTGGTACTTTGCGCCGGAAGGGGGACGCGGCGAGCGCGGCGACCGGCGGCAAAGCGGTGAATGAGTCGGGAGGGGTTTAGCGTGGGGCATCGCGAGGGGAAAGTGCGACCCTTGACTAATCTGCGTGCACCATATCTTTTCAGCATGTTAAGGAGTTGCCATGGCGTTTAAAAAACCTCCCAAAAGAGCCACCGTCCCAGATTCACCTGATGAATTGTTCCGAGAATTACCTCGTCGGAAATATCCAGACGTTTTGCCGCACCAGCAGAGCGTAATGCGCAAGTACGCCAACGATTTTCTTTCGACTTCGGATGTTGCGATCCAACTACCGACTGGGAGTGGTAAAACACTAGTAGGAATACTGATTGCCGAATGGAGAAGGCGCAAATTTGGTGAGAGGGTGGTTTACCTCTGTCCAACCAAACAACTGGTGAACCAGACCGTTGAACAAGCTTTCGCGCAATTATCCCCTTGCGCCAAGGAGGGTTTTCTGCTATATAATGGGGTATGACAAAGCCCAAAGCCCCCACTCTCCGCCAGTTTCAAGACCGTTTTCCTACCGAGGAAGCCTGTCTCGAACACCTTATGGAAACGCGATACGGATTGACGCATGAATGCGAGAAATGCGGGCGCGAGGCGCAGTTTCACGCCGTCACGAAGCGCCGCTCCTATGCCTGCCATTGGTGCGGCCATCAGGTGTTCCCAACCGCCGACACGCCGATGCATCGGACGCGCACAAGCTTGCGCGACTGGTTCTATGTCATGTTCCTGTTCTGCGCTTCGCGGAACGGGGTGAGCGCCAAGGAAGTCGAGCGCCAGATCGGCGTCACCTACAAGACGGCTTGGCGCATGTGCCACGAGATCAGAAAATACATGTCCGAAGTCGATGGCGACACGCCGATTGGCGGGCCGGGCAAGCATGTCGAGATCGACGAGGCGCAGTTCGGCGGCGTCAACAAGGCCAAGACTATCGTCATGGGGATGGCGGAACGTGGCGGCGACGTGCTGACCAAGATCGTTCCCAATGTGCGCCGCGCCAGCCTGTTGCCGCATATCGACACGAATGTCATTCCGGGCGGCGCGGTCCATACCGACGAGCTGCGCAGTTATGGCGGGCTTCATAAGCGCGGCCACCGGCACATGACGGTCAATCACTCCGCCGGTGAGTATGTCGGCTTTCAGGGCGCGTCCGTGAACGCCATGGAAGGCTTCTGGGCGCAGGTGAAGCGCTCGATCAATGGCACACATATCCATGTCAGCGGTCGCCATCTTTGGAAGTATTTGGCCGAGTTCGAGTATCGCTGGAACATGCGCCGCTGCCCGCATCTGATGCTTGACCGCCTGTTGACGGCTTTTCCGCGCTAGGCCCCGTCATCGCCTTTAGCAGCTTGTCGAAACGGCGGTTGATCTCACGCTTGTTCATTGTCTTCGCTTTCTGAAAACTGCTTCAATATCCGGCGCATGTCGTCGTAGGATATTTGCAGATCATAGTAGGTTACGCCTTCGATGCCGTCGGGGTGATTTATGGCGGTTTGTATCGTTCCCGTGGCCGTCTGCTCATTGGGCCCCTCGTAGTGAAGGCAGCCGTGCCGGAAGCCGTAATTCTCGAAATGGGAAGGGTCGATAGACACTAGCGGGTCGTTGTGCTTGACAGGTCCGCGATATTTGCGGCCCCATACCTTTAGTTCATCGTCAACAGCCGCTTGGCGCATCCGGCCTTCAATTTTATCGGCATTATTCGCACCGACCGAGTTGCGATCTTCAAGATCAATGCCAAATTCATGAGCAACATGGCGGATGCGCGTGAAGGGCACCCGGTTAGTCTCTATATCGGCCCAAGCTGCGGAATAAGAAGAAGCCGCGTTCGCTTCCGTTTTGGCGCGGGTGGCAGATTCCATATGATCACCATCTTCCCGCCTGTCTTTTTGCCATCGCGAACGAAGTAAGAAGGTGCCTCCATATCTGGTGGCTCTACCGCCGCCATTGTTATCTATTGTTTTCCGGCCGGTGTAGATAAGTGCCCAAATATAGGCCGCAATCGCTGCCACGCCGACCGCCAAAAACCACGGCGCGCTCACGATTGGCCACCACTCGTCGAAGTTTCTTTCGGCCCATGCTTGAACCCTTGGAAAACCTTGCGCCAAAGCGGCGATAAGCCCGACACTGCCGCCAACGAATGCAATGACGCTTGGACCAAACCATTTGAGAAATGTGTGGGTTGCAGGGTAGCGCATTCCGCCCCATAGCATAAGCTATTCCTTGGCGGAAGGGGATAGAGGCGAGCTTTCGATAAATATGGGGTGAGTGTCGCTAGATTTACGGGCGGTATTCGTAACTATGACCCTACCGCTATGGCAGACTATAACGCGGCGAACGCAATTGCTATTACGACGTATAGCGCGTTATTCAACGTCAATCCATTTTTTAAAAAAAATGGCTGCATTATACTTGATGATGCGCACTCGGCAGAGAACTATGTCGCTAGCATGTGGTCAGTCGATGTAGACGCAGCCGAAAAGCGGCACGAAGCTCTTCATGCTGCATTGTCTGGTGTTGTTCGGCCAGTCCTCAAGAAAGCCGATTTTGCTAGGCTAACAGGGAAATGGAAAGACTACTCCGACGCCTCGTGGATCGATAAGCTACCTACACCTAAGCTCATCGAGCTTTCGGACCAAATCATTGCTGTCCTTGATGAGCACGCTGACGACGCCGGATTGCGGCACCAATGGAGCGCAATTCGCGATCACTTAGAAGCGTGTCACTTTTACATGTCCTCGCGCGGATTTTTAATTAGGCCTCTTATTCCCCCAACATGGTCACATAAACCCTTCGCCGATGCTGGGCATAGGATTTACATGTCTGCAACGTTAGGCGCCGGTGGCGATTTGGAACGACTTTGCGGGCAAAGCCCAATTGATCGACTCCCGATCCCTGAAGGATTTGAATCTCAAGGTGTAGGAAGACGCCTTTTTCTTTTTCCAGGGATGTCGATGCTTCCGGGCCCGGTCGAGGATTTGAGACTTCAGCTCATGCAACGAGCTGGACGAAGCCTAAGCCTCGTTCCAAGCTTTGCCGCAGCAGAGCAACTTTCGGCGAGTACCCGCTCCATAATGCCTGCATCAAATATCTATACGGCGGAAGAAATTGAAGAATCCAAGCACCATTTTACTGAGTCTGAGCCCGCGGCAGCGATCATCGCTAATCGATACGATGGGATCGATTTTCCAGGTAATGAGTGTCGTTTCCTTGCAGTTGACGGACTTCCGAGAGCTGCGAATCTCCAAGAGAGATTTATTATGGTCAGAATGGGCGCATCAGCCCTATTTGAGGATCGAGTTCAGACGAGAGCGTTGCAGGCAGTTGGACGCTGCACTCGATCGTTAGAAGATTATAGCGCCGTACTGATTACCGGCACGGAGCTTCTCGACTACCTCGCAGATCAAAATAGATGGGAGCGATTTCATCCTGAACTGCAAGCCGAGCTTGAGTTTGGGGTCACGCAGTCATCCCACGTCGAACCGGAGAATTTTATCGAGTATCTCGATATATTCCTACGAAATGACGAGGAGTGGGAAGCAGCAAACGCCGATATTGTCGCTAGCAAAAAGGAAAAACGGCAGAGAAGTCTGCCGACCATGAAAGAACTTGAGCAAGCAGTCGATGCAGAAATCGAATTTCAAACGGCACTGTGGAATTCCGATTATTCGCAAGCTTTGGCCTCCGCCGAAACAGTGTTAGGTTATTTGAAAGATCCTGATCTGAGGGGATATCGGGCGCTTTGGCATTATCTCGCAGCGTCCGCCGCTCTGTTAGCCGAACGTTCTGGCGAACGAGGTTTAGGGAACAACTCGAAGGCTCACTTCGAAAAGGCGAAGAAAGCTGCCCCCTCTCTAGCTTGGCTAGTCGAGCTATCGGCTTATACGAACGAACCTAGCGCAAACGACGAAATAGACCTTGATCTGATCCATCAGGTTGAAAAATTTGAGTCGGGGCTCCTCCGCATCGGAGCACTTCAAGATGCCCGTTTCAATGCAATCGAAAAGAGTATCCTAGAGCGCATCTCATCCTCGTCCCCTGAAGATTCGAAGAAATTTGAGAGTGCGTTGGTCGACCTTGGTAGGCTCTTAGGCTTCACAGCGAAAAATGATGAAGGTGATGCTGCGCCAGACCCCTGGTGGGTTTCGAAAGAGCGCTGCATTGTCTTCGAGGCGCATTCGGGTGGCGACAAAAACACCGTTCTCGGAGCAAAAAAAGCTCGGCAAGTTTCAGGACATCCAAAATGGCTTAAGGATAACGTAAAAGAGACATCCGATCTTGAGTTTACCGCCGTGCTTATAACTCCGTGCGAGCGAGCAGAAAAAGGTGCTATCCCGCAACTGG
The DNA here is from genome assembly GCA_039819365.1 of Pseudomonadota bacterium. Lineage (GTDB taxonomy): Bacteria > Pseudomonadota > Alphaproteobacteria > Sphingomonadales > Sphingomonadaceae > Parasphingopyxis. Next base: position 6,039 of record JBCBSD010000001.1, read on the forward strand.
AGGACGTCTATTTGTGGCCAATAGACGAATTTCGTGAATGGGCGAAGAACGCATTAAATATTGCGAGAGAAAGACGTGCTAAACTCTCCGATACGGGCGATCTGGATTGGCGAGCCCAAACGGCAGAAACTTTCGAAGCAGAATGCCTTAGTTCCGCATCTTTGGTTGGAACGCTACGCAAAAAACCAGCAAAAACCGCACTGCAAGAATGAATGGGATCAGACACCTCATAGCATTTCAATTGGGTGCATTTTGTAATCCTATTCCCTGTCCTACAGACCCCCAAATGGCATAAATAGATCGGCTCTGATCCCTGTGTGAGGAGCCCGTGTCATGGCCGATCCCGATCCGCCGCGCCTGCCTGCCGTGCGGGCCCAACCCCAACCCCCTGCCTCCGCCCCGCCTGCCCCCGGCCCCGAACGGGGGTATCGCGTCCGGCATGACGGGTGGACGGGGCCGCGGAAGCGGAAGTTTCTCCATGCGCTGGCGCGGACGGGCTGTGTGCGGGATGCGTGCCGCCAAGCCAATATCTCCACGACCAGCGCCTATCGGTACCGCAAGCGCGATGCCGGGTTCGCGGAGGCCTGGGAGCGGGCGCTGACCGAGGCGCTGCCGGTGCTGGAGGCGGCGGCGTTCGAGCGGGCGGTGGAGGGGGTGGACGATCCGATCGTCCAGGGCGGCAAGGTGGTCACGACGCGCAAACGCTATTCGGACGCGATCCTCGTGACGCTGCTGAAACGCGCGGACGTGGCGGCGGAGCGCACCGCCGTCGCGAACCGTGTGGACCCCCGCGAAGCGTTCGAAGAGCTGAAACGCCGCCTCGCCGTAATGCACCGGCGCGGCTGCACGGACCCGGATTGCCGCGAGTGCAATCGGCGGGGAGAGGGCTGGTGCGGCGATCCTGCGACAGCAGGATTTTGACAGATAGAATCTGGTGCGGCGCCTGAGGCGAAGCCGAAGGTCCGACGAAATAAAGTGGGGCGCTTCTGTTGCTCGGTGCGCCCCGGACCGCCGGTTTCCACTTCTGTTGCCGGGCGTGGTCCAGCCCCGTTATTGTCGTTGTAACCTAAGCCGTGAGGCCGTCAGTTACGCAGCAATAGCAAGTGCTTCGTTATCGTTGGCACTTATGAGTTTTGAACGGTTTTGCGGCGCATTCAGGCCGGGCGAAAAGCATCGTCTTTCAACACACGTCGATCCTGGTTCGGCCCCATCGGGAACCCCGGGAAATCCGGGATTTTTGGTGGAGCCGCCGGGTACTGCCCCCGGGTCCGCTGTGCCTATTGCACGGCGCCGTTTATCGCCATAGCCGGAGCAAGCCCCGGCACGCCCAATATAGGCGTTCTCGCGTTAATGGGAAGTGAGCGCGGAAAAAGCGCGGTTATCCGGGGTTTTCGGCCATAGGCTATTCTGTTTGTCAGAACTTCCTCGCGAAAGTTCTGACAGAAACAAAAAACGGCGCTGCGGACTTGTGATCCGCAACGCCGTCAATGCCATGGGAGGCATTATCTGTTCTGGTATCGCTCCCTGGGCGTGTCCGCCTGTCCTACTGTTCGGCGTTCATGAGGTCTTCGCCCTCTTCGATCACATCCTGACTTTCGTCGACGACATCGGCCATTTCCTCGCCCTGCTCTTCGACCATGTCGGCGCGGTTTTCGAGAGCCTCTTCACGCGCTTCGCTGGTCGCTTCGTCGGCCATTTCGTCGAGAGCCTCGGCTTCTTCCTCGGCCGCATCTTCGACGGCATCCGCTTCCGGGCTCTGGCAAGCGCCGAGCGCGAGCGCGGCGGAGGCGGCGACAGTCGTGAAAAACATCTTCTTCATAATAATTGATTCCCTGTGTTTGTTTTCGGGCATTGAACGGCGCTTGCGGCGCCGCAGTCCAACCAGTCAATGGACGAGTGCGTCCCTTTGTTCCGGGAAAATGCACAACGGATTTGCGGGCCCGGCCGGTTCGCGGCCGGAGCCCGGTTTTCCGCCGGCTATTTCGCCGGCGCCCCTTTCGCATCCTCCGCGGTCTCGATCGGGCTGGCGCCCGCCATGTCTGCAAGCGGCGCGCGGGTTTCCTCGCCGGCTTCCGCCGTTTCGCCCGTCGCCGGCGCGGCCGCGCTTTCCACCGGCACGCTTGCCGGCGCTTCCGCCGCCGGATCGGCGGCAGCCTCCTCCGAAGCGTCGGCCTGACGGATCTCGCATCCGGCCAGCAACAACGCCGCGCCGACGGCCGCCGCGGCAACATTAATCGTCTTCATTTCCATGGTCTCCAGGCGGCAACGAACGGGGCCGCCATCCCGTGCGCACATGATACTGCATAATGCCAAGGGCCCGCTATCGATTTCTGCGGAATTTGCGACGAACGGTTCGGCGCAAGTCACTCCCGCCCTACAATTTTTCCCGCCTCGCGCCGGAACCGCGCCCTACTTCTTTTTCAGCGCGTCGCGGATCTCGGTCAGCAGATCGATCTCGCTCGGGCCGAGCTCCGCGGCCGCTTCTTCGGCTGCCTTTTTCGCCATCATCTTGTTGGCCTGGCGCACCATCAGGAAGATGATGAAGGCGAGGATCACGAAATTGATCAGGACGGTGATGAACTGGCCCAGTCCGATCATCGCGACGCCCGCTTCTTTCAGCGCGGCATAATCCTCCATCGATCCCGCATAATCGGCTGGCGCCTCGCCGAGCAGGATGAACCAGGTCGAAAAGTCCGCGCCGCCGAAAATCCAGCCGACGACCGGCATGATGATGTCTTCGGTCAGCGAGGTCGTGATCGTCGCGAAGGCGCCGCCGATGATGACCGCCACCGCCAGATCGATGACATTGCCGCGCGCGATGAAATCCCTGAATTCGCCGAACATAAACGCTTCCCCTTCTTTAGCGATCGTTTCGCCCGGGCCTATGGCACGGCGCGCTCCCGCCGCCAAGCAAGGCGGTTCCGCCTCGCGACCGGATATGCGATGGTCGGGACGAACTTGCAGAAAGGCGTCCGATGACACCCAACGGAAAGATAATGAGCACGGCCGTCGGCCTCGCGCTGGCGCTTACTGCGTGCAGCGGCGAAGCGGGTGCGCAGGCGGAAGACACGGACATGGAAGAGGCCGCCGATACCGCGCCGGACGAAACGCCCGAAACCGCTGTCGATCATGATGCTACGGCCTATGCGGAAGACGACACCGGCGGACAGATCGGGGCGGAGATCGTAGATCCGCTGAACGAAAGGCTGGCGGCGTTCCACGCCGAAAGCGGGCGCGACGTGCATGTGATCCTCGCCATGACGACCGAGGGCCGCGATATCGAAACCGTTGCCGAGGAGGCCCGCGCCGAGCGGGAGGCCGATGCGCTGATCTATGTCGCCGGGGCCGATCAGGCGCTGGCGATCGTGGGCGATGGCCTGGACGATGGCTTTACCGGCGATACCGAACTCGCGATGATCGCGCATTTCGAGGAGAACCGGCTGGTGGACGGCCTGAACGCCGGTGTCGACGCCGTGACCGCGCGGCTCGCAGAATAGGGACCGCGGATATGCGCATGACGATCGCGATGATGGCGGCCGGTCTCGCGCTGGCCGGATGCGGGCCCGCCGGTGGCAGCGACGACACTGCCGACGATATCGCCGCCGCGGCGCCGGCCTTTGCGCCCAATCCCGGCGGCTATATCCAGGATATCGGCCTGATCGACGAGGATATGAACGCCGAGCTGAGCGAAAAACTGATCGATTTTCACCGGGACCGCGGCCACGAAATCCACATCGCCGTGATCCTGACAACCGATGGGCAGGACGTGACGGAAAGGGCGGCCGAGATGATCGGCGACCGCAATATCGGCGAAAATGGCGCGCTGATCCTGATCGCCCTGGCCGACGAAAATATCGGCATTGCACTGGCGCCGGGCGTGGCGGACGCGTTGCCGCCGGACTTTCTCGATACGGTCGAGGCCGAAATGGGCCGCCGGTTCGACGCCCGCGAGATTCGCGACGGACTGAACGGCGCCGTCGATGCGCTGATCGAACGGCTTGGCGGCTAGGCAGGCCGGTTCGCCGTCGTCCCACCGCTCTCGCTTTATTAGCCGACGGAACCATGGCATAGCCTGCGTCACTTCAAAGGAGGGGCAGATGAAAAAAGCAGTTTCAATGATGATCGGCGCGGCAGGCCTGAGCATGGCGCTCGCCGCGTGCGGCGGCGCGGAAGAGGCGGCGGAGACCAGCGAGGAAACGGCGGAAGCCGAAGAGGTCGTCGCGCCCGAAGAATTCATCGTCGACCGGACCGGCCAGCTTGCCCAGGAGTTGGGCGATACGATGATGGAAGCGATCAATGTCCGGCTCGCAGCGTATTTCGCGGAAACGGGCAATAATGTGCAGATCTTGATCGTCGATACGACGGAAGGCGAAGATATGGGCACGGTCGCAACGGCCGCGATGGCAGAGGCCGGTTCGGATGCGATGATCTATATCGCGGCGGGCGACCAGGAAATCGGCGTTGTCGGCGAGGGCATCGACGCGGATGAAGGCGAGCAAATCGCCAACAATATGGCCGATGCATTCGACAATGAGAATTTCGAAGGCGGCTTCATGGACGGCATCGAAGCCACCGCGACGGCGATGGCCAGCTAGCGCTCAGGTCTTCGATCCTCTGAACTGATCCCCGGCTAGGAAAGGCCCAGCGCTTGGCGGACGACCGCGTTACCCATTGGTCGGGCAATTATCTGGCGATCCATCAGGAAGGCCGCTGGGAATATGTAAGCCGGGTGCGCGGGATCGGCGCGGCGGCTATTCTCGCGATCGACGGCGATCATGTCATCCTGGTCGAGCAATATCGGGTGCCGCTGAAAGCCAATTGCCTCGAATTGCCCGCCGGCCTGGTCGGCGACAATCAGAACGGCGAGACGCCCGAAGAGGCGGCCGCCAAGGAGCTGGAAGAGGAAACCGGCTATCGTGCAGTCGCGATGGAGAATTGCGGCCGTTTCTGCTCCTCGCCGGGCATGACGAGCGAAACCTTCACCCTGTTCCGCGCGACGGAACTCGAAAAAGTCGGCGCCGGCGGCGGGACGGCGCATGAAGACATCTCCGTTCACCGCGTGCCGGTCAGGAGCATCGCCGATTTCGTGACGGCCAAGCGCGAGCAAGGCCGTGTAATCGACGTGCGGATCATGGCGCTGCTGGCTGCCGGATGGCTTGCCGCAACGCCATAACTCCGCGGCGCGCTTCGCGAATATCGTCCTATCGCGCGCATTGCCGCGCGATCAGCACGCGGCGGTCGCGCGCGGCCATGCGAGTGCCCACGGAACCGGCATGGGCGGACAGCGCGGGATTGGCGATCTCGGCGACGATGCCGTCCACAAGCTCTGCGCGGCATGCATTGCGGTCCGACCGCCGGTGGAGGTTCGACATGCTGTCGCACGCCGCCCGGGCGCGGCGCTGGATACGCGAATAGACGGCGCGGACACCATCTTCGCTCGACAGCTCTGTCGGCGAAATCGCGATTTCCACGCTCTGGGCGCTGGCGGGGCCGGGTGCGGCCAATGCGGACAGCGCGGCAAGGCCGGTGAGACCGATAGCGAGGGTAGTTCGAAACATGTGTCTTCTCCTTGATCCGATACGAGGGCGTCCCTGCGTTGATGCGAGGACGGACCCTGACTGACCGGAAATCCGGCGCTGAGCCTCCCGATTTTCGAAATCGGCTATGCGGATCCGGAATCGATCAGCTCGCTCCAAGGCGCGGAATTCGGTCGTTTCGCGGCGACATGTATCTGCGTCTCTCGCAAAAAGACGGGGAATGGCGCACATGGCCTGCGGTTTCATCCGCACATCCCTCACCTTTGTCGAAGAGGCGCGCCGGCCCGAAGCCATGGAATGGCCGGTCGTCCGCCTCAAAGGCACCCATCTCCATCCGCTGGCCGAGCCGGAGGAGACAGCGGACGCGATCCTGCAATGGTGCGCGATGATGGATCTGGCATCGGCTTCCTGACGCCGGGATTCGCCGCAAAGCGCCAATTCTGCTATGGAATTCAAACGCAAAGGAGACTTCCAGATGCACAGATCTTTGCTTGGCACGCTGGCGATGGTCGGCGCACTCTCCATGGCGCAACCGGGATTGGCTCAAGATGACACCGCGGCTGAAACGGCCGACGTATCGGACGAGGCGCCGATCAGGGCGCGCGGTTCGAACAGATATCTCGATCCCGATGTCATCCGCTGTCAGCGCCGGCGGGAAGCCGGGTCGTTTCGCGAACGCCGGATATGCCTCACGAACCGGCAATGGGACGAGATTTACCGCTCCGGGAACCGGGATGCGCAGAGAATTCAGGATATGGGCCGCCTGTACGCCGGACCCGACGGTTAGCGCATCACCCTATTCTGCCGCCGGGCCCGCGACGCCCGGCGAAGGGGTCGGATTCTATCGGAAATTGTCGGCATAGGCCTGGAGCTTCAATTTGCGCTCCGGCCCGGGCACGACCGTGTAGTCGATGCCCTGTTTGTCGGCATAGGCCTTGGCCGCGTCGAGCGTCGGGAAAGTCAGGCGGACCTGGCGGCTGGTGTCGGACGAACCGGCCCAGCCCATCAGCGGATCGGCGCGCTGCGCCTCGCTCGGTTCGAATTCGAGCGTCCACTGGCCGACCCGGTGGCGGCCGGACTGCATCGCATTCTTCATCCGTTGATAGATACGCGCGGACATTGGGCGAAACCCTCTTGTGAACGATCGCCGCCGAAATGCCGTAAAGCGGGACGCAAGGTCAATCGGATTCTGCCGATGCGGCGATTTCGGGCAACGGGAATCGTGGCAACCGCATTCCCGCTAGCCTTTGACCGCCATCACCTCGATCTCGACCTGATATTCGGGATCGGCGAGCGCCTGGACGCCGATCGCGGTCGCGCAGGGCGCGGTGCCCTCGAACAGGGCGGGCAGCGCGCTGCCGACCGCTTCCAGCCTCTCCGGCGTCATGTCGACGACATAGAGCCGCACCACCGTCACATCGGCGGGCGTCGCGCCGGCCGCCTCCAGCGCCAGCTTCACATTGTTCGCGGCGATCTTGGCCTGGGCGGCGAGATCGCTGGGCACGGGCGTCCCGTCCCGGTCGATCGCCACCTGTCCTGAACAGAAAACGAGCTCGCCCGGCGCGGCCGTCACGGTCTGCGTATAACCGAGCGCCCCGGCATCGGGCAGCGTATCGGGATTGATCTTGGTAATCGGCATGGGGCGGGTCTCCTTTGCGGTAGATGACGAGCATAAAGGGCGGGATTCGGTTTGTCAGACTCTCGCATTCGTTCGAGCGCGGCAATCAACCCCGTTTCGCGAGAAACGGATACACCAGCAGCCTGCCGAAGCTCCGGTCATGCTCGCCTTCCACGCCGATCGGCATCCCGATCCGGCGCGGCTTGGGATTGCGCGAGCCGAACAGCCGGTCCCAGACCGAGAGGATCGCGGTGTAATTGCTGTCGGTATCGCTCTTGATGTTCCGGTGATGCCGCCAGTGGATCGACGGGGTGACGATGACGAACGACAGCAGCCGCTCGAACCGCGCGGGCAGGCGGATGTTCGAATGGTGGAACACGGCATTGGCCGTCAGGATCGCCTCGAATAGAAGCAGCGTCGCCGCGTCGATCCCGAAGGCGAGCGCCGGGATCAGGCGCATCGCCGCCGAAATCAGAATCTCGCCCAGATGGAAGCGGAAGGCCGAGCTCGCATCGAGATGCTCGTCGAGATGATGGGGCGCGTGAAACCGCCAGAGAAACGGCACTTCATGATACGCCCGGTGCATCCCATAGGTCCAGATATCGAGGATCAGCAGCTGGACGAGCAGCGCGCCGGCAGGTCCGAGCGCATCGAGCGGTATCAGCGGTTCCGTGCCGGAAGCGATCCGGCCGGTCAACGTCAGCAGCAGCGGCGCGGCCGTCAGCGCGATCAGGCCGAGCCCGATATTGCGCAGGATGCGGCGACGATTGTCGGAGGGCGGCGTCTGCGCGACGGCCAGCCGCTCGAGCAGGAACACCAGCCCAACCCAGAGCGCGAGCGCCGCCGCGAGCCAGGGATCGCTCATCCGGTTTCCGCGGGATCGGCGAAACGCCGGGCCACCCGCGTCTGCCAGAGCATCAGGAGCGGCACGACGCCGAGCTCCATCACCAGCCCGAAGCGATGGCCTTCGGACGCCAGCCCATATTCCGCTGCCGACCAGGCGCGGGCGAGACCGCCCATCACGACCATCGCGCCCAAGAGCCGGAACCGGCCCGTCTTACGCTCGATCCCGGGCACGCAGCTCGCAAAGGCAATGCCCAGCATGAAGAAGATGCCCGAGAGATAGCGGAAATGGCTGTCGAGATCGCGCACCGGCGGATCGTCTATGCCGGACAGGATGGACGGGCCGACGATAATGCTCGCCGCGCCCATCGAGAGCGGCACGAGACAGGCGATTCCCGCCGCGATCTGCAAGGCGCGCTTTTCGGCGCCCGGGCTCATCGGCCAGGCTTGCCCAGCAGGTCTGCGCGGACATGGATCGACTTGTTCGCGAGATACACCTCGATCAGGAACGCGATCAGGCCGAGGATCAGCAGCCCCATCGCGCCGACAAAGGCCGCGGCCGTCAGGCCGCTCAGCGCGACATCCAGCAACCGGGTCGCGAACAGCCCGGCGACGACCAGGCACACCGCGATCATCGACACCGTGCCGAAAAAAATCGACAGGCCGGTCACCGTCATTCGCCGGTCGAGCATGCGCAGCTCCTTGAGGCAATCGTCATGCTCGGGCCCCGGTTCGCGCGGCAGGATATCGGCGATGATCCGCGCCCGGTCGACGACCCGGCCGAGCCGTCCGGTCGCAAGGATCAGGAACTGCCCGATCCCGACGAGCAGGAAGGCCGGGGCCAGCGCCAGCTGGATGGTCAGCGCGATATCGGTGGGCATGGATTCCATGGCGGCGGTTTTCGCGGCTGGTCCCGCCCCGGTCAAGCGAGGTCGAGGAAATGATACCGGCCAGCTGCACCATTTTACGGGTTTCGCTGCACTGCAAAAAAGCGCATGGCGCATCCATGGCACATGCAGCACCTGCCGAGCTGGCCCGCAAGGCGCCGGGCTTCCGCGAATTCGTCGCGATGGTCGCCACGCTGATGGCGATGACGGCGCTCGCTATCGATGCGATGCTGCCCGCGCTGCCGGCCATCGGCGAGGCGCTGAACGTCGTCGAGGATAATGATCGCCAGCTCGTGATCGGCGCGCTGCTGCTCGGTTTCGGACTCGCCCAGATCGTTCACGGGCCGCTGTCCGACCGGTTCGGCCGCCGCCCGCTGCTCGTCGGGGGCCTCGGCCTCTATGCGCTGTCGAGCGTGGTCGCCGCCTTCGCCCAGTCGTTCGAACTGTTGCTGGCCGCGCGGTTCGCGCAGGGCATCGCGGTTGCGGCAACCCGCGTGCTCGCCATCTCCATCGTTCGCGACCTCTATGTCGGGCGCAAGATGGCACAGGTCATGTCCTTCGCCATGATGGTGTTCATGGCCGTGCCCGTGCTCGCGCCGCTGTTCGGCGAGATCATCCTCTCGGTGGCCTCCTGGCGCTGGATCTTCTGGATGTTCGCCGGCATCGGCATCGGGGTCGGGCTGTGGATCGGCTGGCGGCTCCCCGAAACGCTGCAGCCCGAGGATCGCCTGCCGCTGACGCCCAGACGAGTCGCGCGCGGCTGGAAGCACACGCTCACCGACCGCAAGTCGCTCGGCTATATGCTGGCCTCGGCGCTGCTCTCGGGCGCGCTGTTCGGCTTCATCAACTCGATCCAGCAGGTCATGTACGATACGTTCGACCGGCCCGACATGCTGGTGCCGGCCTTCGCGCTGATCGCGGGCGCCATGTCGGCGGCGTCGCTGCTCAATTCGCGCATCGTGCTGCGGCTCGGCACGCGGCTCGTGTCGCACAGCGCGCTGCTCGTCTTTATCGGGCTGGCCGTCGCGTCGACCGTCATCGCCTGGTCGGACAGCAAATCGCTCTGGCTGTTCCTGATCCTGCTCTCGGCCAATATGGGCGCATTCGGCCTGTGCGGCGCCAATTTCAGCGCGATGGCGATGGAAGAAATGGGCGCGATCGCGGGCACGGCGAGTTCGGTACAGGGCGCGGTCGGCGTATTGTTCGGCGCGATCATCGGCGGCGCAATCGGGCAGATGTATGACGGCACGACCCTGCCGCTATCGCTCGGCTTCCTGCTGTGCAGCCTAGTGGCGCTGGGCTGCGTGTTCGTGACCGAGCGCGGGCGGTTGTTCTACGAGGACGAACTGGCGGACGATCCGGCGCGGGCGTGATTTGGCGAGATACTGGAAAGCCCTCCCCCTTGATGGGCGAGGGCTTGGGTGGGGGTGAGTTACCCGTTGGCAATAGCGCTAGCGGTTAGATCACCCCACCCCTAACCCCTCCCCATCAGGGGGAGGGGAAGCATCTAGTGTAACTTCTCTTCAATCCCCCGCATCCAGCAGCCTTATAAACCGCATGCCGGCGCTGAATTCGCGGCGGCGGGCGTCGCGGGCGGCGATCGCGTCCTCGTCCTCGCCCCATTGGCTCGCCTGCCAGTCTTCGTCGACGCGCGTCGCGGCCCAGACCGTATCTTCGTCGAACGCGTTTTCCGCGAGCGCCAGCGCGGCGACGAGCGAGCCGCCGATCCGCACAAGCGGCGAGAGGCCGGTGAGGCGGAACGGGTCATAGGCTTCGGTCGCGCCACGCAGCCGCATCACGGTCGATTCCGGTTGCGGGCGGTGGACGATGCCGGTGATCGTCTCGAACCCGGTATCGAACCGCTTCTGCGCCCATTCGAGCAGCGGGTCCCAGGCCGCCGCCTGTTTGGCGACGAGTTCGGCCGGGCTGTCCGCGCGATAGCAGAGCAGGTCCGTCTCGCCATATTCGGCGAGTTCGGCGGCAAACTCTTTAGCCTGCCGCGCAACGCGGTCGACCGCGGCATTGGCAAGCCCGGTCAGCGGCATGGAAGCCGGATCGATCTCCTTTTCCTGCCCGGCCCATTCCGCGGCGATAGCGTCAGCGAGTTTGCGGGCGGGCACGGCGAGCGGCTTGCGGCCCGGCGTCTTCACCGGGCGCTCGTCCAGCGCGACCGCCCAGCCATCGCTGGTCCGCACCGCATCGGCTTTGTCGTAGAATCGTTTCATGAGCTTATGGTGCGTTAGACTTTTGTCATTCCTGTGGCGGGCTCTTCCAACGCTGGGCCAGGATCGTCGGCAGGACGAGCGCTTCGAACAGGCCGAGCGCGAACAGCGGGATGCCGAGCATCGGCCAGCCGCCCTCGCGCAATATGTCGCCGGCCCAGATCCACATGCCGAGGATCATCACGATGATCCCGGTAAAGCGCATCAATTGCAGCATCTGGAACCGCGATTTGGCGAGCCGTTCCTCGTCTTCGGGGGTCATGCATGTTCCTCCAACAGGACTGCGATTTCGGCGGGGGTGTCGAGCACGACATCGGCGCCCGCCGCTTCGAGCTCATGCGCGTCATGATAGCCCCAGGCGACGCCTACGGCCAGCATGTTCGCCGACCGCGCCATCGCCATGTCGAACGTCGTATCGCCGATCATCGCGCTGGTGCCCGGTTCCGCGCCCGCATCCGCCATACAGGCTTCGAGCATGGCCGGGTTCGGCTTGGACGGGTGCCGGTCGGCCGTATGGAGCGCGACGAAGCGATCGGTCAGGCCGTGCGTTTCCAGCACGAAAGCAAGGCCGCGATCCGATTTTCCTGTGGCGACGCCGAGCAGCCATCCCGCGCCGTCCAGCGTATCGAGCGTGTCGGCGATGCCGTCATAGAGCGGTTCATGCACCACGCCCGCGCTGCGCAGCCCGGAAAAGGAGCGCTTGTAATCCTCCGCCAGCGTCCGGTGCTGGTCGGGATCGGCATCGGGCAGCAACCGGTGCATCGCCTCGACGAGGCTGAGCCCGACGACGCGGCGCGTTTCCTCGCGCGGCGGCGGGGCGAGCCCGTGCGCTTCGAACGCCTGCTCCATCGCCATGCAGATATTGGCCTGGCTGTCGACGAGCGTGCCGTCGCAATCGAAGATGGCGAGCCGGTTGCTCATGCGCGGTCCCGATTGCCGCGCGCGCGACGTTCGCCGCGGCGCGCCTTGCGGCGATCCTTGGCATGGGCTTTGGCCGCGCGTTTCTGCGCCTGTTTCGGGTCTTCGGGCGGCGGCTCGGCAAAGGCCGCCTCGCCGAGTTCGGGCGAGAAGCCCAGCGCTTCGAGGCTGTTCGCGAAATGCTCGGGCAGGTCGGCGGTAACGTCCAGCATTTTGCCGTCGGGATGCGGCAGGCGCAGCCGGCGCGCATGGAGGTGCAGCTTGCGGCTGATCCCGCCGGTGAGAAACGCATCGGCGCCGCCATATTTGCCGTCGCCGACGATCGGATGGCCGATCGCCGCCATATGGACGCGCAGCTGGTGGGTGCGGCCGGTATAGGGCTGGAGCGCCACAAACGCCGCCCGGTTCCCGGCGCGCTCGATCACCTGGTAGCGCGTCTTGGCGGACTGACCCTCGTCGAAGACATGCATCTTCTCCCCGCCCGTACCCGGCTGTTTGGCGAGCGGCAGGTCGATCACGCCGTCCGCGATCTCGGGCACGCCGATTACGATCGCCCAGTAGATTTTCGTCGCCTTGCGGGTCGAAAAAGTCTTGGAGAAGAAAGCGGCGGCGCGCGGTGTGCGCGCGACGAGCAGCACGCCCGACGTATCCTTGTCGAGCCGGTGGACGAGCTTGGGGCGCCCGTCCGCGCCATACTGGAGCGCATCGAGCAGCCCGTCGACATGGTCCTTCGTCTTCGTGCCGCCTTGCGTCGCGAGGCCCGGCGGCTTGTTGAGCACGAGCGCGCTCTTGTCGCGATGGAAATCGAGCGTTTGCGCGAATTCGATCTGGTCCGGGCTGAGCGGCGGGCGCTCTTTCTTGGGCTTTTGCGACTTGGGCGCCTCGGCGGGGGGGACGCGGATGACTTGCCCGGTCTCGATGCGGTCGCCCGGCGCGGCGCGTTTGCCGTCGAGCCGGAGCTGCCCGGTCCGCGCCCAGCGCGAGACGATATTGAACGTCGCCTCGGGCAGGTTGCGCTTGAACCAGCGGTCGAGCCGGATGCCGTCGTCGTCCGCGCTGACCGTGAACTGGCGCACATCGTCGCTGAAGGTCTTCGTCATGCCGCGATCCTGACCAGCCAGAGCCCCGCGAACAGCGCCGCCACCGATGCGATCACCGAAACGAGCGCATAGCCGGCGGCCAGCCCCATCGCGCCCCGCTCGATCATGTTCGCCGTTTCGAGGCTGAAGGCCGAAAAGGTCGTGAAACCGCCGAGAATGCCGACGCCGAGAAACAGCCGCCAGCCCTCGCCGCCCGTGCCGAAGCGCGCGAGCAGGCCGGCGAGCACGCCCATGGCGAGGCCGCCCGCTATGTTCGCGGTCAGGGTGCCCCAGGGAAAGGCCGGGCCGAACTGGTGCAGCGTCCAGCGCCCGAGCAGGAAACGCAGTCCCGCGCCGATCGCGCCGCCAGCCATGACGAGAAGGAGATGAGGCATGGCCGCGATCTAGCGGAGTGCGGCGCGCATCGCCAGTCCATCCGGGCCAGTCCATCCGGGCCAGTCCATCCGGGCCAGTCCATCCGGGCCAGTCCATCCGGGCCAGTCCGTTCCGGCCGGCCGGACCGCGGCTGTCGAACTATTCTGCGGTTCGTGTATTGTAAGAGGCATGGAAGCCATGCTTACACCGATTTCGCTGGGCTGGGGCGAGATGCTAACCCGGCTCGGCGCCGCTGCTCTTTTCTCTGCCGCGCTGGGCATAGAGCGCTACACGAACAAGAAACCCGTCGATTTCCGTCCCTTCATGATCATCGCGGTTGTGTCTGCCGCCCTGCTGATCGCGATCACGGAATTTGCCGTGACGGCGGACGACGAGACCTTTTCGATCGATCCCGCCAAGGTGTTCAACGGCATATTGTCGGGCATAGGGTTTCTTGGGGCGGGCGCACTGTTCCGCGACAAAAATGTCGTGCGCGGGGCGGGCTCCGCCGCCGCCATCTGGGCAAGCGGCGGAATCGGCATCATGTGCGGTCTCGGATATCTGTGGCTGGGCGGCGTGATCGCGATCGGGCTTGTCCTGCTGCTTTTGCTGTCCAACGACCTGTCGAATGTGCATGGAGCGGAAGAGGCGGAGAAGAAGGACGATGAGTAGGATCTTGGCGTATCCGCTGGATTTCGGTGCCGGGAAATCACCGGCGGGCACTACCCAATCGGTCGAGACTGACGAATAAATCCTATCTTCCGGCGCTCGTGATCACATCCACGGCCGTACCGCCGCCGTGCCGGGGTGCGAAGATGATATAATAGGCGCCCTCGTCGCGCTCGCGGAAGCCGCCGAGGACATTGTTGTCGTGGCGCAGCTGATGCTCGGACGAATAGCCGGCACGGATCGCGCGCGTATAATACCAGTCGATCAGGCGATCCATCGACGCCGTCGAGCGGAAGCTGACGACGCGCATCCGGCATCCGGACTGGTTGAAGCCGGCAGCCTCGACGACCTCGGACCCCGGATAGGGGCGGAATTCGGGCGGCAGGGACGAGGCCCAGGCCAGACCATATTCGACCGTGCCGTCGCAGGTATCGACATCGGGCTGGTTCGCCGCCATCGCGCCCAGCGTCGTTTCACCGCGTCCGGCGCTGCGGCCACTATGGCCGACGCGCTCTTCGCCGACCGTCGGCTCGGGCGCGGAGAGCAGCCGGCCGGTATCGATCGCCTGTTGCGCATCGCTGACCGTGTGCAGCGTTTCGGGGATCGGCGCGCCGCTCACGGCATCGCCGGGCAGGGCGGCATTGGCGTTGGACTGGCCGGCAAGATCCTGATCGACCATGATCTGGTCCTCGAGCGCGGCGGTCAGCGCCGGATCGCTGTTATCGGCCTCGCCGAGCAGCGCCTCGTCCATGGCTTCGGTATCGGTTTCCGTCCCGCCCGTGCCGCAGGCGCCAAGCGCCACGCTCAGCGCGAGGGCCGCGCCAATGACAAATCTATTCGCGCGCATGATACGCTTCTCCCAACACAAGATGCCGATGTCGCGCGAAAAGGTTATCAACGCATTGAAAAAAATGGTTAACCGGTAACGTCTTGGTAAGTTTTCGGCCGGTTAACCCTCTTTTGCGCAGATGCCGCGCTTCCCTAGCCGCCCTCGCCGCCGATCACCGTCACCGACGTGTCCTGGCCGGGCACCGCGGTCGCCGAGATCTGGACGCCGCCATTGCCGTCGGCCCGCTCACCGAGAATCATCTGCGTGTCGCCCATATCCATGGTGGCCGCGATCCGGAAACCCTCCGCCTCGAGCGCGGTCCGGTAAAAGGCGACGACATCGGCGGGCGCATCGGATGTGGTGAAGCTCGACACCTGGCCCGATCCGCCGTCCGCGCCCGTCGCGTTCATCTGCATGCCGCCGGCACCGGTGGCGCCCGGATAGGCGGGGAGTCCCGCGGGCATAGCCGCGCCGACATCGCCCGTCGTGATCACCGCCTCGCCGTCCGCGCTGCGATAGGTCGTCGTCCCGTCGCCGCCGCGCTCGACGCGCACTTCCTCGCCGTCCGGCCCGCGATAGACCTGCTCGTCCGAGCCGCCACAGGCGGCCAGCGTCAGCAGGCCGATCGCCGCAATCGCATATCCTTTTCGCATGTATTCCCTCCCCGCTCCGTCATCGTTCCGACGCTTTTGTCCTATAGCGGTCTTGAATGACAGGCGCGAGTGACCTACATCACTAACACAGTAGTTTTCCAGCAAAGGTGGCGATACATGCTCAATATTTTATCGATCCTGGCCGGGCTTTTGGCGGCCATTCTCGCCTTTGTCGGGCTCATTCCGCTGCTCGGCTGGGTCAACTGGTTCATGCTGCCGGTCGCCTTTATCGGGCTTATTCTCGGCTTTCTGTCCGACAGCAATTTCGGCCGCAATCTCAACATCATCGTGCTGATCGTCGGTGGCCTGCGCCTGATGCTCGGCGGCGGCATTATCTAGCCACGCACAGTCAACCGATCAGGCGAAACCGCCGCCCGCGTCGCGCGGCTTGTGGCGGATGAGGCGCGACGTCTGCACCGCCGCCTGCCGATGCACGACCGCTTTGCGATAGTCGGGATCGGTGACCATTTCGAGAAACGCGCCTGCGCTCGGATAATGGGCGACGAAGGCGGTATCCCAGCGCTCGTCCTCCGGCCCGATCACGATCGATTGCGGCTCGCCCGACCACAGGACGGTGCCGCCGACCCGCTCGAAAATCGGTCCGCTGTCCCGCCCGTAATTCGCATAGGCCTCGGCCCCGCTCAGCCCCGCATCCGCAAGCGGATGATCGGCGGGATAGGCAGCTTTTTCGCGAAACCGCACCAGGTTCAGCATCGCCACCGGCTGATCGCGGTCCAGCGCCTTGAACGCGTCGAAATTGGCCCGGCTCGGGTCCACATAATTGTCTTCGGTCATGAAACGAGCGTCGCCCGGCGGCGGCCCAGCGTCAAGCCGAAAGCGTGCAGCTCTGGGCCCATCGTCCGCCCGGCTTCCTCAAGACGATGTGTTATGGTATATCATTCTTGATGTTTGGAGAGGGAGAATGGCCATGCCGAGATATGTCGCGCCGCTCGAGATGGAGCCGATGCGGGAAATGAACACGACGCCGCTGATCGATGTGATGCTGGTGCTGCTGATCATGTTTCTGATCGCCCTGCCCGTGCTGACCCACAAGGTGCCGCTCAATCTACCGCTGCCGGGACCGACGGAAGGCACACCCCCGCCCAGCCACGCGCTGGCCATCGCGCCGTCGGGCGCGTTGAGCTGGGACGGCCGGGCGCTCCCCGCGGCTCGCCTGACAGCGCGGCTTGAGGCTATGACCGCCGATCCGGCCCGGCCCCGGCTCGTTATCGATGCCTCGTCGGAAGCGCGATACGAGCGGGTCGACGAGGTTCTGGCCGCGGTGAACCGCGCCGGCGTCATTCAAGTGGGTTTCGCCGATAACGCGCAATACGCCCGGGCCTTCTGACCGAACCGTCTGACGGTCCGCCCGCTTGCGCCGCACCGGAATTCGCGGCACAGTCCGGGCCATGGGAAAAGCACGATGGATCGCCGCTGCAGCGGCCGGCACGGCGGCAGTTGCCGCGGCCGCCTATTATCTGAACGAGCGCAACAGCGAGAAGCCCGAATATGACCTGCTCGTCGAGGAAGGCCGGTTCGCGCTGCGCGCCTATCCGGCGATGATGATCGCCGAGACCGTGCAGCATGGCGGGCGCGAGACCGCGCTCGGCAACGGTTTCCGGGTGCTGGCGGACTATATTTTCGCGCGCTCGCGTCCGGGCGAGAAAATCGCGATGACCTCGCCCGTCCTCTCCGACCGCACCGAAGAGGGCGAAGGCTGGCGGACCCGCTTCGTCATGCCGCGCAAATTGCGCAAGACCGAACTGCCCGAACCCTCGCCGGGTGTCGAACTCGCCGAGCAGCCGGCGCGCAAGATCGCCGCGATCCGCTTTTCGGGCAGCGCCGACGATGCGATGCTGGCGGAGAATGAGGCGATACTGCGCGAATGGATGGCGGCGAACAGCCTCGAGCCGGACGGCCCCGCCGAATATGCCTTTTACAACTCGCCCTTCATTCCCGGCCCGCTGCGCCGCAACGAGGTGCTGATCCCGGTCGCCTAGCGGCGTTTTCCATAGCGCTTCAGCGCGATATTGCCCGCGATGATGATCGCCGCTGCCGCCATCAGAAAACCGGTCAAGCCACCGATCATGATCGCCACTATCATGGCGAAGCCGAATGCTCCGAGGCCGATCGAGGCCGGATTGAGGCCCTCCTTACCCGCTACGCCGCTCAGAAGACCGTCCATTGTAGACTCGCGACCGTCGCGCGCTTCGAAATCGGCCCGCGCGCTGCTCCGCGCAGCTTGTTCAGAGGCCCGTCCGGCGTCCGGCTCCGGTTCTTCTTCGATCGACCGCCGGCCGTGGCCTCCCGGACGGATATCGCAGGCCTGTTTGGGCGGCAGATTGGTCGCGGCGTCGAGCACGATCAGCTTCCGGCCGCGTTCGATGACCCTGTATTGCGTCGGCGGTGCGTCCACATGTCCCTCCCCGGCCCAGGATTTTCAGTCTAGGCCGGGCCGGGCGGAAGGAAAAGTGGCGGCGAGCGATCGCCGCGATTATTCGCAGCGCGAGTCGCTGCGGTCGATCTCGCGGCCGATGAGCGCGCCCGCAGCGCCGCCGATAATCGTGCCGACCGCGCGGTTGCGCCCGCCGTCGATCTCGCGGCCGATGAGCGCGCCCGCAGCACCGCCGATCAGCAGTCCGACCGTGCCGTCGTCGCGGCGGCAGCGATAGCGGCCGTCGCGGTCGCGCCATACGCGGCCGCGATAATAATCGTCATCGTCGCGATCATAATAGGCGATCTGGGTGAAGCCGGGTTGCGGGGCGGCCCATCCGTCGGCGGCCACGGCCGGAGCGGCGATGGCGGCAGCGGCGAGCGCCGCTGAAGCAAAGATTTCTGTACGCATCGAGCAATCCTTTCGGCGATGATTATGCCATTTCGACCCCGCCCAAACAATTGCTAGATATGGCGACATGAACCGTCGGCAACGGACCCGCCACGCGGGACCAACGGTTCGCCGCGCGCGACGAAAAGCGGTATGGCCCTATCGCTCGTCCGCGCGCACGAAGCGCTGTTCGTTCCCGAGCTCCCAGCTTTCGCCGCCATCGGCCGAGATTTCCATGCGCGAGCGGAAACTGTCCTCCTGCACATCGTAGCGCGTGAAGCGCAGCATCATCGTCGAGCCGTCCGCCATCCGCGTGTTCGGTGTGGTGCGCGTCTCGCTGGTGTCCGGCCCGACCATCCGCCACAAATGCCCGTCCGCGGCGACCGAGGCCATCTCGATTTCGCTCTCGCTGGGCCGCACGAAGAAGAGGATGGCCGAGGCCTGGTTGAGCTCGGGAATCGCGCTCATGCCCGAAACGACGCGATCCGGCACGACCCAGCCGAACCGGTATTGGCCGGCAAAGGTGCGCTGGACCGCGCCGTCGGGGCCGATGAAATCGGTTTCGACATCCCACAGGCCGATAACATGGCGCAGCTGCTCGACCGCCTGCTCGGCCGGTTCGGGCGGTGCTTGAGTCTGCGCGGCAAGCGGTACGTACGCACCGGCCATGGCGAGCGCGGCGGCAAGTCGGAATAGCGGGCGCATCGTTCATCTCCCTGTGACGCTGCGCCGTAATGGGAAAAACAGGCCGAAATGCCCAGCCCTTTTCGATGGAGCCCTTCTCGATAGTCAGCGATCCCGGATGGGTGAGCGCTATCGAAATCGAAGGATGTGCCGGGGCGGAACCGTCCAGGATCGCGGGAGGGGGCGAACGGCGTTCATCCGCCCCGGCACGGGACGAAGAGCGCCCTAACGGTCGCCCTCGCCCAAGGTCACGATGCCCTCGCGATAGCCGCGTTCGGCCATCTCGCCGGCATAATCGGAGCGGGCATCGGCCAGCTCGTTGCGATACTCGTCCCAGGCGTCGTTGCGGTCTTCCGGATCGGTGGCGCGTGCGAGATCGCTCTGCAGCTCCTGCTCGGCTTCGAAGATGTCGGACAGATAATCGTACCAATAATCGTTTTCGACACCGGCGATCGGCGCGCGCAGCGGCTCTTCGCCCGCGCGGTGGCCACCGTCATGGGCAGCGGCGGGCACGGCGATCAGCAGGGCGGAACCGAGGGCAAGGCCGGAGGATATGGACGGCATACGCATTACAAATCTCCTTTACGGGCGGCCGGGCGAAACGGCCCGGTCGGGTAGGTAACGCGTGCCAGGCCGCAACCGGTTCCCGCCCGGCGACCAGTGGAGCGGTGCGTGCGACCATCGGCGGATGTTCGCCCTTCGTTTGCCGGTTCAGCTCTCGCCGCGCTTCATCGCGGCGCGGACTTCTGCCATCACATGCGGCACGCTATACCGCCCGGCTTCGTCCGTATCCGTCGCATAGCGATCGAACCCCGCCATGATCTCGGCCGCGCGCTTTTCGGCGGCGGCGCGCGGCGCGGCATTGGTGGGAATGATGAAGGCCCGGTCCTCGATGCCTTCAAGCGCCGTTTCGGCGACGCTGGCCGGATCCATGCCGCGATCCATCATCGCCTTGGCGAAAGCCGTCGCTTTTTCCGGCGGCGGCGGCACATCTTCGCTGCGCCCGGTTTCGTAGAGCCGCGTCGCGGTGAGGCCGGGGCAGAGCAGGCTGACGCCGACAGATTCCGGCATCTCGGCGCGCAGCACATCGGCGAGGCCCAGCACCGCCGCCTTGCTCGCGCTGTAAAAGCCCGCACCGGCATGTTGCATACCGAGGCTGTGTTCCGAACCGGTAATGCACAAATGACCGGCCCGCTCTTCGGCGATCATCAGCCGCGCGAAACTCGCGCATGTCGCCCAGACGCCGCGCATATTGACCTCGTAAATGAAATCGAAGGCTGCGGAATCGCCCTTGAGCAGCGGCGCGCCTGGCCCGACGCCCGCATTGGCGAAAACGAGATCGACCCCGCCCAGCAGCGCCCAGCTCTCCGCCGCCAGCCGCTCGACGGCCGATACGTCGCGCACATCGCACACCATCGCCGTGGCATTGTCGCCAATGGCTTCGGCCGCCCGTCCGGCTTGCGCGCCGTCGACATCGGCGATCACGACGCGGCCGCCGCGCGCGACGATGGCGTCCGCGATGGCGCGGCCGATGCCCGATGCGCCGCCGGTGACGACTGCGGTCCTGTTGTGCGTGTCCATGTCCGTCTCGCTCCCGCCTGTGCTGCATCCATGCTGCGCAGCATTCCCTATACCGCCCGCGTTGGAACGGACAGCCGCTTTGCGCTATATAGGGCACCGCCAAGACAGGAGCGTCGCCATGACCTGGGACCCGCGGATCGATGCCTATATCGAAGAGCGCAGCGCCGATTTCGCGCAACCCATCCTGCGTCACATCCGCGCGGCGCTGCACGGCGCAGACGGAGCGATAGACGAGGGAATCAAATGGGGCGTGCCGGCTTTTCTCTACGAGGGCCGGACATTGGCGATCATGGCGAGTTTCAAAAAGCATGCCGTGCTCAGTTTTTCGCGCGATGGCGAGTTCGATCTCTCGGCATTGGGGCTTGAGGACAAGGCGGGCGAGGCGATGGGACGGCTCGGCCGGATCGAGAGCATGGACGATCTCCCGCCCGACGACGCGATCGTCGCGCTGACCCGGCAGGCGATCGCGCTCGAAAAGGCCGGGCCGCCGAAAAAGGCCCAGAAGCGGGCGGTCGTGGTCCCGCCGCTGCCCGAGCCGTTCGCCGATGCGCTCGCGGGAAACAGGGCGGCGAAGACGGTGTTCGACGGCTTCCCGCCCGGCGCGCGGCGCGACTATGTCGAATGGATCGCCGGGGCCAAGCGCGAAGCGACGCGCGACAAACGGATCGCGACCGCCGTGGAGTGGCTGGCCGAGGGCAAGAAGCGCAACTGGAAGTACGAAAACTGCTGAGAGCGATGGGATACTTTGTCAGAATTTTCTTGGCAGAAAATCGCGGCACCAGGATTCTGACAAAGAAACCCGGTGCCGCGCTCGACCGCAAGGTCGAGTCTGACAAAAGACCCCCCTTGCTAGCGGTTATCGAGCTGCGGCCGCACCGCATCGAGCCCCTTGCGCGTGATGCGATAGGGACCGCCGCCGCGGCTGATGATCAACCGGCGTTTCTTCAGCTTCCTGAACACCGGCATCGTACAATCGGACAGGACATAGCCGTCCCGCGTGAAGCAGGTGATGGCCGTAATCCGTCCGCGTGCGCCGTCGCAGCGGTTTTCATGCTCATGTTTGATGTGCCCGCCCTGGGCGAGCACGTGCAGCGTGCGCTGCTCATATTTCGAGATATTCATGGAAAATAGTGACCCCGGGACCGTATCTGCGGCCCCTTGCTGAGGTGGACAGACGCAACGATGCGCCGCCCCGCACAATCGCGCGCGGCGGGCCGTTGCGAACCGACGGGTCACCGGGGTCCACGCCCCGGGCCGTCCATCAGCGGATTACAATCTCTTTCATAAAACACTCTGCAAATCGGTTGCGGCGAGGCCGATAGCAGCCTCGCGGAAAATTATCCAGTGCCCGTCCCTATCGACCGATAGTCAGGCTTTCCGACAGCGTGACGGCCATCGCATCCTCCGCCTCACCGATCACGATATCGGCCAGGCGCCAGTCCGCGCCCTGCTGCGCCCAGACATAGCGGACGGTGCGCGGTTCGCCGAAATTCTCGAACCGGGCAATGACGGCGACCAGCCCCGGCGCGATCTGTTCGTGCGTGATCGCCAGCCCCGTGATCTCCGCATCCTGCCCGTCGACATGCCAGGCAAAATCGAGGTTCGGCGCCAGCCCCTCATTCGCCTCGGCCGCCGCGCGCTCGGCCGCGAACAGCGCGGCCAGCTCGTCGGTCATCGGCAGCGGCGGATCGAGCGTATCGACGGCGAAGGGATCGTCATAGAGCGCCGCCACCTGCGCTTCGAGCGCCGCGGCCTCGCCCGGCGCGATATCGGCATCGGGCAGCACAACCGTTTCGCCGGCCTCCTGTGCACCGCTCTCCCCGGCCTCGGCGCCGCAGGCCGCGGCCAGCGGCAGCAGGGCGAGCGGGGCAAGGGCCAGGCGGCTGCGAATCATGGACGCAGACTAGCCCTCTTTGGACGCGCAGTGAATGCACAGCGCCGCTTCGGGCCGGACGTCCAGACGCTTGGGATTGATATCGCCGCCGCAGCGCACGCAAATCCCATATTCGCCGTCGTCGATCCGGGCGAGCGCGCGCTTCACAGAGGCGATCTCGCGCGTCACGAGCAGCGCCTGCGCCTCGAGCGACTGATCGTCCTCCATCTCGACCGCCTGTTCCGACGAATCCGGGTTCAGCGGCTCGTCGAGATCGCGTTCGAGATGCTTCATGCGCGCCTCCAGCTCGGCGAGCTGCGCGTCGAGGCGGGACTTGGCGGCGTCGAAATCGAGAGTGGCGTCGGTCATCGCGTAAAAGCTCCTGCTGATAATCTGCGGTCATCCTAGGGGTAGGCCAGGCGCCGGGATTTGATCTCGCTCAAATGCCTCCGGAACGGCGCGAAAGCGGAGCAGGTTTAACGCCTTCTTGGTCACCGCGCGGGCATGATACGGGGCATGGCGCATCACACGCCCCGACATATCCGGCAGATGCGCGGCCCGGGCCCGCGTAACGATGTCACCCTGCCCTATCTGCTGATGATCGCGTTGATCGTCGCGATTGTGGGCATGTGGGGGCTGGAATTTGCCGAACGACGCACCGCGCCCGCCGATACCATCGCCCAGCCCTTCGCCGCGTCCCCCACCACCGCCACGCGCGCCGCCTTCGCAATCTGCGGATCGGGGCGGCGGGTGAACTGCGTGGTCGATGGCGATACGTTTTGGTTTCGTGGCGAGAAGATCCGCATCCTCGATATCGACACGCCCGAACTCTCGCCGCCGCGCTGCGCGGAGGAGGAACGGCTCGGCCGCGCCGCCAAGGCCCGGCTGCATGCGCTGCTCAATGCAGGCACGGTGACGCTCGAACGCGCCGGGCGCGACCGCGACCGCTACGGCCGCCTGCTCCGCCGCGTGCACGTCAACGGGCAGCCGGTCGGCGATGCGCTCATCGCCGAGGGACTGGCCCGGCCCTATGGCGGCGCACGGCGCAGCTGGTGCGGGTGAGCTTCGTTTCACGCATTCCGTACAAGCCGACTATTTTTCCGAGCCTGTGACCTTCGGCACGGCGTTCCCGCTCCATTCGTCCATGATGGCTTCGTGGTCGTCAGGATATGAATCGGGGAGAGATAGAATGAAATTTGAACAGATAGCGCTTCGGGAAAAGGAAGATCGAGCATCCGACACAGAAACGATTGTCGGACCCGTCGAAATGATTAGGACGCAAAAGAACGGGACAACTATCGTTACCGTCAAATCGCACGAAACGGGCAAGACCAAGGAATTCAGGCATCCCCGGGATATGACGGACAAGCAGCTCGCGGAGTTCAAGCGGGCGCAAGATCATGATCACTGGACCAGTGTCGAATGGTCCGAGGCCAACGGCAAGCACACGATCGAAGAGCTGACCGTCATACGAAACCAGACGAAATAACCGGGGCCTCGTCGAACCGGGTTGAGCAGACGGCGCAATGCCGCTGCTTAACCCGATTTTGACGCACGTCCGCTAGGCGGCGCCTATGGATATGCCGCTAATCTATGCGCTGGCCGGGCTTGTCTGTGTGGCGGGGTTTCTCGGGCTATTCCTCTATCTCGGGCATCGCAGCAGCCGGGACGATCTCGTCGCGCCGCCCGAATTCGGCCAGCGAGACACCGGAAAACGGGATTTTGGAGAACGCGAGCATGGCCGGCGACCGCCCCGGAGCGCGCCCCGGGACATGCCGCCGCCCAGTGCGCCCGCCCTGCCCGCGTCCGAGCAAACGGCCGCCCAGCTCGTCTCCGCTAACGCCGAACCGCAACCGATGACCGCGCCGGACGATTTTCCGGACGCCGACCCGGCGGCCGTGTGGCGGCGCGAGGGGCCGGCGGGGCGCGAGCTCCTCAGCGAAGCCTGTTACACCGCCGACCAATATGCCGAGCGCGAAGTCAAAGCGCTGCTCCTGCAAAACCGCACCGACCGCGCCATCCGCCATGTGCGCGGCGCGCTGAAACTGCCGGCGGCGGAGGCGGAAGCCTATGTCGCGCGGCTGGCGCATCAGTTGGGGCTCTGAGGAGACTATTTGTCAGAAATTGCCGAGTGGCTGTTAGCCGCACCAGTCCGAGGCACAGCCGAGGTCTGATAAAGGAATCTCCGCGCGGTTGACACGGATCGGGAGTTATCGCGGGGCATCGTCACGTCGCTATTCTCGCGGGGAAGTCGCCGCTTCTTCTTCCATCTCTCGAATTGCCTCTTCGACCGCTTCTTCCATCTCGCGCGCAAGGTCATCGGCCGCCGCTTCCATGTCGCGCATCGCCTCATATGCAGCATCGTCTCCGTCGCTTGGGCTCGCATCCTGCATGTCTCGGTCCCAGTCCGCCAGTTGCCGGTCGATGTCGGCGGCTATCAGCCCGGCATCGAGATCATCCTCCAAGGCCAGTAGCTGGTCGCGCGTAGCGATGAGAGACGCTTGGCGTTCAGCTTCGGGCAGTTCCAATACATCCGCATAAATCCGTATCGCTCGCACCCACGGCGCATCTTGCGAAGGCACATCTTCAGCCCAGCGGGAAAAAGGATAGCTCATTGGCAACACGCCATCTTCCACCTCACTGAGGAAAAACACTACCGTCCGGCCCTCCAAGAAAGCAGATCGCGCACACCCGCCGGAAAATGCATCGGCATGTGCTTCTCGCAAATTATAGGGATTGCTGGGGACAGCCAAATCATATTCGGAAGGCGTGGCAATGTATGTTTCCGGGATGGTGATAGACGTTTCCGGCAGGTCGCCTTTCAGGGCCAGAAGCGGCGCTATTATGATAGCGTAGGGCGCCGGCGGATTCTCCTGGACGAGGCGAAGTGCCTCTTCGACGCCTGGTCCGCCATCGACGCGAGCGAGCAGGATCATGTCGGCTTGGGCGACGAGTTCGATATTGGTCGGCACACGATAATCGTCAGTGACGCTGCATGCTTGTGCCGCAGCCGACCCTGTGACCGAACCTGCGAGTGCAATCAGGAATCCGAGCAACTTCATAAGTGCGGTGTAACCATATCTACGTTTCCGAGGCTAGCGTAGTGCGTGAAGATGCCAACCCTACCAGCTCGTGATCTGCGCCTTGATCCCGTAGGCGTCGCACAGGGCCTTGAGGCGGTCGACGGCCTGGGGGTCGCCTGCGAACCGGGCGTGGAGCAGGGCGGCGGCGAGGCGGGGGACATGCTTCGCCTCCACCGTGCAGACGCGCTCATAATCCGCATCGCCCATCATATCCTCGACCAGCGGCCCGCCGTCGCAGCAATCGATGGTGACGTTGCCATTATCATGGAGCGTCAGCCCGACCGCCCGCCGATGCGGCCCCGGCTCCCTGGCCAGCTCCACCGGATGTCCCGGCGTAATCGCGACGCCGGTGTAGGTTTCGGGTTTCTTGCGGCCGAACATGGGCGGGAGGATAGGACGGGAGCGGGGGAAAGGGAATGGCGATGTAGCCTGGGAATATGAACCGATATGGTCGACTCGAAAGCGTCAGGATGACATGTCAATAATGGTAGGCGGCAACCCTATCAAAACGAGCGGGCACGGATTCCCCACACCCCTTGCAATGCGATCCTGTAATTTTGTCCAATGCGTTGTCGCCATACCATATTTGTCAGACACGAACTTGCGTGCCCACGCATCTACAAACGATCTGCCAGCCTCTGTCTGTCGGTCAATCTGACGACGTTGCGGACGAGTTGGAGATAAATCAAGCGCTAGTAAATCGTCATAAGAGCGCACATTCTGCCTTTCTCCAAAGGCTTTGACATTATCGAACATCGTGCTTTGCATCTCGCTGCCACGCGTGATGATGCCTCCCAAACTGATCGCTCCCTCTGCGTGTAGGCGTTTGAAGTTCTCAAGATCCCGATCAAAAAAAGGATCCTTGTTGTTCCACTCGATTTCGAAAGCGACTGTTCCGGCCTCAGCCCGACGCACATGATCGATCTCATGTGTTGTCGACTCTTTAGGATCGCCGTCTACCGTTTTCGCAACAACAAAATTGTGCTTCGGCCAGCCAAGTTCGGCTAAGGCTTTTCGAAGGCGTTGAGTCATTTTCGCTTCGCCTCCGCCGCTACCAATTATCTCTGTTATCGGTAACTGCACTTGAAGCAGGGCACTCTCAATCTCGTCGATCAGATTGGGAAAATCGTGGCGCAGTATAGCTTCTGCGTGGCTCGTAAACTCAATTTCGAATCCGGCATTCGCCAGCTTCTCAAACATCACTCAGCTGCTTCCAATGTACTATTATAAGCGTATGTTTTCCAATCGGGTTTGTAGTCTTTGTCGGCTTGATTACCCCAAACAGTCCAGCCGCGCCGCTCGCCCCTTGAGAACATTTCTAACCGCGGCCCCCAGCTGCATTCCTCGATAATCTGATACTGCTCATCAGGCTTGCGGCTATGCTCACGTTTACGACTGCGAATAATATTTACCTGGCTTCGCCCCGGACCAAGAGTCCGTGCTTTCTTGCCGCGAACACCAAAAAGCAAAACCTCCGTCACGTTACGGAAGTAGAAACCAACACCACGACCGTCCGGTCCACCATCTTTGCGCACTTTTTCCCAGATTATATTCGAGACATAGCGAAACCCCCAAGCATCCATTACCCGCAGCCCATCAGGCAAAAGCGCATTAGGAACCCAGAGATAGAGATGCGAAGGGTCAGCAGCTATGTCCGAAACAGGAAGCTCACAAATCTCCTCAAGCCGCATAGTGCTGTATCGGTTTAGCCTTCTATGTTCCGGAGCAACCTTTCCTGTACGATTTTGAAACTGCCACGGAGGGTCAGCTAAAATTGTCCCAAATTGCGTATCCTTTGCAGCACTCAACAAGCTTGTAGCTGGCTCTTGGTTTCCTGTCGGATCTAACATCAGAGCCTCCACGCCTATAAAGCAGAACAAAAAAAGAACATACTGGCCATCGCAGTCAGGTCAAGGGAGTTGGCCCAACTGCCCCCTACTCCGCCGCCACCGGCTTCTCGCCGAACATATCCTCGCCCTCGTCTTCGCCCTCGTCGTCGTTGGCCTTGCCCTTTTTGCGTTCATCAAAGGAATCCCAGACCTGGTTCCAGTCGCCGCGCGTCGCGCCCTTCGAATATTCGGTCGCGCGGGTTTCGAAGAAGTTGGCGTGCTCGACGCCGTTCAATAGCGGCGCGAGCCAGGGCAAAGGATGGTCGTCGATCATGTACACCGCCGGGAGGCCGAGCTGGCCGAGGCGCCAGTCGGCGATGTAGCGGATATAGCGTTTGATCTCCTTGGCCGTCATGCCGGGCACCGGGCCTTCGGAGAAAGCGAGATCGATAAACGCGTCTTCGAGCCGCACCGTTTTCTGGCAGCAATCGATGATATCTTCCTTGACCGCCTTGGTCAGGCAGCCGCGTTCCTCGCAGAACGCATGGAACATCTTGATGATGCCTTCGCAGTGCAGCGATTCATCCCGCACGGACCAGCTGACGATCTGCCCCATGCCCTTCATCTTGTTGAAGCGCGGGAAGTTCATCAGCATGGCGAAGGACGCGAAGAGCTGGAGCCCCTCGGTGAACCCGCCGAACATGGCGAGCGTCTTGGCGATATCCTCGTCGGTGTCGACGCCGAACTCGTTGAGATAATCATGCTTCGCCTTCATCTCCTCATATTCGAGGAACATGCTGTACTCGCTCTCCGGCATGCCGATCGTATCGAGGAGATGGGAGTAAGCGGCGATATGGACCGTCTCCATATTGCTGAACGCGGTCAGCATCATCTTGACTTCGGTCGGCTTGAACACGCGGCCATATTTGTCGTGATAGCAATCCTGCACCTCGACATCGGCCTGGGTGAAGAAGCGGAAGATCTGGGTGAGCAGCGCGCGCTCATGATCGGTGAGCTTCTGCGCCCAGTCCCGGCAATCCTCGCCGAGCGGCACTTCCTCAGGCATCCAGTGAATCTGCTGCTGGCGTTTCCAGAAGTCGTACGCCCAGGGATATTCGAACGGCTTGTAGGTCTTGCGGGCTTCGAGAAGGGACATCTGGGTTACTCTCCGTTTGCGTTAAAGCGTTATGGGGTCGATGAAATCGACCGGGATGATACCGAAGGCGAGCAGCAGCCCGCCGATGAAAAGGGCGATCGCGAGGATTTTCGTCATCCGGCCCTCGCCGGCCATGCGGGTGCGGCCGTCCGGCGTCCCCGACGTCATGACCGAGCGGGCTTCCCAATTCTTGCCGAGCATAAGCCGGGCGAAGCGCGATTGCGGATCGCGGGCCTGCGCGTCGAACGCCATGCCCATCAGCCAGGCGCAGCCCGACAGGAAGACAGTGGCGCCGAGAACGAGCCAGCCGGTGCTCATCGCTTCGCACTCCGCGCGCCGACGCCGAGGAAAACGATGCCGACGAAATAGCCGAAATCGTACCAGCCGCCATTGTTCGGCACCGCGTAGATCGCGACCTCCTCCATGAACAGCGAGACGATCCAGGCGATTGGAAAAATGAAGCCGTGCCACACGCCGAGCCAGAAGCCCGGCGCCGCCTCCGCCACCGCCCCGCCCGATTGCTGCGCCGCGCAGGCGGCGAGCAGCAGGGTGGCGCCGAGGGCGGCGAGGAGGCGCCAAGACTGAGGGGCGGATAAGCGGCTCATACCTACTCTCCTTCTCCCCTTGTGGGAAAGGTGCAGATCATTGCGTCGGATATTCGGCATCAAAATCAACTCTTAAAACGCCTTCGTCATCATAGGGGCCCGGCTCACACCAAAATCCTACTCCATCGTCTTCTGATCCGCCCGTCGCGCGATAGTTCGCATTCAGGAGCCGAGCCGCCATTTGGCAGTTTTCGATATTGTAGCTTTGACTCGGCTCGTCCGCATCAAATGTCGCCCAATGAATCCGCGCACTGGGATCCAGTGGGGAGTTGCGATAAAGTGTGGCGGAGACCGCATCACTAGCACTAGCATCGCATCCTGCGAGGAACATAGCGCCAAGAAAAACAGAGATCGCAGGCCTCGTCACTGACACGCCAAGCACTCGTCATAATCGGTGGTTTCGCCCGTCGCGAGTTCGACCTGTTTCGGGTCGAGCGTATTGTCCGCCTCCACGCCGCCGGCGAAGCCCGCGCGTTGGACGGATTTCGACCGCAGATAATAGAGCGACTTGATGCCGAGCTCCCAGGCGCGGAAGTGCAGCATCAACAGGTCCCATTTCTCGACATCGGCGGGAATGAACAGGTTGAGGCTCTGCGCCTGGTCGATATAGGGCGCGCGGTCGGCGGCGAGTTCGAGCAGCCAGCGCTGGTCGATCTCGAAGCTGGTCTTGAACGAATCCTTCTCCTCGGCCGTCAGGAAGTCGAGATGCTGGACGCTGCCGCCTTTTTCGAGGATCGAATTCCAGACATTGGCGCTGTCCTTCGATTTTTCCTGCAGCAGCTGTTCGAGATATTTGTTCTTCACGATGAAGCTGCCGGACAGCGTCTTGTGCGTGTAGATATTGGCCGGAATCGGCTCGATACAGGCGCTGGTGCCGCCGCAGATGATGCTGATCGAGGCGGTCGGCGCGATCGCCATCTTGCAGCTGAACCGCTCCATCACGCCCTGGTCGGCCGCATCGGGGCAGGGCCCGCGCTCATTGGCGAGCATCATCGAGGCTTCGGACGCCTTGGTCTGGATATGTTTGAAAATTTTGAGGTTCCAGCTTTTGGCGAGCGCGCTCTCGAAGCCGAGGCCGCGGGCCTGGAGAAAGCTGTGATAGCCCATCACGCCAAGGCCGACCGAGCGCTCCTGCTCGGCGCTGTATTTCGCGCGGGCCATCTCGTCCGGCGCGCGGTCGATATAGTCCTGCAGCACATTGTCGAGGAAGCGCATGACATCCTCGATGAACATCGGGTCCTCGCTCCACTCGTCCCAGCGCTCGAGATTCAGCGAGCTGAGGCAGCAGACCGCCGTGCGGTCATTGCCATGCTGGTCCATGCCGGTCGGCAAGGTGATTTCCGAGCAGAGATTGGAGGTCGAAACCTTGAGGCCCACATCGCGCTGATGCTTGGGCATCATCCGGTTCACCGTGTCGTTGAAGACGATATAGGGTTCGCCGGTGGCGAGCCGCGTCTCGACGAGCTTCTGGAACAGCGAACGCGCATCGACGGTCGCGCGGGTTTCGCCCGTCTTGGGCGATTTGAGATCGAACTCGGCCCCGTCGCGCACGGCCTCCATGAACTCGTCGGTGACGAGCACGCCATGATGCAGGTTCAGCGCCTTGCGGTTGAAGTCGCCGCTCGGTTTGCGGATTTCGAGAAACTCCTCGATCTCGGGATGCGAGATATCGAGATAGCAGGCGGCCGAACCGCGCCGCAGCGAGCCCTGAGAAATGGCAAGCGTCAGGCTGTCCATCACGCGGACGAAGGGGATGATGCCGCTGGTCTTGCCGTTGAGGCCGACCGGCTCGCCGATCCCGCGCACGCTGCCCCAATAGGTGCCGATGCCGCCGCCCCGGCTCGCGAGCCAGACATTCTCGTTCCACGTATTGACGATGCCATTGAGGCTGTCGGAGACGGAATTCAGATAGCAGGAGATCGGCAGGCCGCGACCGGTGCCGCCGTTCGACAGGACGGGCGTCGCCGGCATGAACCAGAGTTGCGAAATATAATCATAGAGCCGCTGGGCGTGCTCGGCATCGTCGGCATAGGCCGAAGCGACGCGCGCGAAGAGGTCCTGATAGCTTTCGTCGGGCAGCAGGTAGCGGTCCTTCAGCGTCTCCTTGCCGAATTCGGTAAGGAGATCGTCGCGCGACTCATCCTGTTCGATCGGATGCATTTGCGGCCTGATCGACTTGCTCGTCAGTTCCTCCTCCTTGTCCGATTCGCTCGTGTCGACAACATCGTCCATCGATACTTCGCCGTTATTCGCCAGATCCATCAGCCTAATACCCCTTTATACACCATTCCCATATAGGAATGTTCCTACTTCGTTCGAGTCGGAAACTTCGTTCCTACACCCCTTTTGCGGCCTTGCGGGAACTGATTTGCCCTTGTCCCCGATATCCACACCGGCTCGTCCGCTGGGCGCAATAGGGCGGGTGCCGCGAATCGCGATCGCAGCGCATTACCACAACCTATTGGGTAGGCCCCCGGCCGAACCACTAGCCATAGTGTATCAACCGCGAGTCGGGCACAAGAGGGTTAACCGGAAATTTGTGATTCGATTCACCGCTATTCCGACTCGCTTCGTCGCAAGCCATCGTCTTCGCAGACGCAGCGACGCGTGGACCGAACTGGCCTTGCGCGATTGCAAGGGAACGGATCGGGAACACAAAAATTTTGCTGCAATTTCCATCTCATCCGGAAAAGCGGGCGCCGTCGCCACTGCTGAACAGAATCGTCATCCCCAACTCGACTCGGAATCCAGAGCCAAAAGCGCCGTCGCCTGAGGCCCTGGATTCCGGATCAAGTCCGGAATGACGCGTCCACTATTGACATAATATATAGATAGCTATCATATAGCTACATATGCAATCAGGAGATTCGCCATGCCGACCCGCCGCAAGATCCTCGTCACGGGCGCCGCCAGCGCCGTCATTATCGGCGGCGGGCTATTCGCCTATGATATCTTCTCGCCCAGCCTCTCCGAAGCGCGCGAGCCATGGCGACAGGCGGCCGAAGGGTTCGGCGATACGCGGCTCGACATCCTCGCCTATGCGATCCTCGCGCCCAATCCGCACAACAAGCAGCCCTGGCTGATCGAGCTGATCGGCACCGACCGCATCCGCCTCCTCCCCGACCTCGCGCGGATGCTGCCCGAGACCGATCCGCCCGGCCGCCAGATCACGATCGGCTTCGGCGCGTTTCTTGAGCAGTTGCGCATGGCGGCAGCGGAGAAAGGCTATCGCGCGGAGATAACACCCTTCCCCGAGGGCGCGCCCCAGCCGGTGCTCGACGAGCGGCCGATCGCCGATGTCCGGCTGGTCCGCGATCCCGGCATCGCGCACGATCCGCTCTTCGATCTGGTGCTCGAACGGCATACGAACCGCGAGCATTACGAACCGCGCCCCGCCACCGACCGACAATTCGCCGCGATGCGCGCGGCCTTGCCCGAGGGCGTATCGCTGGACTGGGCAAACACGGCCGAGACCGTCGCGCCGCTCAAAGAGATCGCCACCGATGCCTGGATGATCGAGTATCAGACGCCGCACACCTTGAAGGAGAGCATCGATGTCATGCGGATCGGCGCGGACGAGGCAGTCGCCAATCCGGACGGCATCATCATCGACGGCCCGATGATGGAGGCGGCGAACAATCTGGGCATCGTTACGCGCGAAACGCTCGCCGATCCGGAGAGCTATGCCTATGCCGAGGGCATCACCATGTACACGGCACTGATCGATGCGAGCCCATCGCTCTGCTGGCTGACCACGCCGGACAATAGCCGCGCGACCCAGCTTGCGACCGGCGCGGGCTGGCTTCGCATGCAGCTCGCCGCTACACGGGAAGGGCTGGCGATGCAGCCGCTGAGCCAGGCGTTGCAGGAGTTTCCCGAAATGGCCGAACAATTTGCGCGCCTCCACACGCATCTCGGCGTCGGCGCGCCCGCGCGCGTGCAGGGCCTGTTCCGCATCGGCCATGCGCCCGCTATCCAGCCCTCGCCGCGCTGGCCGCTCACCAGCCGGCTGGTCGACGCCTGATGGCGAAAGCCGGAACGCCCAAACGCAAACCCAAGGGTCCCGGCCTCAAGGGCGACCCGCTCGGCAATCTGGTGATGACGGAGATCGGCATCATCGCCCAGCTTTCCGGCACGCTGTTCGAAAGCGTGCTGCCCGACGGCATGACGCGCGCGCAATATGGCGTACTCAACCATCTGCTGCGCTTGGAGGCCGAGCGCACGATCGGCGATCTGGCCAATTCCTTCCAGGTCCGCCAGCCGACCATGTCGTCCACCGTCCGCAAGCTAGAGGATAAGGGGCTCGTCGAACTGAAACACGATCCCGGCGACCGCCGCGTCCGCCGGGTCGCGATCACCAAGGCCGGGCGGGCCGCGCGCCAGGCCGGGCTCGACGCGCTCGGGCCGCTTTATGCCGAGATGATGGCGCATATGACGGAGCGCGAGCTGAAGGCGATCCTGCCGACGCTGACCAAATTGCGCGAACTGCTCGACGAACGGCGGCCCGACTGAGGCACGTCCGCGCCGATCCGACGGCCGAACGCTGTCCCGGCCGCGCGTTTCCGCTATACTGGCGCGATGGTCTGGATCGTTTTCATCATGGGCATCGCCAATTTCTTCTTCCATCGCAGCGTGATGGAGGGCCGCGGGCCGGTATTCGCCGAGATCGCACAGACGCTGCGCCGGTTCGGCGGCGGCTGGGGCAGTTATGCGGTCGAGTTCGTGATCCTGGTCGGCGCCCTCTGGTTCGCGCGGGCCGGCCAGTCGATGATCGTGTTTTTCTACGGTGCCTATACCGCACTCAATATCGGCGCGTTCGTCGTGCTGAACCGGATGAACCGAAGGTAGCGAGAAACTAGCTAATACTCGACGCGATGGACTCCGCGCAGAATATCAGGAAAAAGATTAGCCGGGGTAAATCTACAGCGGTATTCACAGCGTAATGTCTAGCAGTGATTGGGGCAGAAACGGCGAGATTGGATTAGGGGCGCTACTCCTGATCATCTTCGCTCTATTGGCGCTGGGTGTAGCTGATAGCCATTATCGCGATAAGCAAGCCGAATACGCCGCTAATAACCAGGACATTGAGCAAGGAGTTCACCAACTCTCAACGCCACGTTCCGGATTACGCACTTTCGCGGACGGCATCGTAAGCAACCCAGAACCGCAAAGCTCCCAAGAGCACGAGCGCCGCAATCTTGCCGCTCAGGAATCGATGTCAGTTTGGGCGTTTTGGACGGCGATTTTTGCTGGACTCACGGCGGTAGTGGCGGCGGTAGGTTTGTGCTTTATCCGCTCAACCCTAAAGGCAACCCGTGCGGCTACTGAGGCAACTCGCCACATTCTCGAAGCCGAACTTACGCCTTTTCTGACGCTCACACCCGTCGATGCTGCGCGGATGAGATGGAAAAAGCAAACCGGCGACGTCGGCGTTATCAACGAAAGAGCGAAGATAATCGGTCCGGCGTTCTGCTCGGTTGTAAGCAACGGGAAAAGCACGGCAATTTTGACAGCCATTTGCCGCCGCTGGACTGTGGAAGATCATTCCAAAGCGCCCACCCCGGTCGATCCAGCTGACTGGCGCGAGCACACCGAAACCAGGGACCGAAAGATTGCCGACATTCCCATCGGTGAAGGTGGAATTATCTTTGACGCCCGTGCGCATGGGCAGTTCTTACCGACAAAAGGGCGTTGGCTGATTTTCCACGGCTATATAGAATACGCGGACATGGTTCGCGACAAGCACTATGTGAGCGGGTTCGCTTACGTCATTTATCCCGGCCTCGACGAGGCTCGGGGTATAGTTACCGCCATGTTCCAAGATACGGCCAACCGGGACTTCTGGTACACTCGCGAGCTGAACGAGAAGGAAGTGAGCGACCGCGCCTAAAGCGAGCTCAAACGTCCGATGTAGTCACGCCGCTTCGCGCTCCGCGATCAGCGGCAATAACCGCTCGTCCACTTCGAGAAATTCCATCGGATCGATTTTCGCGTTGGCCGGCGTGCCGTCGACCGCAAAGCCCGCATAGCCGTTCTCTGCCACCCAGTCGCACATCCGGCGATATTGGGGGACGCCGCCGAGATAGGCCATAAAGATGCGCGGCTTGCCCGGGATATTGTCGCCCAGATACCAGCTTTTCGCATACGGATAGACGGTCATGCTGGCGATCAAATTGGTGTGCTCGACCCATTCCTGCTCGGCCTGCTCCAGCGGCTCGATCACGCCCGTGCCGACCGCGCCGATGCAATCCGCGATCCATTCGACATGCTGCTCGATCGAGACGATCATGTTCGAAATCACCGAGGGGCTTTGCGGGCCGGTCACGAAAAACATGTTGGGGAAACCCGCGCTCATCAGGCCGAGATAGGTGAGCGGGCCGGCATCCCATTTCTCGCGGAGCTTCTCGCCGCCCCGGCCGCGAATATCGATCTTGGCGAGCGTACCCGTCATAGCATCGAAGCCGGTCGCGAAGACGATCGAGTCGAATGCATATTCCGTATCGCTCGTCCGTACGCCCTTGGCCGTGATCCGCTCGATCGGCGTCGTATTGATATCGACCAGGTCGACATGGTCCTCGTTGAAGGTCTCGTAATAATCGATATCGACGCACATGCGTTTCGCTCCGGCCGGATAGGATTTCGGGCAGAGCAGCTCGGCCGTCTCCGGGTCCTTCACGCGTTCGCGGATCTTGTCGCGGATGAACTCGGCGGCCATGTCGTTGGCTTTGAGGCTGACGCCCATATCGGGATAGCTGGCCATGAAGGTCAGCCCGCCGCGCGCCCAGCGTTTTTCCAGTTCCTCGCGCACCTCGTCGGGCGGCAATTCGGTCGCCAGTTCTTCATGCGCGGTCTTCGAGCCGACGAAGCCGGCCGCTTCGTCGCGCGCCTGGTCTCGGATCGCGCGATACTCGGCCTTGATCTTCGCCGCATAATCCTCCTCCAGTGGATGATTATGCGCGGGGATCGCGTAATTGGGCGTACGCTGGAACACGGTCAGCGAGGCCGCTTCCTTCGCGATGATCGGGATCGACTGGATCGCGCTCGATCCCGTCCCGATCACGCCGACGCGCTGGCCGGTGAAGTCCACGCCCTCATGCGGCCAGAGCCCGGTCAGATAGGTCTCGCCCTCGAAATCCGCCTCGCCTTCGAATGCCGGCTTGTTGGGCGAAGAGAGGCAACCGGTCGCCATGACGACGAAGCGCGCGCTGACCGTATCGCCGCTATCGGTCGTCACCGCCCAGCGGTTCGCGTCCGCGTCGAAATGGCAGCGCTCGACGCGCGTCGAAAAGCGGATATCGCGGCGCAGGTCGAATCGGTCGGCGACGTGATTGATATAGTCGAGGATTTCGGGCTGGGGCGAATAGCGTTCGGACCATTCCCATTCCTGCTCCAGCTCTTCGTCCCAGCTATAGCTGTATTCCATGCTCTCGATGTCGCAGCGCGCGCCCGGATATCGGTTCCAGTACCAGGTACCCCCGACATCGTCCCCGGCTTCGATCACGATCGCGTCGAGCCCCATCTTGCGCAGCTTGTGCAGCATGTAGAGACCCGAAAATCCCGCGCCGACGATCGCCACGTCCACCTGAGTACTGCTCATCCATCCGCTCCTGCTTTTCGCGCATCATGGGGCAGGTGGCGAAACGAGTCGAGACGCGCGTCAGCCGCCCAGATCGACATCGATCCGCTGCGGGGACCCGTCGGAAAGTCCGTCGAACAGGATCATCACCGTGGCGACATTCGCCGCCATTCCGACAATCGCCATCGCCTCGGCCTTGCCGCCCGGCCATGCATCTACCGTGGCCAACTCGGTCACCGCCCCGTCGTCGGTGCGCAGATGGATGCGATAGGGAACGTCCTGCTCTTGCGCGGAACCGGAGAGGATCAGCAGCCGGCCGTCCGGGAGGAAGGCGAGATCGCGAATGCCCGTATCGGCGCCCAGCGACACGCGCACCGAGCGGCCCGGCCCGACGATATCCGGCGAGAAGAGCGCCGTCGCACTGGTCTCGAACAGGAAGGCTGCGCCGTCGATGGCGGGTGCGCGCAGCCCGAAGACCATCCGCTCGCCATCGACGGCCAGTCCCTCGATGGTCAGGCCATTCGCCGCCAGCAGCGACGTACCGAAGAAAGGCGCGAGCGCCGGGTCGCGGCGCATCATGCCCGACAGGCGGTGGCTGGTGGCGATGGCGACGGTGCCGGGCCGTATCTCGCCCACCGGATCGTCCGGCGCGATCCGCGCGACGACGAAACTGGCCGGGCGATACGCATCGCCATAGCGCGAGCAGCCATGCGATCCGGTGACGTAGAAAATACCATCACTATAGGCCGCCCCCTCGCCGTCCAGCTCGTCGCTATCGGTATCGCTTTCCGCGCAGATGCCGTCCGGAGGCGTACCGAGCGGCGCGCCGACGCCGAGCAGGTCGAACCGCTGCCCCGCCCGCAGGATCGCGCCATCAAAGAAAGCCCATTGCGCCTGCTGCCCCTCATCCTCGATCGCGAGACAGCGCATGGGCACACCCTCGCGCTGCCAGTCGCAGGCGAGGCCGCTCAGATCTTCCGACGGTTCGCCATAGGCGCCGAAATGACCCGCGACCGTGATCCCGGCCTCGAGCACCCGCGGCGCATCGCTCTCCTGCCCGCATGCCGCGAGCAGCGCTGTAGCGCCCAGCGCCACGTGCCAAGGCGTTATTCCGCGCAGGCTATGCATCGCGCCGCCATGGGATCGATAGCGAGCCGCTTTACCGCGATGGCCTCGCCACAGGTCAGGCACCAGCCGAACTCCCCCTCTTCGATACGCGTCAGCGCGGCATCGATCCGGGCGATGTCCGTTTGCCGCCGCCGCGCTTCGGCGTCGGCCATCGCCTGTTGCTGCATCGCATCCATGCGCGAGAGCCGCCCGACGCTCTGCTGATCGAGCTCCACCGGCTTGCGCCACTCCGCCGCGCCATCATCCTCGCCGGACAATTGCGCGCGCAGGGCGGTCAACTGGTCGCGAAATTCTGCGATCTGCGTTTCGGACAGCTCAGTCATCGGTGTCCGGGACATAGGTGTCGAGCGGTGCGCCTCGCGCCAGTCTTTCCTCGACGGCGGTAAAGGCCGACGCGCCCGGACGCGGCGTATCCGGCAAACCGGTCGCAAAATAGGCAACACCGCGGCCGTCTTCATGGCTGACCCAGAGGCCGGATCGCAAACCGTAAGCGCTGCCCGCATGGCCGCTATAGACAGCATCGCCGGCGAACAGCCCATCGTTACAGTCGCCGCCATCGCGGTTCAGCGTGTGGACGCCGTGATTGTAGCGGCAATAGAATCCGGCCTCGCTGTCGCCATTCCCGGTGATCGGCGCGCGGCGGCGGTTGTAGAGCATCGGGATCAGCGCCAGTTCGCGATAATGCCGGTTCATGAAGGCGAAGTCCGTCCCCTCGCCGCGCGCCAGGAAGAGCATACCGATACGGGCGAGATCGCGCGCCGATATCCGCAAGCCCCCCTGAGGGCTGAACGCCGCGCCGTTGCGGCCGAGAACGTAATTCGCATGATCGCAGCTCCCGTCGCTCGCCGGGATGGCGGGGCAGTCTTCGGCTATCGCGCGCTGACTGTCGCGCGCGACCGCGCCGTCCGGCCTATACAGCGCGACCGCCCTGCTCCGCCCCTCCTCGCTGCAGGTCGTCCAGTTGAAACAGGCGTCGAGCCCGAGCGGCTCGAAAACGGTGCGCGCCATCAGACGGTCGAAGCGCTCGCCGGTTGCGCCTTCCAGCACAGCGGCGATGATCGGATAGTTGAGATTGGCATAGGCGAAATAGCCGGGCGGATGCTCGGCATCCCAGGCACCGGGCCCGGCCATCCAGGCTTCGAGATCGGCATCGAGCGGCAGCGCATAGTCGGCATCGTCACGCACGCCGGCGCGATGATCGAGCAGCGCGCGCAGCGTGATCGCCTCGTCCGGGAAATGCGGATTGCGCAGCTGCCAGCCGAGATGCATCGACACATCGTCGCGCAGGTCGATCATCTCCTCCTCGACAAGCCGTGCCGCGGCGAGCGCGACGACAAGCTTCGAGATGCTGGCGATACGCACCGGATCGTCGACCGTGAGTTCCCGTCCGGCTTCCAGATCGGCAAGCCCGCCCGCCTCGGCGCGGGTAATGCCATTGGCATCGAACTCGACCCGCGCCCAGCCGATCACCGGATCGGCCTCGGGCGGCGGTGCTGCGGTGGCCGGTTGGCTGCCGCTCAACAGGCACGAAACGATCAGGCAGAGGAAGGGCGCCATGGGCCGGACCCTATGGCAAAGATCGCCCCGATGCCATGTTCAGCGATTGCGTTTTTCAATCGGGCGTTTCGGGCGCGATTGCCGCTATCCCACCTTGAACGCGCAGAGCTTGTTGCCGTCTAGGTCGCGGAAATAAGCGGCGTAGAAGCCCATCTCTTCCGGCTCGCGAATGCCCGGCGCGCCTTCGTCGGCCGCGCCCAGTTCGAGCGCTTTTGCATGCAGCGCTTCCACCTGCTCGCGGCTCTCCGCCTGTAGCGCGATCATCATGCCGTTGCCCACGCTCGCCTGTTCGCCGTCAAAGGGCGGCGTGACGCACAGCATCGGCTCGCCCATTTCCCGGCCATAGCCGGTAAAGCCTTCGTCGAGCTGCATCAGCCGCTTCGCACCCACCGTTTCGAGCAGCGCGTCGTAGAAGCCCCGCGCTTTTTCGAGGTCGTTCGTTCCTACCGTCGCATAACCGATCATCGTTCGTCCTTTCCCGATTCCGTTGAAATCCGATCCGCTGTGCCCGCGGCGGCGCGTCCGAATCAACTATCTCAGAGGTAATGCCCGGCCGCCAGCCCTATTCGCAGGCCCCCGTATGCGTGCCCGTCTGGTTGGCGACGAAGCGGAACTCGTTACCGCCCTCCAGCGGGAAGACATATTCGGCCTCGGCGTCGATCGTGGTCGGCGTGTAATCGCCGCGCATGAAGATCTGCACGGCCTGGCCGTCCATATCGTCCGGCCGGCAATCGAGCCGGACGCCAAACTCGCCGCCTTCCATGCTGAGACGGCTCATCGAACAATTGCCATCGCCTTCGGGATCGAAGAAATCGACGAGCGGCATGCGGACCTGTTCGGGCGTGATGCACTGCGTCTCCACGGCTTCTTCGAAATCGGTTCGGAAGGCGTCGATTTCGGACCGCGGCAGGCCGCCATCGGAGAGGATGCGGTCGATCTCGTAGCGCGTTTCCCATTGCCCGGCGCGCAGCTCATAGTCGGTGGAGCCGGTCAGGCTGTTGACGAGCAGGCCGAGCAGTATCGCGGCGAGCACGGCCGCGCCGCCGATCAGGTACCAGCCGGTGCGATTGAGCGTGATGCCGAGAAATTTCGGCGGCGCATCGGGGTCGCCGTCGCCGCCACCGCTACCCATGAGTCCGACCGGCCGGGTATCGTCCGGTGAGCTGTCCGCCTCTTCCATCTCTGCGGGTGCTTCGGCAATAGCGTGTGGCAGCTCTTTTCCCGTATCGACCTGGCGCTTGATCGTATCGATAACGCGCTGGATCGTCGCATCGCGCCGGTCGATCCAGTCGATCCACTGATAATCGTGGAGCCAGTATGCAAGGCCCTTGGCGTCGATATCCTCGAGCCGGACCGGATAGATCAGCTTCTTCCGGTCTTCCGCCATCATCAGCTCGCGCTTCACATGGCGGGACTGATCCGATTTCGCGCAGAACAAAAGGACAATCAGGTCGGACCGCTCGACCTGTTCGATGATCGCCTGATCGAAGGCGACGCCCGGATCGATATCGTCGGGCGCCATCCATCCCTGAACGCCGTTGCGCTCGAGGATACCTTTCAAGTGCCGGGCGGTTTTCTCCTGCGAACTGTGATAACTGATAAAGGCGACGGGCCTGCGGCCCGGTTCACCCGATCCGCCCGTCTCAGATCCGCCTTCTGCCATCAAAGCCCCCAAATCGCTGTCGCGCGCCCGTCTGATATCCTAACCGGGCCACGCATGGCGATCAACGCCGCATCGCGGGGTGCGATCACCCCTCGGCTTCGGCCCCGCAATCCGGCCCGACAAAGCGTCCGGTCACCTGACCAGCCATGGTCATCGGACCCATCGGCCCGGTATCCATATCCATATTCATCGTCATATCGTAGCTGGTCGGCGTGTAGCTCCCTTCCATCCGCATCGTCATGCCGCCGGGCATGCCTTCGGCCTGGCAGGTGCCCGCGATCAGGATCGTGCCGCCCGACATGTTGAAATCGGTGTAGGTGCAATCGTCATTCTCGTCGCCGAACATATTGGCTTCCGGATTGGCCGCTTCCTCTTCGGTGATGCAGGACGTGCTGGTCTGGGCCTGGCCCATCTGTTCCTGCATCATGCCGCGCATCTCTTCGGGCATGTCCGGCATATCGAACTCGGTCAGTTGGACGGTCGCTTCCCACTGGCCGGGCGTAATGTTCACATTCGCCGCTTCCATTTCCGCCGCCGCTTCCTCGCTGCTGATCTCGCCGTCGCCGTCGGCATCGGCATCGCCGCCCGACGAACAGGCACCGAGCAGCGCGACCGGAGCGGCAAATGCCAGCATCGTGTTCAGAACCGTCTTCTTCATGAGTATCTCTCCATTATCCCCCAGATGAGCGTCGTCGAGTGATAGGCGGCGCCGGCCCAGGCATCAATCCCGCAGCGCGCCACAGCCCAAAGAAAGCGCCGCCGCGATCCATCGACCGCAGCGGCGCTCTTGTTCAGCAGATGAACTGCCGGCCTGTGACAAACCGGTCCGCGATCAGCCGTCCGCGGGGCAATCGCCCGTGCGTTCGGCGGTCATCGTGCCGGACATCGTCATTTCCATCGGCCCGCCTTCGACATCGACGGACAGCTCGGCGTCCATCGTCGTCGCCGTATAGGTGCCTTCGATGGCCATGGTCGCATTGCCCTGGCCGTTCGGTGCCTCGCAGCTGCCGGCGACATTGATCACGCCGCCTTCGACCGTCGATTCGGAGAAGTCGCAATCCTCGCTCGCATCCTCGGGCGCGAACAGGCTGGCGCCGGGATCGGCGGCCTCTTCCTCGGTGATGCAGCGCGTGCTCGTATCGGTCTGCTCGCCCATCTGCTCGCGCATCTGCGCGACCATCTCTTCGGGCATGCCGGGCATCTCGATCTCGGTCATCGTCGTCGTCATCGTCCATTCGCCGGGCTGCAGACCATCGCTGCTACCACCACCCGAACACGCGCCCAGCAGCGCCAGCGGCGCTGCCGTCATCAAAAACTTCTTCATGCTAAATCACCCCTCGTTTGCGAAAAACAGGAAAAATGCCGGACCCTTGGGCGAATATTGGCCGAGACAGGCGCAAGACGCAAGCGTCTTCAAGCGCATTGATTGTCCCGTGCTTTCTTCCCCAACTTGGCATTCGCGGACACATGTTGCGTCCAAGGCCCAGGACCGTGTCAGGAGAAGCCCTCCTCTGCATCCGGCACCGTTGCGAAACAGTCCGAGCCCCGCCATATCCCGTCCATGGCGATTGCAATCCGGACCGGCCTCGAAGAACCCGAAACCGATGGCGGCTTTACCCCGCATCGCCCCGAACGACCCGACAAGGCCGAGGGCGGCAGGCGGTTCGAACTCGTCTCGGATTACGAACCCTCGGGCGACCAGCCGACCGCGATCGCCGAGCTCGTCGAGACCGCCCGGGCCGGCGAGAAGGACCAGGTGCTCTTGGGCGTTACCGGATCGGGCAAGACCTTCACCATGGCCAAGGTGGTCGAGGCGCTGCAACGGCCCGGCCTCGTCCTCGCGCCGAACAAGATCCTCGCCGCGCAGCTTTATGGGGAATTCAAGCAATTCTTCCCGAACAACGCGGTCGAATATTTTGTCAGCTATTACGATTATTACCAGCCTGAGGCCTATGTCCCGCGCTCCGACACCTACATCGAAAAAGAGAGTTCGGTGAACGAGGCGATCGATCGGATGCGGCATTCTGCAACGCGGTCGCTGCTCGAACGCGATGACGTGCTGATCGTCGCCTCGGTCTCCTGCCTCTACGGCATCGGCTCGGTCGAGACCTATGCGGCGATGACCTTCGATATCAGAAAGGGCCAGACCGTCGATCAGCGCGATATCATCCGCAAGCTCGTCTCGCTCCAGTATAAGCGTAACGATGCGGCGTTCGCGCGCGGCAATTTCCGGGTGCGCGGCGACAATCTGGAAATCTTCCCATCGCATTATGAGGACATGGCCTGGCGGATCAGCATG
Organism: Pseudomonadota bacterium; assembly: GCA_039819365.1. Lineage (GTDB taxonomy): Bacteria > Pseudomonadota > Alphaproteobacteria > Sphingomonadales > Sphingomonadaceae > Parasphingopyxis. Next base: position 49,527 of record JBCBSD010000001.1, read on the forward strand.
TTCGGCGACGAGATCGAGGAGATCGCCGAGTTCGATCCGCTGACCGGCAAGAAGGGCGCGAAGCTCGATCGCGTCCGCGTGTTCGCGAACAGCCATTATGTGACGCCCGGCCCGACGATGAAACAGGCGATGGAGGCGATCAAACGCGAACTGGAAGTCCGCCTCAAGGAGCTTCAGGATGCCGGGATGCTGCTCGAGGCGCAGCGGCTCGAACAGCGCACCAACTTCGACCTGGAGATGATCGCCGCGACGGGCAGCTGTGCCGGAATCGAGAATTATTCGCGCTTCCTGACCGGGCGTTTGCCGGGAGAGCCTCCGCCAACGCTGTTCGAATATCTCCCCGACAACGCACTGCTCTTCGTCGACGAAAGCCATCAGACGATCCCGCAGGTCGGCGCGATGGCGCGCGGCGACCATCGGCGCAAGCTGACTCTGGCCGAATATGGCTTCCGCCTGCCGAGCTGTATCGACAACCGCCCGCTCCGCTTCAACGAATGGGACGCGATGCGCCCGCAGACCGTCAGCGTGTCGGCGACGCCCGGCCCCTGGGAGATGGAGCAGACCGGCGGGGTGTTCTCCGAACAGGTGATCCGCCCGACCGGCCTGATCGATCCGCCGGTCTTCATCCGGCCCGTGGAGGAACAGGTCGACGATTGCATCAACGAATGCCGCGAAACCGCGAAAAAGGGCTATCGCACGCTCGTCACGACCCTGACCAAGCGGATGGCCGAAGACCTGACCGAGTTCATGCACGAGGCCGGGCTGCGCGTCCGCTACATGCATTCGGACGTCGAGACGCTGGAGCGGATCGAGCTGATCCGCGATCTCCGGCTCGGCGTCTATGACGTGCTGGTCGGCATCAACCTGCTACGCGAGGGTCTCGACATTCCCGAGTGCGGGCTGGTCTGCATTCTCGACGCGGACAAGGAAGGCTTCCTGCGCTCAGAAACCTCGCTCGTCCAGACGATCGGCCGGGCCGCGCGCAATGTCGAAGGCCGGGTGATCCTTTACGCCGACCGGATGACCGGATCGATGGAGCGCGCCATCGCCGAAACCGATCGGCGGCGCGAGAAGCAGCTCGAATATAACGAGGAACACGGCATCACGCCGAAAACGATCCAGAAGAATATCGCCGATATCGTCGCCCATGCCGCGAGCAAGGATCAGGTGACCGTCGATACGGGCGACGAGGAGGTCACGCATTTAGTCGGCCACAATCTGCGCGCGTACATCGAAGACCTCGAAAAACGCATGCGCGCGGCAGCAGGCGATCTCGAGTTCGAGGAAGCGGGGAGACTGCGCGACGAGATACGGCGGCTGGAAGCGGACGAACTGGGTCTGCCGGCGGACGACCAGATCGCCCAACCGAAGGGGAGAGCGACGGAAGGGCGGCCAGGCACGCGCAAGATGCGCTACGGCAAAACGCAGCGGAAGATGCGGTAGTCCCTTGACACTGTCCGGGACAGTGATAGGGACAGTCTATGTCGACAAATGAGACTATTTCTCACATCACTTCGAGATTGGCTGTTCTGACGAGCCAGATCGCTGAACGGCGATCAGAACTGGACCGACTCACAAAAGAACATGATGCGCTGAAACTTGCATTGAATTCACTGCAAAACCTTCAAGCGGACGGAAACGAAACCGAAGACAGCGACGTAGCTGAGGAAGACCTCACCTACCAACAGAGGCTTGTATTCGAGAAAATTCCGATCGGTCGCCAAAACGCACTGCCGCCCGTAATGATCGGAAAGCGCTGCGTCGGTCTAGAGCCAGACTATGTGAGGAAGACGCTCAAACGCCTCGCAAAATATGGGAAGATTCAGTCTGAGCAGAGCCGCTATTGGCGGATGGATTGAGGTAGCCATGATCCTCACATTCGCCGACAAGGAAACCGCGCGCATTTGGGACGGCAAGCGTAGCCGGAAACTGCCGCCAGATATCCAGCTGCGCGCGCTCGATAAACTGGCGATGCTCGATGCGGCGGACACACTCGAAGATCTCAAAAACCCGCCTAGCAACCGGCTTCATGCCCTTTCCGGAGACCGTGCGGGGCAGCATTCCCTTTCCATTAATAGGCAATGGCGTATATGTTTCGTCTGGAAGGACGGAAATGCCGATGGCGTCGAAATCACCGACTACCACTGATCCCGACTGGTTGCACAACAGCCATGCCGGCGAATTGTTGGTCAGCGAATTCATGGAGCCGCTCGATCTCGACAGCACAAAGCTGGCCGAGGCGATTGCGGTCGATGCCGCTCGTCTGCAGGCGATGATCGACGGCACGGCCCGCATCGACGGCGAACTCGATCTGCGTCTCGCCCGCTATTTTCGTATGTCCGAGGGTTTCTTCCTGCGGCTGCAGGATCAGTACGAAATCCGCGAGGCCAAGCGCGCGTTGAACGGCGAACTCGACCAGATCGTCCCGCGCGCCGCTTAACCCAAATCCCGTACATTTGATCGAAGTCATTTTCGCTCGCTGGCCTGGCGGGTTAGACTGTGCCGAAACGCGCATAGGAGAGTCGCCATGGCCCGCAGCACCGATCTCGATCCCGAAGGCAAGCGCCTGCCGATCAAATTCGACGGCACGTCGAACGGAGAGTTCTTCCCGCGCCCGCCGACCGTGGGGCAGCATCACGCCAATCGTCTCGCCCACGAGACGGCCACGGAGAATGCCAAAAAGCTCGGCATCGGGCGGCGGGCGTTTCTCGTCTCCTCGATGGGCGCGGCGACGACGCTGGCGGCCTGCAACCGGGCGAATCCGGGGTCGGGCGGCTATTATGCGATGGCGCAGGAGGCGGCGTTCGAGCCCGAGGCGGCCGATGCCGCAATCGGTGGCGACGAGTTCATCTTCGACGTACAGACGCATTGCGTCGACCCGTCGGCCGCCTGGGCGACGGGGCGCGACGGGCAGATCTGGGAACAGGCGCTCTCCCGCGCATTCGGCCAGTCCACCCAGTGCGCGGACGGCAGCTATGATTGCTATTCGGCCCAGACGCTCGCCCGCGAAGTCTATCTCGACAGCGACACCGATGTTGCCGTCGTCTCCGCGCTCTGGGGCACGGCGGAGAGCAATCCGACGCCCATTGCCTATGCCGCCGAAGCGCGCGGGATCATCGAACAGATTGGCGGCAACGGGGCGCGCTGCCTGATCCATGGCGGCGTGCTGCCCAACGATCCGGGCGAACTCGAAGCGATGGACGAGAAAGCCGAAATCCATGGCGTCGACGCCTGGAAAATGTACCCGCAATGGGGGCCGGACGCGGAGGGCTTTTTCCTCGACGAAAGCGACTATGCCGAACGGACGTTCGACAATTGCCGGCGGCTCGGCAAGACGATCATCGCCGTGCACAAGGGCATCACCCTGTTCGGCCTCGATCCGCTCTATTCGAGCCCGCGCGACATGGGCAATGCCGCAGTGAACAACCCGGACCTCACCTTCCTCGTCTATCATTCCGGCTTCCAGCCGGGCGTGATGGAGGGGGCCTATGACCCGGACGGCGGCGGCGTCGACCGGCTGATCAAGGCGCATCGCGATGCGGGCCTCCGGCCCAATGAGGGCAATCTCTACGCCGAAATGGGCTCGCTCTGGCGGTATTTCATGGGCCGGCCGGACGAGGCCGCGCATGTGATGGGCAAGCTGCTCGCGACCTTCGGCGAGGAGCGGATCATGTGGGGCACGGACTCGATCTGGTATGGCAGCCCGCAGGACCAGATCCAGTCCTTCCGCGCGTTCGAGATCTCCGAGGAATATCAGGAACGGTTCGGCTATCCGGCGCTGACGGCGGAGGCGAAACGCAAGATATTCGGCCTGAACGGAGCTGCGGTTTACGGCCTCGATATGGACGAGGTGGCGGCGGACCGGACGCTGCTCGACCGCCGCGCCGATTATCGCGCGGACCCCAATCCGAGCTTTGCCACCTATGGCCCGAAAACGCGGCGGGAGTTCATGGTCAACTGGACCGCGCATGGCGGACGGCCGGGATAGGGTTTGGGAGTCTGTTTGTCAGAAACTTCCTGTTCGGAAGTTCGCTAAGAAAAAAATCTGACGGACAACCTGCGGCACTCGGTCGACAGGTCGAGTCTGACAAATAAGCACCCTCCGCCTCGCTTGATATCCGGCCATTTCCACCCCATTGATAAGGGAACAGATTCCCCTGGGAGAAACCCGTGCGTCCGATCCTGTATCTTGTCCTGCCAGCGCTAGCCTTGTCCGCCTGTGCGCGAACCGAAACACCCGAAGAGGCGCGCGCGGCCGCGCAGGCCGCGCAAGCCGAATATGCGCGGCTCGCGGCCGAAGCACGGGCCGAGAACGGCGAAGAGGAAGTTCTTTCCAGTACATCCCCCGGCCAGATCGACACGAGCGGATCGGGCGATCTGACGCCGGGCGTCTGGAGTGTCGCCATGGTCGACGACGAGCGGACAGCGCAGTTCGGCGAGGATGGCGCGGCCCCCGTCGTCACCATCACCTGCGAGCTGGGCGGCGGGATCGATATCCGGCTGATCGGCATGCCACCGCAGGGCGGATCGGGCACCGTTTATATCAATACGCCTTCGGGCGGCTCTACCTTCACCGCGTCCGAAACCGTGGGCGATGTGGCGGCCGCCTATATCTCCGTGCCGGCGGCTGATCCCTTTATCGGCCGGCTGATCAGCGGCAACGGGCCCTTTGTCATCCGCCTGGGCGGCGACCAGCGGGTGTCCCTGCCCGCCGACGATGTGCTGACCAGCGTCGTCAGTTCCTGCGACCGGCGCGATACGCCAGTGGGCGTTACCGATCTGGGCGCAGCAGCAGTCGCGGCGGCGGCAGAAGCGGATGAGGCCGCCACGGATACCACCGAATGAGCCGGCTCGGTTTCAATGGCCTGACGGCGGCGGCAACGGTTTTGGTCGCGCTCGGCGCCTGTTCGGCGGCGCCAGCGCCCGCGCCCGCGCAAACTGACAGCGAAACCGACTGGCGCGACATCCCGCTTGCGCCCGGCACTTGGATCTATCGCGAAGACGAGCGCGGTTCGCTCGCGCTCTATGGCGAGCCCGATGCCGAAGCGCTGTTCATGGTCCGCTGCAACCAGGCCGAGCGGCGGATCTATTTCTCTTTTGCCGGCGAGATTGCGGGCGATGCCGGCACGATGGCGTTTCAGGCGACCCATGGCGATACCAGCTATGCGGCGCGTAACGGTTCGGGCGCGCAGCCCTATATCGTCGCCGCCACATCCGCATCGGACGACTATCTCGACAAGATCGCCTTCAGCCGCGGCCGGATCGCGGTCACGGTGACCGGCCAGCCGGTCGCCGCGGTCCCGAACTGGCCGCAAATGACGCGCGTCTTCGAGGATTGCCGCGGCTGAACGCCGGGCGATCCGCCGATCCTGCCGCAAATCTGTAATATTGGCATGGCATGCGCGGCGCGTCTGACGATCTGGAGAAACATGACATGACGAAGCATATCTGGGGCGCTGCGGCGCTCGCCATCGGGCTCGCCGCCTGTGCGGGCGATGCCGGCGACGACACGCCCGGCGAACCACGCGCGCTGGAGCTGACGCCCGGCGCCTGGGCCGCGAATGCCGAGCAGGCCAGCTATGCCGACGATGACGGCAATCTGCTCGCGACGTTCCGCTGCGACGCGCAGACCGCAGAGATCATCCTCGAAATGGAAGGCGGTTTCGCCGATGGCGCGCGCCCGGCCATGCTCGTGCGAGCAGGGGATTTCATGCACGGCGTCGATCCCGTCGAAGTCCGCAACGGCGAAAACGGGCCCGTGCGCGTTGCGCCAATGCCGATATCGGGGCCGCTCAGCAATACGATCATCGCGTTTCCGGCGCCGCTGACGATCGAGGCCGACGGCGCGGAACCGATCATGGTGCAGACCGATGCCGTGCTGCAGGGTTATTTCGAACAATGCGCTGCGGCGGCGGGCGGCGAAACGGCGGCAGAAAGCGCCCAATAAAAAACGCCGCTGGGTGGCCCCGGCGGCGAGCGGCAGATGATTGCGCAAAAAAATGTGGAAAACAAGGGTTGATCCACGAGTCGCAATGATTCATTCCTGCATATGAGTTCAACAATGCGAAAGGAGGTGATCCGATGTCTCATGGTTCAGTAGTGAGGTCGGTTCAGTCGTTTCGGAGGATGCGGGGCTAAAACCCCGCCTGAGTTCTCCGGCCGGCACTCCGGCCGCTGACCATGTTAAAGGGTTGCCGGGCAGATTATGCCCGGCAGCCTTTTTTCGTTGTGGGGGTGTCTTTTTGTCAGACCTTCGGCATTCGCCTCAGGCGCGGCACCGGGATTTGTTTGTCAGAAACTTCCTTGCGGAAGTTCGCCGCACCGGCCCGCCCCCCTCCCGGCGTGATGTATGTCAGACTCGACCTGCCGGTCGGGAGGGGGAGCGGGACGGTGCGGCGACATTGCGGCAGCAATGTTCTGGCAATCAAATCCCTGCGCTGGAGACAGGCCCAAAGGTCTGACAAAAAGACCTCCTACCCGGCCTCCACCAATCCGATCCGCTCACGCAGCATCCAGCGCGATGTCAGCAGGATCGCGGCGACGCCGAGACCGGCGGCGAGGCCGATCCAGATGCCGATACCCTCCATGCCCGCGTAGAAGCCCAGGCCGACCGCAACGCCAATACCCACGACCCAATAGCCGAAGCCGGCAAAGATCATCGGCCAGCGCGTGTCCTGCAATCCGCGCAGCACGCCCGCGCCGACCGCCTGCACGCCGTCGGCGAGCTGGAACATCGCGGCGATGAACAGGAAGCTGACGGCGAGGTCGAACACCCGGCTGCCCGGGCCGACGCCCTCCTCCATGAACAGGCTGACCAGCGGCCCGGGCACGGCGATCATGATCAGCGCCAGCAGCATCGCCGCGCCGACGCCCAGCCCATAGGCGACCTGCCCGGCAAGGCGGATGCCGTTTCGGTCTTCGCGGCCATAATAATAACCCACACGCACCGTCGCTGCCTGGGAGAGGCCGAGCGGGATCATGAAGGCAATCGCGGCGATCTGGAGCGCGATCGCGTGCGCCGCCACGGAATCCCGGTCGATCAGGCCCATCAGGAAGATCGCGGCGCTGAAGATCGTCACTTCGAGCGTCAGCATGATCGCGATCGGCACGCCGAGCTTCGTGATGTGCCAGAGCCGCGGCCAGTCGCTGCGCCAGAAATTGGCGAGCAGACGATAGCGGCGAAACGGCTTCAGTCCGGTCGTCACGATGATCATGCCGAGCATCAACACCAGGTTGGACATCACGCTCGCGATCGCCGCGCCCTCCAGGCCGAGCTCGGGGAACGGGCCGGGGCCGAAGATCAGCAGCCAGTCCGCGACGATATTGAAACCGACGCCGATGACGGTGACGATCACACCCCAGATCGGCCGCTCGAGCGCCGAGACATAGAGCCGGAGCACGACGAAGATCAGGAAGGGCAGCATGCCCCACATCGTAATGCGGTTATAAGAGGCCGCTTCAGAGGATATGCCCGGCTGCTGCCCGAAGAGCAGCATGACCGCCTCGGTGTTCCAGATTATCAACCAGATCGGCAGGCTGATCATCGCGGAGAGCCAGATCGCCTGACGCACTGTGCGCCGGGCATCGCGAACCGGATGCGCGCGCTTGCCCCGCGCCGCGGCGATCAGCGGCGAAGCGGCCATGACAAGCCCGACGGCGAACATGGCGAGCGCGAAATAGAGGTTTACGCCCAGCGCCGATGCGGCCAGCGCGCCGACATCGTAACGGCCGAGCATGATAATGTCGGTCGTGTTGATCGCGTTTTGCGCGAAATTGCCGAGTATTAGAGGAAGCGCGAGCGCAAGGGTGGCGCGAATCTCCGCGCGCAAGGGCGTGCGATGGCCGTCAAGGGCGATCCTGGCTGCCATTTGGGCACGGTTAGAGGCGACTCACGCTGTTCATAGCGGGCGCTGTGTAACGCGATTGCGCGACCGGGAGAAAGCGGTTGCGGCGATTGCGCAACACTGTTTCGCGCGCTGTATCCTTTAGGCCACAGCGTGAGCGCGCACGAATTCCGCTCGCTGTTCGACCGATGCGGGAGCCACAGCGACACATTCATAGCCAAGCTTCGTATAGAGCCGGGCATGCAGCGCGCCGAAGCGCCGGGCTTCGTCGAGGCCGATCCGCCGGGCGGCCGTGTTTTCGATAAAGCCGAGGCTTTCGACCAGGAACACACGGCGCGCAAGGAGCTTTTGTGCAGCAATCCGGTCCAGCAGCCGCTCCAGCGTCGCCGGCACGGGCATGTCCAGATGCCGGGCCAGAGCATAGGTGCAGATAGGCGAACGGTCGTGGAACTGAAGCGCCGCCGTCGCCGCATCGATCCGCCGTTCCTGCAACGCCGCGATCTGCGCGACAAAAGACGCGTGCGTCCATGGCGCATCGACACCCTTGGCCTGCTGTTCGGCAATAATATCGGTCGCCGCTTCGGGCACGGTCGCAAGGCCCTGCGCCGCGAGAGCGCGAATAATCTCGGTCTTGCCCGCGCCGGGGGCGCCGGTCAGGATAAAGCGTTGCATAGGGGTTCCCGGACTGAGAGGAACGCGGCGCGATGCGCCGTCAGTAAGCCCGTGCCACCGCGAACTGGACGGCTTCGGTCAGCGCCGCCTTGGCCTGGCTTTTCGCGAAAGGCCCCAGCGCGTCGATCGCACGCTGGCCGTAATGCCGGGCGCGGGCCATCGTATCGGCGATCGTATCGTGATGGATCAGCAGGTCCTTGGCATGGGTTAGATCGTCGTCGCTGACGCGCCGGCCCTCGATCGCATCGCGCCAGAATTGCTTTTCGGCGTCCGATCCGCGCGCATAGGCGAGGATCACGGGCAGCGTGACCTTGCCGTCCCGGAAATCGTCGCCGACATCCTTGCCCATCGTCTCCTCGTCCGAAACATAGTCGATCGCATCGTCGACCAGCTGGAAGGCGATACCGAGATTGCGGCCATAGGCGTCGAGCGCCTCTTCCACCTCTTCGTCCCGCTCGGCCACGACCGCCGCGATCCGGCAGGCGGCGGCGAACAAAGCGGCCGTCTTCGCGCCGATGATATCGAGATAGCGATCTTCGCCCGTATCGATCCGGCGCTGGGCTGTGAGCTGGTTGACCTCGCCCTCGGCGATCACGGCGGATGCGCCCGACAGGATACGCAGCACCTTGAGGCTGCCATCCTCGACCATCAGCTCGAACGAGCGCGAAAAGAGGAAATCGCCGACCAGCACGCTCGCCGGATTGCCCCAGATGACATTGGCCGTTTTCTTGCCGCGCCGCTGGTCGGAGACATCGACGACATCGTCATGGAGCAGCGTGGCGGTATGGATGAACTCGACGCAAGCGGCGAGCTTGTGATGCCGGTCGCCCGGATAATCGAGCAGCTTCGCGCAGGCGAGCGTCAGCATCGGCCGCATCCGCTTGCCGCCGCCCGCGATCAGATGCCCGGCCAGTTCGGGAATCAGCGGCACGTCGGAGCGCATGCGATCCAGAATGACATGGTTGACCCGGTCGAGATCGGCCGAGACCAGCGACATCATCGGATCGAGCGACGGCGGCGCATCCTCGCCGCGGATCGGGGTAATAGTGGCGCTCATTGCGCAACGGCTCTGGCCGGAATCCGGTGCAAAGGCAAGGGTCGGGACACTCTCCGGATGACCGGGCCCGGCCGATTGGCGCGGCGATACGGCGACTTTCGCGTTTGCGCTGGTTTTGCGATGCGCTTCATCCACGCGCGGACTTTTTGTCGCCATATTCCAATTGCATAGCCGAATCAGCATAAGGGAGCGGTGCATGTCGAAAATACCGGTTTCCGCAATAATGGTTGCCGCGCTGGTGGCCCAACCGATGGCCGCGACGGCGGCTGATGATCGCGGCCTGGAGCTGCGCCAACCGTTCGAGAGCCAAACCCGGCAATCCTTCGGCGCACAGGCGAGCCTGACGATCCGGTTCGGCGGGAATGAGCCTCTGGCAGACCGCACGCAACTCGGCATCGCCGCGGGCCCGGCCATTACCGTCGACCGGGCCAATGGCCGCAATCTCATCGTCGGCAATCTGGCCAGTTTCCGGATGCGTCCCTCGGGCGACCTCTCCTTCGCGCTTGCCAATACCGAAGTGGCTCGCTGGCAACCGCTCCGCGCGCAGGAAGAAGAAACCGAAGACGATGGCGACGATACGGTGGAGACCGTGCTGACGGGCGGCGCGATTGCCCTTGGCGTTGTCGGCGTCGTGGTCGCGGTCGGGCTGACGACGATCCTGATAAGCTGCCAGTCCGACGAGGGCTGTGGCGAGTAGTCGCGCAACGCTGAATAGAGAAGTTATTGTTCAGACTCGCCTTGGCGGTCGAGCGCCGCAGGGGCGCGCTCGCCCTCCCGACCTCCCACAGGGTACACTCAAATGGGAGGTCGGGAGGGGAGCGGGCCGGTGCGGCGACATTGCGCCAGCAATGTTCTGACAAATTACGCCTTGAAGCTTACCGGCAATTCCGTGATCGCGTGCACGAAATTGTTCGGCGCGCAGACCATCTCGCCGTCCATATGCATGTCCGGGAAGCGCACGAGCAGTTGCCGATAGGCCGCTTCCAATTGCATCAGCGCGATCTGGCGGCCCAGGCACACATGTTTGCCGAACCCGAAGGCGAGATTCTTCGCCGCGTTCGCGCGCTCGATATCGAAGGCGTGCGGATTTTCGAACATGGCCGGATCGCGATTGGCCGCCCCGTACCACATGACGACCTTCTCGCCCTCGGCGATTCTTTGCCCGCCGACTTCGGTGTCTTCGAGCGCCGTGCGCTTCATATGGATGACCGGCGATACGAGCCGCACCGCTTCCTGGATCGCGTTGGGCAACCGGTCGAGATCCTCGACGAGTTTCGCCTTCTGATCCGGATTTTCGGTCAGCAGCTTCATCATGCCCGAAATCGAATTACGCGTCGTATCGTTGCCAGCAATGAATATGAGCTCCCAGGCGCCGTACAGATACATTTCCGGCATTTTGTCGCCGTCGACCACGGCATTGGCGATCGCGCTCATCAGATCCTCGCGCGGCTCATCCTGGCGTTTCTTGATCTCGTGCATCCCGTAATCGAAAAATTCGCGGATGCGATCTTCCCAGCCATTATAGACCTGGATCATCTCGGGCGTCGGCTGGAGCAGCCCTTCGCGGATCGCGCCGAAATAGGGCGCCATTTCGAGGTCCGTCATCCACTGGACGAGGCGCGGCCGGTCAGCCTGGTCGACGCCTAAGAGTTCGGCGAGCGTGAACAGCGGCAGCTGCGCCGCGAATTCGTCGACCAGATTGCAGTGCGGCGCCTGTTCGGCGAGATGATCGAGCAGCTCGCCGACCTTCACATCGACCTTCTCCTTGAGCTGCTTGATATAGGCAGGCGTGAAAAAGGGCATATGCTGACGGCGCAGTTCGAGATGCGATTCCCCGTCGAGCGCGATCATATTGTCGAGCGCGGCCGGCGAGAGCAGCGGATGCATATTGTCCGGATCGCCATAGGAAATGTTCACCCCGCCCTTCTGGCTGGAAAAGATCTCCGGCTTCTTGGAGATCGTCTTCACATCGGCATAGCGGCTGAACGCCCAATAACCGGGCTCCTTCTCCATCGGCTCGTCCTGCCAATAGACGGGCGCCTTTTCCAGCAGCTCGACATAACCCTCGGTCGGCTGACCCTTGCGGAACAGGTCGATGTCCGAAAGGTTCACGATCTCGCCGACATCGTAGACCGGCGGATTGCGCGGACCGGTCCAGTCGACACGGCTGTAGTTTTCATGATTGAGCTCGAGCATCGGGGCAGTCTCCGGGTGGGGTTGCGACAATAGCCAATGTCTAACCGACGTTTACGTTCACGTTAAGGGGGTATGCGACCGGGCGCTTTACCGGCGGACAAATCCCTTCGACAGTTAGAACCGATCTGCCCCACAACCGGCTGTCGAGCCCGGTTGTCACAGCTTGCACGGCATGTTCGCGGTGCGGTAGGGGAAGCCATGGAGTTTCAGCTCACATTTCCGACCGAAACGCGCGTCGGGCTTGAACAGGAATATGATCGCGCGGAGCGCATCCTCGAATACGGATCGGGCGGCTCAACGATATACGCCCTGGAAAACGGCAAGACGGTTATCGCCGCCGAGAGCGACAAGAACTGGATCGATCGCCTGGTACGGTATCACGAGAGTCAGGCGCATAGCGGCATTCTCATCGATTGCTACTGCGACATCGGACCGACGATAGATTGGGGCCAGCCCGAAAACAGTGCAGCTGCGGCGCGGTTTCCATTCTATCCTGTCAATCCATGGCGCAAAGCCCAATCGAACGAGGTGGACGTCGATCTCGTGCTCATAGACGGCCGGTTCCGCGTCGCCTGTTTTGTGACGAGCGTGGCGTTCGCGCGCAAACCGCTGCGTATATTGTTCGACGATTACCTGGATCGACCGCGCTATCATATAGTCGAGCAGATTAGCGAACCGGCGGATTGCTACGGACGCGCGGCGCTGTTCGAGATTTTTCCGGACGAAATCGGTAAATTCAACCCACTGACATTTTTGGATTTTTTCTTCGATGCCCATTGACGAAGCAGATCTGGAAGCCCCTGTGCGGCGTTCCATCAGTCCTGGCGCCAATGCGATGGGCCTGCCCGCCCCAAACCCGGAATCCGGCGTTGTCGCCGCGCGGCTCACGCTCGCGTTTCGCTGGCACGAAGAGTTCGAGGGCTCGCAGGGCGAAGCGATCTTCAAGCATGGCAAGGCGATTATCGAGAGGGTCCATCTATCGCGTTTCGGCGAGACCCGCGCCAATATCTGGATCCGCAATGCGAATAATGTCGACAAGATCTCCGTCGACCTGATCATAGATCGGTATTCCGAGAACATAGAGATCAACAAAAAGCGCGAAGACTTCGGCTGCGCCGCCATCGAGCTCGCCCATTGCGAATTCCTGACCAACGAGATTTACAACCGTCGCCACATAGCCGCAGCGACCCGGGATATCGCCGATGAACTCGGTCTGCGCGGCAAATATATGCATGGCGAGCGGAAAGACGTTTTCCAATCCGCGGTCATGGCCGCCATCGCAAACAAGGCCCCCTATTCGGTAGTCAGACTGGGCGATGGCGAGGGAAGAGTTCTCGGCTTCCCTGAATATTTCTCGCAATCGGAAATCCTGTCGCAGCTCCTCTATTATCATTTCGGCCATCAATCGATTAATTATGCGGCGTCGATCGACGGAGACAATTGGGTCAACGGCCTGATGGCCGATCTGTCGGCATTGCTCAAAACGAGCATAGCGTCGGCCGACTATGTCGGCCTGCCGGTCTATGATTTTTTCCGCGACTACGAAAACGAGGTGACGTCCGGCATGGTCGGCTATGGCTGCGCGATGCACTATGCATTGGGCACCCGGCGCTTCGACGTTCCCGAACATACGGTCGGCACGAATGTGTTTCAGCTGCTGGCCGAAGAACCGGACTTCTTCAAAGAGGTGTTCGAAGCCGCCGAGCGAAAATATATTGTCGGCCCGTGGGATCTGACCGCCGGGATCGAGGACTATTTCGCGGTCGATGGCATAGAATATATCGAAGTGCCGCGCCATTTCACCTGGAGCGACGAAAAATCGATCGGGCATTTCCCCGACATGTACAAGGTGATTGTCGGCAAGCTCGAGTCCATGGGCGATCTGAGAGGAAGCGTGTTTCTGATCGGCGCGGGCATATTGGCGAAATATTACGCGCACATCATCAAGATGCAGGGCGGCGTGGCGCTCGATGTCGGATCCGTATTCGATTCCTGGGCCGGGAAGGGATTGCCCTATGCCGTGCGCAACCAGGTCCGCATCAATCTGGACAAGGACTAAGGTTCCGGCTGGTTCGCGGACTCAGTCGACCGAAGCAACGACCTCGTCCGTCGCAGGTTTGCGGAAGGCGAAAAAATGGTCGTCGCCCTTGTCCATGAAGGTAAGGCTCTTGTCGCCGAAATTCTCTTCCAGAAAAATCTTGCGCCTGTTTTCGTCGAACAGCCCGAAACAAAACTCGGTGCTGTATCGCTGTTCGTCGAAATCGGAGAAGATTTCGCGTAGCTCTTGCGCGGTGTATTCGCGCACATGCTGCGCGTAAATCAGCGGCGGGCTATCGTTGAGAACCCGGTGGAGCACCAGCGCGGAATTGGGGTTGGGCGTCGTCAGGAAGACCCAGCCGCCCGGCTTCAAAACGCGCCGGATCTCGGAAACATAGGTTTCGACGCCCGACCGATTGAACAGCACTACATCCTTCCGGTCATCGCTGTCATGATCTTTGATATGTTCGATTACCTCGAGCGAAAGGAATATGTCGACGCTCTCGTCGGGACGGTCGATCTCGTAGCGCAGGTCGGAACGGGTCGGCGTCGCGTCATGGCCGGCATCGGCGAGGAAGTTCAGCATTGGCGAGCCGCCGGAATCGCAAATCGCCTTGCCGTCAAAATCGATGCCATTCTGCATGATGAACGCAAACGTCTTGCAGTAGCGGATCGCATGCGGATGTTCCGAGAAATCGCGGCGCATATGATCGAGAAAACGCGCGAAAAGCGGATCGTCGCATTCTATCTTGCCGGTCTCGTCAAGCAACAGTCTGGCGCGGGGGGAAAGCGCATTCTCTATCTCGGCATCGGCATTCGACATCGGCTCTTTCCGTTATTGCGGTCCGCAACTGTTCATCACCGCCACATCGATACGCACGGTATCTTCTCGCGGTCGCAGCGCGCTTCATATTTCTCCGCGATATCGCGCACTTCGGCGATCATCCCGTCGCTCAGCTTCACCGGGTCCAGCCCCAGCCCGAGAAACCGGTCGTTCGCAACGTGCAGGTCGTTTTCTTCGGCTTCGTTGCGCGGATTGTCGAGATAGGCGATTTCGGCGCCGGTCTGTTCGGCGATCATCGCAGCCAGCTCGCGCACCCGGTGCGTTTCGGTCATCTGGTTGAGGATATTGACGCGTTCGCCCGATTGCGGCGGGTTTTCGAGCGCGAGCTCGATGCAGCGGCATGTGTCGGTGATGTGGATGAAGGCGCGCGTCTGCCCGCCTGTGCCGTGCACGGTCATCGGATAGCCGATCGCCGCCTGCATCACGAAACGGTTGAGCACCGTCCCATAGTCGCCGTCATAATCGAAGCGGTTGATAAGCCCCTCATCGAGTTTCGTCTCTTCGGTCTGCGTGCCCCAGACGATGCCCTGGTGCAGATCGGTGATCTTCACCCCGTCATTCTTGTTGTAGAAGAAGAAGAAGAGCTGATCCTGGGTCTTCGTCATATGGTAGATCGAGCCGGGATTGGCCGGATACAGGATCTCCTGCTCGGCCGGGCCATGCTCGGTATCGACCCTCACGTTGAGATAGCCTTCGGGGATTTTCATGCCCGCCGTGCCATAGCCGTAGACGCCCATGGTTCCGAGATGGACGAGATGGATGTCCTGTCCGCTCTCGACGATCGCGGCGAGCACATCGTTCGTCGCCGAGAGGTTGTTATTCACGGTATAGCGTTTGTGGGCGCTCGATTTCATCGAATAGGGTGCGGCGCGCTGCTCGGCGAAATGGACAATCGCGTCGGGCCTTTCCTCCTCGATCAGCGTCAGCAGCCGATGATAATGTTCGCCCACCGTGAAATTGTGGAAATCGATCGTCTTGCCGGTCAGCTCTTTCCAGATACGCAGCCGCTCCCCGATCGGGCGGATCGGGGTCAGGCTCTCGACCTCGAGTTCGACATCGATCTTCCGCCGCGACAGATTGTCGACGATGATAACGTCATGGCCGCGCTGCGACAGGTACAGCGCGTTGGGCCAGCCGCAAAAGCCGTCTCCGCCCAAGATTATGACTTTCATACACTACTCCGTTCGACGGCGCGCCAAGCGGCGGCATCGGTTGTGAGGTCGTAAAGGCTTTTGCGCGGCCAGGGTCAAGCCGGGAATCGCCCTCCGGCAGTCAGTACCGGCCGGTCAGGCGGCGCCGCTTCGGGTACAGCAGAGTCTTTTTTCAGAATTTCCCTGTCGGGAAATCGCCGCACCAACCCGCACCCCCTCCCGACCTCCCAACACGGTACCATCACGTGGGAGGTCGGGAGGGGGTGCGGGCTGGTGCGGCGCTCAACCGCTAGGTTGAGTCTGACAGAAAATAAGGCCGGTCGCCCTTGATCGTCGCGCGCTCCATCACGCGGCGTGCCGGGAAATAGTCCGACGCGGCGAAATGCTGGCACGCGCGATTGTCCCAAAAGGCGATCGAGCCTGCCGCCCAGCGGAACCGGCACTGGATTTCCGGATTGCTCGCCTGGGCATAGAGATGGCGCAGCAGGTCCGCGCTTTCCAGTTCCGACAGCCCCTTGATATGGCTCGTAAAGGCGGTGTTGACGTATAGGCCGGGCAGGCCGGTCTCGGGATGCGTGCGCACGACCGGATGCTCCATCGGCGGATATTTGTCGTGCAGCTCTTCGGGATTCTTGCCGAGCCGTTTGGCGAAGACCCGCGCGATATCGTGCACGGCCGTCAGCCCCGCGATGAAGCCGCGCATCTCGTCCGACAGCCCCATAAAGGCCGCGTGCATATCGGCGAACAGCGTATCGCCGCCGACCTCGGGCACCTCGATCGCGCGCAGTATCGAACCCAATGACGGCTCCGCCCGCCACGTCACATCCGAATGCCAGGCATTTTCCTGACCCCGGCTTTTCGGCCCGTGTTCGATGCGCAGGATTTCGGGATGCGCCTGATCCTTGGGCGTGGCGGGATGGATTTCGAGCTCGCCGAACATTTGCGCGAAGGCGAGATGCTGTTCGCGGCTGATATCCTGGTCGCGGAAAAAGATGACCTTGTGATCGAGCAGCGCCTGGCGGATCGCCGGTATCGCATCGGCGATATCGGGCGCGCCGAGATCGATGTCGAGCAGCTCGGCGCCGATCGCCGGGGTCAGCGGGCGCACGGTGAACGGCGCGTCCGACGCCGCCTTGATCTCGGTTGCAGCATCGATATCGGCCATGGCGACTCTCCTATTCCTCCCGGCCAGATTGATCCCAATAGCATAGCAGTGCAAGAGGCCGGCATGACAAGCGACGTGCGGGGGCATGTCGTCGTGCTGGCGACACATATTGCCGAAGGCAGGCTCGATGCCTTCGAAACCGCTTTTTCGGGCCTGTCCGACGAACTGCGCGCGCAGCCGCGGATACAGTTCCAGATGTGCCGTTATCTCCATGCCAGAGGCCACCATGACGAGTGCCTGTCGGTTGCCCTGTTGCTGATCGCCGACGATCCCTGCTTCAGCGCGGCGCGCGGAATGGCCATTCGCGCCTGCGCCGAAACCGGCGCATTCGCCGACGCCTTCGCCCTGATCCTTGAAGCGCCGGCGGACGGACTGAATTGCGACTGGGCCTTTCGCCGGTTGTTCATCCTGTTCTCGCGATCGACGGACTCGACCCCGGAACCGCTCGCGGCGATGCGCCGCATCGCGGAGACCAAGGGCGCAAAAGAGCGTTTGTGGCTTGCCCGGCTCCATCGCTGGGCCGGCGATCTCAAACAGGCCGACGCGCTGATCGAAGCCGAGTTGGCCGAGCGGCCCGAAGACCTGGATGCCAGGATCGAACTGGCGGATATCCGTCTCGCTGCGCTGGATTGGCATCGGGGCGCCCGACTATTCGAAGAGTTGCTCGACGAAGAAGACGTGCCGCCGGATCTGAAGGACAGGATGGGCAAGGCGCGCGATTGCGTGACCCATCTCGATCGATGGTACCGCAGCGGCCCGCCGGTGGCCGCCGATTATCGCCTTCCCGACAGCCTGTTCGAACGGGTCGCACTGTCCCCGCGCGTCAAGGCGGTCGATCTTTCGCTGGATCGGGTGGCTCTCGTCGGCGCGACGATGGCGGCGGGCGGCGCCGAAAACATCCTGGGCCAGGCCTTTGGCGCGTTGCGGGCCGGATCGCGCTTCCAGCCGGAACTATGGCTCTATTCGGCAAACCCGGAAAAGGGTCATGACTTCTTTCTCGACCAGTTGGCGATCCGCCAAGACGAAGAGCGGGGCGTCTTCATCGTACCCAATGAGGAGCCAGATGCACCGCCGCATTGCTGGCTGCCCTTTAGTCCCGGCCGCCATGTGCAGGGGCTGCGCCGCATGATCGCGCGGCGGCGGCCCGCTATCCTTCATGGCTGGCAGGACGGGGTCAATCTCGAAGTCGCGATGGCCGGTCTGCTGGCCGGCGTCCCCAAGATCCTTCTCCACGCGCATAATATGCGTGCCGATAGCGTGCACAGGACGAAGTTCATGCCAAGCTTCCGCCGCGCCTACCGAGCGTTGCTGCGCCGGCCCGAGACGCACCTGATCTGTGTGTCGGAGGCCTCGCTCGCCGACTATCTCGACTGGCTCGATATCGACCGCGAAGCGCGATTCCATGTCGTCCATAACGGCCTGCGCTGGCCGGACCCGATGTCTTTTGCGGACCGCGAGGCCCGTCGGCGGGCGGTGCGCTCAGAATACGGATTCAAGCGCGGTGACCGCGTTATTGGCGGCATCTTCCGCTTCTTTGCGATCAAGCGACCGATGCTCTGGATCGAGGTCGCGGCGCGGCTGGCGCGGCGCGATCCGCGCGCCCGCTTCCTGCTGTTCGGCAATGGCCCCGAATGGGAAGAGACGAAATGCCATGCAGGTCGCCTCGGTGTCGCCGACAAAATCCGCTTTGCCGGCGTCGTGGCGGACGCGGGTGCCCTGAGCATCGCTTTCGACGCACTGCTGCTGACCAGCGAGAGCGAGGGCCTGCCGACCGTTATCCTCGAAGCGCAGGGCAATGGTGTCCCCGTGGTCGCCGGCGATGTCGGCGGTGTGGGCGAATGCATCTGGCCCGGACACGCGGTGCTCGTGCCTTCGTCCGACCCGGCCGCTTTCGCAGCAGCCCTGAGCGATGTTCTCGACCGGCCGCGCGACCCGGCACGCACCGAAGCGTGCATCGCCGGCATTCGCCAAACGTTCAGCATCGCCGCAATGACGGCCAAGCTCGAGGCGATTTACCGGCAATAGGCATCCCGCTCGGCTGCGCATCGGCGACAACGGTATCGGACTATGGCGATGCGGCCCACGACATCGCCATCCGCGCCGCCATGGCCGCCGGACCCCGCTAGAACCGCATCCGCGCGCTTGCAAAGGCGCGGAACGGATCGCCGTAAAAGGCGGTCAGCGTGCCTTCGAGGCCGAGCGTCGGCACGAAGCCGCCCATCCCGTCGGGCGCGACGAAATTATAGCCCGAGACGATATAGCGATGATCGGTGATATTCTTGACATGCACGCCGAGCTGCCAGTGATCGTCGTCCGAGGTCCACAGGAGGCTCGCATCCCAGAGCGCATAGCCGGGCTGGTCGAGCGGGCTCCTGACTTCGAACTGGCTCGTTTCGCTGCGATAGCTGAGCGTGGTCAGGAAATTGAGATCGCCATCCCATAGCGGCACCGAATAATCGAGCGTGCCGGACAGCGTCCATTCGGGCGTGTTCTGGAACACGCGCTGATTGGCGACATCGACGCCGAACGCATCGATGAACTCGTCATATTCGGCGTTGATGTAACCCGCCGCCCAGTTGAAGCCGAGCCGGTCGCCGGCGGCGGCGAGATCACGGCCGACACGCGCCTGACCTTCGAACTCGATGCCCCAGATCGTCGCGGCACCGGCATTGGACGTAATGCCGATAAAGCTGTCATTGACGCCGTCCCCGGTCGTATCGACGCCGACCGAGCCGGGAATCTGGATGTCGGTATAATCGGCATAGAACCCCGCAAGCGCGAGGTTGACCGCGCCGTTCGCCAGCGACGCGCGATAACCAAGCTCGAAACTGTCGACCGTTTCGGGATCGAACTGCATGAATTCGAAGATATCGGCATCGTCGATATCGCCGTCACCATCGAGATCGGGCGCCGCCGTCGTCTGGCCGCGCGGATCGAACCCGCCGCCCTTGAAGCCCCGGGCATAGCTGAAATAGATATTGTGGTCCGGCGTCGGCCGGAAGGAGACGGACGCGCGCGGCGTGAACTCCTCGAACGTTTCCGTGCCGTCGAAATCGGACGTCGTCGCGATCAGCAAAGCGTTGTTGCCGCCGAACTGCGCGGTCGGGCCGAACAGGAAGGTCTGGCGCAACACGCGCGACGAGCGCTCGTCATGGGTGAAGCGGCCGCCGACCGACACGCTCCATTGCTCGGTAATGTCGAAGGTGAAATCGCCGAATATCGACCAGGTCTCGGTATCGACATCGCCGAAGGTCTTGGCGGTCAGGCCGGGGAGCGGACCGCCGGGCGGCGGTATTACGGCCCCGGTTGTCGCGAGGATCACGTCGAAATCCGTCGAGGCGGTAGCGTCAAGATAATAGAAGCCGAGCAGGCCCGCGAGGCGGCCGTCATCATAGACGATCTGGAATTCCTCGGAAAACTGGTCGTTCGCATAGGCGGCCGGCACGTCGAGATCGGCGGCCGGCAGGCTGTCGAAATCGATCGGCGTGGTGCTTTCATCGTCGCGATAGGCGATGATGTTGCGCAGCGTGATGTAATCGCTGACCTGTACTTCGATCGTGCCCGAAATGCCCCAGGCCTCAACGCGCTGGCGCGGAAACTCGAGTCCCGCCCGCGTATCGAACACATTGTCGAGCACCGGCGCGCCGGTGAACAGGCTCGGGATCAGGCGGTGGCCCTGACGCGGGTTGGAGCGGTCGTCGGTATAGTCGCCGGTAACGCGCACGAAGATGTCGCTGTTCGGCGCATATTCGATCGTGCCGCGCGCCGCGAACACGTCCTTGTCGTAATTGTCGATACCGAGATTGAGATTGTCGCCGAAGCCGCCGCGGGTCAGCAGCGCGCCCGCGCCCCCGACATACAGGCCGGTATCGCCGACCGGCAGCGCGACCGAGGCGATGCCGTCGAACTGGCCATAGGTGCCGGCATTGACGCGGAACTCTCCGGTCGGGCTGTCCGACAGCCGCCGGGTGATGAATTTGACCGCGCCGCCGATCGTGTTGCGGCCGTAAAGCGTGCCCTGCGGTCCGCGCAAAACCTCGATCCGTTCGACATTGAACACGTCGAGCACGGCGCCCTGCGGCCGGTTGAAATAGACATCGTCGACATAGAGACCGACGCCGTTCTCGAAGCCGGCGACCGGGTCCTGCTGGCCGACGCCGCGGATGAAGGTGGTCAGCGTCGTATTGGTGCCGCGCGAGACCTCGAAGGTCACGTTCGGCACGCTCTCGGCAATCTCGGTAATGTCGAGCGTGCCGGTCTGGTTCAGCTGTTCGGCGCTCACGGCTGTGATCGACAGCGGCACTTCGACCAGCGCCTCGTCACGGCGGCGCGCGCTGACGATGATCGGTGGATTTTCATTCGTTTCGGCGCCTGCCGTGGTTTGGGCCTGGGCGGCGCCCGGCAGGGCGAAGGCGAGCGGCGCGAGGGCGATCCCGCTCAGATAGCGGATGGCGCGGTTGCTGCGATTGGTCATGTTTGGCTCCCTGTAAGATATCTTTGTCATTGGCCGCCGCCCTGCATGAAGGCGCGGACATCGGCAGCGGTTTGCCCCGGTATTTCTTCCTGCGGCGCATGCCCCACGCCGGGATAGGTGATGAGCCGCGCATCCGGGATCGCGGCCTCAATCCGCCGGGCATGGTCGAGCGGGATCACCCGGTCTTCCTCGCCCCAGAGGATCAGCGTCGGCGCAGTAACCCGAGCCAGATCGGCCTCGGGATCGGGCAGCACGAACTCTTCGAGATGCCCGATAAAGGCCTCGCCATTGCCGGGCTGCGCCATCATCTGTTGGATCTGTTCGATCCGGCCTTCGGGCAGGCGGGTTGGATCGGCGTAGATCTGCATCGCTGAGGCCTGCACACCGGCGAGCGGCGCGGCGAGCAGATAGCCGCGCATCGCATCGGGCACGGGCACCGGGTTTTCGGTGACGCCGTAAATCGAATAGGCGCCGCTATCGACGAGGATCAGCCGTTCGACGCGCTCGGGATGGGCGGCGGCGAACCGCCAGGCGACGAGCCCGCCGAAACTGTTGCCGCCCAATGTCGCGCGGTCGATTTCCAGCGCGTCGAGCAGCCGCCCGAGTACCGCGACCCGCTCGTCCGGCGCATAGCGCGCCAGCGGGTCGGGCCCGGTCAGGCCATGGCCGAGCAGGTCGTAACGGACGATGCGATAGTCCGTTGAAAGCTGTTCGGCCCAGCCGTCCCAGCTTTCCAGGCTCATCGTAAAACCGTGCAGCAGGACGATGACCGGAGCGTCGGCCGGTCCTTCCAGGCTGACGCGGATCTGCGCGCCGTCCATTTCGATCATGCGGGTTTCGGCGGCCGCTTCACTGACGGGCGCAATTTGCGGACCGGAGGCCTCCGTGGCGCAACCGGGCAGAGTCATCGCAGCGGCGGCAACCAGAACGGCCGAGAACAAAGCTGTGCTTTTCATTGCATCCCGTATTTCAAGGGCCATGCCCAGAAGGCGCCGGCTATTGCTGCCAGCTTCAACCCGTTTCTAACCGGACGAAAGCGCGCCGGTCGATGACGGGTTCAATCAATTTGAAGGGGACATTTTCGCTCAATTCCGGGCGCTATCGCTCCGGTAGCCGCGTGGGGACGAGCCGGTCCAGGACCGGAACGCCCGGGCGAAACTGCGCCCGTCGCTAAAGCCCAGCCCTTCGGCAACGGCGGCGACGGTTTCGCCCCGGCCGAGCCTCGACTTGGCCTCCTCGGCCAACGTCGCAGCGCGGATTTCCCGGAAAGTCGCCCCGCGTTCCTCCAGCCGCCGGCGCAGCGAAGCGACGCTCATGCCGAGATGCCGCGCAACGCGGCGCTGATCGCCCAGTCCGTCGCGCAACGCCTGGGCCGTGCGCTCGACAATATCGTCGGGCGGCGCATCGTCGCCATCCAGACTGTCCAGAGTCCGGGCGATGCCGCCATAGATGGTCCGCGAACCGAGCACGGAGCAGGCGGCGGGATCGACCGGCCAATCGGCAGCCGCGGCATCGTAATGGATGGCGAAATGGCGCGCGTCATGGACCAGCGGCACGCCCCAGGCAGTGAGCGGGCTGGCCGTCCCGGCCTTGGCGCGCCGCGTGCGCAGGCTACGAACCGGGAGCGGGGTGTCCGCCGTACTGCTCGATTGCAGCAGCACATGGACATAGACGAGCAGCGCCTCGAGCGAGAAGAGAATGAACGGATCGTCATGCGCGATCGCGTAGGGAAAATCGCTATCGTCCATCACGAAGCACAGCGCGTCGCGGGCGGTAATCACGCGGTTATATTGGCCGCCATGGATGACATTGTAGCTGGCGGCGAGAATATCGAGCATGTCGCGCACGGTCTTGGCGTTGCGCAACCTGTCCCGGATGAAATCGGACGTGCCGAGCATCAGCGGCCTGGCCGAAACATGGATCGTCTCGTCGCCGATGGCGAGCGCGATCTGTTCGGTCAGCCGATAATAGTCGCCGAGACTGACGCTGGCATCATAATCGCTATCGAGCAGGTCGCGGGGTAAGCGCGCGGCTTCGAGCACCGTCGCCCGATCCAGTTCGGCCTCGGCCATGATCGCGCCCAGCGGCCGCAGCATTACCGCCGCGACACGCACACTGCCCAATCCACGCGCTTCGATCACCATGCCGCAATCTATAGGCAAAGGCGCTGCTGCTGTCTTGCGATGGGTCAAATGAAGCGGGTGCGGGCGATGGTGGAGCTAGGGGGATTCGAACCCCCGACCTCTGCAGTGCGATTGCAGCGCTCTCCCAACTGAGCTACAGCCCCGCACCATCGAAATCGCCGCTTTTGTGCGGCGGGCGCCCCCTTTAACGCTGCACGCTGGTCGGTGCAATGGCGTTTGAGTGCGACCCGACTATGCGACACCCTGCATCCCGCATTCGACACGCGCCCTGCCCGCGCCGCTGCTATCAACTTTTCGAGAAAAATCGGAACAATCCACGAAATCACTCGTTTTATCAGTAGATTGCGCGCCGGAGGAGGAACGCCCCTTCCGTTGAAGCGCATGACAATCCTGACCAAGTGAAAGGATCGCTCGATGAGAAACGACACTATGCAACGTAGAAGAACGCAACCCAGAGCCGATATCGACCGCGAACCGGCTGCTGAAGCCCCGGAAGATTATGACTATGCCGAACGCGGCTTCTTTTCCCGCACGGCGGACGAAGTCATGTCTTGGTTCGGCGACGACGAAGCCGAAGCCCGGCGCAAGTTCGACGCGCTGATGGATCGTAAGTTCGGATCGAATTACCACAATCGTGCGCCGGTCTTCACACCGTGGAACCATATATGGACGTCCCCGCATTCGGCGGGTCGGACCGTCGGCACAAATATGGCATTCGGGATGACCGAATCTGCCGACAGCGGACAGGCTGGTGTGCGAAGCCGCTCTTCCGCTGAAGATTATGTCGATTGGCGCAACCGCAAAATCGATTCCTACGATCGCGATTATGAAGAATATATGCGGGAGAAACAGGAACGGTTTGACCGCGAATTTTCGCAATGGCGCAAGAAGCGTTATGAACAGCGGCTTGCCGTAGGCACCGTCAAGGAAGGCCAGGAAGTGGCCGGATCGGACGGCAAGAAGGTCGGTACTGTCGACTATATCCGCGGCGATCGCGTCACCCTGACGAAAAGCGACCCGCAGGCAGGCGGACACCATCATTCGTTTTCGTCCAGTTGGATCGACAAGGTGACGAAGAAGGTCGTATTGAACCGGACCGCGGAGGAAGCGCAGGACGAATGGCGCGATATCGAAGCGCGCAAGGCGTTCTTCGAAAGCGATTACGAAAGCGATGATCCTGCGATCACCGACACCACATATGCGCGAACGCTTCACGACAAAGTTTAATCCGGCGCATTGACACCAACCGCCCGCCCAGAGCGGGTATACCGAAAGCCCGGCCATTGTGGCCGGGCTTTTTCGTTTCGGCCGCAAAGCGACACTGTATATGCGGCCCCAGCCTGCTAGGCTCGGTTGCAATCCAAAACCCGATTCGACCCAGGAGAGACATATGGCTCACGCATGGCACCTCAAATCCCGCCCCGAAGCAATGCCCGCCCCGGAGAATTTCGAGCTCAAGGAGTTCGAACAGGCGCCGATGGGCGACGGTACGATCCGGGTCGCCAACAAATGGCTTTCGGTCGACCCCTATATGCGCGGCCGGATGCGCGACGTGAAAAGCTATGTTCCGCCGTTCGCGATCGATGCCCCCATGGAAGGCGGCGCGATCGGTGAAGTCGTCGAAAGCAATGCAGACGGTTTCGAAGCCGGCGACATGGTCCAGCATATGGCGGGCTGGCGCGACGAGGCGGTGATTGCGGCGGCAGACGCGCAAAAACTGCCCGATCTCGGCATTCCCATCCAGTCGTTCCTCGGCTTTCTCGGCATGCCCGGGATGACCGCCTATTTCGGCCTGCTCGAAGTAGGCCAGGCCAAGGAAGGCGATATCGTCTTCGTTTCGGGCGCGGCCGGGGCGGTCGGTTCGACGGTGATCCAGGTTGCCAAGGCCAAGGGCATGACGGCGATCGGCTCGGCCGGCGGCGCCGACAAATGCGACTGGGTCAAATCGCTCGGCGCCGACGATTGCATCGATTACAAGGCGGAAGGAGCGCTGCTCGACAAGATGATGGCCGCCATGCCGAACGGCCTCGACGTCTATTTCGACAATGTCGGCGGCGAGCATCTCGACTGCGCGTTCGCGGTCGCCAATCCCGGCGCGCGCTTTGCCGAATGCGGCATGATATCGGGCTATAACAGCATGGAGCCGATGGAATTCCGCTACATCATGAACCTGATCGGCAAGGGCATCATGATGAAGGGCTTTATCGTCACCCAGTTCATGGACCGGATGGCCGAATTTCATCAGGATATGGGCGCGATGCTGCAGGCCGGCACACTGACCAGCCAGGAAACGGTCCATGAAGGTCTGGACAGCCAGGTCGATGCCTTTATCGGCCTGTTCACCGGCGGCAATACCGGCAAGATGCTCGTCAAAGTCTGACCGTTTCGGGGTCGGTTCCCACGCCCTTAGCTTGATCCGACTCGGACCCGCGCGGCATCGTCGCCGCGAGGGAGGCGCGCGTGCACAAGGTCGGCTTGCTTTTTGTCCACGGGATCGGCGAGCAGGAACGCTTCGAGCATCTGCGCCGCTCGGTCGGCGAGCTGGCCGAGATCGTCAAAGGGGAGGGTAAACGGCGCGTCACGGTGACGGATCGGACGAAAGGGTGGAAGCGCGCACCCGATGCGCCCGAATTCGGTCCCTATACGACTGCACCCATGACGGTGCATCTCTACGATCAGGCGGACCCCGATCCCGTCGTGCAGATCGATTGCCACGAAGTATGGTGGGGCGATCTCGGCGCGCGGACGACGCTTTCCGAAACGATCGGATTCTGGTGGTGGGGGCTCGGCCAATGGGCAGCGCCGATCTATCGCGAACTCGACCCCACGGGCATGCGCGAATCGCGGCAGATCCGCTCGACCACCCAGCCGCAAGAAGCGGCGGCGGAGGCCCCCTTGCCGGGCGAGCCGCCCGAACCGGAAATCCTCATGCCGCGCGGCGGCGGAAAGTTCGTCGAAGATTTCTGGGTCCGTGCGCGCCTCGCCGCAGCGGCTTTCGCGACGATCCTGAGCGTCTTTTCCTGGACTTTGCTGGGAAAACTGGTCGGCATGATCGCACGGGTGCCGTTCGCGAGCCTGCTCGTCCAATATATCGGCGATGTGCGCGTCTATGAGCGCCGCGCCTATCCCAATACGAGCCTTCCCAGCGATCCCGGCCAGCCGCTACGCGTACCGATCCGCCGCCGCATGGTCGCGCAAATGGTGGCCATGGGCACGCATCATTATGCGCATTGGGGCGTCGCCGCGCACAGCCTGGGATCGGTGCTCGCCTATAACGGGTTGACCGAGACGGGACATGCCTTGCCCAACTATCTGACCGCCAAAAGCTGGGCCGAGCTGCCGGGCTACTATAAGGACGATCCGACGCAGCGCCGCCGCAAGCCGGAAAAGATGCATCGGATGATGCCGGCCCGGCCAACCTGGCTCGCCGACGAGGATTGTATCAGCCGCCGGAAGATCTTCGCAGGGCTCAGATGCTTTTTCACCTATGGCTCGCCGCTCGACAAATTCGCCGCGATCTGGCCGCGGATCGTGGCGACGCCGGACGATCAGGCGCCCCTGCCCGCGCCGGACGGAACCGCCGAGACGGATCACAAACCGCGCCGCGCCTTCCCGCCCGAATGCCGCTGGATCAATCTCCATAGCGATAACGACCCGGTGGCCGGAAAACTCGACGCCTATCAGGCCGAGGGGCTGGACGAGATACTGCCCGACCTCAAAAATGTGGGCACGCGGTGGGATTTCCATGTCGGAATCTCCCATCTCCGTTACCTGCTCTCGCGCGAACGGGCGGACAGCGAGGCGAAGCGCGTCGTGCAACGCCGGGCGATCGCGAACTGGCTGATCGACGGCGAGGGGAGCGGAGATATTCCGGCCCATGCCGAGACCGGGACCTTCTGGTTCGCAACGGCGCAGTTCCTCGGAGCCGGCGCCCTTTTGCTTCTCCTGACCGGAATGGTCGCCGCATTCGCCGGCGGCGTGCTGGCCTGGCTCGGCATAGAGTCACCGGTGCCGACCGATAGATGGAATGGCTGGCTTCCGGTTCTCGCGATTATTTCCGGTCTGGCGCTCGGCGCGCTGACCCTGGCGGGCCTGAGCCGTTGGCGACGGGAGGCGGCGCTGAATTGGGACCTTGCCCGGTCCGACACAAAGCCGAGGCTGACCATCGCCTTTCTCGCAACGCAGAGCATCATATCGGCGCTGCTTTTTACACTGGCCGCCCCGGCACTGGCGGTCGCGGCGCTCGCCAATCTCGGCTTTCTGGATCAGACTCTGTTCGCGGCGCTCCCGCCGGGAGCCACCTTGCTGCTCGCCTTCATCCTGTTCGGCATGGCGATCGTCGCGCACTCGGCGATCACGATGATCTTCACGAAGATATCGATCCGCAGGGTCGAAAAACGCGAGGCCGCCGCTAAAGCCGGTTCGCGCTGAACGTATCGCAGGCGGCCGGATCGCCGGTCTCGAGGCCCCGGCGGAGCCAGCGCATACGCTGTTCCGATGTGCCGTGCGTGAAGCTTTCGGGCACCGTATAGCCCTGCGCCTGGCGCTGCAGCGTATCGTCGCCGATCGCGTTCGCCGCGCGCATGCCCTCTTCCATATCGCCGGGTTCCATCCGGTCCCGGTTCCGCGCGGCCCAGACGCCGGCATAGCAATCGGCCTCAAGCTCCATGCGGACCTGCAACGCATTGCCCGCCTCCGAACTCACCCGCTGCTGTTGCGTTCGCACCTCGCGCGCGCGGCCGGTCAGATACTGGATATGATGGCCGACCTCGTGCGCGATCACATAGGCCTGGGCGAAATCGCCGCCCGCGCCCATCTCGCGCTCCATCTGGTCGAAAAAATTCGTGTCGAGATAGATGCCCTGATCGGCCGGGCAATAGAAGGGCCCCATCGATGCCTGCGCCGCGCCGCAGCCCGAGCGCGTCCCGCCCTGGTAGAAGTTGAGCGTCGGCGGCGCATATTGCGATCCGTTCTGCCGGAACAGCGCGGTCCAGGTCCGTTCGGTCGAGGTCAGGACGCGGCAGGCGAACAGTTCGGCCTCTGTATCGCAGGGCTGCGCGGTCCCGGTGGCTTGTCCTGCCTGGCCGGACGGCGCGACCTCTCCCATCTGCAGTCCGCCGCTGGAAAACAGGAAATAGCCGATGATCGCGATAACGATGATCGTGCCGAGCCCCATGCGGCGACCGAGCAGCATCGGCAGCAGCCCGATCAGCCCGCCGAGCCCGCCGCGGCGGAAGCCGCCACCACCACCGCCGCCACGCCCGCGGTCTCTGGTATTTCTGCTCGGATCCAGATCGTCGAGGCGCATGGAAACTCTCTCCCCCTTGTCGAAAAGACAATGCGCGGCGGGATCGCAAGTTGCAATTTTTCTCTGCCGGTTTGCCATGCGGCGTTGCAACGGGCCGCCGCCTCCACGATAAGCGCCGGTAATCATGGCCGATATCGAACCCTCGCTTCACGCGGCTCTGCCGCTGCCCGAACAGACCGCACTCGTGCTGCAGGGCGGCGGCGCGCTCGGCTCCTATCAGGCCGGGGTGTTCGAAGCGCTGGCCGAGGCCGGCATCATGCCGGACTGGATCGCCGGCATTTCGATCGGCGCGATCAACGCCGCGATCATCGCCGGCAATCCGCCCGGCGATCGCACGACCCAGTTGCGGCATTTCTGGGAGGAGGTGACGGCGGCGCTCCCGAGCTTCCCGGTCTGGCCCAGCGATTACATGCGCGAGGCGCTGCACCAATGGTCGGCCGGTTTCGTCGCCGCTTTCGGCGTGCCCGGCTTTTTCCAGCCGCGCCCGATTCCGCCCTTCATCGCCCTGCCCGGCAGCCAGGCGGCGTTGAGCTTCTATGACAGCACTCCGCTGCGCGAAACGCTGGACGCCTATATCGACTGGGAGCGCATCAATAGCGGGGCGGTTCGCCTGTCGGTCGGCGCGGTCAATGTCGAGACCGGCAATTTCCGCTATTTCGACAGCGCGCTCGAACCGCTCGACGCGCGGCATATCATGGCGTCCGGCGCGCTGCCCCCGGGCCTGCCGCCGGTCGAGATCGACGGCTGCCTGTGGTGGGACGGCGGGCTGGTGTCCAATACGCCGCTCCAGCATATCGTCGCCGAACGCGATACCGACATGCTGGTCTTCCAGGTCGACCTGTTCAGCGCGTCCGATATCCGCCCGGCCACGATCGACGACGTGCTCGCTCGGGAAAAAGAGATCCGCTATTCGAGCCGGACCCGACAGATCACCGACCAGTTTCTCGAACGCAGCGAAACCGCGAGCGCGATCCGCGCGGCGCTGAACGCGCTGCCCGAAAGCCTGTGCGACGATCCCGCCATCGTCGCGCTGAAGGCACTGGCCGAGGAACCGGCGCTCAACATCGTCCACCTGATCCACAAGGCCAATGCCTGGGAAGGCGGATCGCGCGATTACGAATTTTCCCGGCGCACGATGGAAGACCATTGGGACGCCGGGCGCGAGGCCGTGGCAGAGACGATACGGCACGGCGATGTCATCGCGCGCAACATAGCCGACGGCAAGAGTGCGGCCTTCGATCTCAATCCCGTATAGCGAAGAAAGCGATTTCCATGTTTTTGCAGGGCAAGACCGCCATCGTTACCGGCTCCACCTCGGGCATCGGCCTCGCCTATGCCAAGGCCTTGGCGGCCGAAGGCGCGAGCGTGATGATCAACGGCTTCGGCGACGCCGACGGCATCGAAGCGGAACGCGCCGCGCTCGAAGAAACGTCCGGCGCCAAGGCCGCCTATTCGGATGCGGACATGACCGATCCCGCGGCGATCGAGGCGATGGTCGCGCGCTGCGCCGAGGAGCTCGGCACAGCCGATATCGCGATCGCCAATGCCGGCATCCAGCATGTCGCGCCGATCGAGGATTTCCCGGTCGGGAAATGGGATGCGATCGTCGCGATCAATCTCTCCTCGGCCTGGCATCTCGCGCGGCTGACCGTGCCGGCGATGAAGCAGAAGGGATGGGGCCGGATCATCTGCACCGCATCGGCCCATTCGCTCGTCGCAAGCCCCAATAAATCGGCCTATGTCGCAGCCAAACACGGCATCGCGGGGCTCGTGAAAACGGTCGCGCTCGAAACCGCGCAGCACGGCATCACCGTCAATTGTATCAGCCCCGGCTATGTCTGGACGCCGCTCGTCGAAAAGCAGATCCCCGATACGATGCAATCGCGCGGCATGACGCGCGAAGAGGTGATGAACGACGTGCTCCTCGCCGCCCAGCCGACCAAGCAATTCGTGACCCCCGAACAGGTCGCCGCGCAGGCGCTCTATCTGTGCCGCGACGAAGCCGCATCGACCACCGGCGCCAATCTCGTCATCGACGGCGGCTGGACGGCGCAATAGACGCTTTGACGCGAACCGCCGATGCGGTAACACGGCGGCATGACGGGGCGAGCAACGACGATTATTTCCGCGATAACAGCGGCTTTGCTGACCGCGTCCTGCGCCTATACCACGGGCGTTACGGGGACGCCGGCCGGAGCCAATCCCGATCAGCAGCTGCCGACCATCTGGCAGTCTATCGCCACCCAGGACGACCGGCGACGGATATCGCGGGTGCGCCGCTCCTTCCGCGAGGGCGTCGCCGATGCGTCGGCGGGCGGCCATGCCCATGAGGTCGCGTCCGAAGGCGTATTGCTGCGACCCGATGCGGGTCTCGCCGATCCGCGCCCGCCGGCCGGATATTATCGCTGCCGCTTCGTGAAACTGGGATCGCAGGGCAGCGTGCCCCTGTCCTTCGTCGCCTATCCGTGGTTCCGCTGCCGGATCGACGATCAGGGCGATACGCTGCGTTTCGTCAAACTGACAGGCTCGCAGCGCCCGAGCGGCACTTTCTATCCGGAGAACCGGCTGCGGATGATCTTTCTCGGGGTGCTCGTGCTCGGCGACGAAAGCCGCGCGCATGTCTATGGCCGCGATGCAAACCGCGACATGGCCGGCGTGCTCGAACGGATCGGCGATGCGCGGTGGCGGCTCGTGCTACCCTATCCGCGTTTCGAGTCGCTGGTCGATGTGATCGAGCTGGTGCCGGAGGGGTAGCGCGGACGCAGCAAGCAGGAGGTGGCCATGGCCGTAGCGGTGATAGAGGGAATGATCGAAGAGGTTAACGAAGGCCGGTCGCCGCCGCTCGGCAATGCGACCATCTACAAGAAAGTGACCTGGAACCCCGGAAGTCAGGCGGAATTCAAGCGGTTCGTCGTCGATCGGTCCATGAACCCCTATATCGAGCCGGGGAAATCGGGCCGCTTCTACACCTGCACGGCGCTCGATCAGCGCGGCATGTTCGCCTATCGTGGGCCCGACGGCGAAGAGCATTTCTTCTGGCCCTCGGGCGCGAGCCTGATGTGGAAGATCCTTGTCGGCCTCGGCCTGCTCTGGTCGACGCTGACGCTGGTGACCGAACAGGATGTTCCGATCCTGGCCATGATCATCCTCGCTTTCGGCATCGCCATGCTCATTACCGACCGGCAGAACCGCAAAGCGGGCGAAGAACTGTTCAACGCCGGTGCCGGCGGCTAGCAAGACATTCCAATCGCCGTCCGATTGCGCGTTCGTCCATCAGGGAGATTTTCATGCGCCGACTGATTTACGCCCTTCCCCTCCTCTTCGCCGCCGTACCGGCGCATGCGGACGAGCTGAGCGATGCGATCGCCGCGGACATGCCGGAACTGATGGAACTCTACCGCCATCTCCACGCCAATCCCGAACTCTCCTTCCAGGAAGACGATACCGCCGCACATCTCGCCGCGATCGCCGAGGAGTTGGGTTTCGACGTGACGACCGGAGTCGGCGGCCATGGCGTGGTGGCGGTGATGGAAAATGGCGACGGCCCGACGCTGTTGCTGCGCGCCGATATGGACGGCCTGCCCGTCGAGGAAGAAACCGGCCTGCCCTTTGCGAGCACCGTCGTCGCAACCACCGACGAAGGCATCGAAAGCCATGTCATGCATGCCTGCGCGCACGACACGCATATGACGGCCTGGGTCGGGGCCGTCCGCCAGCTGGTCGCGCGGCGCGACCAATGGTCGGGCACGCTCGTCGCCATCCTGCAGCCCGCCGAGGAACGCGGCGCGGGCGCGCGCATGATGCTGGAAGACGGGCTCTACGAGCGCTTCCCCCGCCCCGATTACGCGCTCACCTTCCACAACGCCGCCTCGGCGCCGGCGGGCACGATCGGCGTGGTCTCCGGCTTCGCCATGGCCAATGTCGACAGTGTCGATATCCATGTGCGCGGCGTGGGCGGGCACGGCGCCTATCCGCATACGACGCGCGATCCGGTCGTACTGGGTTCGCGGATCGTCGGCGCGCTGCAAACGCTGGTGAGCCGCGAGATCGATCCGCAACAGCCCGCCGTGGTCACGGTCGGCAGCTTCCGGGCGGGCTCGAAGCACAACATCATTTCCGACGAAGCGCAGCTGCTCCTGACCGTGCGCAGCTATACCGACGAGGTGCGCGAGCAATTGCTCAGCGGCATCGAGCGGATCGCTCGCGCCGAAGGCATGGTCGCCGGGTTGCCCGAGGAGCTGCTGCCCGTCGTAACGCGGCGCGACGAATATACACCGGCCGTCTACAATACGCCGGAAATGTCGGGCGAGCTGATGGCGCTGTGGCGCGGCCGGTTCGGCGAGGATCGGGTTCTCGAAGGAGAGCCGGTGATGGGCGGCGAGGATTTCAGCCGCTACTATCGAGCGGACCGCGAGAATGTTCAAAGCGTGCTTTTCTGGGTCGGCGGCGTACCGCTCGACCGCTGGGAAGCCGCCCAGCGCGGCGAAATCGAGCTGCCGTCGCTCCATAGCGCGCATTGGGCGCCGGACGCCGAAACCGTGGTGAGCACCGCGACCGAGGCGCTGGTCGTGGCGACGCTCGATATTCTGGCGGTGGACGGCAGCGCCGACTAGCGCCGATACGGCTCGCAGCCGATGCCATCATTGTCGCGATCGAGATGCGCGCCATAGCCGGGCTGCCCGCGATAGACCGGGGCGGCACCGGCCGCCCGCGCCGCATCGCAATTGACGAAAGCGCCCGACGAGGTGCGCCGCGTCGCACCGGACGGCGCGGCACCGTGGCAATGGCGTACGCCGGTCGAGCGGTCGCGATGGCAGCCATCAGCGGCCAGGCCGCCGGGATGCAGCATCATCGCCGCGATGGCGATGGACAGCGGCATGATATTCTCCTTTCGCCGAAGCGTTGAGAAACTATCAGACGGTCCTTTCGAAAGATTAACGCGCGACAGCCCGTTCGCTCCGCAATGGACAAGAAAACGCCCGCCTGGATTGCTCCGGACGGGCGTCTCTTCTCCTCCCCAGGAAAAGCGCTTTAGCGTCCTCGCGAAGGCGGGGACCAATTCCACAAAGAGGCACCCTCTCCCAAGGGTTCAGGCAATAAAAAGGATGGGGGCACCTGCCCCCACCAGTAAGCTCGTTATTCGGCCGCCTCGACGAACTGGTCGGCTTCGGTCGACTCGGCGAGTGCCGTCGTCGAGCTCTGTCCGCCCGTGATCGCGTTGGAGACCATGTCGAAATAGCCGGTGCCGACTTCGCGCTGGTGGCGCGTCGCCGTGTAGCCGTTTTCCTCGGAATCGAATTCGGCCTGTTGCAGCTCGGAATAGGCCGCCATGCCGCGATCCTTGTAGCCGCGGGCGAGTTCGAACATGCCGTGGTTGAGCTGGTGGAAACCGGCCAGCGTCACGAACTGGAACTTATAGCCCATCGCGCCGATTTCGCGCTGGAACTTGGCGATCGTATCCTTGTCGAGATTCGCCTCCCAGTTGAAGCTCGGCGAGCAGTTATAGGCGAGCATCTTGTTCGGATATTCCTTCTTGATGGCTTCCGCGAAGCGGCGGGCATCGTCGAGATTGGGCTTCGACGTTTCCCACCAGAGCAGATCGGCATGCTCGGCAAAGGCGAGGCCGCGCTTGATACAATGGTCGACGCCGGTGCCGTCCTTGAGGCGGAAAAAGCCTTCGGGCGTGCGTTCGCCGGTCATGAACTCGTGATCGCGCTCGTCGATATCCGAGGTCATCAGCTTGGCGCTCTCGGCATCGGTGCGCGCACAGATCACCATCGGCACGCCGCAGACGTCCGCCGCGAGGCGTGCGGCATCGAGATTGCGCATATGCGCCTGGGTCGGGATCAGCACCTTGCCGCCGAGATGACCGCATTTCTTTTCCGACGCGAGCTGGTCTTCATAATGGACGCCCGCAGCGCCGGCGGCGACATAGGCCTTCATGATCTCGAAACAGTTGAGCGGCCCGCCGAACCCGGCTTCGGCGTCGGCGACGATCGGCGCGAACCAGTCGCGCTCCGCCCCGCCTTCGCTATGCTCGATCTGGTCGGCGCGCTGCAGCGTGTTGTTGATCTTGCGCGCAAGCTCCGGGCCGGCATTGGCCGGATAGAGCGACTGATCGGGATACATGGCGCCGGCCGTGTTATTGTCGGCGGCAACCTGCCAGCCGGAGAGGTAGATCGCCTGCAACCCGGCGCGGACCATCTGCATCGCCTGGTTGCCGGACAGCGCGCCCAGCGCATTGATATAGTCCTCGGTGTGCAGCAGTTCCCAGAGCTTGTTCGCGCCCTTGCTGGCCAGCGTGTAATCGATCTTCACCGAACCGCGCAGCGCCTCGACCTTGTCGGGGCCATAGGGGCGGGTGATGCCGTCGAAACGGCCCGGTGCGGCGGGAATCAGCTCATTGAAGGTCGCCATTGCAGTTAATCCTTTACATATCTTTGAAACGGGGGAGGAACGGCTTTGTGCCGCGCTTCGCGACTTTGCATAGCCGATTCGCCGTCCTCCGCCCATGCTGCACTGCGATATATCGGGTCCGGGAGTCGGCTCTTTCGATTTTTCATTCGTATTTTTGTAAATTTGTTGACAAAATCGGCTCGGCGGTCGAGAGAAAGCCATGGCCGACCCCAAACTCTTTGCCGGGCACAGGATCAAGCGCGTGCGCCGCCAGGCCGGGCTGACCCAGGCGGCGATGGCCGATACGCTCGATATCAGCCCGAGCTATCTCAACCTCATCGAGCGCAACCAGCGTCCGCTGTCGGCGACGCTGTTGCTGCGCCTTGCCGAGCAGTTCGATTTCGATCCGCGTAGCCTCTCCGACGACGAACCGGGCGGCGGCGAGACGGGCTTGAGGCGGCGGCTGGCCGATCCGCTGTTCGCCGATCTCGACATCGATCGCAACGAGCTGCTCGAATGGCTTGCGGCGGCGCCGGGCGGCGCGGAGGCTTTTGCGCGCGCATTCGACCGGATGGCGCAGGGCGGCGGGAGCGGGGATCCGCAGGCGCAAGATCCGATCATCGCCGTTCGCCGTGAAATCGAGCGCTGGAAAAACCATTATGCCGATCTCGACAGCCAGGCCGAGGCGCTGGCCGACGAATTGCGGTTGGGCGCGGGCGATCTCTACGGCGCGATCGCCGAGCGGCTGCGAAGCAAGCACCAGCTCACGATCCGGATCCTCCCCGCCGACGTCATGCCCGACAGGCTGCGGCGGCTCGACCTGCATGCGCGGCAATTGCAACTTTCGGAAATGCTCGACCAGGCCTCGCGCACCTTCCAGGCCGGTTTCCAGCTCGCCCAGATAGAGGCCAAGGCGGAAATCGACGCGCTGGTTGCCGGGGCGGAGTTTGCCGAACCCGTGCAGGAACGCTTCTATCACCGCCACCTCGCCGCCTATTTCGCGGCCGGGCTGATGATGCCCTATCGCCGGTTCCTGCGCGCCTGCGAGAGCAGCGGCTATGATTTCGAACTGCTTCAGCGCCGCTTCGGCGCGGGCTTCGAACAGGTGGCGCACCGGCTGACGACCTTGCAGCGCGTCGGCGAACGCGGCCTGCCCTTTTTCATGATGCGCATCGACCGGGCCGGGGCAGTCTCCAAACGCTATGCCGGGGCCAGCGGATCGCCATTGACTGACGCGACGGGCTTTTGCCCGCTCTGGCATATTCACCGCGCCTTCGACCGGCCCGGCGAGTTCTCGCGGCAGCTCGTGGTGCTCGAAGATGGGAGCCGCTGGCTGACGATTTCGCGCACCGTCCATCCGGTCAGCCGCGCGCCAAGCGGCGTGCGCGCGGAATTCGCAATCGGGCTGGGGCTGGCAGCCGAGCATGCCGGGGTGCTGGCCGAGGCGCGCGGGATGGACTTGCAGGCAGGCACGGCAACGTCGATCGGCCTCGGCTGCCGGGCATGCACGCGCGCGGATTGCCCGCAGCGCAGCGCGCCGCCGATGGGCCGGGCGCTGCTCATCAACGAACGCGAGCGGGCCTTGACGCCCTTCGCCTTTGCAGGCGATTAGACGGCCATATCCAGATTCGACCGGAGGCATTGAAAATGCAGAAATTTTCGACCCTTATGCTGTCCGCTGCGTTGCTCGTCATACCAGCAGCGGCGGCGGCCGAACCCACGCCGATCACGGTCCGGGTCCTCTCCGACGACGCGAAATTCATCGGGACGACGCTGGGCGGCGCGCATGTCGTGATCCGCGATGCCGAGACCGATGCGATCCTTGCCGAGGGCGTGACCTCCGGCATCACCGGCAATACCGACCGGATCCTGAACACGCCACGCGCGCGCCACGACAGTATCGCGGGCGAGGACGATGCCGGTTTTTCGACGGTGCTGGACATAGATGAACCGACGCTCGTACGCATCGCCGTCGAGGGGCCGATCGACCATCCGCAGGCTGCGGCCCAAGCGTCGCAAACGCTCTGGATGATCCCGGGCCGCCCGCCGCATGGCGGGGACGGGGTGATCCTGACGCTATCGGGCCTGATCGTCGATTTCGGCGCGCCCTCGTCCTTTAGTCGCGAATTTACCGCGGGCGCGGACGTGCCGATCGCGGTCGAGGTCGCCCATCTGTGCGGCTGCCCACTGACGCCCGACGGGACGTGGGACGCGAACCAGTATGAGATCAGCTACAGCGTGACGCGCGACGGCGCGGATGTGACGGACGGCGATCTCGCCTATGCAGGAACCCCCACCCAGTTCGCCGGCACGTTCACGCCTGCCGAAAGCGGGGTCTATACGGTGTCGGTGATCGCCTATCATCCGATCACCGGGAATACGGGCGTGGGCAGCCGGACGATTACCGTTCGGTGAATCGTTTTGTCAGACTCGACCTATCGGTCGAGCGCGGCACCGGCCCGCTCCCCCGCCCGACCACCCCATCAGTATACCCGGTGGGAGGTCGGGAGGGGGAGCGGGCTGCCGCGCCTGAGGCGAATGCCGAAGGTCTGACAGACTAAAGAAGGCTCTTGGGATCGCCATCCGCCTTTAGAGCTTCGACCATATCCTTCACCCGCTGACTCTCGCCGCGCGGCAGAACGAGTACCGCGTCGCCCGTCGCGACGACGATCAGATCGCTAACCCCGACTGCCGTGACCGTCGGCCCATCGCTCCGGATCAGCATATTCGCGCTGTCGATGGCCAGGGCATCGCCCGACAGCGCGTTGCCTGCTTCGTCCTTTTCGAGCAGCTCGTACAGCGCGTCCCAGCTGCCAAGGTCGGACCAGCCCATGCTCACCGGCACGACCGCGACCCGCTCGGCTTTTTCCATAACCGCATAGTCGATGGAGATGGACGGCGCGTCGCCAAAGGCTTCGGCATCGGGTTCGACCACGCCCGTATCCGCCGCCACGCCCGCCATCGCCGCGCGCGCCGCCTCCGCAATTTCCGGCGCATGGGCGTCGAGCCCCGCCAGATAGGCGCGCGCGGTGAACAGGAAGACGCCGCCATTCCAGTGATAGCCGCCCTCGGCCAGGAAGCCCTGCGCCGTCTCACGATCGGGCTTTTCGACAAAACGCTCGACCGCGAACGCGCCCTCTCCGATGGCGGCGCCCTGCCGGATATAGCCATAGCCGGTCTCGGGTCCGTCCGGCGCGATGCCGAACGTCACCAGCCAGTCTTCGTTCGCCAGTGCCGCCGCGGTTTCGATGGCGGCGTGAAAGGCCGGAACGTCGGCGATCACATGATCGCTGGGCATGACCAGCAGCAGCGCATCGGGATCGAGCGCGAGGGCCGCGAGCGCAATCGCCGGTGCGGTGTTGCGCGCCATCGGCTCGAGCATCAGCCGCGCATGCTCGCCGCCGAGCGCGCGCAGTGTATCGGCCTGCGCTGCTCCGCCCACGAGCATCGGTGTCGCGAACCGGTCGCCGGTCGTGCGCGCCATCGTCTCTTCGAGCATGGTCCGTTCGCCGGCCAGCGGCAAGAACTGTTTGGGGCGCGCCTTGCGGGAGAGCGGCCAGAGCCGCGTGCCGCTGCCGCCGGTCAGGATGACGGGAGTGATCGGGGGTTTGGACATGGGCGGCCTTATGGCGGTTTAGCGGACGCGGCGAAAGCCGTTAGGCCACCGATCGGTAATAGTCGCGCCAGATCGCCTTGCCGCGCGCATCATAGCTTTTCATCGCCTCGACCAGCCGGTCGCGTGGGCCGGTGTCGACCATCGCATCCGGCAGCAGCGGATCGAGATTGATCAGCCGGATCGCGGCCTGGCCGAGCAGCAGCGTTTCGCGCGCCGCCTCGGCAAGCGGCAAGCCGTCAATCCGCGCCGCGCTCGTTTCTATCGCCGCCAGCGCTTCGCCATAGCGCGCCTGCAACTGCTCCGCGTCCCAAAGCGTTTCGAAGGTCACGCCGTCCGGCGCGGCATAGCTTTCGAGCTCGAACAGCATGGCTCCCTCATCGAGGCCTATCTTGACCAGTTCACCGCGCAACGCCTCTATCTCCATCGCCAGATTGGCTGGCCGCACCCACAGGTCCGGCTCGGCTTCGGCAAATCCGTATAGCTTGAGCGCCTGCGACCGGGCGGCGAGGCGCTTGCGATCGGTGCGGCCGAGATTGCCGGCGGGCACGGCGAGCCAGCCGCTCGACCAGTTCCGCGTCCGGTCTCCGACATTGCGCCAGCCGCGGACCTGATCGCGCAACGGCCGGGATCCGGGCCCAGACACGTAAAGCCCGCGCCCGGCGCTTTCGAGCAGGCCCTCCTTGATCAGCCGCGTCGCCGCCATCCGCATTGCGCTGTCCTCGATACCGAAGATCGATCCGGCCGCGACGAGCTGGGCGGCCGTCATCTGCCGCGTACCGATAGCGTTCATCAGCGACAGGATCAGGCCCCGCCCCGTCATCGCGTCGCCGTCCGGCCGCAGCAATGAAACAGAAATTGACATATTATGCGTTCAGCAGTTATAAGTTTTCCCGTCACCTTGCAAGGAAGCGATCATGTCCGAAACCGTCAGCCTGGCAAATGCCGTCAGCAAGGACGAATTGCGCGCGCTGATGAAGACGTCCGATCTCAAGGCGCTCGGCATATTGATCGTCAATTACGGGATTATCGCGGGCGCATTCGCGATGGCGATCCTCTGGCCGAATCCGCTGACGATCCTGCTCGCGATCGCGCTGCTCGCCGCGCGCCAGCTCGGCCTTTCTGTCATCATGCACGATTGCGCGCATCACGCTCTATTCTCCAGCCGCCGCGTCAACGAGTTTGTCGGGCACTGGCTGGCGGGCGGGCCGATGAACATCTCGCTCAAGGCCTATCGCAAATATCATCTGACGCATCACCAGCATGCGGGGACGACGAAAGACCCGGATATCGCGCTGGTTAAAAACTATCCGGTGCCGCGCGACAGCCTGCGCCGCAAATTCACGCGCGACCTGACCGGGCGGACCGGCATTCGCGACCTGATCTTCAAGCTGCGCAAGTTTACGCTGCCGAAGGACCTGCCCTGGCTTGCCTTCCATATCGCGCTGTTCGCGGCGCTCTGGCTGGCGGGTGCGCCCTGGGCCTATGCGCTGTGGTGGGCGGCCGAGCTGTTCGTCTTCCCCGCGGTCACCCGGCTGCGCAATATCGGCGAGCATGGCGTGGTGAAGGACCGGCTGAGCCTCGAGCCGCGCGACAATACGAACACCACGCTCGCCAATCCGATCGAGCGGCTGTTCCTCGCACCCAATTTCGTCAACTATCATTGCGAACATCATCATTTCGCGGCGGTGCCGCCCTATAATCTGCCGAGGCTCCACCGGCTGCTGCGCGAGCGCGGCTATTACGACCGGCACGACTGCCTGAGCCATGGCTATCGCGATGTCATCCGGCGTGCCGTCCGCAGCGACCCCGCACCGGCGGCGGCCTGACATGGCACGCGGCGAAGAGGGCCCGACCGATATCGCGCAATGGCTGGACGGTCGGAGCTTTGCCGATTGGCGCGAACAGTTCGACCGGGACGGCTATCTGATCTTCGAAAACGTCCTGTCGCCCGAAGACGTCGAGCGGCAGCGCGCCGCACTCCAACCCTGGCTCGATGCGGACGTTACCGGGCGCAACGATTTCGAAGGCATGAAATCCAATCGCGTCTACGCGATGCTCGCCAAATCAGCGGTCTTCGCCGATCTCGTCACCCATCCGCTGGCGCTCGCCTTTGCCGAGGCCGATCTGGGGGAAAGCTGCCTGCTCTCCGCCTGTCTCGCGATCAATCTCCAGCCCGGCGAGACCGTCCAGCCCTGGCATTATGACGACAGCCATCTGCGCGTGCCTCGCCCGCGCCCATCCTTCGGCGTCAGCACCTTCTGGGCGATCGACCCGATGACCGGGGATAACGGCGCGACCGAATTGCTGCCCGGCAGCCATCTCTGGGCGGAGGACAGCATCGAAGGCGCGAACAGCGCCGCCGATTTCGCGAATACCGAAATCCGCGATGTCGACGATGATCCCGCCGCACGCGACGATGCGATCAAGGCCGTGATGCCCGTCGGATCGCTGATGGTGACCAAGGGCACGCTCTGGCACCGCGGCGGGGCGAACCGGTCCGACAAGCCGCGCCTCATCGTCACGCCGCAATATTGCCCGGGCTGGGCGCGCCAGCTCGAAAATATGGCGATGACGATGCCACCCGAACAGGCCGCCGCCCTCCCCGAACGCGCCCGCGAACTGATCGGCTATTCGATCCATCCGCCCTTCATGGGCTATGTCGACGGCATGCATCCCAAGCGTGTATGGGAGGAGGCGTACAAAAGGGGAGCATAAGCCATGGCCGGATCGGTAATTGTCCTGGGCGTCGGCGCGGAACGCGGATTGGGCGCGGCAATTGCGCGGCGGTTCGCGAAAGAGGGACTTCACACGATCGTATCCAGCCGGACACGGGACAAGCTCGACACCGTCGTGGAGAGCATCGCGGCCGATGGCGGGAGCGCCGAAGCACGGGCCGCGAATGCCACCGATGCGGGCGATATGGCAGCGCTGTTCGACTATGCGGCGGAACGCGGCCCGATCGACGCGGTCATCTACAATGTCGGCAATAATGCGATCATCCCGTTCGGGGAGCTTACGCCCGAACAGTTCGAACAATTCTGGCGGGTCTGCTGCCTCGGCGGCATGCTGACGGCGAAGGCAGCGATGCCGATCCTCGCGAACCAAGGCCATGGCTCCATGCTGTTCACCGGAGCATCGGCGTCGATGCGCGGCAGGCCGGCCTTCGCCCATTTCGCCGCCGCCAAGGCCGGACTGCGCATGCTCGCCCAGTCGCTCGCGCGCGAATATGGGCCGCAGGGCGTGCATGTCGGCCATGTCATCGTCGATGGCGTGATCGACGGCGAAATGGTGCGCAGCCGCTTCGGCGATTATCTCGAACAGCTCGGCGAAGATGGCAGCCTCGATCCCGACGCCATCGCCGAGAATTTCTGGCATCTCCACAGCCAGCACCGTTCGGCCTGGACGCATGAAATCGATCTCCGGCCGTTCAAGGAGAATTGGTAGTTCCATGACCCTGCTCCAGATCGACAGGCACGGCGCCGTGGCGGTGCTGACCCTCAACCGCCCGGATTCGATGAACGCGCTGAGCAACGGGCCGGACGGCGCGGAAATCGCCGCCGCATGCGACCAGGTGACGGCCGACCCGGCTATCCGCGCGGCGATCCTGACCGGTGCGGGCCGGGCCTTTTCGGCCGGCGGCGATATCAAGGCGATGCGCAAGCGCGACGGCGCGTTCGGCGGCGCGCCCGACGATATCCGGCGCAGCTACAAGGACGGCATCCACAAGCTGGTCAAAGCACTGTACCTTTTCGAGCTGCCGTTGATCGCCGCGGTCAACGGCCCGGCGATCGGCCTCGGTTGCGACGTCGCCTGTATGGCGGACCTGCGCATCGCCTCGGATGAAGCGAAATTCGGCGTGACCTTCCTCAAGCTTGCGCTGATCCCCGGCGATGGCGGGGCCTGGCTGTTGCCGCGCATCATCGGCCACGCACGGGCCGCCGAACTGCTCTACACCGGCGATGTCATCGATGCCGAAACGGCGCTCGAATGGGGTTTGGTCTCGCGCGTCGTGCCCGGCGAGCTGCTGATGGACGAAGCGATGGAGCTGGCCGAGAAAATCGCC
The DNA here is from genome assembly GCA_039819365.1 of Pseudomonadota bacterium. Classification (GTDB taxonomy): domain Bacteria; phylum Pseudomonadota; class Alphaproteobacteria; order Sphingomonadales; family Sphingomonadaceae; genus Parasphingopyxis. Next base: position 92,494 of record JBCBSD010000001.1, read on the forward strand.
GGCCAGCCGCCGCAATCGTTGCGCTTGGCCAAACAGCTGATGCGGCGCGGCGCGACGACCGATTTCGACACGATCATGGAACTGTCGGCCGCGAGCCAGGCGCTGATGCATGTGACCGGCGATCATATCGAGGGCATCGACGCCATTCTCGAGAAGCGAGCGCCTGATTTCAAAGGAAAATAACGCGTTCCCCGGAAAACGCCTTACCGTATCGGCGTAAAATATCCCGACAGGGTCATTGTGTCGGATTTCTTTACGATTTGCGGCTAAGACAGTCTCAATTACAGGCAATAACGGGCGTGTCCGGGCGTGATCAGACTGTTTAAACATTATGTGCCCAATGCGGTGCTGCTGCTGGGGATCATGGATTTCATCCTGCTCTTCGTCGCGGCGGAGCTCGGATGGGTCTATCGGTTGAGCCAGATCGGCGCGATTCCCGAACCGGTGACGACGCGGATTCCGGAACTGCTCGCCTTTGCCGTCGCGCTGGAAATCGCGATGATCGCGGTCGGCGTCTACGGCACCGAGGCGCTTAATTCATTGCGTTTCGCATTGGCCCGCCTGCTGGTGGCAATCTCGATCGGGATCATCTGCCTGTCGGCGATCTTCTTTCTCGTGCCCGATCTGTCGCTGTGGCGCTCCAACCTCTTCTATTCGATGATCATCGCAACGGTGCTGCTGTTCGGCATGCGCATATTGCTCGGCAAGACGCTGGGCGGCGCGGCTTTCAAGCGGCGTCTCGTCGTGCTCGGCGCGGGCACGCGCGCCCAGCGGATCAAAACGCTTGCCCAGGACCCCGGTTCGGGCTTCGTCGTCGTCGGCTATATCGCGATGAACGACGGGCGCCAGGAAATCCCCGAAGCGATCAACCGCGAGGCGATCTACAATCTCGCCGATCATGTCGTGCTGCTCAACGCGAGCGAGGTGGTGCTCGCGCTCGAAGAACGCCGCAACGCCTTGCCGCTCGACGATCTGTTGCGGATCAAGACGACCGGCGTCCATGTTAACGATCTTTCGACCTTTCTCGAACGCGAAACGGGCCGGGTCGATCTCGACAGTGTCAATCCGAGCTGGCTCATTTTCTCCGACGGTTTTTCGAGCGGGCGGCGGATTTCGAGCGCGCTCAAACGCCTGTTCGACATACTTGCCAGCGCAGTGCTGCTGGTCATCACCGCGCCGATCATCCTGCTGACCGCGCTCGCGATAAAGCTCGAGAGCAAGGGCCCCGCCTTTTTCCGGCAAAAGCGCGTCGGCCAATATGGCCAGGAGTTCGAACTGATCAAATTGCGCTCGATGCGCGACGATGCCGAAAAGGATGGCGAAGCCGTCTGGGCACAGAAAAACGATCCGCGCATCACCCGGATCGGCAAGCTGATCCGCAAGATCCGGATCGACGAACTGCCCCAGGCCTGGACCGTGCTGAAGGGCGAGATGAGCTTTGTCGGCCCGCGGCCCGAGCGCAAACAGTTTGTCGACGATCTGGCGACCAAGATGCCTTACTATGCCGAGCGCCATATGGTGAAGCCCGGGATCACGGGCTGGGCGCAGGTCAATTATCCCTATGGCGCGAGCCTGGACGATGCCCGGCACAAACTCGAATATGATCTCTATTACGCCAAGAATTACACGCCGTTTCTCGATCTGCTGATCCTCTTGCAGACGGTGCGTGTCGTGATCTGGCCCGAAGGCGCGCGCTGACATGATCGAGACCGCCGGCATATGGAGCCACGCGATCGCAGCCGTCCTGTTTGCGCTGCTCGCAATGTGGCAATTCGCCAGCCGCGAACGCCGGTCCGGAAGGGCGATCCTCGGTATCGCCTTTCTGTTGACTGCGGCCTGGGCAGGACTGGCGGCCATCGAGGGGCCCGGCTCGATCATGGCGAGCCTTGGCGAGACGGCCCGCAACCTCGGCTTCCTGACTTTCATGTTCGTGCTGCTGCGGCGCGGGCTGGGCGATGACCGGCGGCCCTTTGTCGGGCTGATCTATGTCGCGCTGTTCGCCGTTGCGCTAATGCAGATCCTGACCAACGGCATGCTCAGCCTGCTGCCGGACAGCATCGCCTTGCAGAATTTCGCATCGCAAAGCACGGTCATTCTCGATCTGTGCTTTGCGATCGGCGCGCTGCTGCTCGTCCATGCCCTGTATTCGGCCGCCACGCCCGAAACGCGCTGGGGCATCCGGCTGACGATGATCGCGATCGCCGCGATGTGGGTCTATGACCTCAACCTCTACACTTTCGCCTGGCTCACCGGACGCCCGCCGGTCGAGCTGCTCGCGCTGCGCGGCGCGCTGATGATCGGGCTTGTGCCGACCTTCCTGCTCGCCGCGCGCCGCAATACGGATTCGAAGCTCAAACTGTCGCGCAAGGTCACCTTCCGCTCGCTCTCGCTGATCGCGATCGCCGGCTATTTCCTGGCCATGTTCGTGGCGACGCGGATCATCGACATGGTCGCGGGCAACAGTGCGGTCCTGGTGCAGGTCGCGCTCGTTTTCCTGTTCTCCGCCGGCGCGATCGTCTTGCTCCCGTCGCAGCGCGTACGCGGCTGGCTCCGCGTCAAGGTCGCCAAGCATCTGTTCGAACATCGCTACGATTACCGGGCCGAATGGATCCGCTTCAATCATACGCTCTCCCGGCCGGGCAGTGGCGCCGATCCGCTCGATGCGCGCGTCGTGCAAGCGCTCGGCGAGATCACCGAAGCCCAGGGCGGGCTGCTGCTGGTGGCCCAAGACGGCAATCGCTTGCGCCCCGGTGCCCGGTGGAACTGGGACGCTCTGGAAAGCGCCGAGCCGAGTGCCGACAGCGCATTGGGGGACTGGCTCGCCGCGAGCGGCCATATCGTCGAACTCGATCCATTGCGGCGCGGCGATCATGGCGACCCGGACGAAATCGCGACGCTCGTCCCGCGCTGGATGATCGACGAACCCGAAGCCTGGGCGCTGGCGCCGTTGATCCATCGCGACCGGCTCGCCGGGGCAGTGTTGCTGAAGCGCCCCAAAGTCGACCGCACGCTCGACTGGGAAGATCTGGACCTGCTGCGCATCGCGGGACGGCAGGCGGCCAGCTATCTGGCCGAAGCTCGCAGCCAGGACGCTCTGGCCGAGGCGCGCCGCTTCGACGAGTTCAATCGCCGCTTCGCATTCATCCTGCACGACATCAAGAATCTCGTCAGCCAGCTTAGCCTCGTCGCGCGCAATGCCGAACGCCATGCCGATAATCCCGAATTTCGTGCCGATATGGTCGCGACGCTCCAGGATTCGGTCGGCAAGATGAACGATCTGCTCGCCCGTCTCGCGCCCCAGGATCGCGGCCGCAGTGAAGCGCCGCGCGCCATCGGCCTGCGCAAGATGGCCGAACGGATTGCTGCGCAAAAGGGGCAGGCGCACCCCGTCCGGATCGTCGGCGGCCCCGAATGCGAGGCCAGGGCCGATCCCGTCCGCTTGGAAACGGCGCTTATTCACCTGGTACAGAATGCCATCGATGCGAGCCCGGCCGAGACCCCGATATGGCTGGTGGTCGGCGGCGGCGAGGAAGAAGCCTGGATCGCCGTCGAAGACAATGGCGCCGGTATGGATCTCGAGTTCGTGCGCGAAAAGCTGTTCGAACCCTTCCATTCCTCCAAGACCGGCGGCTTCGGCATCGGCGCGTTCGAGGCGCGTTCGCTCGTCGCCGAGATGGGCGGCCGCATCGAAGTCGATAGCCGGAAGGGCGAGGGCACACGCTTCACCGTCACCCTGCCCGCCGCCGCGGCGGACACCGAAACCGATCGGGAGATCGCCTGATGGCCGACGCGAAACCTGTGCTCCTGATCGTCGAGGATGACGAAGGGCTCCAGCGCCAGTTGCGCTGGGCCTATGAGGATTATGAGGTGGTGATCGCAGGGGACCGCGAAACGGCCATCGATATGCTGCGCCAGCATGAGCCGGCGGTCGTGACGCTCGATCTCGGCCTGCCGCCCGATCCCGACGGGACGAGCGAGGGCTTTGCGACGCTCGATGCGATCCAGACGCTCAAGCCCGATACGAAGGTGATCATCGCTTCCGGCCATGGCGCGCGCGAAAGCGCGCTCCGGGCAATCTCCAGCGGCGCCTATGATTTTTACCAGAAGCCGGTCGATATCGACGAACTCGGCCTGATCGTCGCCCGCGCGTTCCAGCTTCATGCGATCGAGCGCGAGAATGAGCGGCTGGCGAGCCGGGGCGGCGACGAGCAGACCGTGCTCGGCGGGATGATCACCGCTGCGCCGGACATGCTCAAGGTCGCGCGGACGATCGAGCGCGTCGCTTCGGCCAACGTCTCGGTCATGCTGCTCGGCGCTTCGGGCACCGGCAAGGAGTTGCTGGCCCGCGGCCTGCACGACGAGAGCCCGCGCGCCGACAAACCGTTCGTCGCGATCAATTGCGCGGCGATCCCGGAAAACCTGCTCGAGGCCGAGCTGTTCGGCTATGAAAAGGGCGCGTTCACCGGCGCGGTCAAGACGACCGAGGGCAAGATCGAACTCGCCGAGGGCGGTACGCTGTTTCTCGACGAGGTCGGCGACATTCCGCTGCCGCTGCAGGTCAAGCTGCTGCGTTTCCTGCAGGAGCGCGTCGTGGAGCGGATCGGCGGGCGCAAGGCGATCCCGGTCGATGTGCGGATCGTCTGCGCGACGCATCAGGATCTCGACGCGATGATCGCGGAGAAGAGCTTTCGCGACGATCTCTATTACCGGCTCGCCGAAATCGTCGTCACCATACCGGCGCTTGCCGAGCGGCCCGGCGATCCGACTTTGCTCGCCCGCCACTTTCTGCGCAAATATGCCGGCGAGATGAACACGGCGGTCAAGGGTTTCACGCCCGAAGCGCTGGCGGCGATCGAGGCCTGGAACTGGCCCGGCAATGTCCGCGAACTCGAAAACCGTGTGAAGCGCGCCGCGATCATGGCGGACGGCAAGCTGGTAACCGCGATCGACCTCGATTTCGAGGAGAGCGGGGAGGACGAACCGCTGAACCTGAAGGCCGCGCGCGAGATTGCCGACCGCAAGGCGATCCGCCTCGCTCTTTCCCGTGTCGAGAACAATATCTCCCAGGCCGCCAAGCTGCTCGGCATCAGCCGCCCGACGCTCTACGACCTGCTCAAACAATATGATCTGAGCCCATGAGCCGGCGGCGGCGCAAACGCAGATCCCGGCCGAAATTTCCGGCTATCCCGCTCCGCGCTCTGATCTGGCTCGGCGGCGGTGTCGCCGTGGTGCTGGGGCTCGTCGCGCTGGTCTCGATGCGCGGCACCGACCCGGCCGGCGCCTTTGCCCGGGCCGAAGCCTTCGAAGCGAGCGGCAATCACCGGGCGGCGCGGGTCGAGGCTATGAACGCCGTCGATCATGCGCCGGAGGACGAGGCCGCATGGCGGCTGCTGGCCCGTGCCCAACTCGCGCTCGGCGATGGAACGGGCGCACGCGGGACCATCGAACGCGCCCGCGATGCGGGCGTACCGATCGAGCGCACCCGGCACCTGATGGCCGAAGCGATGCTGATCGCCGGAGAAGCCGAAGCCGCGCTCACCGAAACCGAAAATGTCCGGATCGAACCCGAATTTTTCAGCGAGGCCGCGCGGGTGCGGGGCCGCGCCTTCGAGGCGATGGGCCGGACACAAGCGGCGGCCGAAGCCTTCACCATGGCGATCGAGGACGATCCCGAAAGCGCGGAACTATGGCTCGATATCGCGCGCTTCCGCCTGACGACAGGCGAGCAGGCCGGGGCCATCGATGCGGTGAACGAAGCACTTACCCTCGATCCCGCCGATATCGACGCGCTGATCCTCAAGGGCCGGATGGTCCGCGATCAATATGGGCTGGTCGCCAGCCTCGCCTGGTTCGAGCGCGCGCTCGCTGTCGATGACCGGCATATCCCGGCCCTGCTCGAACACGCAGCAACGCTCGGCGAGATCGGCCGGATGCGCGACATGCTGGCAACGACGCGCACGGTGCTGGCGCTCGATGCGGGCAATCCGCGCGCGCTTTACCTGCAGGCCGTGCTGGCCGCGCGGGCGCGCGATTATCCGCTCGCCCGGCGCATCGTATCGCTGACCGGCGGGCGGCTCGACGGCCAGCCGTCGATGATATTGCTCCAGGCCGCCATCGATTATGGCGAAAACAACCATGAGGCGGCGATCCGGCGGCTCGAACGGCTGCTCGAATTCCAACCGGCGAACCGGACGGCTACCCGCCTGCTCGGCGCGGCCAAATTCCGTACGGGCGACATGCCCGCCACGATCGCCGCGCTGGGAGCGCTGGCCGATCGCCCCGACGCCGACAGCTATGTGTTGACGCTCGTCGGGCGCGCCTTGGAACGCCAAGGCGATTTCGAACGCGCCGCCACCTATCTGACACGCGCCGCCCGGCCCGCGCGCGATGGCCTGACGCCGCTCGGCGCGCCACCGGAAGACGCCGCCGCCCTCGCGCTGATCGAACGCGACGCACAGCAAGGCGGCGCCCGGGCCGAGGTCGAACTGATCCGTGCCTATCTCGCGCTCGGCCGCACCGGCGACGCGCTTACGCGCGCGGAAGGCTTGCGCAACGCCAATCGCGGCGCGCCCGACGCGCACCTGGTTTACGGCGACGCGCTCGGCGCGGTCGGCCGTTATGGGGACGCCGCCGCCGCCTATGCGAGCGCCGCCAATATCCGCTTCTCCGAACGCGCGGCGCTCGGCATGTATGAGGCGCTGCAACGCGTCGGCCAGCCCGGCGAAGCGCTGCGCGTGCTCAGCCTGTTTCGTCAGCAGAATCCGCGCAACATCGCGACGGCCATGATCTCGGCTCAGCTCAACCTGCAGGCCGGACGCTGGACGCAGGCCACCGCGATTCTCGAACAGTTGCGGCTGCGCCTCGGCGACCGGGACGCCGCCCTGCTCGCCAATCTCGCCTGGGCGCGATACGAGATGGGCGATACGGATCGCGCGCTCGCTTTTGCCCGCCGCGCCTATCTCCTGCTGCCGATGAACGCCTCGACGAGCGAAATCTATGGCTGGATCCTCGCCGATGGCGGGAGCGATCCCGAACTCGGCGTGGCAATGCTCGAAAAGGCACAAAGCCTCGCGCCGGACGATCCGCAGATCGCGGAGCGGCTGGCGGCAGCGCGGGCAGCTATACACGCCGGGGAATAGTCCTTTCTCCGTCACCCCAGCCCTTCGACGCCGCAGGCGGCGTCGAAGGGCTGGGGTCCATTCCCCGGCCAACTGCCATCCGAAACTTTGGAATAGATTCCAGCCTTCGCTGGAATGACGCCAGATTTTATGGCTAAGACGCAAGCTATGACCGACGACACGCTTTCCCGCATCGCCGACGCGTTGGACCGGATCGCGCCGCCGCCCGACGAGGCAGCCGATCCGCTCGCGCATCCCGCCTATGTCTGGCGCGGTGCGCAGCTTCATGCTGCGCAGCATTTTGCGCCGCTGCCGCTCGGCCTGCTGACCGGGATCGACGCGCAGAAAGAGGCGGTGCTCGAGAATAGCCGCAGGCTCGCGCAAGGCGCGGCGGCGCATGACATATTGCTCTGGGGATCGCGCGGTTCGGGCAAGTCGATGCTGGCCAAGAGCGCTCTTGCCGCGCTGCAGACGGATGGCGAGACTATCGCCCTGGTCGAGGTTGCGACGGACACGCTCGACAGCCTGCCCGATCTGTTCGCGCTGCTCGCGCCAATCCCGCGCGCCTTCATTCTCTTTATCGACGATATCGGCTTCGACGGCGATGCGGCCGCCGCCCGCGCCTTGCGCTCGCTGCTCGAAGGCGGGGCGGAGGCGCGGCCGGCCAATATGCGCCTCTATGTCACTTCCAACCGCCGCCATATCGTGCCGCGCTCGATGGCCGAGCAGGACGATCCGGTGAACCCGCGCGACGCGCGCGACGACAGCCTCGCCCTGTCCGACCGGTTCGGGCTGAGCCTCGGTTTCCACGCCGCGAGCCAGGCCGATTATCTGGCCATGGTCGAAGCCTATACCGCGCATTTCGATCTCGACTATGACGCGGCGGACGCCATCGGCTGGGCCACCCGGCGCGGCAGCCGGTCCGGCCGGGTCGCGTGGCAATATGTCGTGGAGCTGGCCGGGCGCGCCGGTCGGTCGCTGGACGACGCGGTCGTCGAGCCCGATAACGGGAAGAGCTTGCGGTAAGGCAAAACCTTCTCCCCAGAGGGAGAAGGATACGGAAACTTGTGAGCGTAGCGAGATAGTTGCAGTTGGATGAGGGGATCCGAGGCTGCGACCGAAATGCTTCCACTAAAATCGCTGGAACCCCTCATCCAACTTCGCCTAAGCTCGTCCCGCGCTAAGGCTCCATATCCTTCTCCCTATGGGAGAAGATTCGAAGGAAAACACATGACAGTCCACGGTACCGCCGACCCCAAATTCGCGGCCTTGCGCGACGAATTCGAGCGCAATTTCGCCGAGCGCGGCGAGGTCGGCGCGTCGGTCTGCCTGAGCGTCGATGGCGAAACGCTGGTCGATCTGTGGGGCGGATCGGCGAACCCGGACACCGGCGAGACGTGGGACGAGAATACGGTCTCCATCGTCTTTTCCTGCACCAAGGCGGCGGTCGCGCTGTGCGCCCATATGCTGATCGAGCGCGGCGCACTCGAGCTGCACCGGCCCGTCGCCGATTACTGGCCGGAATTCGCGCAGAAGGGCAAGGAGAGCGTCACCGTCCAGATGATGCTCAACCATCAAAGCGCCGTGCCCGCGCTGCGCGAACCGGTAAAACCGGGCGGCTTTCTCGACTGGGATTACATGATTGCGCGGATGGAAGAGGAGGAGGCCTGGTGGGAGCCGGGCGTTACGGCCGGTTATCATATGGTCAATTTCGGCTGGACGGTCGGCGAACTGGTGCGGCGCGCATCGGGCAAGGGGCTCGGCCAGTTTTTTCGTGAGGAGGTCGCCGAGCCGTTGGGCGCGGATTTCTGGATCGGCATTCCCGAGGATTTCGACCAGCCGATCGCGCCGATCCGGCTATACCAGCCGACGGGACAGGAAACGCCGATCTCCTTTACGGTGAAGCTGCTGACCGAGCCGCAGTCATTGCAGGCGTTGAGCTTTCTCAACACCGGCGGCTGGAGCCCCAATGACGCCGACGGGCATCGCGCCGAGATCGGTGGTGGCGGGGGCATCGCCAATGCGCGCGGGCAGGTGGCGATGTACACGCCGCTCGCCAATGGCGGATCGCATAAGGGCGTGACGCTCGTGTCCGCGGACCAGCTCGCGATTATGGAGCGCTGCTCGGTCGCAACCGGCATCGACGCAACGCTGCTCAGCCGCACGCGGTTCGCGTCCGGCTTCATGAAATCGATGGACAATCGCGCCTATCCGGGTGGCGAGCAGATGAGCGCGGTCATCGGCGAACGCGCCTTCGGCCATGTCGGCGCGGGCGGCTCGATCGGTTTCGCCGATCCCGAATGCCGCCTCGCCTTCAGCTATACGATGAACCAGATGGGCCCCGGCATCATGCTCAATGATCGCGGGCAGAGCCTGATCGACCGGACCTATGAGCTTCTCGGCTATCGCTCCAACGCATCGGGGGCGTGGGTGCGATAAGCCGGGCAACGGGCCATAGCCGACGAGGGCCTGACTTAGACGGGCAGGGCCGCGGCCCCGTTTCAGCTCCGGTCGAGGATGATCGTCCAGCGATAGACATGCGGCTGGGCGGTATCCGCTTGCGCGATTGCGGTCGACGCTGAACTGCCGAGCCGGCGAAACAGCCCGTCCGCCGCGTTGAGTTCCGCTTCGTCGGAAAAATACATCTGGGTTGTCAGATCGGTGCTGTCATTGCCGGCCCGGCCATGGATATGCGGTGTGCGGTGCCCGATCGGCGAATCATACGCGCCAGGCTTGACCGTTATGATCCGCCAGTTCCCGTCCCTGTCCGTGCGCAGGTCCGCATAGCTTTGGAAATTGGGATCGAGCGGCTGGACGCTGACATCGCCGGGATGGTGATAGCGGCCGGCGGCATTGGCTTGCCATAGCTGCAGCCGCGCACCTTCGATCGGATTGCCGAGCCGGTCCAGCACCCGGCCATGCACTTCTATCACCTGGCCAGCCGCGCGCTCGCCGCGCCCGGCAATATGGGTCAGGTCCGCATCGCTGTCTGCCGGAAATTCGACCGGGAAGAAGGGGCCTTCGGGTCCGTGCGCGGTTGGCGGAAGCATGCCTTGGGCAAGGCTCCGGCTGGCCCCGGCCAGAGCGGCGACCGATCCGATTGCGGCACCGGTGAAGATGCGGCGGGAAATCCGGTTCGGCTGATTGGTCATCTTGGCTCCCCAAATGATGGTGCGGCAGATCGCGCAGTCGCGATATCGTACAGCATTTCCGGGTGCGCACAATTGGCGCATCTATACCATACCGAGCTTCTCCGCCATCTCGGCGACTTCCAGCCAACGCTCTTCGTGTGCGGCGCGGGTGGTGCGGGCATCCTCGATCTCCTCGGTCAGCGCGTGGAAACGATCTGGATCGCGCTGGTAGAGATCGGGGTCGGCCAGCGCACGCTCGGCCTCGGCAATCGCCGCGTCGATCGCGTCGATCTCACCGGGTAGCCGGTCGAGGTCGCGCTGGTCCTTGTAGCTGAGCTTGGTCGGTTTCGAAGGCGGCGGCGAGGACGGTGCTTTCGCTTTCGGTTTCGATCCGTTGGCGCGCTTTTCCACGGGCGGTTTGCGCTTGCGTTCCCAATCGGCATAGCCGCCCGCAACGATATCGACTTTGCCCGATCCGTCGAGGCCAAGCGTCACGGTGACCGTACGATCAAGAAAATCGCGGTCATGGCTGACGATCAGCACCGTGCCTTCATAATCGGCGATCACCTCCTGCAAGAGGTCGAGCGTTTCCATGTCGAGATCGTTGGTGGGCTCGTCGAGCACGAGCAGGTTGGAAATCTTGGCGAATTCGCGTGCGAGCAATAGCCGCGATTTCTCGCCGCCGGAAAAGGTGCCGATCCGCGCATCGGCGAGCTTCGAATCGAACAGGAAGTCCTTGAGATAGGCCTCGATCCGCTTCGGGGTACCGCGTACATCGATCCAGTCGCTGCCTTCGCTCAGCACGTCGCGGACGCGCTTGTCCGGTTCCATCAGCACGCGCTGCTGGTCGATAACCACGGCATCGAGCGTCTTCGCGCGTTTGATCCGGCCCTCGTCCGGTTCGATCTCGCCGGTGAGCAGCTTGAGCAGCGTCGTCTTGCCGGCCCCGTTCGCGCCGACGATGCCGATCCGGTCGCCGCGCTGAATCTTAAGCGTGAAATCGTCGATGATCGTGCGCCGATCCGCGCCCTGGCCGAAACTCTTGGACACGCGCCGCGCATCGATGACGCTCTTGGTCTTCACCGCGTCGCTCTCGACCGACAGCTTCGCCACGCCCGTCGGCCCCAACATCTGTTCGCGCTGTTCGCGCAGCTCGTAGAGTTTCGTCAGCCGCCCCTGGTTGCGTTTGCGCCGCGCGGTCACACCGCGATGCAGCCAATGCATCTCGATCTTCAGTTTGGCGTCCATCCGCTCTGCGGCCTTGGCCTCTTCCGCGTAGATTTTCTCGACCCATGCGTCATAGCCGCCAAAGCCGATCTCGGCCCGGCGCAGATTGCCCCGGTCGAGCCACAGTGTCGCGCGGGTCAGGCGCTTGAGGAATGTCCGGTCATGGCTGATCGCGATGAATGCGCCCTTGAACCGGCCGAGCCAATCTTCGAGCCAGTCGATAGCGGTCAGGTCGAGATGGTTGGTCGGCTCGTCGAGGAGCAGGATATCGGGGTCCTGCGCCAGCGCGCGCGAGATCGCCGCGCGCCTCCGTTCGCCCCCGGATGCGGTATCGGAGGGCGTATCGAGATCGATGCCGAGCTGCCCGGCAATCGCCTCCACCTCATGCGGCGCCGGCGCATCGTCGCCGTCGAGCGCCCAGTCCATCAGCGTCGCATGCCCGGCCATATCGGGGTCCTGTTCGAGCAGCACGACGCGCGTGCCCGGCTGGATCGTGCGCCGCCCCTCGTCCGCGTCGATCTGCTCGGCGATCAGGCGGAACAGCGTCGTCTTGCCTGTCCCGTTGCGGCCGATCAGCGCCAGCCGGTCGCGCGCGCCGATATGGAGATCGAGCCCGCGAAACAGCCAGCCCGTGCCCTGGTTGAGCCCGAGATTTTCGAAGGAGAGAAGCGGCGCGGCCATGGGGCGCATGTAGGCTGCGCGGCGGAAGACCGCCAGCCCGGTTGGGGCTGATCCCGGAGTCCCCCTCCCCTTGATGGGGAGGGGAGTGCACAGGTCGAAATGTCTCCCAGACATTTCTGGCACTTGCCTGGGGCAAGTTTCACCTGCGCACTGGGTGGGGTGATCTATCGGTTGGCGCTAACACTTGCGTATGCCTCACCCCCACCCAACCAGCACAGGGTGAACAGCGCCCCGCGCTGTTCAGGCCACGCCGGGGGCATGGCCGACCCGGCGCTCCCATCAAGGGGGAGGGCTTTTGTTCAGCCTCGCCGGTTACGGACCAGTGGCAGCCCGTTCTCCGGCTTCAGCGTGACGGTACCGACCGGGCGCACCGTGTGGCCCGGCGCGGGCCCAAAGCGCCATGCGGCCAGCCAATGGGCGAGGATCGTCAGTGCCTCGACGATCGAGAAGCGCATGCCGACGCAGATGCGCGGCCCCGCGCCGAACGGGATATATTGGAAACGATGCTGCTCGGCTTTCGCCTCGGGGAGGAAGCGGTCGGCATCGAAAACGTCCGGATCGTCCCACAGCGCCCTGTGGCGATGCAGCACCCAGGGCCAGATCGAGACGATATCGCCGGGCGCAACCGGGGTGCCGCTCAACTCGTCTTCCCCGATCGCCTGGCGGTCGAAACGCGGCACGGGCGGATAGAGGCGCAGCGTCTCGTCGAGCACGTGGCGGAGAAGCGGCAGGCGATCGGCCAGCGTCGCGGGATCTTCCCCGGCGAGTGCCGCGCGCGCTTCTTCGGCGGCCCGCTCCTGCAAATCGGGCTGTGCGGAGAGCGTATAGAGCGTCCAGGTGACCGCATTGGCCGTCGTTTCATGACCGGCTAGATAGAAGGTCGCCGCATTGTCCACGGCGAGCGGCAAAGCCTCGTCGCGCCCGAACTGGTCGATCAGATCGCGGATCAGCGTCCCGAGAAAATCGTCGCCGCCACCGGGGAAGCGATCCCGCACGACATCGGCCAGTGTCCGCCGCAGCGCCTTTTGCGCGCGCTGCCCCTCGCGCATCGTGCGGTTCCAGGGGAGAGGCGGCAGACCGAGGATCGCCGAGATGCGCACCTCGCCGCCGGCTTTCAAAGACGCGGCGATATTGCGCATCGCTTCGGGCGTTTTCAGCCGCGCGTCGCCGCCGAACAGCGTATCGGCGATGATCGTCATCGTCGTCGCCGTCGCCTCGGCGGCCATGTCGCCGGTATCGCCGCCGGTCCACCGGGCGGTCTGAGCGTCCGCCGCCGCCCCGAACATCGGCGCCACCGTCTCGACCGCGCCCGGCGTGAAGCTCGCCGCGACAATCCGCCGCTGCCTGCGCCAGAGTTCGCCGTCCGAGGAGAGCAGCCCGCGCCCGATCATCGGCGCGATCAGTTTCTTGACGATATCGGGTTTGGCGTAATTGGCCGCGTTGCTCTGGAGCACGCGCTGCACGGCATCGGGATCGAGCGGGATATGGACGGTGAAGCGGAACACCTGTCTCCGGATATGGCCGATCTCGAACGCCTTTTCCGACCAACCATAGACCGAGTTGCGCGCACGCTCGCCGAAAAAGCCCCGCCAGACCGGCACCGCTTCGGCGGTGCGCGGCGGATGGGGCGGAACGAAGCGGGTTTCGGTCATCCCGCGAACCAAGATGATAAATGGGCAAGCACGCCAATAGCTTAGTTGGCAGGCCACTTCGCCTCAAGCCTGACCGCCCGGACAGGCAAACAAATTTCATCGGTCGGTGGATTAGCCGTTGACCGACCCCAAACTCGCTTCTAGATAATATTGCGAATCACTCGCATTAGCATCTAATGCCTGGTAGGGGTCATAGAGTGAACCGAATAGTGTTGCTGTCTTCCGCGGCCATGGCGGCGGCGTCTTTCAACGGCGGGCAGGCACACGCCGCCGATTCCGGAGCCCTGACGGCCAGCATGGACAGCCGCCCCGTGATTACCGTCACGGCCACGCGCCAGCCCCTGCTGACCAGCGAAGTCCCGGTAACCGTCACGGTCGTCGACGATGAGGAGATCGCCGATCTGCTCGCCACCGATATCCGCGACGTGCTGCGCTTCGAACCGGGCGTGACCGTCCGTCGCGCGCCGGCGCGCTTCGGCGGCGTTCTCGGATCGACCGGCCGCGACGGCAATGCGGACATCAACATCCGCGGGATCGGCGGCAATCGCGTACTCATCCAGGTCGACGGCATCCGCGCGCCCAACGGCTTCACCTTCGGCGCGCAGGCGGCGGGCCGCGGCGATTATGTCGATATCGGCCTGGTCAAATCGCTCGAAGTGCTGCGCGGCCCGGGCTCGGCGCTCTACGGATCGGACGGGCTCGCCGGCGTGGTGAGCTTCGTGACCTCCGATCCCGAGGACCTGCTCGCCGGGCGCGGTGACATCACCGGCTCGCTGCGCGCGACCTATGATTCGGCGAGCGACGAATTTTCCGAGACCGCGATCCTCGCCGGCCGTTCGGGCGACTGGTCGGCGATGATCGCCTATACGCGGCGCGACGGCGAGGAGCTGGACAATGAGGGCGATGTCGGCGGTACCGGCGAGACGCGCACCCTGCCCAATCCGCAGGACACACGCTCGGATGCGCTGCTCGGCAAGATCGTCTACGCCCCGCATCCCGATCATCGCATCCGGCTGACCGGCGAATGGCTCGACAGCCGGGTCTCCGGCAATATTCTGAGCGCACAGGTCACCTCGCCCTTTACCGGCGCGACGACCGACCAGTTGCTCTCGCGCGACACGATCGAGCGGATGCGCTTCAGCCTCGACTGGCGCTACCAGCGGGGTCCGGACCATGGCGGCGTCATCGATTCCGCCTGGGTCGCGCTTTACTGGCAGGACGCCGACAACCGGCAATTCGCGGACGAGGATCGAAGCGGCCCGACCAACCCGCCCGACCGCTTCCGCATCAACACGTTCGACAACCGCGTCTATGGCGCCCATGCCGAAGCCAGCGCCGGTTTCATGACCGGCGGTATCGAGCATGATATCGTATTCGGCGGCGACATCTCCTTCACCAACCAGACGGGCCTGCGCGACGGCGATGTGCCGCCGATCGGCGAGAGTTTTCCGAGCGCGGCGTTCCCGGAAACCGATTTCATGCTCGGCGGCCTGTTTGTCGGCAATCGGATGACGCTCGGTCCGGTGTCGCTCTTCCCGGCCGTGCGCTTCGATTTCTACGATCTCGACCCGAAGGACGATCCGCTGCTGCCCACTTTCACGCCCGCCGGGCAGGACGGTTCGCGCGTGACGCCGCGGATCGGCGCTGTCGTCGATATGGGATCGGGCTTCAGCGTCTACGCCAATTACGCGCAGGGCTTCCGCGCGCCCGAGCCGAGCCAGGTCAACCAGTTTTTCGAAAATTTCATCTTCGGCTATACCTCGCTCCCCAATCCCGATCTCGAGCCCGAGACCAGCGAAACCTGGGAAGGCGGCGTGCGCTATGTCGGCGATATCTTCTCCGGCTCGCTGACCGGTTTTATCGGCCGCTATGACGATTTCATCAGCCAGGAAGTCGTATCGGGCACGTTCCGCCCCGGCGACCCGGGCGTCTTCCAGTTCGTCAATCTCGAAAGCGTCGATATCGAGGGCATCGAGGCCCGCGCGTCTTTCGATTTCCCCGGCGGTTTCGACGTAGATGCGAGCTTCGCCTGGGCGACGGGAGACGTGATCCAGCCGGACGGCTCGACTGCACCCCTCTCGACGATCAACCCGCTCGAAATCGTGCTCGGCGCGGGCTGGCGCGATCCCGGCGACCGCTTCGGCGGCCAGGCGATCATGACCTTCGCCGCGCGCAAGGATCTCGACGATACGACCGGCGTCTGCACCGCCGAATGTTTTCGGCCGGACAGCTTCACCGTGTTCGATGTCACGGCATTCTGGCGGATCAATGACGCGTTCACGCTGCGCGCCGGGCTGTTCAACATTTTCGACACCCAATATGCCTGGTGGGCGGACACGCGCGGCCTGACCGTCGACGCCCCCGATCTCGATGCCTTTACCCAGCCGGGCCGCAATGTGCGCGTCTCGCTGAGCGCGCGCTTCTGAACGGACAGAGTTTGACCACGACAGGCCCGGCCGGGACCGGGCCGACACAGAAAGAGGAAGACGATCATGATCCCATCCCGTTTTTCCGCCGCGCTGATGGCCGGCGCCATGCTTGCCGCAGCGCCGCTGGCACCCGCAATTGCCGAGGTGAATCCGGCCGCGATGAACGCCGAGGAGCGCGCCGATTTCGAGGCCGCGCGCGAGGCGATCCTCGGCATGGCCGGCGATTATCGCGTCCGTTTCGACATGCGCGAAACGACGAGCTGGCATGAGGGCTATGAGCCGCTCGAAGAGAAAATGTCGGGCGGCTTCGAGAGCGTCCGCGTCCTCGAAGACAGCGGCGATCACATCGTGCTCCAGCATCTCCTGATCGTCGGCAGCGAGGACAATCCGATGGTCGTCAAGCACTGGCGGCAGGACTGGACCTATGAACCTGCCGACTATCTCTCCTATGCCGGGAACGGCCGCTGGGATCTGGTCGCCGTCCCTGAAGAAGAGCGCGAAGGCGTCTGGTCGCAGACCGTATGGCAGGTCGACGATTCCCCGCGCTATGGCGGTATCGGGCAGTGGACATCGGAGGGCGGCGTGCCGCGCTGGGAATCGAATTGGAGCTGGCGCCCGCTGGCCCGGCGCGATGCCGTGCGCGATCCGGTCTATGACCGCTATCTCGCGATCAACCGCCACTCGCCCGCCCCGGTCGGCTGGATCCACTGGCAGGACAACTTGAAAATGGGCGAGGAAAATGGCGAGACCTTCCCCGTCGTCCAGGAAATCGTGCTCAACACCTATTCGGTGACCGAGGATTACGATCCCGCGCCCGCCGATAGTTATTGGGCAAATACTGAGGCCTATTGGGCCGCCGTGCGGCAGGCATGGGACGAGGCGATCCGCGCCGATAACGGCATCACGCTGACCGAGGAGCCCAATATGGGCAATACCCACGCCGCCACGCTGTACGCGCTCGGCGAAGCGATCAATGCGGGCGACCAGGACGTAGACGAAGCGATCGCCGAGGCCCGGGCGCTGATCCTGGGAGGCGCCGGCGACTAGGCTCTAGACCATAGATTTGCGCCGCCATTCCTCACACGGGCGGCGCGGGGCTGGCCGCCCCCTCCCGGCTCTTCGCGAAGAGTGCCCTCGGGAAACTGGCCGGCCATCGGGCGCTTCGCGGATCGTGGTCCCGCGAAGCGCCCCCTTTTTTGGCTAGGGAGTGCGCTGCGCCTCGACCATCGCGGCGACACTTTCGAGCAAGGCCGGTGCGTCGTAGACAATACCGTCCTTGATCGTCCAGCGCACGCCGCCGACGCGCTCCATCACGTTGCGCTCGCGGTTCAGCCGAAGATGCCCGGTGCCGTATAGCACTTTCAGATTTTCCAGCGGATTTTCCGGCACGATGACGAGATCGGCGAGCATGCCGGGGCGGACGATACCGAAGGGCGGTTCCTCGCCGCGCGGCGCGTAAATCTCGCGCGCACCGTTGATCGTCGCGGCCTGGATCACTTCGAGCGGCGTGAAGCCCGCTTCCTGCAGCATCTCCAGCTCGCCGATATAGGCAAAGCCCCATGTCTGGTAGATATAGCCGGGATCGGACCCGACCGTGACGCGCCCGCCGCGATTCTTGAACTCGTTGGTAAGCTGCATCCAGGGCGCGTAGAAGCGGCGCCAGGCAACCTCGTCGGCCGTCGACCAGTCGTGATAGTAAGAGCCGTGATTGGTCAGGCTCGGCTGAAAGAAATCCCATAAAGACGGCAGCGTGTAGCGCTCGTGCCATTCCAGCGTCCGCGCCCGCATCACATCGCGCGAGGCGACGTAAATGTTGAACGTCGGGCTCAGCGTGACGTCGTTTTCGAGCAGCAGATCGAGATAGGCGTTCCACGCGTCGCTGCCCGGCTCGACGACCTGCTCGGCCAGCCGCGCGACCTCGGAAAAACGCGATTGCTCGTCGAGATAATTGTAATCGTCCGGATAGCGGACGATCACGCCGTCTTCGAGCAGTGACTCGAAATGCCCGTAGAAATGCGTGATCCCGGCAAGCCCGAACTCGACCGCCCGCGCCGCATTGACCTCGGCCACACCGCGCTGGCCGAGATGCGCGACGGTGCCGAGATTATGCGCTTCGGCCTCGTCGAGCGCGGCTTCGAGTATCGCGGGCGGCACCTGGTTGAAGAATTTGACGCCGTCATAGCCGCGCCCCGCAGCCCAGCGGACCCAGGCCCGTGCCTGGGCCGGGCTGTCGACCGCGCCGCCCGACCATTCGTCGCCGAACACGGCATAGGCATAGATGCGCGGGGCGACGATGCTGTTCGCCCGGCTGCGCGCCCGGTCGCTGATCGCCATATTGTCGGGACCGGAATAGATGGGCACGCCGCGCACGGTCGTTACGCCATGAGCAAGCCATAACCGATAGCCATAGCTCGCATTGGGCGCCTTGGACGGATCGCCATTATGGCCATGCGTATCGACAAAGCCGGGCATCACATACATGCCGTCCGCTTGGATCACATGATCGACCGATTGCGGCGAGCGCGCCCGCGCATCGCCGCGATAAATCGCTTCGATCCGGTTGCCCGCGACGAGGATATCGACGGGGCCTTCGGGCGGCGCGCCGCTGCCGTCGATCAGTGTCGCCCCGCGGATCAGCATGCGGCCGAACGGGCCGATGCCTTCGCCGGCCATGCGGTCCGGCACGCGTTCCATGGCGGCGGCATCCTGCGCGGCACTGCCGGCCGGCAGCATCGCGCTTGCGGCGACGAGCGCTACGACCGCAGCCAATGACGACAAGAAATGTTTCATGCGAAGCCCCTGTTAACCAATGCCGGTCCTAAACCGGCCCGCCGCAGCTTTCAAAGCGCGTCATGCGGCATAGATGCAACAGTGTTACCTGAACAGCGGCCGCCACCGATATTCACCAGTTGTTCAATGCCCCCGATCTATGTCAGCCAGCATGGCAATGGGAATCCGTCTTGCATGCGCGCTCGGAGTCGCGGCGATGATCGCTGCGCCCGCGCCGTCGCTTGCCCAGCAGCGCAGCGAGCAGGACATGGTCTTCGAAAACCGCCAGCAGGGCCGCGCCATGCCCTTGCGAGTCATCGAGCGGCGCGTCGTCACGCAGATGCGCGGCTATGACTATCTGGGCAACCCTATTTATTTTGAGCGCAGCAACACCTATCGCATGACGTTCATGCGGGACGGCCAGGTCATTCGCGTAGAAGTGGATGCCGGGTCGGGCCGGATACGGAACCGAAGCGACAGGTAAAAAACCATGCGTGTACTGATTGTCGAAGACGAACCGACGCTGGGGCGGCAACTCCGCGCGACGCTCGAAGGGGCGGGCTATGCCGTCGATCTCGCCACGGACGGCGAGGACGGGCATTTCCTCGGGAGCACCGAAAGCTATGACGTGATCGTGCTCGATCTGGGCCTGCCCGAAATCGACGGGCTGACGGTCCTCGATCGCTGGCGCAAGGAAGACATCACGATCCCGGTGCTGGTGCTGACGGCGCGGGACTCATGGTCCGACAAGGTCGCCGGGCTCGATGCCGGGGCCGACGATTATCTCGCCAAACCGTTCCAGACCGAAGAGCTGATCGCCCGCCTTCGCGCGTTGATCAGGCGCGCTTCGGGCAATGCGTCGAGCGAGCTTGTCGCCGGCGATGTCCGTCTCGACACCCGATCGGGCAAGGTCACGCTGGACGGTGAACCGGTGAAGCTCACGGCCCAGGAATACAAGCTGCTCAGCTACCTCATGCACCACAAGGGCAAGGTGGTGAGCCGGACCGAGCTGATCGAACATATTTACGACCAGGATTTCGATCGGGATTCGAACACGATCGAAGTGTTCGTCACGCGCATCCGCAAGAAGCTCGGCGCCGAGGTTATCACGACCATCCGCGGACTCGGGTACAGCCTGGAGGATCCGAGCGAGCGGCGGGTTGAATAGTTTGTCAGAATTTCCCCAACGGGAAATCGCCGCACCAGCCCGCACCCCCTCCCGACCTACCGCTTGATAGTACCCTGTTGGGAGGTCGGGAGGGGGTGCGGGATGGGGCGGCGCTCAACCGCAAGGTTGAGTCTGACAAACAAATCCTTCCTTCGACAAGTGCGTCATCGGAGGTGTAGTAACACTCCGCCATGGACCAACCGGCGAGACATCTCCGAAAAGCGAGCGCCAGCATAGAAGCCGCGCGCAAGGGCGGTTCGCTGACGCGGCGCATGATCGGCATCGCGTCGATCTGGATCGTGGTGCTGCTGGCGATCGGCGGTTTCGCGCTCGACCGGGTATTGAGCCAGGCCTTTACGCGCAATTTCGACGCCCGGCTCGAATATGTGCTTTCCGCGATGATCGTCTCGGCCGAACTCGACCAGGACGGCGAGGTTCGTTTCATTCGCCAGCCGGCCGATCAGCGTTTCCTCGAACCCTATTCCGGTTTCTACTGGCAGGTGTCGGGCGGCGGGCGTGAACCGTTCCGCTCGCGTTCGCTTTGGGACCGGGCCCTGCCGGTCGGCGAAGCCCATAACGATTTCGAGATTCACAGCTATAACGAAGACGACTGGGCCGAGGGACCGCTGCGCATATTGGAACGCGACGCCGTGCTCCCCGAAAGCGATACGCCGTTTCGGTTTCAGGTCGCCTCCTCGCGCGCCGTGCTCGACGAACAGATCGCCGAATTGCGGCGGACGCTGGTCCGCTCCTTTGCGTTGCTCGGGCTCGGCCTGATCGCGCTCGCCGCGCTGCAGGCCACCTATGGCCTCTGGCCGCTCCGCCGCGTGCGCGAGGCCATCACCGATGTCCGCACCGGGCGGCAGGCGCGGGTCGACGAAACGCTGCCGCGCGAGATCGAGCCGATGGTCGCCGAACTCAACAATCTGCTCGATCATAATGAGCGCCAGGCGGAGGAGGCGCGCCGCCATGCCGGCAACCTCGCCCATGCGCTCAAGACCCCGCTCACCGTGATCCAGACCGAGGCCGAAGCCGATAATCCCGATCTGCCCGATACCGTGATGCGCGAGGCGCGCATTATGCGCCGCCAGGTCGACCACCATCTCGCGCGGGCCCGGGCAGTCGGCCGGCGCGGGGCGGGCCAGTCGCGCAGCCCGGTCTGGATTGCGCTCCAGTCGGTCGAGCGCGCCGTGCGCCATCTGCACGAGAATGTGACGATCGATATCGCCGGGGCGAAGGACGCGGTGGTCGCTGTCGAGCGGCAGGACCTCGACGAGCTGCTCGGCAATCTCATCGAGAATGCCGCGAAATATGGCGGCGGGCGCGTATTCGTGACGGTCGAAAAGCGCGAACGCCAGGCCGAATCCGTGCCCGATCTCGTCGATATCCTGATCGAGGATGACGGACCCGGCATTCCCGAAGCCGCACGGGACGCGATCTTCGGGCGCGGTGCGCGGCTCGATACCAAACAGCCCGGCACCGGCCTCGGCCTCGCTATCGTCAGCGATGTGGCCGAAATCTATGGCGGCGCGGTGACCTTGGAGGAAAGCGAAGATCTGGGCGGGCTGCTGGTGCGCCTCAGCCTGCCGGCGGCGGAAAGCGCCCCGCCCGAGCCGGTCTGATCGAGCGAAACGCCAGGGGGATGGGGCAGAGATACGATATCGGCATCGCCGGATGCGGACCGGGCGGGCTGGCGGCGGCGCTGTTCCTCCATCGGCTCGGCCATCGCGTCACCCTGTTCGAACGCTTCGAAGAACCGCAGCCCGTCGGGTCCGGCCTGCTGGTCCAGCCGAGCGGGCTGACTGTCCTCGACGCGCTTGGCCTCGACGCGCCCATCCGCGAACGCGGCGCGCGGATCGATTTCCTCAAAGGCGTTTCGGTGCCGTCGGGCAAGCGCGCGCTCGACGTCCGCTACGGCGCATTGCGCGGCGATGCCTGCGCCTATGGCGTCCATCGCGCACTGCTCTTCGATACGCTCTACGATGCGGTGCGGACCAAGGGTATCGCGATCGAGACCGGACGCACGGTCGCAGCCATGGATATCGATCCCGGTGGAGGACGGTTCGGCTTTGCCGACGGCACCATATCGGCCAAGTTCGACTGCCTGATCGACGCGCTCGGCGCGCGCACCCCGCTCGCGCCGCCTTCGGGCCATGACCTTGCCTATGGCGCGCTATGGGCGACGCTCGACTGGCCCGCCGATGCCGGTTTTCTGGGCGATGCGCTCGACCAGCGCTACCGGCGCGCAGATGAAATGGTCGGTGTGATGCCGATCGGCGTCAACCCTGCCACCGGCACGGACGGCGCGGCTTTCTTCTGGAGCGTCCGGTCCGATCAGGTCGAAGCGCTGCATGATCGCGGCGTCGATGCGTGGCGCGACGCGGTCTTGGCGTTATGGCCCGAAACCGCGCCGCTGCTCGATCATATCGCCGATACGCGCGATATGGTGTTCGCCCATTATGCGCATCGCACGGTCAGTCGCCCGGTAGCGGCGCGGTTCGCGCATCTCGGCGACGCCTGGCATTCAACGAGCCCGCAGCTCGGTCAGGGCGCGAACATGGCGCTGCTCGACGCGGCGGGCCTCGCGTCCGCCTTTCAGCGGCATGGCGATATCGCCGATGCGCTCGCCCATTATGCCTGGCTGCGCGCCAACCATATCCAGATCTACCAGGCGCTGAGCCGCATCTTCACGCCGCTCTACCAAGCCGGGGACGACATCCGTCCCTTCGTCCGCGATCAGCTCGTCCACTGGTTCGCCGGCCTCTGGCCCGCACGCAGCCTGGTCGCCGCGATCGTCTCCGGCGGCATCGGCTGGCCGCTCAGGCCGATGGCGCTGGAGGCGCTGTCCCGCTAGTTCGCGGAACCTCTCACAGCATCCGCTTCCTGAGCGCCGGATCGGCGATCCCGCAGGCGGTGCGGCGGCCGAAGAGGCGGTAGCGGTGGCGGGCGACGAGAGTGTAGAGCGCATCGCGGACCGGGCGCGGAACCACGGCTAGCGCAGCGCCTGCTTTCCACGGCCAGCCGAGGCGGCGGGCGATTTGCGCGACGGCTGTCGAGCGCTGGAAAATCCGGCCTTCGGCAACCAGAAGATAGGTTTCGAAACTGTCGGTCGGCAGGCCCAGATGGCGGTAGAGCGCCTGCCCGACCTCCCCTTGGGCCGGGGTCAGGCGAAAACGCGCTTCGCGATCGAGCCGCAGGACCAGCCGCATCGAGCGCGAGCAGAGGACGCAATCGCCGTCGAACACGATCAGCGGCCGACTGTCGTCGAAATCGGGCACGGCCGGGTCGTCGCGCCAGCTATAGGCTGGGGCCCGCGCCATCCCGCCTACAGCGGCGAGGGGGCGTCGAAATCCTCATCGCGGATTTTGCGGTGATGCGACACGACTTCGTCGATGATGATGCGCAAAAAGCGTTCGAGAAAATCGGGACTGAGCCCGGTTTCCGAAGCCAGCGTCTGGAGCCGCTCGACCTGACGGCGCTCGCGGTCCGGGTCGACGGGCGGCACCGCATTTTCCGCCTTCCAGCGGCCGACCTCGGTCGTGATCTCGAAACGTTTGGCGAGCAGCGCGACCATCTGACCATCGATGTCGTCGATCTTGTCGCGCCATTCGGCGAGGGGGTCGTCGGTCATGCCTTAGGCTCCTGCTGCCGCAACCTTCTCGCGACAAGCGCCCGCCGATGCAAGCGCCGTCGGAGCCGTGCCGATAATCGCGCTTGCAATGTTGGATATATTCGCAAACTCTAGATAACCTATTTGGCACATTTGAGGATGCAGACATGATCGACGAGCGCACCGTGCAACGCGAACTGGCCGCCGGCGGCTTCTATCGCGGCGCAATCGACGGGCTGTATGGAGACGCCTCGCGCCGCGCAGCCCGGCACGCCCTGATCGCGCGGGGTCATCCCATCAGCCCGTGGATCGATCCGCGCTGCCGGATCGCGCTGGAACAGGCCATCATGGCAGAGGCGGGAATCGAGGTCGGTACGATTGACGGACTTCTTGGCCCCCAGACCCGGATCGCGCTCGAGCGTTGGCAGGACAGCCGCCGCGCCGTCGAACCACCGCCCGCCGATATCGCGCATCAGCCGACACGCTTTCCCCGCCAGAAAGATGTGCGCGCCTTTTACGGCAATCCCGGAGAGCATCAGACCAGTCTCGACCTGCCTTTTTCGATGCGGCTCGCCTGGGATACGGACACGATCGTCCGGCGCTTTTCGATCCATGAAAAGGCGCATGACAGCGCGGCGCGCGCCTTTGCGCGCATTGCCGATGATTATGGCGAAGCCAAGCTGCGCGCACTGGGTCTCGATCTGTTCGGTGGCTGCCTCAATGTCCGCCGGATGCGCGGCGGCAACGCGATGTCGATGCACAGTTGGGGTATCGCGATCGATTTCGATCCCGCGCACAATGCGCTGCGCTGGGGCCGGGACCGGGCGCGCATGGCGCGGCCCGCCTATGCCCGCTTTCTCGATATCTGGGAGGAGGAGGGCTGGATCAGCCTGGGCCGCGAGCGCAATTTCGACTGGATGCATGTGCAGGCCGCGCGGCTTTGAGAGGGCTTCTCATCCCGCCAAATCACCCGTTTCAGCAAACCACCCGCCGCCCGGCAAACAGGCTGACCGATCCGGCCAGCGCGGCACGTTCCACAGTGCCCATCGCCACGAATGCTGGCACAAGCCGATTCGGTTGTGTAGGCAAAGCCAATGAGTTTCGAGACCAATACCGACCCCGGCATTCCCGCCGCTACACTCATCCTGATCCGCGATTCCGAGGACGGTGCGCCGGATGTTCTCATGGTCGAGCGCGCCCGGAAAATGGCCTTTGCCGGCGGGGCGATGGTGTTTCCCGGCGGCCGGATCGACCCCGGCGATCATGCGATTGCCGAGAATGACGCGATCATCCGCGGCGCCCCGGGCGATACGATGGAAACCGCCGCCCGGATCGCGGCGATCCGGGAAACGCTGGAGGAAACCGGCATCGCGGTCGCCTTCGATCCCCTGCCCGATCATGGCGCGACGGTGCAGCTGCGCGAGGCATTGCACGAGGAAAGCGATTTCGGCGCGATGCTGGCAAGCGGCGGCTGGCGGCTCGATCTCGATCTGCTCACGCCCTGGGCACGCTGGATGCCCAATTTCAAGCAGGAGCGCAGTTTCGACACCTGGTTCTTCGTCGCCCGGGCGCCGACGCTCGCGAAGAACGAGGCGGACGGCGGCGAAAGCGTATCGAGCCGCTGGGCCGCTGCGCAACAGGTGATCGACGAGGCGCAAGCCGGCGAGTGTTCGATCATATTCCCGACCCACCGCAATCTGGAACGGCTCGCCCGGCTGGAAAGTTACGAGGAAACGCGCGTGCATGCCGAATCGCACGAGGTGAAGATGATCACCCCCTGGGTCGAGGATCGGGACGGCGAAAAATTCCTCTGTATCCCCGAGGATGCCGGCTATCCGGTCACGGCGGAAAAAGTGACCCGGATGATCCGCGGCTGAGCCTTCAGCGGCGGTTCACCGCCGCAGGGCAACAGACCTGATCTCGAT
This sequence comes from Pseudomonadota bacterium, assembly GCA_039819365.1. GTDB lineage: Bacteria > Pseudomonadota > Alphaproteobacteria > Sphingomonadales > Sphingomonadaceae > Parasphingopyxis. The sequence continues at coordinate 118,204 of JBCBSD010000001.1, forward strand.
TTCCCTGGAGACCCTTATGCGATCGATCCCCTTTCTGCCCGCGCTGCTGCTCGCGAGCATTGCGTTGCCTGCTACCGCGCAGGACATAACGGATACCGGACCGACAGAGATGCCGCAGGGCACCTATCTGGTCTATGCCGACGAGGCCGGATCGGCCTTCGCATCCTACGAACCCGCACTGGCCGAAACCGGCGTCTGGCCGCTGAGCTTTTTCTACTATCAGGACGGGGCGCTGGCCGGCACGGCGCGGATGAGCGCCAGCCCCGAATGCGATCAGGGGATTGTGCGCGGCCGCCTGACCCATGCGACGGGCTCGGACGGGGCGTTGATGGAGCTGCCGACCGACGCCGAAACGCCGCTGTTCGCGTTCGACCGGGCCGGGGGCGGGGGCGACGAAGCGATCGTCGATTTCATCTGCGGTTCCGCGCAGGACCGGCTCGTGCAAGCGCAGACGCCGGTCCATAACAGCCTCGAAGCGACGGCCAACAGCTATGCGCAGCTGCGTGCGCTCGGCCTCGACAATCTGCTCGCCCGCAGCCTGGCCATTCGCGATCGCGAAGCAGCCGAGCCGCTGATCGGCACGGCCGTGCCTGAAGCTTTGCGGGATCAGGTGCGCGCGCTGATCGATCCCCGCCACTGAACTACTCAGCCACTGCGCGCGGAGCCGGGTCGCTACTCAGCGACGGCGCCGCCCGGATAAGCAATGAAGATGGTTCCCGAATGGCGCAGCTCGGCATCGGACTTGGCGAGCCAGACGCTGCCCGGTTCCAGCGGATCGTCGCCGATCCGCCCCGCGCCATCCAGCGGGATCAGCCATCGCGGCCGGTCGGGCGAGGCCGATAGCGAGCGTTCCACGGTGCCGGTCCAGCGCTCGATCACGAACTTGCGGCCCGCGGCGATGACATCCCGCCCCGGCGATATCGGCCCGGGTGCGGCGGGCGCCTGCCACGGTTCGGCGCGCGCGACCGCCACCGCGTCGTCGAGATGAAGTTCGCGCGGCCGGCCGTAATCGTAAAGCCGATAGGTGAGATCGATATTCTGCTGCACTTCGAGCAGCGTCACTCCGGCGCCGATGGCATGGACCGTGCCCGCGGGCAGGTAGAAGACATCGCCCGGCGCGACCGGCTTCCAATCGAGCCTGTCCTCGACCGAGCCGTCGAGCGCCGCGCTGCGCAGGGTCTCGGCGTCCATCGGTTCGACCAAGCCGAGTCCGATGCGCGCGCCCGACTCGGCTTCGAGGATGACCCAGCATTCCTCCTTGCCGCGCGGATGACCGCGTTCCCGCGCCTGGGCATCGTCGGGATGCACCTGGACCGAGAGCTTCTCGCTCGTGAACAGATATTTGACGAGCAGCTCGGGCGCTTCTTCGTCCGCCGCCTCGAACCAGATTTCGCCGACCGGCGCGCCATCGGGCGCGGGATCGGCAAAGCCGAGGCCCAGTTCGCGCCGGCCCCAGACTTTCTCGATCGCCCTTGTGGTCAGTTTGATTGCGGACATGGCCTGTCGTCTTCCGTTACATGCACGATGCGGCTTATGGATGAAAATCCTGTGAAAGGCACCTGCCGATGATGATCTGGGCCCGGCGATTGGCGATCCTCGCGCTGCTTGCGGCGGCCGGGCTCTGGTGCGCCGACTATATTCGCGAGCATCCCGAGAATATGCCCTGGACGGCGCTCGATCTCAGGGATCCGGTCGGGACATTTACCGGGCGGAAGATCGCCGCACTCACTCAAGACGGTGCGCGCTGCAAGGCTTTGCTCGACGCTGCGGATATTGCCTATCGGCCGCTCCCGAACCGGTCCGAGGGGAGCGCGTGCGGCTATGGCGACGGTGTGACGCTGACCGGCACCGACACGGCGCCGGGCTTGTCCTATCGCCCCTCCGAACCCGCTCTCGCCTGCCCGGTCGCCGCGGCGCTCATGCTGTGGGAACGGGAGAGCATCCAGCCCGCGGCCATGCGGCTGTTCGGCCAGCGCGTGGTCGCCATCGATCATCTCGGGACCTTCGCCTGCCGCCGGGTCAACGGGGCGGAGACCGGCCGCTGGTCGCAGCACGCCACGGCCGACGCCATCGATATCGCCGCATTCGAACTGGCCGACGGTTCACGCATTTCGGTTCTCGACGATTGGGGCGATACGGGCCCGGAAGGCGTGTTTCTGGCCGAGGTGCGCGCCGGCGCATGCCGCCTGTTCGCGACGACGCTTTCGCCCGATTACAACCGGGCGCATGCCGATCATTTCCATCTCGACCAGGCCGAGCGTGGACGTCTCGGCGGGTCTGTCTGCCGCTAGCTGCCGACCGCGCCTTCTTCGACGACCGTCATCTCGCCGCCGCTGCGGTGAAACGCGTCATATTCGACGACATTATTGAGCCGGTCGTCGCTGCGCGCCAGCGCTTCTTCGCGCGTGTCGCCGAAACCGAACCCGATCAGATTGCGGACCCGGCCATTATATTCGACACCGCCGGCGACCACGACATAATGCCCCGCGCCGCTATAGGTCTGACAGACGATACGGCCCGGATCGCTGTTGCGCGCGCGCAGCTCATTCTCCGCCGCTTCGCGCAGCGCGGAGCCCTCTACGTCTCCCGCTTCCGACTTCGCCACCGCATAATCGTCGAAGCTGAGAATGCCGTCGCGATCCTCGTTCGACGCAATGCAACCTGCAATCGTTCCCGCCGACGCCGGCACGGCAGCCAGCATCATGATTGCCGGAACGCTGAATTTGACGACCGATTTCATGCCTCTACTCCCAAAAACCTCTGCTAACGGGAGCGAAGCATATAGCAAAATTCCGGGAATCGGAAGCGCGAACGCCTCGGGGACGGGGCCCTAATGCGGAACGGCGTTTTCCGGCACCTTCTCGACCCAGTCCGGATAGAAGGCAGGCGCGCGGTTGGACCAGCCCGGCGCGGTCGCCGCGGCTTCGCTGATCGATTGCAGCAGCGCGCGCCGGCGTTCCGGGTGAATATGCGGCAAGGCTGCCGCCGCACAGAAGGACCCCGGCAACCACGGCCGGACATAGGGGCCGAGCAGCCGTTCATAGAGGAACCGATAGGCCGAGAAGCTCGGCAGCCTGTCCTGCCCCAGATCGAATGCCGAAACCGTGACCAGAGGCCCCATGAACGGCTCGACCGCTTCCAGGCCGCTATCGTCGGGAATGGTGTCGCGAATATCGTCGAGCCGGCTATATACGCTGGACTGCGCCTTGATCGCGGCCGCCTCGACCATGTCGCGGGACCATTTGCGGATCGCATCGCGCCGTTCCAGACCGACATCGAGCGACCGGCGCACATAGCGCTGGGTCGACGCTTCGAATGACGCGAACTCCTTCATCTCGGCAAGCGCCATGGCGCCGGGCTGGGGAGTGTTGGTCTTCGTCATCGAACCCTCCGGTCCGTTGTTGATCTGTCAGGCCAGTATGGCACGCAACAGGTTGACGAAGCGTTAACCATAGGACGCTGTTTGCGCTGTTGAATCAGTTATGTTGCAGCGCATCAACCGTATTTTGTAATTTTGTGTGGATTTCCGCAATATTGTTGCACGAAAGCACCGAAATGTTTCGGTCAATCGGCGGCGCGATCGGGCCCCAGCAGCAGGGCGCGCGCGTCGCCATTGGCGGCATAGCTGGCGATCAGCAGCAACAAAGCGGCAAGCAGCAGGCGAAATCCAGTCATGTCGGTCTCCCCGTCTTCGTTATGGGAGAAACCGCTAAGCCGGCATATGCGGCAATTCAATTACCTGCGCGGTAAAGGATGCCCGCGGCGCGTCAGTCCTTCTCGGACTTTTCGTCATAGCCCGAAGAGGGCATGGGCCGGTCATGGCCCGGTTGCACATTGGCGGGCGGATCGGACGCCGGGAAGGTCTCTTCAAGGCCCTCTTCGAGCTCCTTTTCCTCGCGGGCCATGTCGCCGTCGCCGGTTTCCGTCTCGTCCGGATCCGGCGGCGCGACGGACATCTTCTGCATCGCTTTTTCGTCGACGATCTGGTCTGTGTCGGGCGTCATCGCGAATCTCCTTCTTTCACCCCTATCAACCCGGGAATCGCGATATCGTTCCGAATTTCCGCCGTTCGCAGCCGCGCGGGACGGACGCCGCCATTTCGACGAACGTATCGACAAAGCGACAAAGCCGTTCGACTGGGAGCGCGCCATTGCGAGACGGATCGCAATCCATCCGCTACAAGACGCCCATGAACGGCAGATCGCTCGAACCCTCTCGCAATGCGGCAATCGGACACAGGCTCGGCCTGGTGTCGGTGCTCGGGCTATGGGGATTCTATTTCGCCGTGGTCACGATCCGAGCCGCGATCATGGCCTATCCGGGCCAGCTGGAAATGCTGGTCTACCGGGTGTTCGTCATCGGCCTGGCCATCGGCCTGACATTCCTGCTCTACCTGTTTCTCGAACGCTTTGCCGACCGGCCGCTGCGCTGGCGCATCCCGATCGCCTTTGCCGCGGCGCTGCCTTTCGCCGCCATGATCGCCGCGTTCAATTTCTACGTTTTCGAGGTGCTCGACCCGCTGCAGATCTTCAAAGGCGAGGAATGGGAAGAGCAGCGCGAGATGATCGAGGAGTTCCAGGCGCGCGATCCGCTGGCCATGTGGCGCGGCTTCGCCGAGGCCGTGCTGTCGCGCTATTTCGTCGTGATCGCCTGGGCGCTCCTCTATATGGCGCTTGGCTATGCGCAAATCGTGCGTCAGGCGGAACGGCGCGCCGCGATCTTCGCGCAGGAAGCGCAAACCGCGCAGCTGCGCGCGCTGCGCTATCAGGTCAATCCGCATTTCCTGTTCAATACGCTCAACGTCCTCTCCTCGCTCGTTATGCGCGACCGGCGCGACGAGGCGGAAAAGATGATCCTCAACCTGTCCACCTTCTACCGCACGAGCCTGACCTCCGAGCCCGCCGACGATGTGCAGCTCGAGGAGGAGATCCGACTCCAGCGGCTTTACCTCGATATCGAAGCGGTGCGCTTTCCCGAACGGCTGATCGTCGACATTTCGATCCCGAAATCGCTGAACGGTTGCTGCGTACCCGCGCTGATTCTCCAGCCGATCGTGGAAAATGCCATCAAATATGGCGTCTCGCGTGTGCGCCGGCCCGTCACCGTCTCGATCCATGCGCGCGAGGAAAATGGCAAGCTCATCATCACGATCAGCGATGACGGCGATCCGCTGCCCGAAGACGCGCCACACGGCACCGGGGTCGGGCTCAACAATGTCTATGAGCGGCTCGACGCGCGCTACGGCGACGAGAGCAACGTCACCTGGGGGCCGGGCGAGGAAGGCGGTTTCGCCGTTACGCTCGAACTGCCGATCAACAAAGAGACGTGTTGACGTGTCTTTCTCGACCTGTCGGTCGAGCGCGGCACCGGCCCGCGCCCCCTCCCGGCCTCCCACAGGATATGCTCAATGGGAGGCCGGGAGGGGGCGCGGGCCGGTGCCGCGATTTTCCGCCAGGAAAATTCTGACAAAAAGCTATACATGAACACATGCAAATCAACGGACTTCCAAAATCATGACCGACACCGCGCCGCTTCGCACCCTTCTCGTCGATGACGAGCCGCTCGCTATCGAGCGTATGCAGATTCTCTGCGCACGTACCGAGGGGATCGACCTGATCGGCACGGCGCAGGACGGAGAATCGGCGCTGCGCATGGTCGAGGCGCTGCAGCCCGAATTGCTGCTGCTCGACATCGCGATGCCGGGCATGGACGGGATGGAAGTCGCGCGTGCGCTCGACGGCGTCGATCTCGCGCCGGCGATCATCTTCGTCACGGCTTTCGACCAGTTCGCCGTCGAGGCGTTCGATGTCGCGGCCGTCGATTACCTGCTGAAGCCCGTCGCGCCCGAACGGCTCGAAAAGGCGATCGCGCGCGTTACCGAACAGATCCGCGAGACCCGCGAGAGCGAGGCCGAGGATTCGCCCTGGGCCGAAGAATTCTGGGTGCCTCACCGCTCGGAAGTCATCCGCGTCGCATCCGAGGATATCGACCGGATCGAGGCGGAGCGCGATTATATGCGCCTCCATATCGGCGAGCGCAGCTATCTGCTCCATCAGACGATCAGCAATCTCGAGGAACGGCTGGACCCGGACCATTTCATCCGCGTCCACCGCTCTTCGATCCTCAACCGCGGCCGGATCGCCAAGCTCCGCCATGACGGATCGGGCGGCTGGTACGCGGAAATGGCCGACGGCACCGAGGTCCGCATCGGCCGCACGTACCTGAAGAAAGTCAAGCAGATCGCGGGCAAATAGCGCCCGGACCAATCATCCTTCAGCCGGTCAGACGTGCTGGTCGAGCATGATTTGATTGCCGTCCGGATCGGTGAAGACGCAGCTTGCCGGTCCCGACGTCGTCTCGTCGGCCTCCTGGATCATCTCGATACCGGCCGCTTTCAGGCGTTTCTGGATCTCGCGCACATCGGTGAAATCGTCGAGCGGCTCGCCCTTTTCGTCCCAGCCCGGATTGAAGGTGAGGATATTGTCCTCGAACATACCCTGAAACAGTCCGATCGTGCAGCCCGGCGATTGCAGGATCATCCAGCCATGCTCCGACTGGTCGTGCATGACGCCGAAACCGAGCGCTTCGTAAAAGGTCCGCGACGCGGCAATATCCTTCACCGCTAGGCTCAGCGAAAAATTTCCAAGGTTCATATCGAAACTCCTCTCGTTTCTCGATGCCGGGGCGATCCGCCCCCTTACCAAAACAGGTCCGCCAATATCATCAGTACGCCGATTTGCGCCGTCATCCAGCACGCAGGCCGCACGCCTGGCGGCGCAAAAGCGTAGGCCGGTATGTACGCCAAACGACCGGCGAAAAACGTCCAGGCGCCGATGGCCGCCAGCGCGCCCTCGGCGCCCGCGGCATGCACCAAGAACAGGGATGCCGCGAACTGCGCGAAGCTCTCGAGCAGATTGCGATAGGCACGAGCGATCCGGCCGGGAACGCCCTTCGCTTCCTGCCATTCGTCGCGCGGGCCGAGTATGTATTGCGCGCCGAGCTGGTTCAGCGACGCCACGCTCGACAGACCAAGATTCACCAAGGCAAGGATCAAAACGGCAAGAAGTGCCCACAGATCAGGCGTCATGCTGGCGCTATCCATGGCGGCGCTTCCTGAAGCCCTTGCGTAAGGTGCGGACGAGGGCCGCCGTGGACAGACTGATTACGCCGGCCGCCAGCGCACCCAGCGGGGCCATAAGGAACGTCCAGCTGCGCGGGCCAAGGCCGAATGCCACTTCCTCCCCCCGATAGGCTGGATTGGCGGCAAAATAGGCGTCAAGGAATATGCCCTGCGTCCAGACGGCCGTCAGCGCCACCAGACAGCCGCCTATAAACGCGTTGCGCAACGGTTCATCCGGCGCGTGCAGCAGCGCCGCCTTCCCCGCGCCGCCAAGCAGCATCAATGCGACGATCAGCTCGAAACCGGCCAGCAGAGCGGTGATCGTGCCGGCCGCATAGAGCAGCCCAGCTGCAATCGCGCCGAGTATCATTTTTCCCGAAACTCCGTGCATATCATCTCTCCACAGACTCGCTATATGACCAATTGACGATTTCAGTCAAATATATATTTAGATGATATGCCTAGAGCCTTCGACGAACGGGAACGCGCCGATATCGACCAGAGCCTGCGCAAAGCGGGGGCTAGGCTATTCCGTCAGAAAGGGGTGGCGAAGACCACCGTCGACGAACTGGCGCGCGGCGCCGGCATCGCCAAGGGTTCCTTCTATGCCTTCTACGCCAGCAAGGAACTGCTGTTCTTCGATATAATCGAAGCGCTGCACGTCGAGATGCGTGCGCCGCTGCTCGACCCGCTGCCAAATGGAAAGCGCGAGCAGGCGGCCTTCGAAAGGATGATCCGCGATCTTCTGCACCAGGCATCGACCGAACCGCTGATCCATCTGATGGGGCAGGAGGATGAGTTGCGCGCGGTGGTCCGTCGCGTGCCGCCCGAAAAGCTGCAGCGCCATGAGCAGGCAGACCAGATGTTCCTGGAGGCGCTGATCGCGCTGTGGGCCGATCCTGATGACCCGCCGGAGCGCGACGTCGTGGCGGCCCGGCTGACTGCGGCGCTGCTTGTCGGTCTGCGCCGCGACTTCATCGGCGAGCGTCTGTTTCCGCACGCTTTCGATTCAGTCGTAAAGAGTTTCGTGGACTGCTTCTTTCCATGAGAGAAACGCCGGGTCCACATAACAAAACACCCCCGGGCAGAGGGTCCCGGGGGTGTTCCGTTGGGCCTTGGAGGGGCTGTCCAGGGCCGTTTTGCCCGTGCGGGCTAGCGCGATGCGCCGATCGTGACAGTCGGCGACCGCATGAGATCGTTGAGCTGCGCCACGGCGTCGTTGACCGCATCGTCCTGACAGGCGCGGATGGTTTCCGCCCCGGCAAGATTGCGGACATCGACAGCGCCGCACACCTGCTCCGCCGCCCGTTCGATCCGGTTATTCAGCAGGGTATAGCCCCGTGCGGTATCCAGATCGTAGGCGCGGGTGTCGATCGTGACACTCTCGGCCGTGTGGCCGACACCGGCAAATGCCGGTGACGTGGTGAAAGCGGTCGCGGCGCCAGCCATGGCGACCGCAGCGAAAGCGAAAGCAATTTTCTGCATGTTATACTCCTGAACCTTGGCCCTCCGGGACTATTCCCGGACGATCCGTGGACGGTCGCCTGCCGGGTCATCCCGATCTCGCCGTCGATCATGGGTATAGGCGATTCGCCACTGCCGGTCGCGCCGGGATCGACAACCGGGCGGGGCTTTGCGTCAAATCGACAAACGTCGGAATTCTGTCGATCAAGGTTTCGGTTCGGCGCGGCGGCGGCTCGGCTCGGAGGTCAGGCGATGGCGTTCGTCGGCCAGACCGGGCCGCTCATCGGAACGCCGATGTCGCATGGCGGGCGGGCCCCGGCCGAAGGATTGCGGCCGAAGGATTTCGGCGCGTCATGCGTTGATAGGATGCGGGCGTCGTGCCGCTTCGGCAAGACAAGGAGACCCTGACCATGCACTCGCCCCTCGCCATCGCCCTCGTTTTGATCGCCGCCTCACCCGCGGCGGCGACGGCCCCGAACACTTCGCCGGGCTTGGCCTCCGCCAGCCCCGTTTCCGTGCTGGCCATGCAGTCGGCGCGCAGGCCGCATCGCGCCGCGCCGCGTGTTCGGCGACCGGTTCGGCCGGTGCGGCCCGTCCGCCCGCGCGAACGGCCGCAGCCGCCGCGGATCAACACTGCCCGCATCCGCAACGCGATCGCCAACGGCGCTACGCCGGCCCGCATCCGCAAGAAAATCCAGGAGCATCACGGCCAGTAACCGCCGGGTGCGCGCTGCGCAGCTAGGAAACCTCGCGGGCGAATGCCTCGATGTCGGCGAGCGACGGCGGCGTGCCCCGCGTCCAGCGCGACAGGGCCGTCATGATCCGGATATGGCCAATGCCTTCGTAAACGATATGCCGCACGGGAACGCCGGCCGCCTCCAGCCGGGCGGTCAGTCCGCTGCTGTGGCGCGGCTTTACGACATCGTCGAGATCGCCATGAAGGAGCAGCGCCGGCGGATCGCCTTCGCCGGCAAAATTGATCGGCTGGGTCGCGGCGAGATCGGGCGCCCGGCTGAATGCGCCGCGCGTGCTCGGCGTGTCGAGCGGCAGAAAGTCGTACGGCCCGGCCATGCCCACCCAGCCGGCGATGGCATCCCGGTCCGCGCCCAGCCAGCTTTCGTCCATCGCAAGCAACGCCGCGATATGCGCGCCCGCGCTGTGCCCGACCATGATAATCCGGTCGGGATCGCCGCCGCGCTCGGCGATATTGTCGCGCACCCAGCGGATCGCCGCCGCGCCGTCCTCGACGAAATCGGGGAAATGGCCTTGCGGCGACAGGCGATAGTTCGGGATGACCGTCACGAAACCGCGCGAGGCGAAGGCGCGGCCGGCAAATTCATACCCCGCCTTGTCTCCCGCGCGCCAGCCGCCGCCATGGACGAAGACGATCACAGGATGCGCCGCGTCCGCCTCTCCGCCTGTCGGCGCGTAGATATCGAGCTGCTGACGCGCGCCCGTCCCGAACGCGATATCCTCGGCGATCCGCGCCGACCCGGCATCCTTGGGCACGAGCCGGTTGAACAGGATCAGCCGGTCGGCCGTATAGACATAGACGCTTGCCGCGATGAGCAGCAGGATCAGGGCGATGAGTGTGTAGCGGAGCATCGGGCGGCGTTAGGCAACCACCTCACGTTTGTCGATATGGGGAGAGTGTGTCGGAGTCGGTCCAATCGCACCACGCATCAGTATCTGTTTGTCAGAGTCGCCCCGTCGGTCGAGCGCGGCACCGGCCCGTTGCGCGAGCAACGTTCTGACAAATCAAATTCGCTCCACGCTCACCGACTGGTTCTGCAAATCGGCGCGGCCGAAGATCGTCATGAAGGCGATATCGGTGGCGTCGCGCCCGGTGATAATCGGGACCAGGCCCTCGATGGGCGCCATTCGCGTCGCATCGATCATGTGCCAGCCATCTTCCAGCCAGACCTCGGCGACCGCGTGAAAATCTTGCGGCTTCAAATCCCAGGCATAGGCCGAGACCATGCGCGCCGGGATGCCTGCCGCCCGGGCGAAGCTGATGAGGAGATGGGCATAATCGCGGCAGATGCCCTCGCGCGAAATGAAGGTATCGGCCGCGCCCGTATCGGCATCGCTCGATCCGATGACATAATCCAGCTGGTCGTGGACCCAGTCCGCCATGGCGAGGATTTTCGCGCCGCCCTCGCGATCGCCGAACGCCTTGGCGACGAAGCTCGCGAACCTGTCCGACTGGCAATAGCGGCTCGGCCAGATATAGGGCACCGCCTCGCCCGGCAGCTCGGCATAGGGCGTCATGCCGAGCGTAGCGATATCGCGGACCGAACGCGCGACCTCCACGGTAGCGCGATAATCGACCCGGAACGGCCCCGACCCGCGCGTCCATGTCCGCCGCCCGACGCCGGCATCCACCGGTATCGGATGCAGTTCCGATCCCGTCGCCACGCGCATCTTGCCGTCGATCACCTTTTGCGTCGGCTCGTTCGCCGCCGCCTCGATCTGCAACAGCACATCGGCTTCGGCGTCGATCAGATAATCGAGCAGGGCGTGAATCGAAAGGCGCATGATCTATCGCGCATAGCGCTCCGCTCGGGTCGGCGCAGCAAATAATTCCAGTCTTGTGTCCTGTCGCTGCTATCGCATTGATATCGCGCCGGACACGGCGGAAAGGGTCATGGCGAATTCATCGGCCCCGCCTTCGAAGTGACGAGCGCCTTCGACACGGTCGGCCTGTCGCGCGGCGCGGCCGCGGCGAGCTCGACGAGTTCGGCCGCGCCGTCATCATGCTGCTGATGTTCCTCGGCCGCGTCGGCCCGCTCACCCTCGGCTTCTTCCTCGCAACGCAAATCCCGAGCCGCATCCGCTATCCGGAAAGCAAGATTTATATTGGGTGAGACCGGAGCGGAATTCGGCGCTAATGTCACCTGTATTCGCTCACAATCCGTGCCGTTGTATTGATCGCGCGTACACTGTCGAAACTATCGTGAACACCAATGGTCTGTTCCTGATAGGGTGGCTCTGGCGAAGACCAGCGTGGTGCGCGCCTGCGAACAGTGTGGCGCAATGCCATCAAGGTCCCCAACTCTGCATTCAATCGATATCCTCGGCCGAACGGCAGAGCAGGGAGACCGGCTTCATTATGATGGGTCAGCCCCAACACATGTCCGATCTCGTGGGTCAGGCTATTATATTTTATCGCGCAAGCGGCAGAAACGGCAACGAAACTCATTGCAGCTTCCGGTAAGATATCGAGTGCATAGCCGCATGGCCGGGTCCGCTCGGTCACAAGCACGACAATGTCAGCACCTATTCTTCCGCGCCATTCGCCGACTGGGGCATGATCCAGAGATTTGGGGTCTGCTATGGCCAGCAATTGTGACCGCAGGCTACCAAAGAGATCACGGTCGAGATACTCGATACCCGCAATATACATTTCTGCTGTTGCGCCGCTACTTTGGAATATCTGGTTTCCACCGTGCAAGACGAAGCTTGTAAACTGTGCGGCGGATTGTTGGCGTCTGCGAATTGCCGCCATGCCTGAGCTATCGAACAAAAATCCGATACCAATTCGGCCATCCCCCGTGGCAGCAGCCTCCAAATCTTCCAAGTTTACCGCATCCTGGAGCTTTTCCACGTCGTCTTCTAACAGCTCCTCGTATTCCTCGTCATGATCAGGCGGCCCGGCCGACGAATCAATTTCCGCCACGGCATGATATCCGTCTCCGATCGACTGTATCAGATATTCGCCATCCTCACTCGATATCCGGCCGAGGACATCGTCTCCGTCAATAACAAGAAATGCGGTTCCCTGTTGCATGTCATTGCCTGGCAAGGTGAGTGAGCCGGTCCATTCGGTCACTCCGTTGGCCAATTCACGAAACCGGGTACGCGAAGCCAGAAACTGCCCATCTAGCCCGAAATTGAATAATAGCGACGATGGTTGCGGGTTGGTCTGACCGTTCGCACTCGCAGCCGATAAGAGTCTTTGCCCAAATTCCCCTGCTCTCAACCGTAACAACTGAACGCCTTCCATGGCTTCGTCCGCCTCGATATCCGCCAGTCGCGACACCTGCTCTGTGCTCAACTGTGCCAATTCGGGTACGCCGATAAAAAGGCTGCGTTGGTCAAAGCCCAAATAGTCGATGGCAGAAACGGTTTCGGAATTGCGTGTCGCTTCGAAAAGATCAGCGATGCGATCATTTGCGACGGCCCATATCTCTGCGTCCAGTTCCGGTACATTACGCACAGCATAAACGCCGAAGCGTGACCGCAATTCTGCAATCTGTTCCTCAACAGCCGAGTCCGCGATATCTACTATTAGCTCGGTTTCCTGGCCTTTTGCCGGATTGACGGCAAAACCGCTCGAAAGCAGGAAGGTCAACGCTCCTATGCAAAAATTTCTGAATGAACCTTCAATAATCATCGCAACGACCGTCGGCTCCTCCCCAGGTGTTGTTCTGAACGCGGCGGATGGACGTCTGGGCTGTCCGGCAGTGGACGATGCGGTGATCGAGAATCTGCCCGGTGCGCGGATCAAAATAATCCATACTGGCGATAACGCTACTGCTTACGCGGATAGGATCGCCGCCGAAGAAAGTCGTGATGTCGGAGCGCTCGACAATGCTGCCCGCCGCCCTTTCGGCAGTCAGCCGTACGAACATCGGATTGTGCTCAAGTAGTTGCTCCAAACTCGCGGCTTCGACAAGTGGAACTGTTCCGTCGTCCTGTGCCTCGGTGAGCTCCTCAAACGCCTCATCATAGGCTTCGAGCGCGGCATCCAAGGCATCTTTGGCGGCCTTCCTGGTGCCGCTTTGATTGCCGCGCAACTGGCTCTGCAAATCGCGCGCGCGCGCGGCAGTTCTCACCAAGGTATCGAAACTCGTAATCATCTGCGGTTGATTACAGCTTGTTCCGCGCATCTCGGCGTAGTCCGGGAAGATCCAGCACGGTGCCGTCAGATTTCCAGCGGCAAACACTCTATAGGCTGGACCGGGAGCGCAAACGACCTGCGGACCCGAGCCGGCGGGCGGCGGACATCGCACTTCGCGTTCTCTATTGGCGGTTGCCCGCGCGACAGCGCCTCTAAGGAGGCGATCGTTGATCGTATCGATCTTGACTTCGGAGATTTCTACATCGCTTCTGAGCAGCCCCGCGACCGCCGATACGGCGGCAATAACCCCTGCGTCATCGGTATTCGGCGCGGACGACAAACCGGCACCCGTCGCGCGTTCGATGGCACTATCCAGATCCGCTCGGACAGCTGCAATTCTCGAAAAAACCGCTACCATCAGCGCAAATCTCGGTTGCTCTTGTCCTGTGAGCAGCAATACGGGTCGATGCGCCGTATTGCTGTCGTCGATGATGGAGGCGAACTCGTCCGCGGCCTCCTCCAAGGCCAGCATAGCCAATAGGGTCGTTTCGGCCGCGCCCGCGCCGCTATTGACCGTAGTGTCGCCATCGAAGGATGGAAGATTGAGCGATTCGATCCGCGCGCGGCTACGTTGCGCTCTGGCATTGATACGGGCTGTCTCCGCGTTTATCCGGCCAGTTTCTGCATTTATTCTTTCTGTTTCTGCAATTACCGTTGCGTTAGGATCAGCCTGATTCGAGGATGCATTCTGCGCATATGCTTTGTCCAGACTCACAATACAAAAACAAACTGCGCAAGCCGACAGTAAAGTCATGCCTTTATTTAGTGATTGTCTTAAGCGCATAATTATCTTCTCCCCCTTTGTGATTTTCGTTAGCATACTATGCCAGAGAAAAAGAAGGCGATCTATTTCGAATCCGAAACGGAATAACAGCACCGCGCGTGGCGGTGACCGGCATCCGCCGGATTGCTAAATCGAGGCGATGATTTGTTCGCTGAGGCCCTTGCTCTGGAAGAACAAATATGGAACAAACTGGCCCCATGTCCCTCACCAAAATTACGAAGCATCGGTGTTCCGAATGCTGACGAAAATTTCCGTCAAAGGCGCGCGCGAGCATAATCTCAAGGGCGTGGACATAGACCTTCCGCGCGACAAGCTGATCGTGATTACGGGGCTGTCGGGCAGCGGCAAATCGTCCCTCGCTTTCGATACCATCTATGCCGAGGGGCAGCGGCGCTACGTCGAATCGCTCTCCGCCTATGCGCGGCAGTTTCTCGAGATGATGCAGAAGCCCGATGTCGAGCATATCGAAGGGCTCAGCCCCGCGATCAGCATCGAGCAGAAGACGACGTCGCGCAATCCGCGCTCGACGGTCGCGACGGTCACCGAGATCTACGATTATATGCGCCTGCTCTGGGCGCGCGCGGGCATCCCCTACAGCCCCGCGACGGGCGAGCCGATAGCCGCCCAGACCGTCAGCCAGATGGTCGACCGGGTGATGCAGCTCGAAGAGGGCACGCGCTTCTACCTGCTCGCGCCGGTCGTGCGCGGCCGCAAGGGCGAGTATCGCAAGGAGCTGGCCGAGTGGCAGAAGGCCGGCTTCACCCGCGTCCGCGTCGACGGCGAATTCTACGATATCGAAGACGCCCCGGCGCTCGACAAGAAATTCAAGCATGACATCGAAGTCGTCGTCGACCGGCTCGTGGTTCGGGACGGCATGGAAACGCGGCTCGCGGATTCGTTCGAGACGGCGATCCGGCTGGCCGATGGGCTCGCCTATGTGGACCTTGCCGACGGGACGGTGGCGGAGGCTTTCGGGAAGTGCTCCCCCTCGATGGGGGAGGATTTAGGTGGGGGCGACTCATCGGTAGGCGATGACGCAGGCGGAGGCATCACCCCACCCCAAACCCCTCCCCATCAAGGGGAGGGGCTTCAAAAGCTGAAAGGCGCCGGCCTGCCCGACAATCGTATCGTCTTCTCCGAGAAATTCGCCTGCCCGGTCTCCGGCTTCACGATCGAGGAGATCGAGCCGCGGCTGTTCAGCTTCAACGCGCCGCAGGGGGCCTGCCCGGCCTGTGACGGGCTCGGCGAGAAACTGGAGTTCGATATCGAGCTGGTCGTGCCCAATGGCGAGCTCAGCCTCAAAAAAGGCGCGGTCGTGCCCTGGGCCAAGTCCAACCCGCCCTCGCCTTACTATATGCAGGTGCTGGGCAGCGTCGCGAAACATTTCGAATTCTCGCTCGACACGCCATGGAACGATCTCAGCGAACATCACCAGGATGTCGTGCTGAACGGCACGCAGGGCCTGCCAATCACGCTGTCCTTCAAGGATGGCCGCAAAAGCTATGACGTGAAGAAGCCGTTCGAGGGCGTGATCGGCAATCTCAACCGCCGGATGATGCAGACCGAAAGCGCCTGGATGCGCGAGGAGCTGGGCAAGTTCCAGACCGCCGCGCCCTGCGAGGTGTGCGGCGGGGCGCGGCTCAAGCCCGAGGCGCTGGCGGTCAAGCTCGGCGAAGAGGATATCTCGATGAGCGCGCGCCGCCCCGTCGGCCAGGCATTGCAATGGTTCGAGGCGCTGCCAGACAAGCTCAACACCCAGCAAAGCCAGATCGCCACGCCTATCCTGAAAGAGATTGTCGAGCGGCTGGGCTTCTTGAATAACGTCGGCCTCGATTATCTCAATCTCGACCGCAGCTCGGGCACGCTGTCGGGCGGGGAGAGCCAGCGCATCCGCCTTGCGAGCCAAATAGGTTCAGGGCTGTCCGGCGTTTTGTACGTTTTGGATGAACCGAGCATCGGGCTGCACCAGCGCGATAACGACCGCCTTCTCGCCACGCTCAAGCGCCTCCGCGATCTCGGCAACACCGTCATCGTTGTCGAGCATGACGAGGATGCGATCCGCCATGCCGACCATATCGTCGATATGGGCCCGGGCGCGGGCGTCCATGGCGGCGAGGTCGTGGCGCAGGGCACGCTCGCGAAAATCCTCAAATCGCGCAAATCCCTCACCGCCGATTACCTCAACGGGCGCAAGGAAATCGCCGTCCCCGCAAAGCGCCGCAAGGGCACGGGCAAGAAGCTCATCCTCAAAGGCGCGACCGCGAACAACCTCCAGTCGGTCACCGCCTCCATTCCCCTGGGCACTTTTACGTGCGTCACCGGCCTCTCGGGCAGCGGCAAATCCACCTTCACCATCGATACGCTTTATGCGGCCGCCGCGCGCACGCTCAACGGCGCGCGCATCGTCGCGGGGAAACACGAAAAACTCTTGGGGCTAGAGTTTCTCGACAAGGTCATCGATATCGACCAGTCGCCGATCGGCCGCACGCCCCGCTCCAACCCCGCCACCTATACCGGCGCCTTCACCGCGATCCGCGACTGGTTCGCCGGCCTCCCCGAGGCGCAGGCGCGCGGCTACAAGCCCGGGCGCTTCTCGTTCAACGTCAAGGGCGGCCGCTGCGAGGCCTGCCAGGGCGACGGCGTCCTCAAGATCGAGATGCACTTCCTGCCCGATGTCTATGTCACCTGCGATGTCTGCCACGGCGCACGCTACAATCGCGAAACGCTCGAGGTGAAGTTCAAGGGGCGCAGCATCGCCGATGTGCTTGATATGACGGTCGAGGATGCGCATGTCTTCTTCAAGGCCGTTCCGCCCATTCGTGATAGAATGGCGATGCTCGAACGCGTCGGATTGGGGTACATAAAGGTCGGCCAGCAGGCGACGACGCTATCGGGCGGCGAGGCGCAGCGCGTAAAGCTGTCGAAAGAACTCTCCAAACGCGCGACCGGCCAGACGCTCTACATCCTCGACGAGCCGACCACGGGGCTGCATTTCGAGGACGTCCGCAAACTGCTCGAAGTGCTCCACGCGCTGGTCGAGCAGGGGAATACGGTGGTGGTCATCGAACATAATCTCGACGTCATCAAAACCGCCGACCATATCCTCGACCTAGGCCCGGAAGGCGGCGACAAGGGCGGGGAGGTCATTGCCGAAGGGACACCCGAGGAAGTCGCCAAGACCAAGGGCAGCTATACGGGTGGTTACCTCAAGGACATGCTCAAGCGCTAAGGGGCGTGTCTCGCCGAAGCCTTGGCGTTGGCGGAAGTTTCATCGGGGGGTATTTGAAGGGGATGCTTTAATGATACAAATAATTAGTCTAAAACTATGTGCTAATTGTTGAGCGGAGCAGCACAATGAAGCTAGCGGAATTTGCAATTCAGAATTTCAAAGGAATTCAAGATCTTGAGATTGAGCTTCTTACTAGAATCCCTGGCAACATTGTAACGCTAATTGGATTAAATGAAAGCGGCAAGACTACAATTCTAGAGGCGATGTCGCATTTCTTATCGGTAGACGAGGATACCTCATCAATAGTTGGCACTGTTTCAAATCAAGATAGTGTTATCGATCTGCTACCTATGTCAAAAAAGGGAAATTTTTCTGGCGAGATAAAAATATCGTGTAGAGTTGTCTTAGATGAAGAAGACGTAATCGGTTTATCGGAATACCTAAAAAGTATGAAATCATACATTCTTTTGATTGATGATTGCCCCCGAGAACTGACCGTAGACAGAGTTTTTGAATTCAAAGACGGAGATCATATAGATACCAACACCTTGTGGGATTTTAGCCCTAAGTTCTTAAAAAAGAAAAGTGGCAATGAATATACAGCTTCAGGGAATGATTCTAAGACGTCTGAAACTTGGGAAATAGTCACAGATTTCATAGCTGATAGATTTCCGAAAATTGTATATTTCCCGACTTTCTTATTCAACGTCCCAGAGAGAATATACCTTGAGGACCTGAAGGATTGGGAAAAATCTGAAGACGCAAATATAAATAATTACTTTAGACAAGTTCTTCAGGATGTGGCAGATTCACTTGATGATGGCCTTTCCATAGATCGTCATATTGTCGAAAAGATTGGCAATTATATACTTCACAAAACAGGTAGCGAGTCGTATAGATGCCAGAGACAGGCCGGCGCAATTTGGAAACCAAGGTCGCTACGCTCGCTGACGTACGCGAGTGGGGCGAAGGCGAGCCTGTAGAACTATGGGTTAACCGATCCGGTAGGCTCGTGCTAAGAGCCTATAATGAGTGTCGAAACAACACGACGGAAGTTGATGTGCTCGACCTCTTGGCTTGGTTTGAGCGAGGGAATGCAATTGGTAGTTTCAGCGCAAAAGGTGCCGTCGCCGCTGGATCATTTACTGCTTCAAATTGATGCGGCATCTCAAAATGGCCTTCATCTTGTTGCGATAAGCATGGCGGTGGCCCTCCCGGACATTTGCGTATCGCTCGCTAGCGAAGATGGCCGCTCAGACCGGCGGAGATACAAAGATTGGTGCGCGGAGAACCTGACTGGCGATGCATTCTCCTATATCTCTGGAGACGATCTATATTCGATCCGATGTGGTGTTTTGCACAACGGTCGTTTTGGGGATCTGAAGCACAACGTTGAGCGCGTCGTGTTTGCCCTTCCAGGGGGCATATCTATTACGAATTGCGTCATTAACGACGCCTATGTTTACACCGTTTCGGAGTTTTGCCGAAATCTATGCCGGGCGGCGGCGCGATGGTATGAAGCGCATAAAGACGAGCAGAACGTGAAGGCGAATTTGCCGCGCATGATGAGCTACCATCCAGATGGACTCACACCTTACACTCAAGGGATTCCGGTGATCGCATGAAGCAAGAACAGGAATGCAGAAAGCAGCAGCGGCGACGCGATGATGCGCTCCGTCGCGCGCTGGCTACTCCCCCGATCAGCAATGAGGATATTCTTAAGCGATCGAAGGAGTCGAGTCAGCGGAAGTAACGTTTGCGCCGCTCGCCATAGAGGCGCGGCGGCTCGAACGGCTTAGGCGGCGAGCGAACGAGGTTGCCGGTACATGAGGCGCTTCCCGCGCGCACCTTTGATCGCCACGGCGGTGCGCTCCGCATCGTTCAGATTGCGGGTGTTATAGCGGAAATCAAATTCAGTGCAGTAGCGAGCAAGGTGGGCTTCGCTCATATGGTGATAGACGCCGATCACGCCGCGCTTGAAGATCGAGAAGAAGTTTTCGGCTGTGTTGGAATGCTTGAAGCCGCCGTGCGCCACATACTCTTTGGCGCTGTGATTGACGACACTGTGACCGGCGAACTCGCGGCCGACGCGGGTGTAAACCATGGCTTCATCGGTCATCAGATGCGAAGCGCGGTCAATGTTGGTGACGATCAGGCCGCGAAGATGTTTGGCGTTGACGTTCGCAACATGAAACGAGCGCGCGTTGCCATCGCGCTCGACTAGGGCAACAACGGCTTTCTTGGGGGCAGGGCGGCGCTTGGCGCGGTTCTTGGCCTTGCCGCCGACATAGGTCTCGTCGGCTTCGACAACGGTATTAGGTCCGCCTAAAGGGCCGGTTTCAGTCTCCATCGCCTCGCGAATGCGGTGCGCCATGAACCAAGCCGATTTATAGGTGATGCCGAGATTGCGGCCAAGCTGGCTGGCGCTGATACCCTTTTTGCTGCTCGCCATGAGGGCGAAGGCCATCAGCCACTTATTGAGCGGGATTTTGCTGTCTTCAAAGATGGTTCCCACCGTCACGGTGAACTGTTTGCGGCATGAGTTGCACATATGCAGACCGGGACGGCCCGTCTTGGCGGTCAGCTTGGTGACATTTTCAGTCTCGCCGCAATGAGGACAAACAGGACCATCAGGCCAGTGCAGATGCTCCAGATGCTCGCGGGCCTTGTCGGCATCGCTGTAGATCGGATCGGTGAGGTTCATCATTCTGGCCTTTCGTTGCCAGCATAATGCCCTCAACCGGGTGTTTTGTCAAGTATATAATTGCCAAAAGATTTCCCGTCACCGTGCTGGCACTGAAAGCGACCCGTTTGGATTCTATCAACTGTTTCGAAAGAAAGACGAGAAGAAGTCTATTGATGCGACGGTAAATCGTTTGGCTGGTGCGATTACTCGGACTGTTTTTACAGCATGGAATGAGATATTTGATCAAAAAGTATCAGATAAAAGCGTTAAAATTGATTGGGATATTGATCCAGAACGAAACAATATCCCGTATTTGCAAATGATGATTCACGATGGAGAGCACGACTATTCTCTTCATCAGCGGTCATTGGGATTTAGATGGTTTTTCACCTTTTTGCTTTTCACACAGTTTAGAGGTAGCAGATCGAGCGAAAAAGGAACTGTCTTTCTTTTCGATGAACCGGCTTCGAATTTACATGCCCAAGCTCAAACAAAATTGCTTGAGAGCTTTGGTAAAACTGCTCGTGGGGAGCAGTACATAATATATTCGACCCATAGTCATTACATGATTGATCCAATGCGATTGGAGAAAGCATATATAGTCGAGAATCGTTCGCTAGATTTTGAAAACGAAGATTCAGGTTTTCGATTCTCTCAAAACGACACGGACGTGGGAGTTACGCGGTATCGACATTTTGTCGCGCAACATCCAAAACGTGTATCTTACTTTCAGCCCGCACTTGATGCGCTCAAATTCACATTTGGCCCGTTGGTGCCCGGAGAAACGGCAATTATTGTTGAGGGCAAGTATGATTTCCATCCTCTAACATACTTCCAAAAGCGATTTTCGCTGCTTAAAGATGTTACAGTAATTCCGGCACCGTCAGCGTCGGAAGCTGGCACCTTGATCAGCCTGCTGCGTGGTCTGGGCACCCGTTTCGTAGTGATGCTGGATGATGATCCGTCTGGCCGCAGAGCCGCCACGCGGTACCGTGGCCATCATTTGTTGAGCGCGATGCAAGTGTTCACAATAGCTGATTTGGATGAGAGACTTAAGGGAATGGCATTCGAGGCCCTTTACTCCGAACAGATAAGAAAACTTGCGACAGAAGATGGAGCAGAATCCGAGAAAAGTGCCTATTCAATGTTGTTTCAAAAACTCCGATTGGAAGAAGACTACGAGGTGGGGTTAGGCACAACAACAAATCGGGTAAGGGCTATAATGACCAAAATCACTAAACGGCTTGAGATAATCGATATACCGTAGCTAAGGTTTGTCTGACCTTCCGACATCCTATTTCCTTGAAATGTAGGACATCATCTGACCTATCCTGTCGGATGACACACAACGAAAACCCCCAAAACCCCGATCCGTGCTCCTGCCCTTCGACGCCGCCTGAGGCGTCGCTCAGGACAAGCTCCACCCGGAGCCCAGGCCCGCACTCTCCGCACGATCCTGCGCCGGAGGAACTGGACTCCGGCCTGCGCCGGAGTACGGACGCGCCGCCAAGCGAGGGTCGGGATACTGGCCACCGTCATTCCCGCGAAAGCGGGGAGCCAATGGCGTTCACCCGGAACAATTCCGCTTCCTTGCAGCCGCCTGAAGACAAGCGGGACCCCCGCTTTCGCGAGGATGACGAAGACGGACGGGACATGCTGCCGGCCTTCCCCAATCCCGTCCCCGTCAAGCCCCGGCATGACGGGTGGACGCCGGCGCGGCAGCGGATTTTTCTCGAGGCGCTGGCGCGGTGCGGGAATGTGAGCGAGGCGGCGCGCTGCGCGGGGATGGCGCGGGAGAGCGCCTATCGGCTGCGCCGCCGGGCCGGGGCCGAGGCGTTTGCGCGGACCTGGGACGCGGCAATGATCCTCGCGCGGGACATCTATGCCGAAGAGCTGCTCGACAAGGCGCGCACGGGCTGGACCGAGCAGGTCTGGTATCATGGCGAGCTGGTCGGCGAGCGGACGCGCTTTCATCCGGGCCTGTTGCTGGCGGCACTGGCGCGGCTCGACAAGGCGGCCGACGGCGTGGACCTGGACGGCAATCCGGCGCGCGTGGCGGCCGGGCAGTTCGAGACGATGATCGCGTGTATCGGCGAGGATCGCGATCCGGCGATCCTGCTCGCCCAGCAGGATGCGGCGGCGGATCCGCGCCCAATGGGCGGAACACCGGGTGGTATAGTGGGCGACATAGACATGATCGACGATGAGGCGCTGCTCGCGCAGCTTGAAGAGCGGGAGGCAGTTAAGGCGATCGAGGCGATGGATCCGGCGGATGTCGATATCTCCGATCTCGATCTCGACGAGAGGGAGGAATGGGACGATGCCGACTGGGCCCGCGCGATCCATAGCGGCTGGCTCGACCGGATCGGTTTCTGGGACTCGTACGCGGACGAGCATGGCGATGGGGAGTGTGACGGGGAGGACGGCGGAAAAGAGGACGGGGAGACGGATGGACCGGACGGGCCGGACGAACACGCAACGGAGGCGAGGGTGTTTTCGTTTAAAGGGGCGTGATTTTTGTGACTTTTGGATTGGGAAACTTGATTGTCAGACCTTCGGCTTTGCCTCAGGCGCGGCGCCAGAGATTCTTTGTCAGAATCCTGCTGTCGCAGGATCGCCGCACCGGGTTTGTCTGTCAGAATTTCCCTTGCGGGAAATCGCCGCACCAGCCCGCTCCCCCTCCCGACCTCCCACGAGTGTACCCTGTGGGAGGTCGGGAGGGGGAGCGGGCGGAGATGGCACAGGCTCCGGCGGCGCAAAGCGTCGATGGATGCCATCGGAGGGTGGTGCGGCGCTCGACCGACAGGTCGAGTCTGACAAATGAACCCCGGTGCGGCGAACTTTCGCCAGAAAGTTTCTGACACACCAAATCCCACAAAAAAGGGGCGGCGGAACCGAAGTCCCGCCGCCCCTTTCCCGTTCGAAATCGAAGCGCTTACGCTTCTTCGAGGTTCGTCGCGGCCATCTTGCCGTTGCGGCTCTCTTCGAGCTCATAGGAGACGCGCTGGTTTTCCTTCAGCGTCGTCATCCCGGCAGCCTGGACGGCGGTCATGTGGACGAAGGCGTCATTGCCGCCCTCTTCGGGCTCGATGAAACCGTAGCCCTTCTGTTCGTTGAAAAATTTTACCTTGCCAATCGGCATAGTCTTATTCCCTTGTCTTGGGCCGCTCCCGATCATCGGGCAGCGGTAGTGAGCCCCGCCCGAACATCGGGCGCGGCCTGCGTCTGAATGCTGAAGTATTGAGGGAATAGAGGGCGCCGGGCGCCTTAGTCCGTCGCCACGTGCGACATCGGCAGTGCCGGTTATATAGGGATGCCTGTGGATAAGCGCAATCGAAACCGTGGTTAGCGGATTCTTTGCACGATCTTCGGCTATACCATCGGAGGGTGCGGCCGCGATTTCGCGCGAGGGGAATCCGGACAAACGAATCCCCATTCCCTTTCGGGACTGAAATACGCTATATCAACGGCATAACCGGGCGGCGGCGCGGGGCGGCCGCCTCGATCAGTCTGGGAGAGCATCTATGAGAAACGCTTTCATTCTGCTGGGCGCGATATCCGCCTTCGGGCTTGCCGCGCCTGCACATGCGCAGGAATCCTACTCCGCCGATCTGACCGGCGCCGCGGAAGTGCCCGGGCCGGGCGATCCGGACGGGATCGGCATCGCGACATTCGACTGGGACGAGGAGCAGGAGCAGCTCTGCTACGCGCTGTCGATCGACGATATCGATCCGGCGACGGCCGCGCATATCCATCGCGGCGCGGCGGGCGAGGCCGGACCGCCGGTCGTGACGCTCGATACGCCGGGCGCGGATGGCGGGGCCGATGGCTGCATGGAGATCGCACCGGCGCTGCGCCGCGAGATTCGCGGCAATCCGGCCGGCTTCTATGTGAACGTCCATAACGAACCCTTCCCGGCGGGCGCGGTGCGCGGGCAGCTGGAACGGTAGACACGCAACACGGAGAGAGACGATATGGGGGCAATTCGGAGAGCGGCGGCGGCCTTGACGCTGGGGGCGCTGGGTGTGTTCGCGACGGCGGCCGAGGCCGATCATCATGCGGCCGCCGGGGCAGCGGACGATTGCCCGGGCGTGATCGACGAAGCCGGGCACGGCCCCGATCCGGGCAGCGCCGAATATGAGGCCGCCTGCCGGTATCAGCGCGATCTCGCCGCCGTCCGCGCGCATGGCGAACAGTGGAAGGCGCTGTACGAAGCCGGAGACTTCGATGCGCTCGAAACGCTCTATACGCCGGACGCGATCCTGATGACGGCGGGCGCGCCGCGGCTCGACGGGCCCGATGCGATCGTCGGCCGGTTCCGGCAGAGCCATGCGGCGGGCTGGCGCGCGACGATCGATTTCCGCGAAGAGGATCTGGCGATCGACGGCGACCGGGCAGACCTCATCGCGCTCTACTGGATGACGATCACCCCGCCCGAGGGCGAGGCGATCGAGGCGATGGGGCGCAGCTGGCTGACCTTCCGGCGCGAGGAGGACGGCGTCTGGCGGCTGTGGCGCGATATGGACAATCGCGCGCCCGACGTGACCGCCGACATGCGTCCGGCGCGCGCGGCTTCAGAGTAGCGGCTTCAGCGCGCCGGCAAGCGCCATCGCGCTCGCGAATGCCGCCTCGACCCGGCCATGGATGCACCAGTCGCCGCAGGCGGCAAGGCGGTTGGCGGGATCGATGAGCGCGTCGGGGCCGGTCCGTTTGGGCAGATTGGCATAGCGCCAGCGATGCAGCGCGACGTGCGGCCCGCCGCTCAGATCGTGCCCCGATATGCGGCTCGCCTCGGCAATCAGATGGGCGGTGACGGTGCCGGGATCGTCTTCGAGATGCGCATCCGCCCAGGCGTTGGTCGAATGCACGAGCAGCGACGGCGCGGTATCGCGGCCGGGCTTGGCGCTGTTCACGGACATCCAGCTGATATCGGCATTGCCGACATGGGCGGCGTTCCAGTCAAAGGGCAGCGCCGCGTCGAAGCCCAGCATCAGCGCGAAGCAGGCGCGCATGCGAGCGTCGGCCATAGCATCGCGCCTCGCGAAAGACTCCGGCATCAAGGCAAGGCTTTGCGGCGCGGGCGCGGTCGAGACGAACCAGTCGAATTCCCCGAGCGCATTGCGTTCGTCGTCCGCCAGCGCCCAATTGTCGCCCGCGCGCTCGACCGAGCCGATCCGCGTCGCAAGCCGGATATCGAGACCGACCGCCAGATATTTCGCCAGCGCGTTCATCCTGGGTGCGCCGACATAATGCGGCCGATCGATACCCCATTGCCAGCGCGTAACCGGCTCCGGCCCGTCGAAATCGACGAAACGCGCATCCCAACGCGCGACGACACCGGCTTCGATCGCTGGCGCGAGAAAAGCCCGAAATGCATCGGTCTGCGCGGTGAAGAATTGCGCGCCATGGTCGAACTGCCACGGATCGGCATAGCGCGTCGCCATGCGCCCGCCGACGCCGCGCGCCTTCTCGAAGAGCACGATCTCGGCCCGGCCGCGCAGCGCATGTGCGAGGCTGAGCCCGGCAAGACCGGCACCGGCGATGGCGATCCGCGTCACGCGAACGCCGCCGTTACGAGCAATGCCGCGACGACGATCAGCGTCACGCCGAGCCGGGTCCGCCAATAGGCCGGCTCGATAAAGCCCGCCTTCAAGAGCCGCCGGTCGATGACCAGCAGGATAGCGAACAATGCCGCGAAGACGAGCAGTGCGCGGGGCAGCGGTAGCGACAGAAAGGCCAGCCAGCCGACGATCGCGATCGCGTTGCTGGCGATGGGGAGATTGATCCCGATGTCCGCGCCTTTGGAGAGATACTGCCCCCAATGGGCGCCGGCCATGAACGAGGCGATCGTCAACGCCCAGGCGATGGCGATCTCGGGGCCCGAACCGAGTCCCGCACCCGGCTCGACGCTCAGCGCGGCGAGCGCCGCACCGCCGATAAAGGGCAGGGTTCCGGCATAGGCCAGCAGGTTCAGGGTGCGGCTATCCATGTGGCGCCGCTTTTCGATCGCGGCGGCAGCGCTCCGAACAATATTTGACCTCGTCCCAGACCGTGCGCCATTTCTTGCGCCAGGCGAAGGCCGGCCGCAGGTCACGCAGATTTTGCTGTCGAGATTGCCCTTTTTCACGAAGCCGTCTTTAGCGGCTTGCTCCAACCGGTAAAGCTGTTCTCCGGGCCAGATATTCAGGCCGCCCAAACGAAAATGGGGGCTGATCCGAAGATCAGCCCCCACTGCGCCGAGCGCCGGGGTTGGATTGCCCGAAGGCTCTCCAGTCCGCGCTCAAGCACGGCGGACAGTTCCAACATCCGAAGATCTCTTTCCTGTCCTTAGCTGTTCTTCCAATTTGCCGCTATGTCTTCGCTTGCGCGATGACGGTGCGAAAATCTTCCGTACAGCTCGCTCTGCCTTCCATCCTGCTTCGCTCGCGGTCCACAGTATTTCCAGTTTCGCGGTCTTCCGTTCTCGCTTCGGTCGTTGCCTTCCGTCGCTTTCCCTTCCGACGAATTGAAAGTGTCACGCTCTTCCGAGTCGCGCCAAGCGAAAAACGACATGGAATTAGGAGGATATCGGGGATAACTCTGTAAACCGCTCGATTCACTATGAAATTTACCCGGTTTCTTTTCGTGCTGCGGGCATTGTGCGCAGCATTTTCGAACGAACCGCCTATGACCGACCAGGACTCCAGCCGGGTGGCGCGAGCGTGAAGCCGTCAAATTCGAAGCCCGGAACGACCATGCAGCTGACAAGCGTATAGCCTGCCCCGCCGGCTGTCGGTTCCGCGGTCTGCCAGTGATGCGCCGGGACAATCGCCTGCGGCGCCTGATCCGCGGCGATATCCGCGCCGAGCATGATCGTCCGACGGCGTTCCGACTGCTCCTCCGCAATATGCAGGGCGAGCGGGTCGCCGGCATGCCAGCACCAAATCTCGGTCGCATCGACCGCATGCCAATGGGATCGCTCGCCCGCCGCGAGCAGGAAGTGAATCGCCGTGCCGGGCGATCGCTGTCCGTCATCGGCATCCGCGCGCCAGGTTTCGCGATACCATCCACCTTCCGGATGAGGCTCCAGCTTCAGCGCTTCGCAAAGCGCGCGTGCGGCGGCGTTCAATGCCATGCTTATCTCCCGGCCCGTTCAGCGCTGGCTCATCTTGGATGGAGCATTGGCTTAGCGGGGTCGCGCCTTCTTGCCAAAAAGGCACAGCCATGCGCGCCTTTCTCATCGGACTTTCAGCGCTAGCAGCAGCCGGCAACCCGGCGAACCTTGCCGCGCAAAACGCCGATCCCTCTCCCGCCGCTGTACAACCGAATAATCCGCAGATCGATTTTCCGGCCTTTGTCGCACTCGCCGCCGATGTGCAGGCCCTGAGAGCCGATCGACTCCTCGACCTTGCGGCCTTCCGGCAGATGGCCGACCACCCCGATATCCTGCTGCTCGATGCACGATCAGCGGAAGCGTTCGCGCAGGGCCATATGGACGGTGCCGTGAATCTGCCGCTGCCGGATTTTACGGCGCAGAGCCTCGCAGCGACCATCGGTCCGAATACCGGGCGAACGATCCTGATCTACTGCAACAATAATTTCGTGAACGATGTCGCGCCGGTCATGCGCAAGGCCGTCGCCCTGGCACTCAACATCCAGACGATGATCAATCTGCACGGCTATGGCTATCCGAACGTATTCGAGCTTGGCGAGGCGGTCGATCTGGCCGACCCGATATTGCGATGGATGCCGGCAATCCCGTCGGCCGAGCGCACACAGGCCCGCGGGGCCCAGCCGTGATGCTCTACGAACCAACCGTTCTCCGATCATTTCGAACCCGTCACAACTACCGGAAAGGAAACGCAAATGCGAGCGATTAGCAATAAGAGAATGTTCTTTGACAGGTTTCGGTTGTATGGTTACAGCGCAGTCAGGGCCGCGAGTAATAAAGTGTGGGGTAGTGGCACATGAGCAAGAAACTTGATCGCAGATCGTTTCTGCGGCGCGTAGGCGCTGCAGCCAGTGTCGGCGCCTTGGGCGCCGTGGCAGGCGCACCGGCCCGAGCTTTCCAGGTTACCGACAGCGATACCGGCCGCTACGCCGATCCCATCGGACGCGGACGCGGACGAAGTGGTATCACCGACAGCGATACGGGCAGCTATGCCGACCCCGTCGGGGGCGGGCGCGGGCGAAGCGGTATCACCGACAGCGATTCCGGCAGCTACGCCGATCCCGCAGGCAATGGCCGCGGTGGCGGGCGCACCGGCATTACCGATAGCGACACCGGCAGCTATGCCGATCCCGCCGGGAACGGCCGGGGTGGACGCCGCTCGGGAATAACGGACAGCGATTCCGGCAGCTATGCCGACCCCGCAGGCAACGGCCGGGGCCGCTCAGGCTGCACCGACAGCGATGGCGGTCGCAACGCCGATCCAGGCGGACGGGGCCGCCGCTGCGGCAGCCGCTCGGGCTATACCGATGCGGACGGCGGCAGCATGGCAGATCCAGGTGGTAACGGACGGGGGCCGCGACGCAGCTACCGCACCGGCATCACCGATGCAGATTCCGGGTCGACCCGCGACAGCGCGGGCTATGGCCGGGGAAGTGATCGTTAGCGGACTTCGGAAACGGCGCTATGGTGTGCCGTTGAAAGCGCTAACGACGAACCGAAGGTCCACATTGTGTGGCATGTAAGGGGGAAGACCATGAGTAAGAAGTTAGATCGCCGTTCGTTTTTGCGCCGTGTCGGCGCAACGGCCAGCATCGGTGCGCTTGGCATCGTAACCGGCACGACTGCCGCACGCGCGCAGGTCACCGACAGCGACACCGGCCGCAATTCGGATCCGGTCGGCCAGGGCCGTGGCAGCAGCGACCGCGCCGGCAACGGACGCAGCTGCAGCGACAACGACTCGGGCGGCCGCGCCGATCCGGGTGGTCGCGGACGAGGCTGCACCGACAGCGACTAGAAGACAGCCCGGCATCGGCACGTGAAATATCGCGCCGATGCCGGGCAATCTTCGCACGAGCGCCCGATTCCGGCGCTTACAAACATGGCGGTATTCGCATAATGTGGATGCCGCCATATTAGTTTGCACGGCGCGCACGGATGTGCCTGAGGGGAAAAAGCAATGTCTTCGAAATTCAACCGCCGATCTTTCCTGAGCCGCGTGGGCGCGACCGCCAGCCTCGGCGCGATGGCCGTGGTTACCGGCGCGTGCGACCAGCTCGGCCTCGGCGGCAGCGAAGACGGCGAAACGGGCGGCACGGATCCCTCCGACGATCTGGCACCGGAAGGCGGCGCTGGCGTGGGCGGATCGGAAACTGGCTCCGCCGGGTCGAACGAATCGTCTTCGACGCCGGGCAGCTCCGCGCCGGAAAGCGGCCTGACCGATAGCGATACCGGCGCCAGTGCCGATCCGGCCGGCAATGGTCGCGGCGGACCGCGCAATGGCGGTAGCGGCATCACCGACAGCGATGGCGGACCCAATGCCGATCCCGTCGGCCAAGGACGTGGCGGCAGCGGCAACAGCGGTGGCATTACCGACAGCGACGGCGGCGCGAATGCCGATCCGGCCGGACAGGGCCGCGGTGGAAATCGCGGCGGCACCGGCATGACGGACACCGATACCGGCACGAATGCTGACCCCGTCGGACAGGGACGCCGGGCAAATACCGGCATTACCGACCGCGACACCGGCGCCAATGCCGATCCGCTGAACGGCGGCCGGGGCGGCCCGGGCAGCGTCCGCGGCATCACCGACAGCGATACCGGCGCGAATGCCGATCCTGTCGGCCAGGGGCGCGGCAATTAAGGCTTCGTGCCGAATATTTGGGAATAATCATGCACAAATATGATCCAACGCCGGGCTTGCCCGAGGAATCGCGCTCAGCGCTCGCCCGGGTTCTCGATCCCGTGGATCCGAGTACATTTTTCACCGAGACTTTCGAGGAGGGCGTGCACCTGATCGAGCGCGATGAGCCCGGCCGTTATACCGACCTCGTCTCGGTCGATGCGCTGGACGCTTTCATCGCCGACAACCAGCTGTTCGAGGGGCAGATCGATGCGACCCGGGCCGATCCGCAGATTACCCGCGACGCTTTCACGCTCGCCAACGACCAGATCGACCGCAGCGCGCTGCTCCGCCTCTATCAGGACAAGGCGACGATCATCGCGCCGCATCTGCATAGCTATCACAAGCCGCTCGGCGATTTCGTCCGCGCGCTCGAGCCGGTGTTCAGCGCGTCGGTGCAGACCAACATCTATCTGACGCCGCCAGGCGCCAAGGGTTTCCGGACCCATTACGACAATCACGATGTGTTCGTGCTGCAGGTGTCGGGCGCGAAAAGCTGGCGGGTCTATGACGAGCCGGTCGGCAAGCCGTTTCGTGGCGAAGGGTTCGAGCCCGGCGTTCACGAAGTCGGCGATCCGACCGACGAGTTCGTGCTGCGCGCGGGTGATGCCGTCTATATCCCGCGTGGCATGATGCACGATGCTGATGCCCATGACGAGGAAGCCTCGCTCCACATCACGCTCGGCCTCGTCTCCAAGACCTGGGCCGACCTGGTGCTCGAATCGATTTCGAAGGCGGCGCTGGAGACGGACGGGCTGCGGCGCGCCCTGCCGCCAGGCTATGCCAATCGCGATTTCGATCGCGGGCCGGCGCGCGATCAGTTCCGCGAGTTCATCGCCGAGCTGGCGGAAAAGGCGGAGCTCGAAGAACCGCTCGACATCATCGCCGAGGACTATCTGAAATCGCGGACGCCGGACATGGCCGGTATCGTCCGCCATGCGTCCAACCCGATCGCCGACGATCAGCAGTATCGGGCCTGTGACGGCGCGCTCTACCGGATCGTCGAGGATGACGAGAGCGAGGAGTTCGCGATCGTGACGCGCGGCGGATCGAGCGAATTTGTCGGCGCCAAGCGCCCGGCGTTCGAACGCGCGATGAACGGCGAACCCTTTGCCCGGGCCGACCTCGAAGACATCGAGGACGCCGATGCCGTCGACCTGATCCGGCGCCTGCTGTCGCGCGGTCTGATCGAACCGGAATGATCGGCCCCGAACGCCCGGCCCGTTGGGACGAACGGGCCTTACGCCCGGATGGCTAGTTCGATGCGAGTTCGATCTCCCGCGCCCGGGCATCGTCGATCTCGGACAACCGGAAATAGACCATCGTACCGCCCACCCGTCCCGATACCCGGCCGTCGCGCACGACCAGCCTGAACCGGGCGCCGGATGGATATTGCCGCCCGCTCAGAACGCGATGATCGTCCCGCTCGTCGACATCATAGACATAGGTGATGCCATCATGCTCGAACCGCTCGGACTCGCCATCGGCAAATGCGGGAGCGGCAACGCTAAACAGAATGGCCGGAAAAAGAATGGACGCTTTCATGGTCGGTCTCCAATGGCTGACAGATGCTGGCCGCCATTTCGAAACACCGCTCTCCTGAACTCCCTAATAGACTGGGGATGCTGCGTCGCACAATAAGATATCCTGCAGCCCTTCGTGCGCAGATTCGAATTTTTCACAAGTTGCGCGGCCGCGATGTTTTGTTACGCGCCCAGGAGCATCAGCCCGCGCACCAGATAGACGAGCCCGATCAGGCTCACGATCCAGCGCGTCCAGCCGAGGAAGCTTGCATCGGACATCCGGTCCAGAACGGCCTTGCCAACGCGCGTGCCAAGCAGCGTCAATGGAATGGCCAGCAGGATTGCGAACCACGGCATTTGCGCTCCCGCCGCGGCGAAAAACAGCGGCACGCCATAAACGATGATCTTGGCAAGATGCGCAAAAACCTGGGTCAGTGCCTTGGTGGCGACGATCTGATGCCGGGTCAGCGTCGTGCGTACGAAGAAGATATCGAGCAGAGGACCGGCGACGCCGGCCAGCAAATTGGTCGCGGTAACGAGAAAGCCGGAGGCAAAGGCATGGGTGGGGCGACGCGCGTCGAGCGCAAACCTCCGGGCCGGCAACCACACCGACAGGCCGACCAGGCCGAGCGCGACGAAAACGATCGGCCGAGACGGCACCCAGGCGATGGAAGCGAAGATCGCCCCTGCCACGAACGCCGCCAGCGCATACCAGCCGATGATCGGCCAGACGATGTCCGCACGGTTGAGAAAAGCGCGCCAGCCGTTGGACACGATCTGGATGATCCCATGGGTCACAAAGGCCGCGCTGATCGGGAGCAGCAGAGCCAGCGCGCCCATCAGCACCATGCCGCCGGCCATGCCGAAAATGCCCGACAGCAACGCCGTGAAAAAGGCGATAATCGGGAGCAATGCGGTCAGCATGCCGCGCTGATAGACCTACACTCTATGCATGGCCATGCGCGGACCGATAGGCGCGCCCTAGTTTTCCTGAGCCCCAAACCGGTCGTCGCTGTCGATATGCTTCGGCAGAAACCAGCGCGCGATGATCGCGCCGCCAACGATGAAGCTGACGGCATCGATGACGAAGACATAGCCATGATAGAGCCAGTCATGATGCCACCAGATCGGATTACCGAGATTCATGTAGAAAGAGGCCGCGAGACCGAACAGTGCGACGATCGCGATCCGCGCGCCCGGATCGCGTACATGGCCGGATAGCGTGTACAGTGCCGCGCCGAGGATCAGCGCGCTGATCAGCATATGGATGAAGCCGGACAGCATGGTCGAACCGGCGCCGATTTCGAAGCCGCTCGGATTGTAATGGATCATCGCGATCGGCCCGTCGAGATACATGCGCTGCTGCACCTCTCCCGAACCCGACGGCACGAGTACGGTGCGCGCCGCGTCATTATCCATACTGCCCGCCAAAACGCTCTGGATGGCCGCCGCCTCGGCATCGCCGACATCGCTGACCGGAATACTGCCGAGCAGGCCATAGGCGATGAACCCGATAATAAACATGGCGACCGCCGCGAGGATCGCGCCTGGAATGACTTTGAACATGGAACCCTCCCCTGAGTGTGACCGCAAGGCTAGGCTTCTCGCGCGATTCTGAAAAGGTCGTTGTTGCGACTAGCCCGTAAGGCCGCGGACGAACTCGACGAGTCCGGTCCGCCGGTTGCGGCGCAACCGTTCGGCCTGAAGGATTGCGCGGGCCCGTTCAGCGCATTTTTCGGCATCATCGTTGACGAGGACATAGTCATATTCGGCCCAGTGGCTGATCTCGGCCGCCGCACGCTCCATCCGCCCGGCGATCACAGCGTCGCTGTCGGTGCCACGGTCGCGAAGGCGGCGTTCCAGCTCTTCCATCGACGGGGGAAGCACGAAGACGCGGACGATATCGGGATCGACCTGTTTCAATTGCTGTGTTCCCTGCCAGTCGATGTCGAGCAGCACGTCGCGCCCGGCATCGAGCGACGTGTTAACTTCGGCTTTGAGGGTGCCGTAGCGCCGCTCGAACACATGCGCCCATTCGAGAAACGCCTCGTCGGCGACCATCCGGTCAAACTCGTCATTGTCGACGAAATGATAATGTCGGCCATCCACCTCACCCTCGCGGATCGGGCGGGTCGTCGCCGACACCGACAGCGAAATCTCGGTGTCGCCCTCGAGCAGCATCCGCGCGATGGTGGACTTGCCCGCGCCGCTCGGCGATGAGAGCACATAGAGCAGCCCGCGGCGTTCAAGCTGGATCGGATCGGCCATGCGCCGGGTTCGCGCAAGTGCGCAGCGAGGTCAAGACGGGGAGGGCAACATCGCGCGTCGATACTGGATTATCGCTGCAGCCATCGTGGTTGTCGCGGCGGCCATCTTATACGCGATGGGCCGCAACCCGATCTGCGAATGCGGCGAGATCAAGCTCTGGGTCGGCACGGTGCACGGACCCGACAACAGCCAGCATCTCGCCGACTGGTACACGCCGAGCCATATCATCCATGGCTTCCTCTTTTGCGGGATCGGCTGGCTGCTCCTGCGATCGCGCCCGGTGGGCTTGTGGTTCTGCCTCGCGGTCGCGATCGAGGCGGCGTGGGAGATCCTCGAAAACTCGCCGATCATCATCAACCGCTACCGCGAGGCGACGGCCGCATTCGGCTATTCGGGCGACGCGATCATCAACTCGATCGCCGATATCGGCTGGATGGCGTTGGGTTTCCTGATCGCCCGGCGGATCGGGCTCTGGCCGACCGTCATTATTGCCATCGCCTTCGAACTGTTCACGCTCTGGACGATCCGCGACAATCTGACGCTCAATGTGCTAATGCTGGTCTGGCCGGTGGATTCTATTCGGGTATGGCAAGCGGCGCTCTAGAACGAAGATCGAGCAGCTAGCCAGCGACGGGCAAGCGTGGCTCGCGGCTCGGCGAGCCGGATCCTGCGATATCGGTCTCGCCCTCGGCGCGCGCCACGGTCATTTCGGCATCGTGCGCGTCAAGGCGCCCGGCGTCGGCCGCCTTACGTTCGCGCTTCTTGTCCCACAGATATTTGGCGACGAGCCCGCCGCCGACCAGCGCGGCGCCCGGCAGCGAGCGCATTGCTATCCGGGCAGCAATGAGACCGACGCCGACGCCCAGTAATCCCCGCCCGGCCGTCCGGCGGCGTGCCGTTTCGCCCATCGCACCGCCGATAAGGCTTCTGACTAGACTCATCATCCATTCTCCAAAGGTACCGGTTCCTTGAATGTATGGGTAACGTACGGGAAAGGTATTTCGATCCCGGCCTTGTCGAGCGCGGCTTTCACGGCGCGGACGACCTGGTCGCGGCTTTCATGGCCGTCGCGCGGTTTGGAGCCCGACCACCAGCGGATCAGATAGTCGACCGAGCTCGAACCGAACTCCTTGGCGAAGACATCGACGCCCTTACCCTGGTCCACCTTGTCGCAGCCACGCACGGCCTCTTCGATCACCGCCGCCGCCTCGTCGAGATCGACATCGTACGCGACGCCGCACACCACTTCGTGCCGCCGTCCGGGATCGTCGGTGAAGATTTCCACCGGATTCTTGAAGAGGATCGAGTTGGGCACGATCGTCACTTCGTTCGACAGTTTGCGGACATAGGTTTCGCGCAAGGTAATCTGCTCGACCTTGCCGCTGATCCCTTCGCATTCGATAATGTCGCCGATCCGCATCTTCTCGCGGATCATGATGAGGACGCCGGCGAGGAAATTTTCGAAAATATCCTGGAAGGCGAAGCCGATCGCGACCGCGCCGATGCCGAGCCCCGCCAGGATGCTGCCCGCGGTCAGCCCGGGCAGGACGATCGTCGCGGCGATAAACAGGCCGAGAATCCAGATCAGAACGGTGATGACGGTTTCGATCAGCGTCAACAGGCTGGGCCGGACCTCGGTGCTGCCGATCAGCTTTTGTGCAATCTTGCGACCGCCCTTGGCGAGCAGCCATGTGAAGACGATGACGACCAGCGCAATCGTAAATTGCGGAACCATGCGGACAAGCTCTTCGCCCATGGCACCAAGCTGATCCTGCAGGATCGTCAGAAAACCGGCGTTCATCGTCATAGGTAATCACCACTCCATTCGTTGCACTTACGCAACAAACGGGGGAGAACGCCAAACTGTTCCGAAAAAGGTCGCGCGCTGGAGGGCGCAGCGGATTATTCTTGGGCGTCTTGCGCGCGGATGACGCCGCTGACCTGCGGCACCACGCGCCGGCCGGCAAAGGTCCTGGGAAGCGTTTTGCCCACCTCGTCCGACACGACGTAAACGAGCAGCGTTTCTTCGCCGGTTTTTCCAACACCCTGCCCGATTCCGACGACGCCGTCCCGGTCGAGGAACGCGGCCTCCGCCCGGCGCAAATAGCCTTGCGCCTCTTCGGGCTCGCCATCGTCTTCATAGACAAAGGCGGCCGGATCATCGCCTTCGGGCCGGGCGCTACCGTTGATCGTCATCGCCGTCCTCCTTGGGGGCGGGACAGTTGCCCGCCCCGCCAGAGACTATCAGGTGTAGAGATTGATATCGAGTGCCGAGAGCACGCGACCGATCTTGTTGGCGAAGGTGAACCCCCCGCCGCCCGCAAAAAGCAGGCCCACCGGATTACGGCGCCGGTCCCAGCGCCAGACCAGCGACCCCGAATCGCCGGGCGCGCTGAACTGTCCGCTCGTGCCGCGGATCGTGATCTGATCGCGAAACAGCGCCACCCGGCCGCTGCCATAATTGACGCGGATGGTGGCGTTGCAATCGGTGACACGGCCGGCGCGCAACTGCGTCGTGCGGCCCGACTTGCCGACCAGCATGTTCCGCCGACAGGCAACCGGCCGGCTGGCGACGCGGAAATAGCGCCGGCGCCCGCCGCTGATATAGACCAGCTCGCGGCGCACGCGCCGGTGCCAGCACCATCCCGTCGCGCAGTCGACATAGTTGGCGCGGCCGTTGAAGTGGATCGTAATGAACCGTTCGAGGATCGCGATCCGATCACGCGTATTCACGCCGCCGTCGAGCCGCCCCGGCTGCACTATAGAATCGCCGTAACGGCCCTGGTTCGACAGGGCGGCAACGTGATTATTGGTCAGCAGCAACACGCGGCGATTGCGCGGCGAGCGGCGTCCGCGCGCGAGGCAGCCGAGCGTGCCGGCCGAGTTCACGCGCGCATTGCCGATGGAAATGCCGCCCGGGGCGGGGCGATCCTTGAAACGATGCGCCAATGCATCGATCGGCCCGCAATTGATGATATTCACCGGCATGTGGTCGTCGCCGACCGCCTGGACCGACATTTCGTCGAACAGCATGGCGCGAACAGCGTCTTCGCTGGTCGGTTCGGCAACATAGACGTTGAGCGTCGCCGTGCCGGGTCCGTCCTCCGATATCTGCTCCATGTCGATCTCGGCCGAGCCGATACCGACGCCGACGATATTGGCCGTCCCCGAAGTATCGAATGCAGAATAACTCTGCGAACCGATCTCGCCGGCAAGAAAAGTTTCAATACCCTCCTTGGCCTCGAGAACATTTTCGGGCGCATCGACACCTTCGGCTTCCGAATAGGCCGTCTCCGCGAAATCACCGTCGGTTTCGTTCTGCTCTTCTTCTTCGTCGAGCATGTCATCCATTTCGGCGACCGGGTCTTCGAGATCGCCGCCGTCCTGATCTTCAGCCTCGGCTACGTCTTCGGCCTGCGGATCCTCGAAATCGCCATTGTCTTCCGCCTTGTTTTTGTTTTCCGCTTTTGAACTACCGCTCTTTTTCTTGGGCATTTTTCCTCTCCGCGATGCTTGTTTCAGATCTAGATAAGCAAAAGTACTCCCGTCCCCGAAGATAGTATTCTTCGGAGTTATCTTTTTGATTTATTACGACTCGACATCACGAATATACCAAATATTGGTCGCCACAACAATAGTTGTGCAACTTATCATTAATATGGCCTAAATATAGGTAATATGTAATTCTTGTTACAGTCTGACCTGTACAGAAAAAGCGGAGAAAGGCGCGATCAGCGCCCGAGCGCGGCCCCGAGCCGAGGAAACGGATATCGTTGGCGATCTTGGCAAGCGCCACGGCAAGCGTATTGAGCGCGCCCGAAAAATTGTTGCCCCATTATGTTCGATTTCAGTCCATCGCCGGGGCAAGAGCGGCGATTGTTCCGGATGTCGAACATCAGGCGGCGGACGAACGCGAAAGGATCAGGCGCGCTGCACGCTTTCGCGCGCGGACACGCGGCCGTGCCAATCGTGCAGATTGGCGGCATTTCCGGGCATGTCCAAGCCGATCCACCGGGCGAAATCCACCGTCGTCAACAGGACGATATCGGCCATGGAGTAGCGCTCTCCGGCCAAATAGCCGGCCCCCTCGAGCCGCGCATCGAACCAGTGCATGGCCTTGGTCGCGCGCTCCTTGCTGGCCTCTCCGAAATCGGTGAACTGATGGCCTAGGCCGGCGGTGAGCGGGTGGCTGTGGATCCATACCATGCCGACCGGAACCATCAGCATATTCTCGACCCGGCGCAACCACATATCGATCCGCGCCATCTCTTCCGGCGTCGAACCGAACAAGGGCGGCTCGGGATGCAGCGCCTCGAGATAGCGACAGATCGAGATGCTTTCGGCGATCACCGCACCATTATCGAGTTCGAGCGCGGGCAGCTGACCGGCCGGGTTCTTTTCGAGGAACTCCGGGGCTTTCTGCTCGCGCTTGACGATGGCGAGATCGCGCATCGGGATATCGATGTCCTTTTCGGCGAGGAACAGGCGCACCCGCCGGGGATTGGGCGCGGGATCAGGGGCGTTGTAGAGCAGCATGGCGGGAGCCTTCCTAACGACCGATCATATTCTCGGGCCGGACGACGCGGTCGAACGTCGCCTCGTCGACAAGGCCGAGTTCCAACCCTGCTTCTTTGAGCGTCTGGCCGTTCTGATGCGCATGTTTGGCGATCTTCGCCGCATTGTCATAGCCGATCTCGGGCGCAAGCGCGGTCACGAGCATCAGCGAGCGGCCGACCAGGTCGGCGATCTGCTCCTCATTCGCCTCGATGCCGTCGACGCAACGCTCGGCAAAGCTGGTCATGCCCGTCGCCAGCAGGTCGATGGAGCGCAGCACATTGGCGCCGATCAGCGGCATGAACACGTTGAGCTCGAAATGACCCTGCATGCCGCCAACCGTCACCGCCTGGTGATTGCCGATCACCTGGGCGGCGACCATCGTCAGGCTTTCGCACTGGGTCGGGTTGACCTTGCCCGGCATGATCGAACTGCCCGGCTCGTTCGCCGGCAGCGACAGCTCACCGAGGCCGGATCGCGGCCCCGAGCCGAGAAAGCGGATATCGTTGGCGATCTTGGTAAGCGCCACGGCCAGCGTGTTGAGCGCGCCGGAGAAGAACACCAGCCCGTCCTTGGCGGCGAGCTGCTCGAACTTGTTGGGCGCGCTTTCGAAGGCGAAGCCGGTGATGTCGCTGATCGCTTCAGCCATGTCAGTCGCCCAGCCGTCCGGCGCATTGAGCCCCGTGCCCACCGCCGTGCCGCCGATGGCGAGCTTCGCGATATTGCCGGCGAGCGCGCCTTCGATCCGCGCCTTGCAGCTGACGAGCTGTGCAGCATAGCCGGAAAATTCCTGCCCCAATGTCAGCGGCGTCGCGTCCTGCGTATGGGTGCGGCCGATCTTGACGATATGCTCCCAGGCTTCGGCCTTGGCCGACAGTGACGCGATCAGCGTATCGAGCGCCGGGACCAGCGCATCGCGCGTCGCCAGCGCGGTCGAGACATGGAGCGCGGTCGGAAAACTGTCGTTCGAGCTTTGCGACATGTTCACATGATCGTTGGGATGGACCGGATCCTTGCCTCCGCGCGTGCCCGCCAGCGCCTCATTGGCGATGCCGGCGATCACCTCGTTGACGTTCATATTGGTCTGAGTGCCGCTGCCGGTCTGGAAAATCGTCAGCGGAAACTCGCCGTCATGCGTACCGTCGCGGATCGCCGTCGCCGCCGCCTCGATCGCATCGGCGAGCTTCGCGTCCAGCCCGTGCTTCTTGTTGACCCGCGCCGCCGCCTGTTTGACCGCCGCCTGCGCATGGACGATGCCGAGCGGCATTCGCTCGTGCGATGCGAAGGGGAAGTTCTGGAGGCTGCGCTGGGTCTGCGCGCCCCAATAGGCACTGGCCGGCACCTCGATCGGGCCGATGGAGTCGGTTTCGGTGCGGGTTTCGCTGGTCATGGGTTTTCGGGTCCCTGTTTTCAGGCCGGAACTCTGCGTGCGAGGCGCGGCCTCTATTTCTTGCGTTTGAAATCGACCGCGACGACGTTGGAGCCATCTTCGACGGGCTCGGCCGGTGGCGGATCGTTCTCGGCATGATCATGGTCGCCCGGCGCGCTGTCGTCGCCCTGCGCCTGGAACTGTAGCGCGAAATTGACCGCCGGATCGACAAAGCCCGTGATCGCGGCAAAGGGCACGACCAGCGTCGAGGGCACCTGGTTGAAACTCAGCCCGACCGAGAAACCCTCTTCGTCGACCGTCAGCTCCCAGAAGCGTTTCTGCAAGACGATCGTCATCTCGTCCGGAAACCGTTCGAGCAGGTGGCCGGGAATATCGACGCCCGGCGCCTTGGTCTTGAAGGTGATGTAGAAATGATGTTCGCCGGGCAGATCGCCGGCCTCGCCGACTTCGCTCAGCACCCGGCCGACCACGGCGCGCAGGGCTTCCTGCACGATTTCGTCGTAGGGAATCAGGCTGTCTGGCGTGTCGTCGCTCATGCCGGTTTGGTGAACGCGTCGGCGGCGAGGGTCAATATTTCTTTGCGAGAATTTCCGAAACGGGCGGCTTTCGGGCCTGTTCCCAATTCCTTGGCGCGGCCTTTGGCGGCCATCAACCGATCGCCTGATACATGGCCATGACGAGCGAGATTCCGCGCATGTCGCCGACGAGCGCGCTGTCCATCCGGTTCATCACATAGGACAGGCAAAGCCGCGCATCCTGATCGACGAAAACGAGCGATCCACCATAGCCGCCCCAGAAACAGTAATGGGTGCTTGGCCCGATCGGCATGAGATCGTTTTTCAGGCCGTACCCCATTCCGAACCGGATCGGGATGCCGAGCACAAGATCCATGCCGTTGGTCTGTTCATCGAAAATCCGCCGCGCGCCCTTTTCGGACATGATGCGCGTACCGAATGCCGATCCGCCATTGGCCATGGCGGTTTGAATACGGACAATGCTCCGCGCATTGCCATGGCCGTTCGCCGCCGGAATCTCGGCCGCGCGCCATGCCCGGCTCGATGTCTCCGCGATATCGGCGCGCGGATTCTTGAAGGTGCGCGACGCGATCGAGCCATCCTCCTTCACGTCGGCGAGCTCGGCCGGCGGAACCAGCTCCGCAATGCGGGGATCGCAGGATTCGGGCGTGCCGATATGAAAATCGGCGTCGAGCGGTTCGGCGATCTGGGTGCGGAAAAAGCTGCCGGCCGATTGACCCGTAACCCGGCGGATAATCTCGCCGATCAGATGGCCCTGGGTGATGGCATGATAGCCCGACTGGGTACCCGGCTCCCACCATGGCTCCTGTTTCGCCAGGGCGGAGACCATGCCGTCCCAATCGTAAAGCGCCGCACCTTCAACCGGCTCGTCCATGCCCGATAACCCGGCCGAATGGCTGAGGAAATGCCGCACTTCGACATCGGCCTTCCCGTTCTGCGCGAACTCCGGCCAATAGCGCGATACCGGCGCGTAGAGATCAACATCGCCGCGATCGGCCAATAGCAGCAGAGACATGGCCGCCATCGTTTTCGTGGACGACCAGACATTGATAATCGTGTCCTCTTTCCAAGCCCGGCTCTGCGCGGCATCGGCATGGCCGGCCCACAGATCGACGACCATTTCGCCTTCATGGCTCACCGCGACCGAGGCGCCGACCTCCTTGCCGGCGTCGAAATTGTTCTGGAACATGGCTTTGACCGGCGCGAAGCGATCGGCGCAGGTTCCGTGAATGTCGGTCATCGTCGATTATCCTCCCGCCGCGAATGGCGCGCGCATCGCTGCACGCAATCCGCCGCGCAGTCCAGCCCGGCTCAGCGGCGCGGCACGAGAATGATTGTCTGATGCGCCCCATGCGCTATATCGCCCGGCATGCGCACCGCTTCGATAGCCCGCAAGACCGGCGAGACCGATATCGCCGTCGAGATCGATCTCGACGGAACGGGCGCCTATACCGTTTCGACCGGGATCGGCTTTCTCGATCATATGATCGAGCAGCTGTCGCGCCATTCGCTGATCGATATCGATCTCAAGGTCGATGGCGACCTGCATGTCGACCAGCATCACACGACCGAGGACAGCGCGATCGCGCTCGGCGAAGCGGTCGCCAAGGCGCTCGGCGACAAGGCGGGAATCCGCCGCTACGGCTCGGCCTATTCGCCGATGGACGAGACGCTGAGCCGCGTGGCGCTCGATATCTCGGGGCGGCCTTTTCTGGTCTGGAAATCGGGCTTCAGCCAGGAACGGCTGGGCGAGATGGATACCGAGCTGATCCAGCACTGGTTCCACAGTTTCGCCGGGTCCGCGGGCATCACGCTGCATATCGAAACGCTGTACGGCGAGAATAACCACCATATCTGCGAGAGCCTGTTCAAGGGGCTGGCGCGCGCTC
Source organism: Pseudomonadota bacterium (assembly GCA_039819365.1). Classification (GTDB taxonomy): domain Bacteria; phylum Pseudomonadota; class Alphaproteobacteria; order Sphingomonadales; family Sphingomonadaceae; genus Parasphingopyxis. The sequence continues at coordinate 160,380 of JBCBSD010000001.1, forward strand.
TGCGCGATGCGGTCGAGATCGATCCGGGCAAGGAGGGCGTAATCCCTTCGACCAAGGGCACGCTCGGCTGATGACGGAGCGCATTGCGCTGATCGATTATGGCGCGGGTAATTTGCGGTCGGTGCACAATGCGCTGATGGCGGCTGGAGCGCACGCGATCGACGTCACCGCCGATGCCGATGCGGTGAGAGACGCCGACCGGATCGTCCTGCCCGGCGTCGGCGCCTTTGCGGCCTGCATGGACGGGCTGTCGGCGCTGCCGGGCATGGTCGAGGCGCTGCACGGCGCCGCCATCGACAAGGCGCGCCCCTTTCTCGGCATCTGCGTCGGCATGCAGCTCATGGCCGACCGCGGCGAGGAGCATGGCACGCATCAAGGGCTGGGCTGGATCCCAGGCACGGTAAAGCCGCTGGCGAGCGACGATCCGCGCCTCAAAATCCCGCATATGGGCTGGAACGATGTCACGCCGCAGGGTGCGCCGCCGCTGATCGAGCCGGGCGAGGCCTATTTTCTGCACGGTTATCATGTCGCGCTCGCCGATCCGGCCGACGCCTATGCGATGACCGATCATGGCGGGCCGGCGACGGCGGCGATCGGGCGGGGTACGATGATCGGCGTGCAATTCCATCCCGAAAAAAGCCAGAAATACGGCCTCGATTTCCTCTCCCGCTTTCTGGACTGGAAACCATGAGCAGTCCTTGTCAGACTCGACCTTTCGGTCGAGCGCCGCACCGGGCCGCTCCCCCTCCCGGCCTCCCACGTGTGTACCCGGTTTGGGAGGCCGGGAGGGGGAGCGGGCCGGTGCAGCGATTTTCCGCGAGGAAAATTCTGACGGAAGGTATCAAACCATGAGCCTCATCCTTTTCCCCGCCATCGATCTGAAAGCCGGGCAGGTGGTGCGTCTCGCCGAGGGCGATATGGACCGGGCCACCGTCTATGGCGACGACCCCGCCGATCAGTCGCGACTCTTCGCCGAAGCGGGCGCGGAGCATCTCCATGTCGTCGATCTCGACGGAGCCTTTGCGGGCGAGGCGAAGAATGCCGAGGCCGTGGAGTCCATCGTCCAGGCCTTCCCGGGCCATGTGCAATTGGGCGGCGGTATCCGGACCCGCGCCGATGTCGAGCGTTGGTTCGATCTGGGCGTCGCGCGTATCGTGATCGGTACGGCGGCGCTGACCGATCCCGATTTCGTCAAAGAGGCCGCGCACGATTTTCCGGGCGGCATTGTCGTCGCGGTTGACGCCAGGGGCGGGTTCGTCGCGACCCAGGGCTGGGCCGAAACCTCCGAAGTCAGCGTGATCGAAATGGCCCGCCGTTTCGAGGATGCGGGCGTCGCGGCGCTGCTCTTCACCGATGTCGGGCGCGACGGGCTGCTCAAGGGCTGCAATATCGAGGCGACCGTCGACCTTGCCAAAGCGACCGACATCCCCGTCATCGCCTCGGGCGGCGTCAAGGGTATCGCCGACATCCATGCACTCGCCATTCACGCCGATGCGGGAATCGAGGGCGTGATCACGGGCCGCGCTCTGTATGACGGCACGCTGAATCTGGCGACGGCGCTGGCGATTGCGGGGCAGTGAGCGGTGAGTATCGTGTTAGTCCTGATACCGTATCTCGTGATCATTGCATCGGTGATCTTGTTGACCCATGACCTAAGTGCTGGGCGCACCTCTTTTATTTTTGGGCAGATTAAGCGCCCGAATAATCCGGCGGGTTTCTGGGCAGTCATTTTGCTCTATGCGTTTGCAACCGTATTCGCCGCATTTGTTGCATATAAATTTTGGCTAAACGGTACAGCCTGCCCGATCTTTGAGAACTGCGAATACTCTATCGAAATCAGGCGGGTGCAATGACCGTCCGCAAGCGCATCATTCCCTGTCTCGACGTCGCCAATGGGCGTGTCGTCAAAGGCGTTAATTTCGTCGATCTCGCCGATGCGGGCGACCCGGTCGAGCAGGCGCGCGTTTATGACGCAGCCGAAGCCGACGAGCTCTGCTTTCTCGACATCACGGCAAGCCATGAGGAGCGCGATACGCTCCTCCATATCGTCGAGCGCACGGCCGCGGTCTGCTTCATGCCGTTCACCGTCGGCGGCGGCGTGCGTACGCCCGACGACGCCCGCCGGTTGCTGCTCGCCGGGGCCGACAAGGTCGCGGTCAACAGCGCCGCCGTCGCCCGGCCCGCACTGGTCGGCGACATGGCCGAGCGGTTCGGCAGCCAGTGCGTCGTCGGATCGATAGACGCGCGGGCGGATGGCAAGGGCGGATGGGAAATCTTCACCCATGGTGGCCGGCGAGGCACCGGCATCGACGCCGTAGCGCATGCGCAAAGGCTCGCCGAGCTGGGCGCCGGCGAGTTGCTCGTGACCTCCATGGACCGAGATGGAACGAAGAATGGCTACGATCTCGAACTGACGCGCGCCATCGCGGACAGCGTGTCCGTGCCGGTCGTCGCTTCAGGCGGCGTCGGCACGCTCGACCATCTCGTCGAGGGCATCCGGGACGGCCATGCTGATGCGGTGCTTGCCGCCTCGATCTTCCATTTCGGCACGCACAGCATAGCCGAAGCCCGCGCGACCCTTGCCGCGGCCGGAATCCCGGTCCGTGGCCGAAAAACCGTCGGGTAACTTTACAGTAACCATATTTCCCGATCCCGGATTAACCATTTCGGACCCGGAACATGCCCTATGTCGCTGATTTGGCAGAATTCTTGCGTGGTAAATACCGGGTCCACCATTTCGGGAGCGCGGATGTCCCTCGCCCGCATTATCGCTGCGTTTGTTGCCGCCATTGCGATCGGCGCAACACCCGCGATCGCATCGGCGATCAGCGTCGATGCGCCGGGCGATATCATGCTGTTCGCCCTCGGCCTCACCGGCCTGATTGTTGGTCGGCAGATCAGCAAGCGGCGTAAGAAGCCGGACTTCGACGAGCCCGGTTGACGCGGCGCGCGGACCCGCGCAGATGCACGGCATGGCCCATATGCTGACTCGCCTCGAACGGATCATCCACGACCGCAAGGACGGCGATCCGGGCAAATCCTATGTCGCAAAGCTGTTCAGCAAGGGCCGCAGGAAGATCGCACAGAAATTCGGCGAAGAGTCGGTCGAAACGATCGTCGCGGCGCTCGCCGAAGACGATGAAGCGCTGGCCAGCGAGGCGGCCGATGCGCTGTTTCACTTGCTTATCCTGCTTGCCGAACGCGATGTGCCGCTCACTGATGTCCTCGCCGAACTGGAGCGCCGCGAAGGCATGTCCGGGCTGGACGAAAAGGCGCGCCGCAAATCCTAGTTGCAGCGCAGCCGGCCGGATCCGATCGCGCTCGACCGGCATTCCGCCCCGCCGCGCACGACGACATCGCCCGAACCCACGAATGACGCCTGCACCGTCTCGGTGACATAGGCGCTTACATCGCCCGATCCGGCAATATCGACGTCCAGCCGCTGCGCCCGGAAATCGCCGGCCGCCACATCGCCCGAACCCGCGATATCGAGATCGACCGCGCCCGCCGTGCCCGCGACGCTGAGATCTCCGGACCCGGCGATCTCGAACTCCGCCTCGTCGACCTGGAGGGACTCGATGGCAATATTGCCCGAGCCCGCGATCGACGCCTCGAAATTCTGCGCGACGAACCGTCCGACATTCATGTCGCCCGATCCGGCCAGCGAAACGCCGCTGAGGCTCGGCATGGTTATGAAGATCGTCGCCGGATCGCCGTCCGGCCGGTCCCAGCCTCTGCCCGAATCGCGGTGACGATAGCCGATTTCGAGCGCGCCATTTTCGACCCGCAGTTCGAGTTCGTCGAGGATCGCGGACCGGCCACTCGCGCGCACTGCAAAGCCTTGGCCCTGCACGACTTCGACATTGTCCGGCGTCGAGAGCGCAACGCGGTTGAAGCCCCGCAGATCATAGTCGCGGGTCACCACGGCTCCGCTCTGCCGCGTCTCGGCTACGCTCTCTCCCGAAGCACCCCGGTTTTCCTGCGCCACGCTGTTCGTGCAGGCCGTAGCGATCGCCAGCACCATAACTGAAACCATAATCCGCATCATATCCTCCCTGTTCGATGACCGGAAAGTAGCGGAGCGATAGAATTACGACAACTGCCGTTTATCGCCGGACCGATGGTGTTTGTCGAATTGACCCAGGCTTAGCCGCAGCGCATCTCGCCGGACCCGATGGAATTCGAGCTGCATTCGGCATCGCCGCGGACGCGCACATCGCCCGATCCGATCAGATTGCCCTCGACCCGCTCGGATGCGGTGATGTCGACACTGCCCGAACCGGCAATGTCGATCTCGGCCCGTTCGACTTCCAGCCCTTCGGCCTCGACATCGCCCGATCCGGCAATGCCGATCTCGAGATTCGCGACCGCGCCGGCCGCGCTGATATCGCCGGAGCCGGCAATGTCGAACTCCGCGCGCTCGGCCGCCAGTTCGCCAATCGCAAGGCTGCCGGACCCGGCGATCGATACTTCGAAGGTTTGCGATTCAGCGCGGGCGACCTGCATGTCGCCGGATCCCAACACGGACGCGCCGTTGATGGCCGGCATCGTGATATAGATGGTGGCGGGCTCGTCGGTAAGCGACAGGCCCGAGGACCTGGCCCGTCCGATCCGAAGCGTATCCCCGCGGATCTCGAAACGCACCTCTTCGGTCGCCTCGGCATCGCCCTCGACGCGTATATCGAACGCATCGCCGAGGACGATCTCGACATTGTCGGGGCCCCGCAGCGAAACCGAATCGAATTCCGCCAGCTCCAACTCGCTCAATGTCTGGCCGTTGGCCAGCCCGTCTCCGTTGATCTCGATAACGCCGTCGCAGGCGGCCAGCACCAATGCGGAAATCGAAATGAATAGCATGCGCACTCTGGCTTCTCCTTGCTGTATTGCCGGAATAATACAGCGGGTCGGCCGGATTTGCAACCCTCGCGAACGCCTTAGCTGCTGCCGGCGGGTTTTGCCGGCATATCCTCGCAGACATTTTCGATATCGCCGTCGCGTGCGATCTCCCCGGCCTCATCGGCTTCGATCTCGTCATGCTTCTCGTGCAGCGGCGCGAAACGCAGCAACAGGAAGCCGACCAGCCCCGACAAGGCGGAGCCGAGCAGGACGCCGATCTTTGCCTCCTCGATCAGCAACTGGTTGCCCGGGAAGGCAAGGCCGCCGATAAACAGGCTCATCGTAAAGCCGATGCCGCAGAGCATCGCCGTGCCGTAAATCTGCAGCCAGGTCGCGCCGCGCAGCTTCCCCGCAACCCCGAACTTCACGGCGATCCAGACGCTGCCGAAAATGCCGAGCTGCTTGCCGGCGAACAGGCCGAGCGCGATGCCCAGCGGCAAGGGCGCGAGGATCTGATCCATGCCCATGCCCGCCAGATTCACCCCGGCATTGGCGAAGCCGAAGACCGGGACGATGAAGAAAGCGCTCCACGGCGCAACGGCATGCTCCATCCGGTGCAGCGGGCTGTCCACGGCGTCGGGGGCGCCCGGCGTTTTGGTGATCGGGATCATCATGGCCGCGAGCACGCCGGCAATCGTTGCGTGAACGCCGGACAGCAGGACGCAATACCAGAGCAGGCCCGACATCAGGACATAGGGCAGCAGCCGCTTCACCCCGGTCGCGTTGAGATAGTACATGACCGCAAGCACCATCGCCGATGCGAACAGCCAGACAGTCGCCAGCGACGGCGTGTAGACGAGCGCGATGATCGCGACCGCGCCCATATCGTCTACGATCGCGACGGTCACGAGGAACAGCTTGAGCGATGTCGGCGCGCGCTTGCCGAGCAGGGCGAGCACGCCGATTGCAAAGGCGATATCGGTCGCCGCCGGAATCGCCCAGCCATTGGCAAGCTCGGGATAGTCGCGGGTGAAGAACAGGAAGATGATCGCGGGCACGACCATACCCGCGGCAGCGGCAATGATCGGCAGGCGGCGCTTGTCCCAGGTCGACAGCCGCCCGTCGACAAATTCGCGTTTGATCTCCAGCCCGACGAGGAAGAAGAAGATCGCCATCAGCCCGTCATTGATCCACAGATGGAGCGTCATCGGCCCCAGCTTGCTCGTCAGCTCCGGACTGAGGATCGGCCCCATATCGTCGTTCAATATGTGGTGATAGCTTTCGTACAGCGTGCTGTTGGCGACGATCATCGCCAGCACCGCGGCGACCATCAATACGATGCCGCCGGCCGCTTCGCTGTTCAGAAATCCGCGCAGCGCCGATCGGACGCCCAAGCGTTCAGCCATGTGTCTTCCCTCTGTTTGGCATCGCTCTAATCGCAAAGCCGCGCGATGAAAACAGGCTGTCCTATTGTCCGCCCGCATTTTCGATAGTACGCGGAAAAGACGCTTTGAGATGAAGCGCTTGGGGGGAGAATGCCGGAGACAGAGGCATTTCTGCGATTTGTCGAGCTCGCCTTTCGCGAACTGGCCCTGTTCGCGGCTTTCGGCTTCTTGCTCGGAGCGGCGGATACGCTTGCCGTCGACCTGCTCTGGCTGCGGCGGGCCGTCCGGCGATCGTTCGGCAGACGCGATGCGGCGCGGACCATGGTTCAGGATACTCCGCCACCGGCAAAGCCTGGCTGCCACGCGGTGTTCGTGCCAGCCTGGGACGAGGCGAACGTCATCCGGGCCATGCTCGAAAATACCGTTCGCCGCTTTGCCGGCCAGGATTACCGTCTGTTCGTCGGCTGCTATCCGAACGACCGGGAGACGATCGCGGAGATCGAATCCGTTGCGGCACGGGCCGCTAACATGCGGGCGGTCATATGCCCGAACGGCATTATGTATCAACCGCACCAAGCAGTATCTCCCCTATACCCCGGCACTCGGCTAATGTGAATCCATGGCCCGCAAACCCGTAGTGCATGGACTGGTAAAGAAGCGCGCGGAGATCGTGGGGCGCATACAGGCTGCGCAAGAGGAAGCGGCACGGCTGATAGCCGATCTGGATCATCTCGATTGCAGCATCCGCATGTTCGAGCCGGACATCGATTTCGACGATATGCCGGTGAAGTATCTGCCGCCGCCCAACGCTGCGTTCCGGGGCGAGGTTCAACGCTTCCTGCTAGAGCAACTGCGCGGCGCTACACGCTGGCAGACAACCGATCAGCTAACCGTGAAGGTCATGGTGCAGCGGCGCATGAACGAAGCCGACAAGGCGCTCAGAAGGCTTACGCGCAAGCGTGTAGGACACTCGCTATCCCGGCTGCGCAAAAAGGGCGTGGTACGGTCCCGCAAGGCCGGTAAGGGGCCGTTGCTGGCGTGGAAAATCACCGCGCCCGATGCGGATATTGTGCAGGGGTGGCGGAACGGGGCGAGCAGCTAGGAGCGACAATGGTCACACCCACTACCCTTCCCCAAAAGTGTAAGGGGCCGCTGAATGCGGCCCCTTGGTTATGCGGCCCTTTGGCGTGGCATTACGTTGTTCGCCAGCCAATCACTTGCTGCGGGATGGACGTGGTTAGTTGCCCAATCCGAGCCGGGTTTCAGCTCGATGACGGCCACAACATCATCACGCTGCAAAGCATTCTGGACGCAGTTGCGAACGATGCCAGCAGGCCCGCGGAGCTCAGCGAGCCAGACTGACTCCGCCAACCTCACGGCGCGCCAAGACGCCATCAGCTGGTACAGCTTGCGATAGTCACGCGGTGCTTTATTATCATATGTAATCAAAAACTTAGTCATGTTCCTAATACCCTTGTTGGGCGTCGGAACGTGGCTTGACATTCGAGAACAAAAGGCGGATAAATACTCCAGCTTAAGCAATTCAAGCCGCGCTCCAACGCGGTTTCACATTCAAAGCCTCGGGTGTTTGCGCACCCGAGGCTTTTTCTTTAGCGCATATTAACGGTTTGGTCGAGTCCCATAGTTCGCGTTGTGTTCCCGATATGAGCTTTTGTTCCAGCTGCCATCATATTGAGATATAAGAATATCTTTATATGGCGCTGCGCTGCCAATACCCCGCCCATTTTCGACTAACAGCCGACGCCATGGTGGCGCGCGCGACCATCGCAGCCTGTGAGCCATTATCGACGCGGCGGTTATCTTCTCGCCATGCCGCTTCGCCAGCGTAGGCATTGAGATACGGCCCGGCGATATGATGATGCGTCCCGATCTCCATCCGACGCAGTCGCGAGAAATAGCTTTCGGCCTGATTGGTGCAGACGCCTTGGTCATAGAACTCGACGGAGTGATTGACGCGTTCGGTTTTCCAGCCCGCATGTAGAGCATCCCAGCCCGTACCTTCGTCGGCATGGATCGTGGCGAGCGTACCGACATGATCGCGGACATGGGGAACGGCATCGCCTTCATTGGCGACGATGAACGGCAGCGACTTGCCGCCGCGCTCGCGCATGATGACAACGCACTGGCGCTTGCCGGAAGCGTTCACCTTCAAGCGGCGATCCCGGCGATCCTCTTTGCGGTTTTCCGGCTTCACATAGCCGCCGAAATACGCGCCATCGATCTCGACAGTACCGTTCAATTCCCGATCCATTTGCTCGCGGGCCATGGCTTCACGCAGCTTGTGCGTAAGGATGAAGGCCGTCTTGTACTGGCAATCCAGATCGCGGCTCATTTGCAGGGCAGACACGCCCTTGGCCCCGTTCACGAATATGACGATCGCTGCTAGCAAATCGGTGAAGGTCATCTTGCGCGAGGCGAACAGCGTCCCGCTCGTAACCGAGAATTGGTGATGACAGGCAACGCACTTGAACTTGCGGCGCGTCTTGATGTCATAGGTCTCTGTGCAGCCGCAGCGGGGGCAATAGGACTCGCCATCGGTTTCCGGCCAGCGCAGCATCTTGAAGGCCTCGTAAGCCTTTTCCTCGCCCATGGTGAAGACGGCCTTGAGGCTCAGTGTCCTGGCTTTGGCCGAGAGGAGAAAATGCTGTTTGTGCTGTGTCATGTCATCATATCCAGTGGTGTTACTCACTAAATATGGCGACTTGTATATCCATTGTCAAGGGTGTATATCATCAAAAGCGATGATATTTATGGAGCGAAACGATGGCGCGCAAAGATGACCCTGCAACCGTGGAATACGAGACTCTCGCCAAGAATCTGCTAAAGGCAGAATTGAAGAGGCGGGGGATCACCTATGCACAGCTTGCGGAAAAGCTGTCCGAGATTGGCGTTCAAGAGAACGACAAGAATCTCAATAACAAGATTAGCCGGGGCGGGTTTTCAGCCGCGTTCATGCTGCAATGCCTGACAGCGATAGGGGCAACGGAAGTCAGGCTTTAGTAGCTCAGGAAGGCGGTAACAGCGAAGGCGGAGAGCAAGCCGCCGAAGGGGATCAACAGGCCAGCGGCCAAGGCGCGAACGCCCCTGTCGTTGTCCAGC
>JBCBSD010000002.1:0-164768 GCA_039819365.1 Pseudomonadota bacterium
ATCCCCAGGGACGGCAGGCGTCCGCCGTGATGCCGCTGCTCGATCTCGCCCAGCGCCAGATCGGCGCGGAAACGAACTCGATTACGGGCACCGGCAGCCAGCCCTGCGTTTTCGTTTCCGCGCCGATCTGGCGCTGGGCGAGATCGAGCAGCGGCATCACGGCGGACGCCTGCCGTCCCTGGGGATAGCGCGCGACGATCTTTTCCGCCTCGGCCGCATTCTCTTCGGTCCAGGCGAACGCGCCCCAGCGCTCGCGCACGGCGTCGTTCTCAAGCGCAGTGTCGGTCGAGGATTGGGACAGCTTATCGTCGGGAAGGATCGTCATCAGATCGCCTCCAATGTGTCGCGGGTGCGCGCGGACGGATTGACGCCGGTATTGGGTTCGCCCGCCCGGTCGATGAACAGGATATGGCACTCATTCTCGCAAAAGGGCCGATGTTCGACGCCAGCGGGCACGACGATCATCTCGCCCCGCTGGAGATGGCACACGCCGTCGCGAAATTCGATATCGAGCGCGCCTTCGAGGACGAGAAACAGCTCGTCGGTATCGGCATGGCTGTGCCAGTCGAAATCGCCCTTGAGCTTGGCGAGGCGGACTTCGTTGTCGTTATACGTGGCCGCAATCCGCGGATTCCAGTGATCCGAAAATTGGGAAAGCTTATTGGCAAGATTGATGGCTTGAGGCGTCATCGGCTGCCCCCTCTCACATAATGCCGATGCAGCGATTTTATTTTCTCTGATTCGAAAACCGAAATACTGCCTGTCGTCCGATCAAAAACAGATTGCTGAACATCGTATATAGCAAAATAGGATGTCTCCGCAGTTCTCCCACAGCCTAAGTTTGGTCGTTCGTATTGAGGACGAAACGGACTCGGACTGAGCTCAGTAACCCACACAGCGGCTCTTACACCCAATGACTCCAGCAATTGATGTCGAACAATCAGGCCCTCAACAATGAGGTGCGCTTCTGCATATTCTATAAACTCTTCGCGCGCCAAACCTCCCTGAATGTTATCCGCCGAATAAATGAAATCCTCAGTCAGAACGGCGCGCAACTCTTCAAGTTCACCCGTCAGCATCGCCTGCTGGAATTGATTTACAGCGACACCTGACGGTCTGACTGTAGAGCAGGCCTTTGCGGTCTCAGTGGCAGAGACTGCACCCAAGACGCCAGCAGCCATGAAAGTCCGGCGCCCAATCACCGGTCGCACTCCCCGAACACGACGTCGATGGCGCCGAGGATCGCGGTCGAGTCGGCGAGCATATGGCCCTTGCACATGAAATCCATCGCCTGGAGATGCGAAAAGGCTGTCGGACGGATCTTGCAGCGATAGGGTTTGTTCGTGCCGTCCGCGACCAGATAGACGCCGAATTCGCCCTTGGGGCTTTCGGTCGCCACGTAAACTTCGCCGGCGGGCACGTGGAAGCCCTCGGTATAGAGTTTGAAGTGATGGATCAGCGCTTCCATAGACTGTTTCATCTCGCCGCGCTTGGGCGGGACGACCTTGCGGTCGAGGCTGGCGATCGGCCCGCCGGGCATCTCGTTGATGCATTGCCGCATGATCCGGGCGGACTGGCGGATTTCCTCGACGCGGACCATCATCCGGTCATAGCAATCGCCGGATGTGCCGACCGGGACGTCGAACTCCATCCGGTCATAGACGTCATAGGGCTGCGATTTCCGCAAATCCCAGGGGATGCCGGACCCGCGGATCATCGGGCCGGAAAAGCCCCATTTCACCGCATCGTCCTTGGAGACGATAGCGATATCGACATTGCGCTGCTTGAAGATGCGGTTGTCGACGACGAGGCTCATCGCATCCTCGAACAGGGTCGGGAACGTATCGAGCCAGTCGGCCATGTCGGCGATCAGCTTGGGCGGCAGATCCTGATGCACCCCGCCGGGGCGGAAATAGGCCGCATGCATCCGCGCGCCCGAAGCGCGCTCGTAAAAAGCCATCGCCTGTTCGCGGATTTCGAACAGCCAGACATTGGGCGTCATCGCGCCGACATCCATCACATGGCTGCCGATATTCAGGCAGTGGTTGAGGATGCGGGTCAACTCGGCGAACAGCACGCGGATATATTGGGCGCGCAGCGGCACTTCGAGATCGAGCAGCTTCTCGATCGCCAGCACATAGCTATGCTCCATGCACATCGGCGAGACATAATCGAGCCGGTCGAAATAGGGCAGCGCCTGCAGATAGGTTTTGTATTCGATCAGCTTCTCGGTGCCGCGATGGAGCAGGCCGACATGCGGGTCGACACGCTCGACGATCTCGCCGTCCAGCTCCATGACCATGCGCAGCACGCCATGCGCTGCCGGATGCTGAGGGCCGAAATTGATCGTGTAGTTGGAGATCGCGACATCGCCGGTGGTCGGATCGATGGGATCGGTCTTGCCCTGCAGTTCTTCGATATAATCGGCCATCAGGCATCGCCTCCCGGCTTGTCCGGCTCGTCGGATGTTTCGGCGGCTTTCTTGTCGGCCTTGGCGCCGGCACCGGTTTGCTCAGGTTTTTCGGTCACCTTTGGCGTGGGCTCGGCTTCATCGCCTTTGGGGTCCGCCTGTTTCTCGGCGATCTCGTCAGCCTTGAGCGGTGTCGGGGCGCCGGGTGCCTGCGGTTCGGCCTTCTCGTCGCCGGGCAGAATATATTCGGCGCCTTCCCAGGGACTCATGAAGTCGAAAGTGCGGAAATCCTGGGCGAGCTCCACCGGCTCGTAAATCACGCGCTTATGCTCTTCGGAATAGCGCATCTCGACATAGCCGGTGAGCGGGAAATCCTTGCGGAACGGATGGCCGCGAAAGCCGTAATCGGTGAGGATACGGCGCAGGTCCGGATTGCCCTCGAACAGCACGCCATACATGTCGAACACTTCGCGCTCGAGCCAGCCGGCGACGGGCCAGATATCGGTGACGCTCGGCACCGGCGTGTCCTCGTCCGTCAGCACCTTCACACGAATGCGGTGATTGCGGGTCAGCGACAGCAGGTGATAGCAAACCTCGAACCGCTCTGGCCGCTCAGGATAGTCGACGCCCGCGATTTCCATAAGTTGCTGATACTGCAAGCCTTCTGTATCACGCAGCGCGATCAACGCGCTTTCCAGCGCTTCGCATTTCACCGTGACCGAAATCTCGTGAACAGCCTCTTCGGCGTAAACGAAACTATCGCCCAACGCAGCCTTTACCGCGTCGATAACGCCGTCGTTCGAGGCGATGACAGGTGCCGGAGATGCCATGGCTTAACGCTCTATCGTACCGATGCGGCGGATTTTACGCTGGAGCTGCATCACACCGTACAGCAGCGCCTCGGCAGTCGGCGGGCAGCCGGGAACATAGATGTCGACCGGCACGATCCGGTCGCATCCGCGCACCACCGAATAGCTGTAATGATAATAGCCGCCCCCATTGGCGCAGCTCCCCATCGAAATCACATAGCGCGGCTCGGACATCTGGTCGTACACGCGACGCAGCGCCGGGGCCATCTTGTTGCACAGCGTCCCGGCGACGATCATCACGTCGGACTGGCGCGGGCTCGCGCGCGGCGCGGCGCCGAACCGCTCCATATCGTAGCGCGGCATATTCACCTGGATCATCTCAACCGCGCAGCAGGCGAGGCCGAAGGTCATCCACCAGAGCGAACCCGTGCGCGCCCATTGAAACAGGTCCTCAGTCGAGGTGACAAGGAAACCCTTGTCCGACACTTCCGAATTGATGTCCTTCAGAAAATCGGGATCGGGCAATGTCCCCGGCGGCGGCGGGCCTTTCGCGGTAAGATCTACTCCCATTCGAGCGCCCCCACTTTCCAGGCATAGGCGAGACCGATCGCGAGTTCGGCAAGGAAGATCATCATCGCAAACCAGGCCACCCAGCCAAGATCGAACACCGTGACGGCCCAAGGAAACAGGAAGGCCGCTTCCAGATCGAAAATGATGAACAGGATTGCGACGAGATAGAAGCGGACGTCGAACTGGCTGCGCGAATCCTCGAACGCGGGAAAGCCGCATTCATATTCGGTCAGCTTGTTCGGATAGGGGTTGGACGCGCCGGTGAATTTGGCCGCGATCATCGGCAGAACGACGAACGCGAATGACAGCAAAAGCGCTACCCCGAGAAACAGCAGGATAGGCAGATATTCAACGAGATCGACGGCAATCGTGTCGGGCAAAGGTCTGGACTCGTGGTCTGAGTGGATTTGCTGGCGCTTTTAGGAGGATGCGGCCAGCGGGGCAAGGTCGCAGCGCCCTCCAGCCGAGGCTTTTTCTAGCGCCGCAAGGCCCCCGCAACAATCTTGTGCAGCTTCGAATGAATCGCATCGTTTGCGGCCAGAAACTCGCTGCGCTCGAAGAACTGGCCGCCGCCCCGGAAATCGGTGACGAAACCGCGCGCTTCGCGGACGATCAATATGCCCGCGGCGACATCCCAGGGCTGCAAGTCCGCCTCCCAGAAGCCATCATATCGCCCGGCCGCAAGCCAGGCGAGATCAAGCGAGGCCGCCCCGAACCGCCGGATTCCCGCGACCTCGGGCGCCACGGCGTTGAAGATCGCGTTGAAGCGGTCGAGATCGCCATGACCCTTGAACGGAATGCCGGTCGCGATCAGCGTCTCGCTCAAATTGCGGCGTGCGGATACCTGCAACCGGCGATCATGAAGGAATGCGCCGCGATCTTTTTCGGCCCAGAACAGATCGTCCGTCAGCGGTTGATAGACCATCCCGGCGCTGATCTCGCCCCAGCCGCCGCCGGGCTTGGGTTCCTGTACTGCAATCGAGATTGCAAAATGCGGAATGCCGTGCAGGAAGTTGGAGGTGCCGTCGAGCGGATCGACAACCCAACGCGGCATGCCCTCCTCGCCCTCAATCTCGCCTGCCTCTTCGAGCAGGAAGCCCCAGCCCGGGCGCACGGCGAGCAGTTCGTCATAGAGAATCCGCTCGGCGCGCATATCGGCCTTGGAGACAAAATCCGCCGGACCTTTTTGAGAAACCTGCAGATGTTCGACTTCGCTATAGTCGCGCGCGAGGCTGCGGCCCGCTTTGCGGGCGGCGCGGTCCATAACGGTGATGATGGCGGAACGGGCTGGCATGGCGATATCCTATCATGGCGGCCGTGCTCCTGCGAAGGCAGGAGCCTAGAGCCGAAAGCGAAATCGCCCGCCGCCCTGGGCTCCTGCCTTCGCAGGAGCACAAGACTTAGTCCGCCTTTTTCACATATTCCTGCGCATAGACATCAACGACGATGCGCGTGCCGGCGCTGATATGCGGGGGCACCATCACGCGGACGCCATTGTCGAGAATGGCGGGCTTGTAGGACGAGGAAGCCGTCTGGCCCTTCACGACCGCATCGGCCTCAACAATCTCGGCCTCCACATGATCGGGCAGCTGCACGGAGATCGGCTTTTCTTCGTACAATTCGAGCATCACGTCCATGCCGTCCTGCAGGAACGCGGCCGCATCGCCGAGCATGTCCTTGGACAGCGAAATCTGCTCGTAATTTTCCTTGTCCATGAAAGTCAGCATTTCATCGTCGGCGAAGAGGAACTGATAGTCCCGCGTATCGAGGCGCACCTTCTCCACCGTCTCGGCCGAGCGGAAGCGAACATTGTTTTTGCGCCCGTCGATCAGGTTCTTGAGCTCCACCTGCATATAGGCGCCGCCCTTGCCCGGCTGCGTATGCTGAATCTTGACCGCCTTCCACAGGCCGTTCTCATATTCGATGATATTGCCGGGACGGATGTCCACGCCGCTGATCTTCATGGGTGTCTCGCTTGTTTCGAAAGAGCAGGCGCGGCCTCTACCAGCCGCAATGCCGTGCGACAAGCTGTGAGGCCCTGTCGCATCCGTCCAATACGGCGAATCGGCGAATCACTAAAAGGAGCCTCAGGAGGCAAAGGTGATCGACATGATACCGAGCAAAGACAAATCGCCCCGTGCTGCCGGGCTTTTTGGGCAGCTCGCGACTATGGCGAAACCGAACCGGAACGAGCGCGATATTCGCAACGTTCCCGACCCCGAAAGCTATCGCAAGGCGCTGTTGCGCAGTGCCGTCGCCTTTACGACGGGCTGCCGCCAAGACTAATCTTTCAGGAGCTTCGCGAAAGCCTCGACACCGGCGGCCTCGCCCGCCGGATGGTTCCAGATCGCACCGCTCACGGCAAGAAAATCGGCGCCCGCATCGATCAACGGCTTGGCGTTGTCCGCCGTGATCCCGCCGATCGCGACACACGGCAACACGAACATCGACGACCACCAGTTAAGTATGTCCGGATCGGGCCGATGCGTCGTTTCCTTGGTTTCGCTCGGATAGAAAGCGCCAAAAGCGACATAGTCCGCTCCGGCTTCGCCCGCTTCCATGGCCAGATGCCGGCTGTCGTGACACGTCACACCGATCTGCGCCTCGCGGCCAAGCAGCGCGCGCGCTTCAGCAATATCGCCGTCCCCCTGCCCCAGATGGACGCCATCGGCGCCCAGCTTCGCAGCGAGATCTGCGCGATCGTTGAGGATGAAGGCGCAGTCGCGATCGGCGCAAATCGGCATCAGCTTTTCTGCCGTCGCCGCAACGGTATCGTCGTCCGCCATTTTCATGCGCAACTGGAACGCGGCAACCGGCCCGGCATCC
Organism: Pseudomonadota bacterium; assembly: GCA_039819365.1. Lineage (GTDB taxonomy): Bacteria > Pseudomonadota > Alphaproteobacteria > Sphingomonadales > Sphingomonadaceae > Parasphingopyxis. The sequence goes on from JBCBSD010000002.1 coordinate 6,616, forward strand.
AGCGCACGCGCCAGCCGGTCGGGGAAATCGTCCGCCGGATCGGACGGCGAAATCAGGTAGATCTGACAGTCCGGTCGGGCGTCCGGCATCTCAGATTTTTTCGGTCGACGCCCGATGGATCTTGTCGATCGCGGCGCCGAGCGTGCGATCGAACTCCGCATCGTCCATATCCTGGCGTAAATCCTGCAGCAGCGCGCGCGAGAAGCTCGCGGTCATGCCCTTGTTCTTGGCCAGCTCGGCACAGGCTTCCTCCTGCGAGAAACCGCCCGAAAGGGCGACGACACGCGCGACACGCGGATGCGCGATGATGCTGTCATAGAGTCCGGGCTCGACGGGAATCGACAATTTGAGCATCACCTGACGATCATCGGGCAGTGCATCGAGCGCCTTGGTCAGCTCGTCTTTCAGGATGGCGTCGGCCTGAGCACGCTCCGGGCTTTTCAGCGACACTTCGGGTTCGACGATCGGCATCAGGCCATGATCGATAATCTGGTTGGCGACCTTGAACTGCTGGGTCACATTGGCGGCAATACCGGTCGGCGAGGCCATGGCGATCACGGACCGCATCTTCGTCCCGAAAACGCCTTTCGCCTTGGCGCGTTCGAGCAATTCATCGAGCCCGGGCATCGGCTTCATCATCTGTACGCCGTCCGCCTCGTCTTCCAGACCTTTGTCGACTTTCAGAAACGGGACGACGCCGCGTTCCCAGAGCAAGGTCGGGACGGGCTTGCCATCCGCCTCGCCGTCCATCGTCTTCTCGAACAGGATCGCGCCGATGATCTTGCCGTTGCCGAACGAGGGCGACGTAATGATCCGCTCGCGCATCTGGTGGATCAGCGCGAACATCTCCTCCTCGTTGGTATAGGCATCTTCTTCGATCCCGAAACCCTTGAGCGCCTTGGGCGTCGATCCGCCGCTCTGGTCGAGCGCGGCGATGAAGCCCTCGCCAGTCTTGATCTGCTGCATCATTTCCGGATTTGCCATCGGATTGGGTGTCCTTATCGTTCGCGCGATTCTCGCGCGCCTGATAGTAAAGGCCGATGCCTACCGCAACGGGCCACGCTGTAACCATGGTGCATAGTCCGGCGAACGGGCAGTCAGGGAGAAAAAACACATGCTAAACGATATCCAGGAACAGCAGTGCAGCGACAATCAGACCGACTTTAGCGACCTGAAGGCGTTGATCCTCAATTGCACGCTCACCAAATCACCGGGCCTGTCCCATACGGCCACTTTGCTGGAGATGGTCGAGACGATTTTCGCGAAGAACGGCGTTGCCTGCGAAAACATCCGCCCGGTCGATTACGACATCGCCTTCGGCGTCTATCCCGACATGACCGAACAGGGCTGGGACACGGACGAATGGCCGCAGATCTGGCCGAAAGTCGCCGAAGCCGACATATTGATTATCGGCTCGCCGATCTGGCTCGGCGAGAAATCGTCGGTCGCAACGCAGGTCATCGAACGGCTCTACGCGCATTCGGGCGAAACGAACGATAAGGGCCAATATATCTATTATGGCAAGACGGGCGGCTGCATCATCACCGGCAATGAAGACGGCATCAAACATTGCTCGATGGGCATCCTCTACGCGCTACAGCATATCGGCTATACGGTCCCGCCCCAGGCCGATGCCGGTTGGATCGGCGAGGCCGGCCCCGGCGCGTCCTATGGCGACGAGCAGGACGACGGAACCCGCGCCGGTGTCGACAACGACTTCACCCGCCGGAATACGACATTCGCGACGTGGAACCTGATGCATATGGCACGCATGCTGAAAGATGCCGGGGGCGTTCCCGCACACGGCAATCAGCGGACGGCCTGGGACGCGGGGTGCCGGTTCGACGCGCCTAACCCCGAACATCGGTGACGGCGCTCAGCGCCGGATTTTGCGGATGATCCCGTTGAAACGGAGCGCCGGGGCGCCGTCTGCGGTGATCAGGCCCTGGGCGAAGATCGTCTTGCCGCCCGCACGGACGACCTCGCCACGCGCTTCGACCAGCTGACCGACGTTTACCGGATCGAGAAAATCGCCGGTCAAATTGAGCGTGACGCCATGGCCGCCCGCCATCGCCTCATGCGCTATCGTGAAGATCGCGCTGTCGGCGAATGTCATGAGGCAACCGCCATGCATGAAGCCCGCACCGTTCATGTGGCGCGCTTCTGCGCGAAAGGCGCAGACCGGCCTGCCATCCTCGTCGATACGTTCGTAAAACGGGCCGCTGGCCTGTTCGAAAGAATCGCCGTGCCAGGTCGACCAGCCGGCCCATTCGCCTTCGGTGATGGCGACCAGGCCGCCCTCGGAACTTACACCTTCATTTTCGCTCATGCGGTGGACCCTTGAGTTCGATCGTGTTGCCTCCGGGGTCCTCGATATAGATACTCGGTCCCTCGCCTTGCGCGCCGTAGCGCGACACGATCTCGACATTGTCGATCCCATGTGCGCCAAGATGCTTGCGAATCGCGTCCTCGTTCCAGGGCAGCGCGCGCAGGCAGACATGATCGACATTATGGCCCTCGCGCCCGGGGGCCGGACCGCCCTTCGCGCCCAGTTCGCCGTCGACGGTAACGAGATCGATAAGCGCATCGCCGACGCGCAGCTGGTAGAGGCCGATCGCCTCCTTGTAGACTTCCTTCTCCGCGCCGATCACCTCCGTGTAGAAGCGCAGCATCGCATCGAGATCGCGGACGCGGAATACAACATGGTCGATGGCGCGGACGGTGATCATGCGGCTTGGTTCAGCGCTTTGACGCCCGGTAGCTCCTTGCCTTCCATCCATTCGAGGAAGGCGCCGCCGGCCGTCGAGATAAAGGTGAAATCGTCGCTCGCGCCGGCATGATTAAGCGCCGCGACAGTATCCCCGCCCCCGGCGACCGATACGAGCGAGCCTTCGCTGGTGAGCGCCGCCGCTGTCTGCGCAAGCGAGACGGTCGCCGCATCGAACGGCGGCGTTTCGAACGCACCGAGCGGGCCGTTCCAGACGAGCGTCCGGCAGGTCTTCAGCACATCGGCAAGCGCCTCGACGGCTGCGGGGCCGATATCGAGGATCATTTCGTCCTCGGCGACGTCATGCACGTTCACCGTCCGCGTCGGCGGATTGGCCGCAAACTCCTTCGCGACAACCACATCATAGGGCAGATGCACCGTGCAATCCGCCTTGTCTGCCGCCTCCAGGATCGTGATCGCGATATCGGTCAGATCGTGCTCGCACAGCGATTTGCCGACATCGACACCGCGCGCCGCCAGAAACGTGTTCGCCATGCCGCCGCCGATGATGAGATGATCGACCCTGGTGACGAGATGCTCGAGCACGGCGAGCTTCGTCGACACTTTCGCACCGCCGACGACAGCGGCGACCGGATGCGCGGGATCGCCAAGCGCCGCTTCGAGCGCGTCGAGTTCGGCCTGCATGGCGCGTCCCGCATAGGATGGCAGATGATGCGTGAGGCCCTCGGTCGACATATGCGCGCGATGCGAGACCGAGAAGGCGTCATTGACATAGAAATCGCCGAACCCGGCAATCGCCTTCGCCATTCCCGGGTCGTTCTTCTCCTCGCCGGGCGCAAACCGCGTATTCTCGATGACGACCACCGCGCCGTTCGGGAGTTCCGCGATCGCCTCCCCGCTCGGCCGCTCCATAAAGGCAACGTCGCGCCCGAGGACGTTGGAAAGCGCAGGAACGACCTGATTCAATGAAAATTCCGGCTTATACTCGCCCTTCGGACGGCCGAAATGCGCAAGCAGCAGTACCTTCGCTCCGGCGTCAGACAGTTCGGTGATCGTCGGCACATGCGCGCGTAGCCGCGTATCGTCGGTTACCGCGCCATCCGCCATCGGAACGTTGAGATCGACGCGCACCAGCGCGCGCTTGCCCGCAACGTCCCCGATATCGTCGAGCGTCCGAAATGACGTCATGACGTCAACTCCTCATTCTGCCCGAAACTCTGCGGCCTAGAGCAATCCCGCCATCACGCCCGCCGTGTCGATCATGCGGTTCGAGAAGCCCCATTCATTGTCGTACCAGCTGACCACCCGCGCCAGCTTGCCTTCAAGGACCGCCGTTTCGAGACTGTCGACCGTCGAACTGGCCGGATAATGGTTGAAGTCCGAAGACACGAGCGGCTGCTCGGTATAGTCGAGCACGCCCTTCATGGGGCCGTCCGCCGCCGCTTTGAGCGCGCCGTTCAGTTCCTCGGCGGAGGTGTCGCGGCCCGGCGTGAAGACGAGATCGATGAGCGACACGTTCGGCGTCGGCACGCGCACCGAACTGCCGTCGAGCTTGCCGTTCAGTTCGGGCAGCACGAGACCGACAGCCCTGGCGGCACCCGTCGTCGTCGGAATCATGTTCTGCGCCCCGCCGCGCGCCCGGCGCATGTCGGAATGCATCTGGTCGAGCATGCGTTGGTCGTTGGTGTAGCTGTGGATCGTCGTCATGAAACCGCGCTCGATGCCGACCGTATCGTTCAGCACTTTGGCCACGGGAGCGAGGCAGTTGGTCGTACAACTCGCGTTGGAGACGATCACGTCATCGGCCGTAAGATCGTCGTGGTTCACGCCGTAAACAACCGTTTTCGTGACATTTTTTGCCGGGGCCGAGATCAGAACCCGTTTCGCGCCGGCCGTCAGATGCGGTTCGGCGGCCTCGTGCGACTGGAAGAATCCGGTGCATTCGAGGACCATATCGACCCCCATATCGCCGTGCGGCAGTTTGCCCGGTTCGCGCTCGGACGTCGCTACGATGGTCTTGCCGTTGACGGTGAAGCTGTCGTCGCCCGCCGTCACATCGCCCGGGAAACGGCCATGCGTCGAATCATACTGGAACAGCAGGGCATTGGCCTTTGCGTCCGCCAGATCGTTGATCGCGACGAGTTCGAAGTCGTGATCGTCCCGCTCCAGCATGGCGCGGGCCACCAGACGCCCGATCCGCCCGAATCCGTTGATCGCTACTTTGACAGCCATTGCAAATGTCTCCCTTAATTCTTCAGTGCGGACAGGATCTGCGGCGTGATCGCCGCTTCGGTCAGTCCGAAATATTCAAAAAGCATGTTGGCCGGCGCCGAACCGCCGAAACGGTCGATACCGAAATTCAATCCATCCGGGCCCGTATAGCGCTCCCAGCCAAATGTCGCCCCCGCTTCGATAGAAACGCGCAGCACATTTTCTTGCCCGCCCAGAATATCGGCTTTGTAGGCATCGTCCTGCGTATCGAAAAGTTCCCAGCATGGCATCGAGACGACATCGGCCCCAATCCCCTTCGCTTCCAATTCTTCGGCGATCCCTGCGGCCAGATGGACCTCCGATCCGGTGGCCAGCAACACGACCTTGCGAGCATTCTCCGCGGCCTTGAGCCGATAGGCGCCTTTCGCGCACATATTCTCGCCGACATCGGACCGCATCGGCGGCAGTCCTTGCCGCGTAAGCGCGTGCAGCGACGGGCCGTCTTTGCGTTTCAGCGACAGGGCCCAGCATTCTGCCGTCTCGATGGCGTCGCAGGGCCGGTAGACATGAAGGTTCGGCATCGCGCGCAAGCTCGCCAGATGCTCGACCGGCTGGTGGGTCGGGCCGTCTTCGCCCAGCCCGATGGAATCATGCGTCATGACATAGATCGCCCGAACCCTTTGCAGCGCGGAAAGCCGGATCGCCGGACGGCAATAGTCGGAAAAGATAAGGAATGTGCCGCCATAGGGGATGACGCCGCCATGCAGGGCCATACCGTTCATCGCTGCGGCCATACCGAATTCGCGGATGCCGTAATAGATATAACGGCCGCCGTAATTATCCCGGGTCAGCGGCTCGGTGGCACCGGTTTTCGTGTTGTTCGAGCCGGTCAGGTCGGCCGAGCCCCCGATCGTATCGGGGAGCGCCTTGTTGATCGCGGTCAACGCCATCTCAGATGCCTTGCGCGTGGCGACATTTGGCGGATCGGAGGCCAGTGTCTCCAGATAATTTTGCATGGCGTCGCCTGCGGGCAGATCGCCCGCGACACGCCGCTCGAATTCGTCTTTGTCGGCATGCCCCGAAAGCCGCTCTGTCCATTGCGCATGGAGATCGGCGCAACGCGTCCCGGCCTCGGCCCAGGTTTCGGCGATCTCGTGCGGTACTTGGAACGCGGGCGCGTCCCAGCCAAGCTCCGTGCGCGCGGCGGCCACCTCGTCTTCGCCGAGCGGCGCGCCATGCGTGGCCGCGGTGCCCTGCTTGTTCGGCGCGCCATAGCCGATGACCGTTTTGCAGGCGATGAGCGATGGCCGCGGATCGGCAAGCGCCTCTTCGATCGCGAAACGGATCGCGTCGGGATCGTGCCCGTCGCAATTGGTGACGTGCCACCCGGCCGCCTCGTAACGGGCCGGGATATCCTCGCTCGACGACAGCTCCGTGCCACCATCGATGGTAATCTGATTATCGTCCCAGAATGTTATCAACCGGCCGAGCTGCAAATGCCCGGCAAGACCCACGGCCTCATGGTTGATGCCTTCCATCAGGCAGCCGTCGCCGGCGACGACCCAGGTGCGATGATCGACCAGATCGTCGCCGAAATGCGCGTTCAGATGCCGCTCGGCGACCGCCATGCCGACGGCCATCGCAAACCCCTGCCCCAGCGGTCCCGTCGTCGCCTCGACGCCCGGCAACAGGAAATTCTCCGGATGCCCCGCACAAGGGCTGCCCAGCTGCCGGAAATGCTTGATCTCGTCGATCGTTGGGCGCGCATAGCCGGTCAGATGCAACAGCGAATAGATAAGCATCGACCCATGACCGGCGGATAGAACAAAGCGATCTCTATCAAACCATTCCGGGTCTTGCGGGTTAAACTTCAGATATTTTGTGAAGAGAACTGTCGCGACGTCCGCCATCCCCATCGGCATGCCCGGATGCCCCGAATTGGCCTCCTGAACCGCGTCCATGGAGAGGGCGCGGATGGCGTTGGCAAGCTGGATATGGGTGACGGTCATACGGTTTCCCCTGTTTCCGCCGGGCCGGCTCCGGAAGCGAACCGGCGGACCGCCTCGCGATTCGCAGGCGCGCGCGATCAGTTGGTCTGTCCTGCACTCATCGTCAACCGTCGCTCTCACAGGCTTGCCGGGAAGCACTTTCCTGCTATGCAAAGCCGATGGACCAGGAACGGCTCGCCAGCGTCATTGCGAAGATCGAGCAGGCTGCCGAAAAGATCGGGAGCGCTCGCGTTACGCCGCAACCAGATGCGGATTCGTCGCCGCAACTCGAGGCCGAACTCGAAGCAGCACGAGCAGCCCTGGAGGATCGCGACCGGACGATCGCCAAACTGAAAGCGGATTCGGCCGATATCGGCCGCCTGAAAGACGAAGAAATCGAGCGGCTGCGGAGTCGCTTGAATGCTGGCGAAAGCGGCGGCACCGGCGTTTCAGAGGCAGAATATGAGGCGCTTCAGCAAAAATATGTGCAACTGAAGGCAAGCGCGGAATCGACGCTGGCGGGGCTCGACCAGCTGATCGACAAGGCGGAGCATGCGAATAATGGCTGAAGTCCATCTCACCATCGCCGGCCACAGCTATACCGTCGCCTGCCGCGACGGCGAAGAAGAACGGCTCATGAAACTGGGCAAGATCGTCGACGCGAAAACCGCTCATGCGCAGCAGGCTGTCGGCGGCAATATGGGCGAAGCCCGGGTTTTGCTGTTCGCGGCCCTGCTTCTTGCCGATGAGGCGGACGAGATGCGTACAACTGCGGGTCTGCCGGCCGACGCTTTGGATGATCTGGAGAAACTCGCCGATCGGCTGACCGCGCTTGGCGACGATCTTGCTTCGGACGCCCAGCCCTCCTAGATCATAGGCGGCGGGCGCTGCCCGGTACGCGCCTTTGCGATTATCCCTGAGGCGATACAACATCCAAGGGAGCTGTCCCTGCCCGGGTTGCGGAATCTGAAATAGGGTTCGGGCCCGGTGCATATGGCGCCCACCTGACGTTAATGGCGTCAGAGGATTTTCGGGCAAACGGCCATGGCGGCCCCGCCACCCGAGCAGGTTGCATCATGACCAAGAATGAATTGAGAAAATGCTTTAAGAATAAGCGTCAGTCATTTGTTTTTTCATTAAATAAAGACGAAATATGCGATTTGGAGCATCGGCTGACGGATCGCCTTTTGGGTGCGGGAATCGTAGCAGGCAGCATCGGAGGATATGCCGCCATGACGTCAGAAATCGATCCGTCGAAGCTCCTATCGCATTGCGATGCCAAGGGTCATGCCATCGCCCTGCCCTATTTCGAAAAGCGAGGCTCGGAGATGGAATTCAGGGCCAGGTCGGACACACTCGAACGCGGCCCGTTTGCCGTGATGCAACCGACAGCGAATAGTCCGATATTGGTGCCGGATACGGTGTTCGTGCCGCTCGTCGCGGCCGACAGGCACGGCAACCGGCTTGGCCAAGGCCAGGGGCATTTCGATCGAGCGCTGAAGAAGATGCGCAAAAATGGGCGTGTCACAGCAATCGGCCTTGCCTGGGAATGCCAGATCGCGGACGAACTCCCCGCCGATCCCTGGGACGAACCGCTCGCCTATATCGCAACGCCGGATCGAATTTTGGAGATGACGTCATGACGCCAAGTTGGCGCAAGCCCGCCGGGGCATTCCTGATCATCGCGATCATTATCGTCTGGGCGATTATCGTCGCCAGTGCGTCCGGGCCGATCGGGCGGCTGCCGGCACTGATCCAGGCGCCGATCTACCTCGCGGCGGGGATCGTATGGATCCTGCCGCTCAAGCCGCTGCTGATGTGGATGGAAACTGGAAAATGGCGCGAGTGACGGGACTTGAACCCGCGGCCTCCGGCGTGACAGGCCGGCGCTCTAACCAACTGAGCTACACCCGCGTGAGGCGTTGAAGACGCGCGAGTTAGGGGAGGCGTTGTCACCTGTCAAGCGAAGTAGAGCGGACAGATATTGACCCTGTCTGCCATCGCAATTCTATTTACCCTTTGTTTACCCTGCTCAAATAGAAGTTATTAATCGTTCGATCCGGATTTCGAAAAATTCGGCTCCAAACGTCAAAATCAGACAAAAGTTCCCGAAAACCTTTCGTGGTTTACGGCTTATTAGCGTTAATACGGCATCTACGGCCTCGGAAATGATTTTCATTCCGGGGGATTTTAAGAATGTCGACCTGTCGACGCCAATATTCGATATCTGAGAGAATGCGCCCTGCGCTTTGGCTGAGTGCACTGAGCCCGCTCTTTATTGCGTCCGCCGCGCATGCCGCAGGGACCCCGGCCGGCACGCCCATCGAAAATACGGCGACCGCGTCGTACGATGATGGCGGATCCACCGTTACCGTCGATTCGAACACCGTATCGCTCATCGTCGACGAACTGCTGGACATTGCCGTCACCTGGGCGGATCCGGGCGACGTCATCGCCGCCCCCGATGAGGACGGCGTCGTTTTGGCCTTTACCGTCACCAATGGCGGGAACGGGCCCGAGGCCGCAGCCCTGACAGTCGATCCAAATCGCGCCGGCGACGATTTCGATCCCGACGCCGTCACCCTCTTTGTCGATACGGACGGCAACGGAACCTATGATGCCGGAACCGACACACTCTATAATGCGGGCTCTCCGCCGGTTTTGGCCGCGGAAGAGAGCATCACCGTCTTCGTTCTCGGCGATCTCCCGGTGGCATCCGACGGCGAGCGCAGCGAAGTTCAGCTGACGGCCACCGCAGCAACCGGCAGCGGAACGCCCGGCACAGTATTTGCGGGGCAAGGAGACGGCGGCGGCGACGCAGTCGTCGGCTCCACCGGCGCCACGGCTGCCGACAGCGGCTTCTATGCGATTCTCGATGCCGATCTCGATCTGACCAAATCGGCAACAGTGGCCGATCCCTTCGGCGGCGCGACCCAAATCCCCGGTGCAATCGTCACCTATCGCCTGGTTGCGGAAGCGACCGGCAGCGGGTCGCTCGCCAATGTCGTGATCACCGACGCGATCCCCAACGACACCACATATGTCAACGGCAGCATCACGCTGGACGGCGGCGGCTTGACCGATGCCGCCGACGCGGACGCCGGCGCCTTCGATGGCAGCGGCATTTCCGTCGTACTCGGAACCGTGGCCGGTGGATCAAGCAATATCATTGAATTTCAAGTCGTTATCGACTGACGGAGAGTGATTATGAAGTATCTTATCGCACTGTTCGCGCTCATCGCGCCCGTCGGTGCCCTTCTGGCCAACCAGGTTGCATTGGATAGCGAGGTTTTCGTCGAACGCAGCGTCGAACAAGCCGATGGCAGTGTCACTGTTGTGGTCGAAGAACCGACGCGCGTTGTGCCCGGCGACAGCCTCGTCTTCGTGCTGAGCTATGAAAATGCCGGCGCCGAACCGGCCGAAAATTTCGTTGTCACCAATCCGATGCCGGACGCCGTCGCATTCGTCGAAGCGATCGACGGCGGCGCCGTTTACTCGGTCGACGGCGGCACGGTTTTCGCACCGCTGACCGAACTCAGGGTCGCCAGCGACGGCGGCGTCGATCGCGCCGCGCAGCCGGTCGATGTCACGCATATTCGATGGACGCTGACCGAGCCGATCGCGCCCGGAGCATCCGGACAACTCAGATTTCGCGGCGTCGTCAGATAGCCGCACATGAAACCGCCAAATGTACCTGCGGACCGGGGGGTGAAAGGTGCAAGGAATGACAGACACAGGACTAAGACAATGAAAAGAATGACGAAGTATTTCGTCTCTGTCAGCGGTGTAACGCTCGCGGCCTTGGCCGCCAGCCCCGTATATGCGGAAGGCACCGCCGCCGGGTCGACGATTACGAACACGGTCACGGTCAACTATGAGGTCGGCAGTGTCGGGCAGAATGCGATTACCGCATCCGACACACTGACCGTCGATCGAAAGATCAACATCGTGATTGCCGAAGAGGGCAATGCCACGACATCGGTTTCACCTGGACAGCAGAACGCGGTCACCGCGTTTCTCGTGACGAACTCGTCGAACGACATCATCGACATTCGTCTCGTCGCTTCGCAGATCGTCGGCGGTACCGCCGCCCATGGCGGCACTGACAATTTCGACATGAACAATGTCGAGATTTTTGTCGATGTGAACAATGACGGCACGTTCGATAGCGCCGCAGATTCGCCGATAGTCGGATTTCTCGACGAAATGGACCGCGACGAAACGCGCCGTGTGTTCATCGTCGCCGACGTGCCGCTCGGTCGCGCAACCGGCGATGTCGCCGATGTGACGCTCACCGGCACCGCGCGCGAGGGCAATGACGGGGTAACCGGCGCCGAAGGCGCAGCGATCACCGAAACGTCTGGCGGCAACACCGCCGGCGAAGACACCGTGTTCGCCGATGCCGATGGCGTTTTCGACGGAATCGCTTTCGATGACGATGATTATACGGTGCAGGCCGCCGCGCTCAGCGCATTGAAAGCCAGCAGCATTCTCGGGGCCAATTATCCGATCGCCGGCGCTACGGAATTCTACAATATTCCGGGCGCCACCGTCGAATATTGTATCGCCGTGACCAACGCCGCGGGGGGCGCGGATGCGACGAATGTTGCGATTTCGGATCCACTGCCGGCGAACACGACGTTCGTGGCGTCGTCGATCGTGATCGGCGGATCCGCGACGATCGATGATAATGGAACGCCCGGAAACACGGCCGACGACATATTGACGAGCTGCGACAATAGCGGCGGTTCGGCTGGCGGATCATTCTCTGCCGGCACGGTCTCGGCCACGCTGGGCACGGTATCCGCGGGGACGACAGAGATCGTCACCTTCCGCGCGGTAATCGACTAGGCGGAATGGGCACGGACGCCGGATAACCGGGCGTCCACGGCCCAAGGTGATGCGTCAACCGGTCCTCTTGGCATGTGCAACCATATTTGCACTGTTCGCTGCGCTATGGACGCCGGCGGGCTCGATCGCGCACGCCCAGACGATCAGCAACATCGCCTATGCCGAGTGGGACGAAGGCGGCGAACGGGTTCGCCGGCCCTCGAACCAGGTCGACCTCGAGGTCGAGCCGATAGGTGGGGCACCCCCGGAGATTGGATTGTTCCAATTTGGCCCCGGAGATGGAGGCGGCGGCGTACAAATCGTGCTGAACGGCACGAACTGCGTGGCAACGCCGCCCTTCGTCTCGCCGCCGCTTGGCGAAACCTTTATCGGTCAGCCGATCGCGCCCGCTACCGTTAGCGGCGCGTCGGCCATTCGTCCTGGCGAACCGCTGGTGTTCATGGTCGAATTCGATGGCGCGAACCGCAATCCCGATGCGGCGGAAACCTATGAAATCATTATCGAAACCGAGCAAGACGATCGGGAGCGTATCCGCCTTGTCGAGACTGGTGCGGATACCGGTGTCTTTACCGGCTTTATATACACGGTAGCCGTTCCGCCCGAGGCGACGCCTGAAAATTGCGAGCTCTCCGTTGTCCCCGGTTCGCAACTCCGGATCGCGGCGAGCGGCGAAAACGGCGTGCGCGAATTCCGCGAACTCGTGGTCGATGTCCTCGAGAGCTTCGGATCGACAGTATTCGACAGCGAAACGGGCGATCCGGTCAATGGCGCCCGAGTTACGCTGGTCGACGCCGATACCGGCCAGCCGGTGCAACTTTTCGGGAATGACGGTTTTTCGGACTTTCCGTCAACCGTGGTTACAGGCCAATCGGTCACCGACGGTCGCGGGCTTTCTTACGATCCCGGACCGGGCGATTTCTTCTTCGCGGTCGTGCCGCCCGGGCGATACCGGCTGATCGTCGAACCTCCCGATCCCTATACCGGGATTTCGCAGGCAGAGCCGCGCGAGCTTGCGGCTTTCGTCGATTCTCGGGGGAATCCCTATGACATTGTCCAGGGTTCCTATGGCGATGCTTTCGTCATTGGCGGCCCTTCGTCGATCGAGATCGACATTCCACTCGACCAGCCGACGGCACCGCTCAGCGTCGAAAAGGCAGCGTCGCGCCAACTCGCGCAACCGGGCGACCCCGTGTTGTTCAGCATCCGTGTCAGCAGTACCGATCAGACGCGGCCGACCCGGCCGATCACCATTCGCGACACGCTGCCATCGCAATTGCGATTGCGACCGGATTCGCTTCGGCTCGATGGCGCCGAGATCGCAACCGGCGTCGAAATTACGCCCGATGGCCGCGAATTTTCCGTCCGCGTACCGCCGCTCGCTGCGGGCGCTGCGGCAACGCTGACCTATATCACCGAGGTGTTGCCACAGGCGCGCGCCGGGGACGCAATCAACAGCGCACGCGCGGAAGACGATCGCGGACAGGTCAGCGACACGGTGGACGCCGCTGTCCGGATCGAACGTGAAACGATCGCCAGCCGGATGACGATAATCGGCCGGATTACCGAGGGCGGATGCGGCGTCGATCCGCGGACCGCTACGGGCGTTCCGGGCGTGCGCGTGATGATGGAGGATGGCAGCTACTCCGTCACCGACGAGGACGGCCGCTATCACTTCGAAGCCGTGACGCCGGGTCTCCATGTCGTCCAGATCGATGAATCGACGCTTCCGTTGGATCGCGCGGCCGTGGATTGCGCGCGCAATACGCGCTCGGCCGGCCGCGCCTTTTCGCGCTTCGTCGAGGGTCGCGGCGGTGGTTTGTATCGCGCCGATTTCCGTGTTCGGGCCGTGGAGCCCCGTGAAGCGCCGGAAAGCGCCTCGGCGCCCGTGGCGCGCCCTGAACCGCTGTCCGACATCGCAGCCGCCGGCGGGGAGCGCGACTGGCTGGACGGCGAAGAGCCCGGCATTGCCTGGCTGTTTCCGGCCGCCGACCATAATCCGCGCGCCCGTGTCATCCGCGTTGCGATCAAGCATGCGCCCGGCCAGACGGTGCGCCTGTCGCTCAACGGCGAGCCGGTCGCATCTGTCGCGTTCGAAGGATTGCGGACCAACGCGGCGGGCACCGTTTCGGTCAGCCAGTGGCGTGGTATCGGCATCGAGCCGCGCGCATCTGGTGCCGGAGCGATCGCGGCTTATCGCCGACGGCGTGTCCCGTCCGCTGATCGCCGTGCGGCTGACCGACCGCGACGGCCGCCCCGTCCATCATGGGCTGACCGGCGACTTCTCCGTTCCCTCGCCCTATTTTCCGGCTGTCGAGGCTGACGCACAACAGGCGCGCCAGCTCGCCGGCCTCGAGCGCGCCGCACCCGTATGGCGCGTCGAGGGCGATGAGGGCATCGCCTATATCGAGCTCGAACCGACGACGGTCAGCGGCACCCTCTCGGTCACCTTCCCGTTCCGCGACGGCGAAGTGACGCGGGAGCAGCGGATCGAAACCTGGCTGGAACCCGGCGACCGGCCCTGGACCATCGTCGGCTTTGCGGCAGGGACAGTGGGCTTCAACCATCTCGACCGCAATCTGGAAGAGATCGGCGCCGATGAGGAGACCTGGTATACCGATGCACGGGTCGCGCTATACGCCCGCGGCCGCGTGACCGGTCAGTGGCTCATGACGCTTGCCTATGACAGCGACGCGGAGCGCGATGAAACGCGCTTCCAGGGGATTATCGATCCCAACCAATATTACACGATCTATGCGGACCGCTCCGAGCGACGGTTTGACGCGGCCAGCGTCCGCCGTCTCTATCTCCGGCTCGAGCGGCCGCAATTCTATGCGATGTTCGGCGACTACGAGACGGGCTTCGACGAGACCCAGCTTGCCCGCTATAATCGCAGCTTCAACGGCGCGCGTGCCGAATTCCGCAACGAACGGGTGTCGGCGACCGCTTTCGTCGCGGATACGCCCTATCGCTTCCGGCGCGTCGAGATTCAGGGCACCGGCCTGACCGGACCCTATGCCATCGGCAGTACGCAGATCCTGGCGAACAGCGAGCGCATCTCGATCGAGGTCCGCGATCGGCTGCGCTCGAACATCGTCCTGTCGACCCGGCCGCTCGTCCGGCACATCGATTACGATATCGATTACTTCAATGGCACGATCCGGTTCCGCGAGCCGATCCTGAGTCGCGATTCGGCGCTAAATCCGCAGATCATCGTCGTCGAGTATGAAGTCGATGGCGTGGCGGCGCGACGCATCAATGCCGGCGGCCGGGTGACCTGGAATACGGCGAACCAGCGCTTGCGTATCGGGATCACCGCGCTGCGCGACGACGACAATCAACGCGAGACCAATATGGGCGGCATCGATGTGCGTTGGCGGCCCAGCGACTCGACCGAGATCCGCGCGGAGTTCGCCGCAAGCAACAGCGACCCGGGCAGGGGCGCCGGTCCGAACGAAGACGACCCCGGCACTGCAACGGCCTGGCTCATCGAGGCCGAACATCACAGTTCGGACATCGACATCCTCGCCTATGCGCGCGAACAGGAAGCCGATTTCGGCGTCGGCCAGTTGAGCGGCGCGGAAACAGGCACGCGCAAGCTAGGTTTCGACGGACGGGTCCGGATCGACGGTAGTCTCTCGCTCGCGGCAAGTGGTTGGCATGAGGACTTCCTGACCACGGGTGCCCGCCGGATCGCGGGTCGTGCCCTGCTCGAATATGGCAGCGGTTCGACCGATAGCCGGGTCGGAATCATCTACAGCAATGACGAACTCAGCGACGGCTCGACGCTGGAATCCACATTGCTCCAGCTCGGCGCGACGCAGAGGCTCTTTGGCGATCGGCTGACGCTCGACGCGCAGACCGAATTTGCGCTCGACGATGCCGAGAGCATCGACTTCCCGGCGCGCCACCAGTTCACCGCGCGTTTCGCGGCAACCGACTGGCTGACGCTGGTCGGCGGCTATGAGATCGCCGATGGCGATACGGTGGACGCGCGCACCGCCCGGGTCGGCTTCGACCTTGCGCCCTGGTCGGGCGCGCGCATCTCGCTTGCGGGCAACCAGCAGGATATCGCCGAATATGGTCCGCGCACCTTCGCCGCCTATGGCTTCGCCCAGTCGCTCGTGCTCGACGAAAACTGGTCGCTCGACTTCTCGCTCGACGGCAACAAGACGCTGAACGGCGGGATCGACCCGGACACCGTACTCAACCCGGCGCAACCGGTTGCGAGCGGCGGCTTTATCGGCAACGGTGCCAACCCTATCCTCACCGAGGATTTCACGGCCGTGACCGCCGGCGCGACCTATCGCGGAGAGCGCTGGAGCTGGGCCGGCCGCGCCGAATATCGCGATGGCGAACGCGAGAACCGCTATGGCCTGACCACCTCGCTGCTCCGCCAGATCGGCGAAGGCAGTGCCGTCGGCGGCGCCTTCTCCTGGCTGCGCGCCGAACAGAATGGCGGCGCGACCAGCGAAGTCACCTCCCTCGAGATATCAATCGCCCATCGCCCGGCCTACAGCGACTGGTCGTTCCTCAACAAACTCGAGCTGCGCAGCGACGAGATCACCAATGCCGTTGCGGGCCAGCCCGGCCCGGTCGGCAGTGCGCCGCTGCTCGTCAATGGCGACCAGCGCTCGCGCCGCATCGTCAACAGCTTCTCGCTCAACTATTCGCCGACCGCATCCGTGCTCAGCATGTTCGGTGGAAACGACTGGCTCGACCGCAGCGAGTTCACCTTCTTCTGGGGCACACGCTATGTCTCCGATCGCTTCGGCACCGCCGATGTCGAGGGCTGGAGCAATCTGTTCGGCGCCGACGCGCGGTTCGATCTGTCTGAAACGATCGATGTGGGAGCATCGGCCAGCGTGCGCGAAGGCAATGGCGGGCGCGCCTGGACCTGGTCCGTAGGCCCCAATATCGGTATCAGCCCTGTTGAAAATACATGGATTTCAGTTGGTTACAATGTAACGGGTTTCGAGGACCGCGACTTCGAGGCCGCCCGCTACACACGCGATGGGCCCTATGTCACGTTCCGCCTGCGCTTCGACCAGCAAACCTTCCGCGATCTCGGTTTCTAGATTTCGATTGTCAGAAACGTCCCGGCGGACGGTCTGACAAACAAATCCCTGTGGTACCTCTGGCCGGAGTCGAACCGGCACTCCCGAAGGAACTCGATTTTGAGTCGAGCGCGTCTACCAATTCCGCCACAGAGGCCCGTAGTAGGGAGAGCCGATTAGCCGAGCGTTCGGCACTCCGCAAGCGGCTCTCCGCCGATCAGGCGAATGTATCGGCCGTTCCCCGGCTTTTCGGGTCTTCGCCATATTGGTTCGGACCCGACGTACCGTCCAGGAACATGAAGACCAGCACGGCGATCGCGCCTGCAAAGGCCGCGAGCAAGCCGACCAGGGAAATGGCGGTCGATTCCATCCCCGCGCCGAGAAAAGCGAGAATATATCCGCCCAGCGGCGCCAATATCCACCAGCCGGTCCGGTTCGTATCGTGCAGACGCCGCACGGTAACGGCAAGGCCAGGTATGAACAGCGCCAGCGAAACGAGCAGCATCAGCAGATACACGACGATGATCGCACCGCCCGCTGCGATCGCGGCCGTCGGATCGTCGCCGACCGCCAATATGGCTGCGCCGCCGACCGCGAACATCAAAATGAAAAAGACGATGCTCAGCAGGAATTGAAACAACACCCACATCCAATATTCCATCCGCCGCGATCGGCCGCCAAACTCGGCATAGCGCCGGATCGGCATGAACATCCATTCCATGAGTCTCTCCTTGCCCCAAAAAGATCATGCGCCCCTTCGGTCTTGAGCCGAATTGTTGCTAATTCCGGGAAAACGCGCTGTGACGCAAGTCATCGAGGGTCGCTTATTCAGTTCCGCGGCGGCTGGCGGCGATAGCTGAGCGCTTCGGCGATATGGACGCGGCCGACGGTTTCGCCGCCGGCGAGATCGGCGATCGTGCGCGCTACACGCAGCACACGCGAATAGCCGCGCGCGGTCAGCCGCATCGCCTCGGCCGCCTGCCCCAGCAGCTTGCGGCCCGCATCATCGGGTGTCGCCACGGAATCGAGCAGCTCGCCATCGGCCTCGCTATTGGTGCGCACGGGTTCGTCGGCAAAACGCTCCGTCTGCAGCGCGCGGGCCGCGGCAACACGCGCAGCGACGTCGGCCGAGCCCTCCGCTGCCGGCGGCAACGTCAGATCGGCGGCGGAGACGGCCTGCACATCCACATGCAGATCGATCCGGTCGAGCAGCGGGCCGGAAATCTTGGCCTGGTAATCGGCCGCGCATCTGGGCGCGCGCGAGCAGGCCAGCGCCGCATCGCCCAAATGGCCGCAGCGGCACGGGTTCATCGCCGCGACGAGCTGGACGCGCGCCGGAAAGCTGACATGCGCATTGGCGCGCGCGATCGACACTGTCCCGGTTTCGAGCGGCTGGCGCAGCGAATCGAGCGCCGGGCGCTGGAATTCGGGCAGCTCGTCGAGAAACAGCACGCCGAGATGCGCGAGACTCACTTCGCCGGGCCGCACCTTGAGCCCGCCGCCGACCAGCGCCGCCATCGATGCGGAATGATGCGGCGCGCGATAGGGCCGGTTGCGCGCCAGTTTACCACCCTCCAGCGTGCCCGCGACGCTCGCCACCATCGATACTTCCAGCGCCTCGGCCGCGGTCAGCTCGGGCAGGATGCCGGACAGGCACGCCGCCATCAGCGATTTGCCCGATCCGGGAGGCCCGGACATCAACAGGTTATGCCCGCCGGCCGCCGCGATTTCGAGCGCGCGTTTGGCCGTCTCCTGCCCCTTCACCTGGCGCAAATCCGGCCCGGCCACGGGGTCCTCGACATCCCCGGGAACGGGCGGCGGCAACTGGCTCGTCCCTTTGAAATGGTTGAGCAGGGACAGAAGATCCGGCGCGCCGATGACCTCGATATCGCCCGCCCAGGCGGCTTCGGCCCCCTGCGCGGCCGGGCAGATCAGTCCGAGTTCGCGCGCCGACGCGTTGAGCGCCGCGAGCAGCACCCCGGGCGACGGCGCGACCCGGCCATCGAGCCCCAGTTCGCCGACCACGACATAACCGGCCAGCGTCTCCGCATCGATCACGCCCATCGCGCCCAACAAGCCGAGCGCTATCGGCAAGTCGTAATGCGAGCCCTCCTTGGGGAGATCGGCCGGCGAGAGATTGATCGTGATGCGCTTCGGCGGGAGCGCCAGGCCGATGGCCGATATCGCAGCGCGCACCCGCTCCCGGCTCTCGGCTACCGCCTTGTCCGGGAGGCCCACAAGATTAAAGGCCGGCACGCCCGGCGCGATTTGCACCTGCACCTCCACGGCGCGCGCTTCGAGCCCCAAATAAGCCGTAGTCGCGACATGAGCGACCATTACCACCCCCTCATATTCACTGTTTGTTCTATTTTTGACACGCCCCGCCGCAAGAGTCGAGTAAAAGCCTCTATTCGGTCACATCTCTTGTTCACATAGAGTGCCGTACCCAATTCGCATGTGTGAAAGAGCAAGCCATCTCTAGCCAGCCCGACAAGCGCGCCGGAATCCGTTTTGTCCTGACGGTTATAGGAGGATTGCTCGTCATCACCGCGCCGATCGTCGGACTTTTGCCTGGGCCCGGCGGCATCTTCATGTTCGCCATCGGCTTTCCGCTGATGCTGAAGAATTCCGCCATCGTCCGGCGCTTCTATGCGCGGCTCAAGGTGAAGCATCCGAAAAAGGGCGAATGGGTCGATTGGGCGATGCGCCGGAAGAGCACGCTGAGACGCATTCGCCGCAGGCGCGAAGAGCAAGGCGCTGATTGACTTTGAGCGGGGCTTCGACTAGCACCGCGTTCAGATTTGAGGCCGCCCGAAAGGCGCGGCCCTTTTTGTTCCAGTTTTTGAGGAATTGAGCGATGAAGCGCACCTTTCAGCCGAGCAATCTCGTGCGCAAACGGCGGCATGGTTTTCGGGCCCGCAAGGCAACTGTCGGCGGCCGTAACGTGCTGCGCGCACGCCGCGCCAAGGGCCGCAAGAAGCTGTCCGCCTAAGGCGGTGTCTGCGCCCCGTGTGGCGACGCTAACCAAAAGACGCGATTTTCTCGCCGCCAATCGCGGCAAACGCGCAGCCATGCCCGGATTCGTCCTGCTGGTCCGCGACCGCGAGGATGGCGACGACACGATGCGGTTCGGCATTACCGTTACCAGGAAGATCGGCGGCGCCGTCGTCCGCAATCGGATGAAGCGGCGCTTCCGCGCACTTGGCCGTGAAATCCTTCCGGAACACGGGATTACCGGTGCCGATCATGTGCTGATCGGCCGCAAGGGCGGCGTCGAGCGGGATTTCGGAGCGCTGCGCGCCGACTTTTCCACGGCGCTCGAGCGCGTCGGCCGATGATCGCGAAACTGCTCATCGGCCTTGCGCGGCTCTGGCAGATCGGCCCTTCGGCAATCCTGCCGCCGACTTGCCGTTACCAACCTTCATGTTCGGCCTATGCGATCACCGCCTGGACGCGCTATGGGGCATTCAAGGGCAGCTGGCTGGCGCTTCGGCGTATCCTGCGCTGCCATCCCTGGGGCGGGTCGGGTCACGATCCGGTTCCATAATATGAGATTGATTAGAATGGGGAATTGCGGTGGATAGTTCGCGCAACATGATCCTGGCGATCGTGCTTTCTGCGATAGTGCTGATCGGCTGGAGCTTCGTGGCGGAGCAGGTCGCGCCGCCGCCGCCTGAACCCGCGCCCGAGACCGCGGCGGAAGCCGATGTCGTCCTGCCCGGGGCCGACGAGCCTGCCCCCGAAGCGGAGGCGGTGCGCAACGTCCAGGATGTTCTCGTCGAGAACGAAGCGACGCGGATCGCCATCGAAACGCCCCGCCTCGAAGGCTCCATCAACCTGCGCGGCGCGCGAATCGATGATCTCGTTCTCCTCGATTATCGCGAAGAGAATACAGAAGATTCGCCGCCCATCCGTCTGCTCGCGCCCGACGATACCGGGCAAAGCTATTTCGCGCATTTCGGCTGGGCAAGCGAAGGCGTCGAGATGCCGACCGGCGATACGGTCTGGCAGGCCGATGGCGAGCGGCTGACGCCCGACAGCCCGGTCACGCTGAGCTGGCGCAATGGCACCGGCCAGCTTTTCGAAATCGAGCTGCAGGTCGATGCAGACTTTCTCTTCACTATCGGCCAGCGCGTATCCAATACCCGCGACGCGCCGATCAGCGCTCGCCCCTATGCGCTGCTGATGCACCAGGGCGAGATGCGCAGCGGCACGGTGCCCGATCCCGACACCTGGCTGATCCATACCGGCCCGGCGGGTTTCTGGGACGATGTCCTCCACCGCGATCTCGATTTCAGCGATCTCGACGAAGCAGGCTCTGCGGGCGAGCGTTTCACGCTGCAGAACGGCTGGCTGGGCTTCAACGGCAAATATTGGCTCGGCGCGCTGGCTCCGGCCGGCGACCGCACGGTGGATGCTGCATTCATGGCGCTGCCCAACGGCCGCTATCAGGCGGTCTTCACCGGCCAGCCCACGGTTATCGAGGCAGGCCGCGCGCTGGCGACCGAAACCCATTTTTTCGCGGGGGCCAAGGAAACGCACCTGCTTGAACGTTACGAGGTCGAAGCGGGAATCAACCAGCTCGACCGGGCGATCGACTGGGGCTGGTTCTACTGGTTCGAATTGCCGCTTTTCTATCTCCTGAGCTGGCTGTTCACGACGGTCGGCAATTTCGGCGTGGCGATCATCCTGATGACGTTCGTCGTGCGCGGCCTGATGTTCCCGATCGCGCAGAAGCAGTTCTCGTCCATGGCGGGCATGCGCGCCGTGCAGCCGAAGATGAAAGAACTCCAGGACCGCTACAAAGACGACAAGCCGAAGATGCAGGAGGAAGTGCTCGCGCTGTACAAGCGCGAGAAGGTCAACCCGCTCGCGGGCTGCCTGCCCATCTTCCTGCAGATCCCGATCTTCTATGCGCTGTACAAGGTGCTGCTGCTGTCGGTGGAGATGCGGCACGAGCCTTTCGCGCTGTGGCTGCAGGACCTGTCCGCACCCGATCCGCTAACCCCGGTCAATCTGTTCGGGCTGCTCGCCTTCACGCCGCCGAGCTGGCTTGCCATCGGCATATTGCCGATCCTGCTCGGCATCACGATGTGGCTGCAGTTCAAGCTGAACCCGGCGCAGATGGACCCGACCCAACAGAAGATTTTCGGCATCATGCCCTGGGTCTTCATGGTCATCATGGCGCCGTTCGCGGCCGGCCTGCAGCTTTACTGGGTAACGTCAAACCTCCTCACCATCGCCCAGCAGAAATGGCTCTATAGCCGCGATCCGCGGCTCAAGGAGCAGGCGAAGATGGCCAAGGATTAGGGCGGAGAATGACCGATCAGGCCGCGCTCGAAGAGATGGCCCGGAAGACATTTTCCGGGCCCATCGATTTTCTGAAATCCGCGCCGACGCTCGAATTCATCCCCGAGGCAGACCTGCCGGAAGTCGCATTCGCCGGGCGCTCCAATGTCGGCAAGTCGACGCTCTTGAACGCGCTGACGAATCGCAAGGGGCTGGCACGCGCATCCAACACGCCGGGGCGGACGCAGGAGTTGAATTTCTTCGAGGTCGGCGATCCGCCGCAGTTCCGTCTCGTCGATATGCCGGGCTACGGCTTCGCCAAGGCGCCGCCCCAGGTTGCCAAGCGCTGGCGACACCTGATCAATGACTTCCTGCGCGGCCGCCCGACCCTCAAACGCACGTTGCTGCTGATCGATGCTCGCCGCGGGCTCAAGGATATCGACCGCGAGCTGATGGACATGCTGGACGAGGCTGCGGTCAGCTATCGGATCGTGCTGACGAAGTCGGACAAGCTGAAGGACAAGGCGCTGGCGGACACTACCGCGACCCTGGCGGAACAGGCCAAGGGTCATGCCGCGGCTCATCCCGAAATCCTCGCAACGTCGAGCGAAACGGGATTGGGTGTGGACGAACTGCGCAAAGCCGTTATCCAAGCCATCGGCTAGCGAACAAACCCGGAAAGGCGGCGCATGAAACTGATCATCGGCAACAAGGCCTATTCGTCCTGGTCGATGCGCGGTTGGCTGGCCCTCAAACAATCCGGGCTTTCGTTCGAGGAAGTCACCGTTCCCCTGTTCAATGAAGAGTGGGAACAGCGCCGCGAAGGCAACGAGTTTGCCGCGTCCTCCGGGAAAGTGCCCGTACTATGGGACGGCGACACCGTGGTGTGGGACAGTCTCGCGATTATCGACTGGCTGGCCGACAAGGTCGGGCGCGATCGTTTCTGGCCGAAAGACGAAGGCGCGCGCGGCATGGCCCGCTCCATGGCGGCGGAAATGCATTCGAGCTTTCCGAACCTGCGCCGCGATCTTCCAATGAATGTGCGCAAGGTCTTTCCCGCGCGGCCGTTGAGCGGCGAGGTCGCGAGCGAAATCGGCCGCGTGCTCGAAATCTGGGCGCAGGCCCGCGCGCGCCATGGCGGCGAGAATCCCTTTCTCTTTGGCGATTTCTGCGCTGCAGACATTATGTATGCGCCGGTGTGCACGCGATTCGTGACCTATTCGGTCAAGCTGCCGCCCTTCGCCCAAGGCTATGTGCAAGCCGTGCTCGCCCATAGCTGGGTGCGCGAGTGGATCGAAGCGGCGCAGGACGAACCCTGGATTATCGAACGCTATGAAGAAGCGTCGGAATAGGTTCCCCGGACGCTAACTCCAGTCGAAATCGGCGCCGTCTTTGCGGCGAAAGCCGCGGCCGTTTTCGAGATGCATGTCGATATCCGGATAGTGACAGTCGCTCGCGGCTGGCCTTCCCACGGCGACAAAAAAGCAGCTTTCGTTGCTCTCATTGATCAGCGCATGGCCGTTGCCGTCATTTTTCGGAAAAGCGGCGCAATCGCCGGGCCGCATCGGCGTCCGGCCGCTATCGTCGACGAGCACGGCCTCGCCGCTGAGCATCACCACAAACTCGTCCTCATCCTCATGCCAGTGACGCTGCGCGGACCATGCGCCCGGCTTCAATTCGACATGGCTGACCCCGAAATCGCTGAGACATCCTGCCGGCGCGAGCCGCCGGTACCAGCGCTCCGCAACCTCGCCCCGATGGTCGGGCGGATAGCCGGTCGCATTGGTCTGTGGGATCGCATCGAGATCGAGCTTGGGCATCGGTAGCTCCTGCTAGGCAAGGGGGTGTCACCCCGTTACACCGCGCGTCATGACCGACGCAATCGACCCGATAACGCTGCTCGAAGAGTTGATCGCCTGCCCGAGCGTCACGCCGGAGGAAGGCGGCGCGCAAAAGCTGCTCGGCGGGACGCTCGAAGATCTCGGCTTCGATGTCGAGCATATGGTGTCGGGCGAACCACCGCACGGGCCGGTGCCGAACCTGCTCGCGACGCGCGGCCAGAAAGACAATGGAAGCGGCCCGCATTTTGCCTTTGCCGGGCACACCGACGTCGTACCGCCGGGCAAAGGCTGGACCACCGATCCGTTCAAGGCCGAGACGCAGGGCGATCTGCTCTACGGGCGCGGGGCGGTCGATATGAAGGGTGCGATCGCCGCATTCGTTGCCGCCGTCGTGCGTGTCGGAGAACTGCCCGGTACGCTAAGCTTTATCATCACCGGCGACGAGGAAGGCCCGGCCGTCCATGGCACCCGCGCGCTGATGACGCGGATGGAAGAGCGCGGCATCCGGCCCGACATGATACTGGTCGGCGAGCCCACATCGCAGAACAAGCTCGGCGATACGATCAAGATCGGGCGACGCGGGTCGGTGAACATGTGGGTCGATATTGTCGGCAAGCAGGCCCATGTCGCCTATCCGCACGAAGGCGACAATCCGATCACGCGGCTGTTCCGCGTCGGAACGCGGCTCCACGAACTCGATCTCGATGACGGCGACGAATGGTTCCAGCCCTCCAATCTCGAAGTGGTGACGGTGGATGTCGGCAACCCGGCGTCGAATGTCATTCCCGGCGAGGCGCATTTGCGGCTCAACATCCGGTTCAATGTGCACCACAAGGGCGACGATCTCGTCGCGAAGGTGCGCGAGATCGTCCACGAGGAAGCGCCGGGCGCACGCTTCGAAGCGATGGTATCGGGCGAGGCGTTCCTGACCGAACCCGGGCCGCTGTCCGATCTCGTCAGCGCGTCGATCCAGCACGTCACCGGCGTAACACCGGAACTATCTACGGGCGGCGGCACATCGGACGCGCGCTTCCTGCACGTCCTCTGCCCTATCGTGGAATTCGGCTTGCTCAACGCGACTATGCACAAGCTCGACGAAGCGGTGGCAATCGCGGACGTCCATCGGCTGACGGATATCTATGAGGGCGTGCTGCGCCGCGCCTTGGTCTGAGCACCGCGCCCATGCGGATCGCCTATCTCGCCTGTGGACTGACATTGCCGGATTCGCCCGAGCGCCGAGCCGACGCGTTCGAGCATGACCAGATGATTGATTGCCTCGGCGCGGCATTTGCCGCCCATCGCGATACGGTCGACGCGGTTGCCTGGGATGACGAGAATGCGGATTGGAGCCGGTTCGATGCCGTGCTGATCGGGTCGACATGGGATTATCAAGACAGTCTCGACAGCTTTCTCGAGCGACTCGCCGAAATCGAATCGCAGACGCAATTGTTCAACGGCAGTGAGATCGTCCAGTGGAATTGCCGCAAAACCTATCTCAAAAGCCTTGATTCGCGCGGGATGAAAACCGTGCCGACGATTTGGCTCGACCGAGCGACAGACATCACGATCGCCGAAGCGTTCGACGCGCTCGGCTGCGACGATCTCGTGATCAAACGCCAGGTCGGGGCGAATGCCGAGGGGCAGTTCCGCCTGAAACGCGGCGAGCCGATACCCAACATGCCCAAACCGATGATGGCCCAACCCTTCCTGCCGGCGATCCAGAGCGAGGGCGAGATGAGTTTGGTCTTTATCGACGGCATATTCTCGCACGGACTCGTCAAATCGGCCGCAGAGGGCGACTATCGGATTCAGTCATCCTATGGCGGAAGGGAGCGACGCTGCGAGCCGAGCGTTGCCGATATCGCGACGGCGTCGCGCACGCTCGAAGCGCTCGACGAGACGCCGCTTTACGCACGAGTCGATATGGTGCGCGGCGCGGACGGGAATATGCTGCTAATGGAGTTGGAACTGGTCGAGCCCTTTCTCTACCCGCTGCAGAGCGACGGGCTTGGCGAGCGGATTTACGACGCGCTCGCGCGGCGCTTATCCTGATCGGTCCCCGGGTGCGCTGATCAGTCTTCGATCAGGCCTGACAGCCAGCGCATGACGTTGAGGACGAATTGCCGATTGTTCGGCGCATCGGGCGAATTCATCCCGACCCGGACCGTCTCGCCATCCCGAACACGGCTCTGGGCGGTGAACATGGCGGCTTCGCCGAAAACGGCGAACCGGCCCGATCCATGCCGCAACACCGCACCCTGGATCAGCCCCCGCGCCGAAACCCGCGGCGTATCGTCCTCGAATTCCCAAGCCTCGCTCGGAAGCAGGACGACCCAGTCGTCAGGCATCCGCATCAGGACCTCGACCGGCGTGACCGCGCGGAATGCGTGTCCGGTGAAGCTCGTTACCGAATCCAGGCCTTCGGCGTCATTACGTCCGCGTATCAGCGGATGGTCGGCCAGCAGTCCCGACGACAGGTCGAAGGTCAGGGTCCGCGTGTCCGGATCGGGCCCGCGCGCGAACCCGTTGATGAAGATCACACCGAAAGCCTCAGCAAGATCGGCGGCGGCGCCGGGAAACGGCATGTGATCTGCAATGAGCAGCAGCGCCCCGCCGTCGCGTACCCATTGATCGAGGACGGCGATTTCCTCCGCGCTGAACGCTGAAGGAATGGGCAAATGCCATTCCGCGTCATGCCCGCCGGACAGAGCATTGGCGATCACGAAAATGTCCACATTTTCGAGCAATTCGACGGTAATCGGCTGATCCGAGCCTTGGACGCGAAGCCCGTCATTCCGGAGTAATTCGGCGAAAGCCTGAAAATTGCCGTCGATCGTATGATAATTGCCATGCGCTTCATCGACGAGGACGAGCGGCCCCTGACCTTCGGCATAAGCGGGATTATCGACCGTCGGCTGCCATGGATCGTCCTCGGGCTGCTGACCCAGCGCCGGAAACGCCGAGAATGCCAGACAGGTCATCATGGCCATTACGACGACCCACGCGCGGACGGCCCGAAGCTTCCTACCCATCATCAAACTCCTGTTCGATTGGAATTACGACGGATAACGTAATTTATGCGGTGGGCAAGTGATGAGATTACCGCGACGGTCTCCGCCGCAGGACAATATAGAGCGCGCCGCGTCCGCCATGGCGCGGATGGGCGCCGCGCACGGCGGCGATATGGGGCGCGTGGCGGGAGGCGGCGAGCCAGTCGCCGACCGCCGCGCGAATCTTGCCGCGTGTAATCGGGCCC
This sequence comes from Pseudomonadota bacterium, assembly GCA_039819365.1. GTDB lineage: Bacteria > Pseudomonadota > Alphaproteobacteria > Sphingomonadales > Sphingomonadaceae > Parasphingopyxis. Next base: position 33,834 of record JBCBSD010000002.1, read on the forward strand.
TCCCCCTTGGGCGCGTGGCCGGTAATCAGGAGGACGATCCGCGCATGCGAGGCTATCGCCTGGCCGAGCCCGCGATCCAGCCGGTCATAGGCCGAGCTCAAACTGTGGCCATGGAGATCGATCGTAACATCCGGCTCCGCCCTGCCCCGCGACAGCTTGCGGTCCCAGCTCGCGTCGAGTGTCGTGCCCGGTCCGGGCGCGGATTTGCGTCCGGGCAGTTTAGGCACCGCGAAGGCGGCAAGATCGGAACCGGGTGAATCCTTGGAGCGAACCGATTCTTTCTGCCGAGGCCCGCGGTCCAACGGCTCGACCGTTTCGATCACCTTGTTCCAGAGCGCCTGTTCGTCCGCGCTGAGATCGCGCTTCGCCATCTAGTCGGCGCGGAAGCGCGCAGCAGATACGGCCGGGATCAGGATATAGGCCTGGCCCCGGCTCGCCATGCCGCTGGCGATAGCATAGGCTTCGTCGCCCGCGCCCCAGAAGGTGTCGAACCGGTTCGCGCCGCGGATCGCGCTACCCGTATCCTGCGCAATCCACAGGCCATCGGCGACGTCATGCTCCAAATCGAGGAAGACCGGCGCGCCGAGCGGCACGAAATCGGGGTCGGCCGCCACTGTTGCGCGCGGCGTTACCGGTCGACCGAGCGAACCGAGCGGCCCCGGCCCGTTGACCTCGGTGAAGAAGATATAGCGGCGGTTTTCCTGCATGATCTCCCGCCCGCGATCAGGGTTTTCGCGTAGCCATGTCGCGATCCCCTCGGCCGTCGTCTGCCCGTCGCCAAGCAGTCCGCGCTCGCGCATCAGACGGCCGATGCTCGTATAGGGATAGCCGTTATTGCCGGCATAACCGATCCGCATCGCATCGCCGTCCGGCAGCCGCAAAATGCCCGAACCCTGCACCTGCAGGAAATACAGGTCGACGAGATCGCGTGCCCAGGCGATGGCGAGGCCTTGACCCTCAAGTGCGCCATTTTCGATGGCAGCGCGCGTCAGGGAGGAATCCTCGCCGCATTCCGGAGCGCAGGATTGAGGAATATCGTCAGGCAGCGCATAGACCGGCCATTCATAGCCATCGCGGCGCTCGCGCGCGGCGGCGATCTCGGGCTCGTAATAGCCGGTGGCGAATGCCTGTCCCGATCCGACTTCCACCGTCCGGAAATATTCGGCGAAGAAATCTTCCGGATCGTCGCGCCAGGACGATGCCGCTTCGCAGGGTGCGACCCAGTCGAAGGCAACAGTCAGCCCCGTTTGTTCTTCGCGATTGAGTAGGGAGGGGCAGGATATCCGGAAGGTCGCAAGCGCGCGCTCGGCCTGTTGCCGGCCGATGTCGAGCGATGCAACGGACGGCCCGGACCTAACGCCTTGCCCCAGCGCATTGGCGGCAGTCGGCGGAGCCGGAACCGTAGGTGGAGTTTCGGGAGTTTGTGGGATGGTTTCGGGCGGCGGCCGGGATGCCCGCTCGGCCGCGGGCGGAATGATGCCGGCGCAGGCGGTCAGCGCGGAAAGCAGCAGGAGCGCGCCAGCGCTCCGAAGCTTGGTCACGAAGCCTCGTCGGTTTCGATCAGTTTCCAGTTGGGATCGGCATCGCGCACATTGCGGGCGAAGGTCCAGATATCGTGCGTCTCGACGGCGTCGGAGAGCGAACCGGCGATTACATTGCCGTCCTTGTCGCGCGTCACGCCGGCGATATCGGCATCGAAGCGCAGCGTGATGCGCGCGCTGCCGGACTGGTATTCAGCCATCTCGATCTGCGTCCGCTCGATCAACATCAGCCGGTTATCGAGCTCATGGCCCTCGGCTTCGCGCGCGTCGATCGCCGCGTTGAAGCTCTCCATGACCTCCTCGCTGACGAGATGCTCGAGATCGTCCCGATCGCCTTTCCAAAAGGCTTCGAGGATCATCCGATAGGCCGACTGCGCACCGATCAGAAACTCGTTGATGTCGAACGAGGAATCGGCGGATGCGATCTTCCGAACACCGGCCGACGCCGCAGGCAGGACAAGCCCGTCCGGCTCCTGCTCGCTGGCAGGCGCGATATCCGGGACAGGTTGCGGCTGTGGCGCTGCGCTCGGCGGCGCCTCCACGGTACGCGGCATCCGCGGTTCCTGTTCGTGACCGGTCCGCTGCCCAAGTACGCTGAACAGCCGCAGGCCGACAAATACGGCCACCATCGCAAGAAGAATAATCTCGACCACAAGGCCTCCACTCGAAAATTCAGGCCATACATAGGCTTCGGAGCCGCACGTTTCAAATAGGGAATGGCCCGCAGGCGCTATTTTACCCTATCATTCGTCCAGCACGGCCAGAATGTCCCGGCTGAAACGGGCGATATCGAACCGTTCGCCATCGCCCACGGCATCGAAACCGCGGCGCACTATTACGACATTTCGCGCCGGAACGATCATCACATATTGGCCGCGATTGCCCATCGCCGCATAGGTTCCGGCGGGCAGGCCCTGTTCCGAACCGAACAGCCAGAATTGCGCGCCATAACCGACGCCGCCCCGGCCTTCCGGCTGGTCGGGCGCGGGGGTCGCGACATAGGCGGACCAGCCTTCAGGCAGCAGCCGCTCGCCCTGCCAGATGCCGTCGTTCAGATGCAGGAGCCCGAGCCGCGCCAGATCGCGCGCCGTCGTCCAGACCTGACTGGAAAGGATGAAATTGCCCTGCCAGTCGGTTTCCGGCGTCGTGCGCGTCATACCGATTCGCCAGAGCAATTCGGTGAAGGGGTAGGCGAGCGCCCGATCGCCATCGCCGAGCGCGAAGCGCAAGGCGCGAACCGCGAGCAGCGTGTCGTTATTCGCATAGCGCCAACGCGTGCCCGGTACGGCTTCCAGCGGCAAAGCAGGAATCGAATCGGTTACGAGTTGCCCGCCGAAATAGACATCGTCCGTCCGGTTGCCCGCGAACGGACTCCATAACCCGCTGCTCATATGCAGCAGATGATGCCAGTCGATCGCCGCGCGCGGATCTCCGGGCGTCTGCCACGCCGGAACGGGCGCAGGTTCGTCGAGATCGACGATATCCTGATGGACTGCGCGGCCGATCACCGTGGCCGCGATACTCTTTGCCACCGACCAGGTCCGTTGCGGCCGATGGATATTGTAGCCCGTCCGATAGCGTTCGCCGACGATATGGCCGTCCTGCACGACGAGTAAGGCTGTGGTTTCCGTCCCTTCGCCATAGGTCGAGCGGTCGAGTGCCGACCCGAGAACGCTATCCAGTTCGGCCTGCACCCTATCGGGCAGCGCGCGCACGGCATCGCTATCGCCCTGCGGCCAGGCGAGCGCATCGGTTACCGCCAAATCCGGCGTTTCGATATCCGCGCCGATCTCTACCGGCTGTATCGCGCCATCGGGATCGGCACCTGTGGGAAGTTGCGCGCAGCCGAGCTCGGGCCGCCATTGCGCAACGCGCGGCGGCATATCGTCGACAAAGCGGACGGTCACCCGTTGACGTTCCGAATCGATTTCGGCGGGCAGGTCGGCGATCAACGGCCGGTATGCCGCGTAGATACGGGTGAGATCGTCGGCGGCGACTTCCGCTTCCGTCTGCCCGGCATTGAATATGCCGCTGCACAGAAAGGCCGCTTTATAACCGGCCGCGATCGCCAGATCGTGCGGCGAGGGCCTGTCATTCTGCGCTTGGCTGGGCGCCGTCGCCGTGGCCGCAAGGAGCAATCCGAAAGCAAATATCCGATAGGTCATAAGCCCACACTGCAATGCCGCCTTTCCCCTGACAAGACGGGTAGCGCCATTGCCCTGTCTGCGCCCTGCTGCTAGCGGGCATCGCGAAATCGCGCAATTTCGTGCGCATCCATCCAGTCAGGGAATTGAGGTTTACTATCATGGCCGACGAACAGGGCGACGCCCCCGACCAAGCAGCAGCCGGAGCGGCAGGCGATGCGCCGCGCGTCAATATTCTGGCGCAATATGTGAAGGATCTGTCGTTCGAAAATCCGAACTCGCCGGGCATCTACCAGGCGAATGAAACGCCGAAGATCGACGTCCAGTTCAACATCGGCAGCGACAGCGCGGGCGAGAATATCTGGGAAGTCATGCTCAAGATGGATGTCAGCGCGAAGCTGGAACAGGGCACTGCCTTCCAGGTCGAGCTTGCCTATGCCGGACTTTTCGGCCTGACCAATGTGCCCGAGCAGCAGCGCGAGCCATTCCTGCTCGTCGAAGCGCCGCGGATTCTGTTCCCCTTTGCCCGGCGGATTCTCGCGGACACCGTGCGCGACGGCAATTTCCCGCCGCTGATGCTCGAGCCGATCGATTTCGCCGCGCTCTATATGCAGCAGAAGGCGCAGCTCGCGCAGGGCGGTTCCGACAATGTCGATATCGATTCCCAGATCGGTCAGGCCTGAGCCTAGCATGACCGGGCCGACGGCAGGGGCCGGCCCCACGCCATGAACCTGATCCGGGCAACCGGAACGATCGGCGGACTGACGATGGTCAGCCGCATCGCCGGCTTCGTCCGGGATATGCTGCTGGCGCGGATCCTCGGCCCCGGCATGGCGGCGGACAGTTTCTTCGTCGCCTTCCAGCTGCCCAATATTTTCCGACGGCTGTTTGCCGAGGGCGCTTTCGCCGCCGCCTTCGTCCCGCTGTTCAGCCGCAAGCTCGGCAAGGATGGCGAGCTGAAAGACGCCGAGCAATTTTCCAGCGAAGTCGTGTCGATCTTTGTGCCGATCCTGATCCTGTTCGTCGCGCTGTTCGAGATCGCGATGCCGGCAATCATCTGGCTCATGGCCAGCGGCTTCCAGGAGGTACCCGGAAAATTCGAGCTGACTGTCGCGCTGGCGCGGATCACCTTTCCCTATCTCTTCCTGATCAGCCTGGTCGCGTTGCTGGCCGCGATCCTCAATTCGATGTCGCGTTTTGCCGCCGGGGCGAGTTTCCCGATCCTGCTCAATCTCGTTCTGATCGCGGCGCTGGTGATCGGCAGCCAGATTGGTGGCGGCGATACCGTATTTATCGCCTATCTCCTCGCCGGCGGCGTTGCGCTGGGCGGCGTAGTGCAACTGCTCTGGTTATGGTTCTGGATGCGGCGCAGCGGTTTCAGACTGCGCTTCCAGAGGCCCCGCCTGACGAAGGACGTGAAAGAACTCGGCATCATCATCCTGCCCGCGGCATTCGGTGCGGGCGTTTATCAGATCAGCCAGCTCGTCCAGCTGTTCTTCGCGACGCAGCTGCCGAGCGGCTCGGTCAGCCATCTCAATTTCGCGGACCGGCTGAACCAGCTGCCACTGGGCGTGATCGGCATCGCGCTGGGCACCGCCATCCTCCCGGCCCTGTCCCGTCATATCGGCGCGGACGACAAGGAACAGGCGGACCGGGTACAATCCAACGCCATCGAGCTCGCCATGCTGCTGACCTTTCCGGCGGCGGCAGCGCTGATGCTCTGTGCGCCGGCCTTCGTGAACGCCTTCTTTTTGGGCGGACAGTTCGATGCCGAGGATGCGCGCATCACGAGCAATGTGCTGGCAGCACTGGTGGCGGGATTGCCGGCTTACGTGCTGATCAAGGTGCTGACGCCGGCCTTCTTCTCGCGCAAGGATACGCGCACGCCCGTCTATGCCGCAGCAATCGTGCTCGTCTTCTTCATCACCTTCAACGCGCTGATGATCGACCGGCTGGGCATTGTCGGTATCGCATCAGCCACCGCGATCGGCGCATGGCTCAACGTCTTCATGCTCTATGCGATCCTCCAGAAGCGCGGCCATTACGCGCTCAACGCGCCGCTTGTCCGGCGGCTGTTCAGCCAGTTGCTGGCGACCGGCGCGATGGCGGCGCTGCTATACTATCTCCTGCCACATCTGAGCGATTGGTTCGGCGGCAGCGTCTTCGAGCGCGTCGTCTCCATCGCGGCACTGGTCAGCGCGGGCATGCTCGTCTATTTCGGCGCGGCGGCGCTGACCGGCGCCATCGATCGCTCCAAGATAACCTTGCTCCTCAAGCGAAAGGCCACACCCTGATGCGCGTCGTCTCCGGCATCCAGCCCACCGGCAATCTCCATCTCGGCAACTATCTCGGCGCTATCCAGAACTGGGTGAAGATGCAGGATGAGGGCGAATGCCTGTTCTTCCTCGCCGATCTCCACGCCATTTCGATGCCCATCGATGCGGCCGAGCTGAGCGCGGGCACGCGGGAGATGGCGGCGGCGCTCATAGCCTCAGGGATCGATCCCGAACGCTCGACCCTGTTCAACCAGGCCCGTGTGCCGGCCCATGCCGAACTCCAATGGCTGCTCGCCGGTACGGCGCGGATGGGCTGGCTCAACCGCATGACCCAGTTCAAGGACAAGTCAGGCAAGAATAAGGAAGGGGCGAGCATCGCGCTGTTCGCCTATCCGGTTCTGCAGGCCGCCGACGTGCTGCTCTACAACGCCACTCATGTGCCGGTCGGCGAAGACCAGAAACAGCATCTCGAACTGGCGCGCGATATCGCGGAAAAATTCAACACCGATACCGGCACTGAGACCTTCGTTCTGCCCGAACCCTATATCGGCGCGACAGCGGCGCGGATCATGTCGCTGCGCGACGGCTCGGCGAAAATGTCCAAGTCCGATGTGTCGGACATGAGCCGGATCAATCTGTCGGACGATGCCGATGCGATCGCCAAGAAGATCCGCAAGGCGCGAACCGACCCCGAACCGCTGCCGGAAAGTATGGACGGGCTGGCGGATCGCCCGGAGGCGCGCAATCTCGTAACGATTTACGCGGCTCTCGCAGGCACTGAAGCGGACACGGTATTGGCGGAGTTTGCCGGCAAGGGTTTTGGCGATTTCAAGCCGGCGCTCGCTGACCTCACCGTTTCCGTGCTCGAACCGATTTCCGTGCAATTCAACGCGCTGAAAGACGATGTGAAGAAGCTCGATGCAATCCTGCAGGCCGGCGCCGAAAAAGCAGTGGCAACCGGGGCACCGATCCTGGCGGACGCCTATCGGGCGCTGGGCCTTTTGAGCGGGCGATAGACGCAAAAGCGTTCACGGAACGTTCAATAAGGGTTCAGACGCGTTGGTATATTGCCGTTCGTTATTATATGAATGGCAGTAACTGGTTACGGAGACCCGCCATGCCCCGCAGATTATTCGCCCTGGCCGCTCCCATCGCTATGCTCGCGATAGCGGCCTGCACCACACCCTTCCGCGCGGACGTTGCGCGTTTCCAGCAGATGCCCGTGCCGCAGGGCGAGAGCTTCTACATCCAGCCCGCCGACGAGTCGCTGGCTGGCGGCCTTGAGTTCGCGACCTATGCAAACCTGGTCGCGCTGGAGCTCGGCGAATATGGCTATAGCGCCGCGAGTTCGCCGCAAGACGCCACGCTTGTCGTAACCATGCAATATAGCGTGGACGACGGACGCGAACGGGTCGTGACGAGCCCCGGTTTCCATCGCGGTTTCTGGGGATATCGCTCGGGCTTCTATCGTCCCTGGGGCTGGCGTTCACCCTATCATTTCGGCTGGTACGATCCGTTTTTCGACAGCGGTTTCGGCTATCCCCATGTCCGCAGCTACACGCTCTATACGAGCGAACTCGAGCTGCGAATCGATCGCGCGACTAACGGCGAATCCGTTTTCGAAGGCAGGGCGCGTGCGCGATCCCGCAACGATGCGCTGACCGAACTCGTACCCAATCTGGTGGAAGCAATGTTCACCGGTTTCCCGGGCAATTCCGGCGAAGAGGTGCGCATCACGGTAATGCCTCAAGAAGAGGGCTGAGACCGACCTTCAGGATACGCGAAAAGGGCGCGGCTTTCCAATCGAGCGCCGCGCCCTTTTTCGTTTCAGTCCCTAATTTTCGAGTTTGCGGAGCAGCGAACGGACGTCTGAATCGAGTTCGCTGTCGGCTGCACGCAATTCCTTGATCCGCTTGATCGCGTGAATCACGGTCGTGTGATCGCGCCCGCCGAAGCGCCGCCCGATCTCGGGCAGCGAGCGCGGTGTGAGCCGCTTGGCCAGATACATGGCGACCTGACGCGGGCGGGCCACTTCGCGCGCGCGGCGCGCCGACGTCATTTCCGCATGGCGGATACCGTAATGCTCGCACACGCTGCGCTGGATCTCATCGATCGTGATGCGCCGCTGCGAATGGCGCAGCAGGTCCGCCAGCGTCTCCTGCGCGAAGGGCAGATCGATCGGCCGCTTCGACAACAGCGAATAGGCGACCACCCTGGTCAGCGCGCCTTCGAGTTCGCGAATGCTGGCCGAGAAACGCTGGGCGAGAAAATCGGCCACGTCCTTGGGCATGTCGGCCTGCGGCATCTGGCCCAATTTGTGGGCGACGATCCGGCGGCGATGATCGAGATCGGGCTGCCGCAAGTCCGTTACGAGCCCTCCCGCCAAACGCGAGGCGATCCGCTTGTCCACGGCGCCGAGCTCATGCGGCGGGCGGTCGGCACTGATAACGAGGCGATGCCCGGTTGCGATTATCTCGTTGATCGTATGGAAGAATTCCTCCTGCGTCGCCTCCTTGCCCGCGATGAACTGCACATCGTCGACGAGCAAGAGATCGGCCGAGCGCAGCTTCTGTTTGAACCCGATCGTGTCCTTGTCGCGCATCGCCGATACGAACTCGTACATGAATTTTTCGGCCGACATATAGAGCACGTTCGAGCGCGGTTTCTGACGCAGAAACTCATGACCGATAGCGTGGAGAAGATGGGTCTTCCCGAGCCCGGTGCCGGCATGGATATAAAGCGAGCTGAACATCGGCACACCGACATCGGCCATCATGCGTGCCGCATTGAACGCGACCTCATTCGCCGTGCCGGTCACGAAATTGGAAAAGACGTAGCGATTCTCGAGCGGCGTGCCGATGCTGTCGCCGCTCGTCCCGGACAATTGTTCGGTCGGCGGCAACACATCTTCTTCGCCGACGATGAACAATGCCGGACGCGACGCGCCTTCGGCCGCTACGATGTCGATCTCGCGCACGCTGGGCACCGTGGCCCGCCACGCATAACGCAATCTGTCGGAATAATGTTCGCGAACCCAGTCCGCCATAAAGTGCGACGGCAGTTCGAGACGGACCTGCCCAGCCTCTTCTTCGTAACCGATCAGCTTCATCGGTTTCAGCCAGTGATCGAATGTCCGTGCGCCGAGGTCTCGTCGTAGGCCGTTTCGGATCGCCTCCCATGCTGCTTCGAAAGGCTCATGTGCGTCCGCGATCTCTGCACCCGTTTCATCGATACCCGTATCACGCACCACTCGACCGTCCTCCCCTTTTCACCACCCTCGCTGACCCCCGTCCGGCGTTCTGCCATCGCCTGGACTTCACAGTTACCGGACAAAGAAAACCCTCAGCGAAAAACCTGCGTTTTCGCATGGCACTTGTTCTGGCGACTGCACCGGTCGGGAAGAATCGACACCGACCGAGAGACTGTTTGATGAATTGTTAACGCGCCCAAAGCAAGGGGGGTGACAGTCAAATTTTTGAAATAATTGGGGTTGACACGCAGACCCGCCAATCTTGATGATTGGTCAATCAAATCGTTGAAATATAACGTGATTTCATGACCTCTGACGACTGCACAGCGATTCGAAATTCGCGCGACTCGTTGAGATTCCAAGTGTAACTAATTTGAAAAAAATATTTCGCATTGGCCATCGGCACCATGCGCCGCCGATCGCCGAAAATCGCAGCGATTATTTCAGCGCCGCGACCCGCTTGGACAGACGCGAAAGTTTCCGCGACGCGGTATTCTTGTGAAAGATACCCTTGGCGACACCGCGCGCGAGTTCCGGCTGCATCGCCTGGAGCGCTTCGGTCGCTTCCTTCTTGTCGCCGGCTTCGAGAGCCGTTTCGACCTGCTTGATATAGGTGCGGATCCGGCTCACGCGGTTGGTGTTCACAACGGCGCGGCGATTGTTACGGCGAATGCGTTTCTTGGCCTGGGGCGTATTGGCCATAATAAACCTCGATCATGTCAAAATAAAAAGGCGCAGCATTCGCCGCACCGAAAGCGCATGGCACCTAGCTATCGCGGCGCGTCAGGTCAAGTGTCGGGGCGCGTTTTCAGCGCTGGCATCGGGGACAATAGAATGTCGATCGACCGCTATCGACACGCCGTCTGATGACGCCGCCGCACTGGCACGGCTCCCCTTCCCGCCCATAGGCGCGCCAGCTCTTGAAGAAGTAACCGAGCTCGCCGTCCGGCTGCGCATAGTCGCGCAGGCTCGACCCGCCGGCCATTATGGCCGCCGCGATAATCTCGCGGATCGCGTCTACCAGCCGTTCCAGCCGCACCGGACGGATCCGCCGCCCCATGGTGCCGGGTGCAATGCGCGCCTGGTTCAGCGCTTCACAGACATAGATGTTGCCAAGACCGGCTACAATCCGCTGATCGAGGAGCAGCGCCTTTATCGGCCCGGTGCGCCCCGCCAGCGCCGCCGCCAGATAGTCGGCCGTGAAATCCGCACCGAGCGGTTCGGGCCCGAGCGCCGCGAAGGGCGCAAAGTCCTGGAGCGCATCCGTTGGAATAAGATCGAGCGATCCGAACCGGCGCGGGTCGTTCAACGCGACGGTCCGCCCCTTCCCCGTTTCGAGCAGCAGATGATCGTGCGCGCCGATTTCTTCCGGATCGAGCCGCCAGCGCCCCGACATGCCCAGATGGAAGATCAACGTATCGCCGCGATCCGTTTCGATCAGCCCGTATTTCGCGCGGCGCCCCAATCCGGTAACGGTCGCGCCCGTCATCCGCTGGCGCAAGTCCTGCGGGATCGGCCGGCGCAGATCGGGCCGGCGCGGCTCGACGCGCACCAACAGCTCGCCGCGCAATACCGGTTCCAATCCGCGTATGGTGGTTTCGACTTCGGGGAGTTCCGGCATGGCGTTGCAGCTAAGATGCGTTTGCGGGCACGGCAAGGCTTGGCTAGAGGAACAATCCTTCCCATCTGGCAGGCAGGCATGAACGAAGAAAACGTCTCTTTTGGCTATGAGGACATAGCGCCGGACGAAAAGACCGAGCGTGTCGGCGGCGTCTTCTCCAACGTGGCGTCGCGCTACGACCTGATGAACGATGCGATGTCCGGCGGCATGCACCGGTTGTGGAAGGATCGTTTCGTACGGCGCGTCAAACCGCGGGCGAATGAAGCAATTCTCGATATGGCGGGCGGCACGGGCGATATCGCATTCCGGCTCGCCCGCTCCGGCGCGGCGATCACGGTCGCCGACATCAATGCCGAGATGCTGCAGGTCGGCATTGATCGCGCGGAGAAGCGCGGCGTCGAAGGCCTGTTATGGGCACAGGAAAATGCCGAAGAGCTGAGCTTCGAGGATAAGAGCTTCGACGCCTATACGATCGCCTTCGGTATCCGGAACGTCACCCATATCGAGAAGGCGCTCGGCGAAGCGCATCGTGTGCTGAAGCGCGGCGGCCGCTTCTTCTGCCTCGAATTTTCGACGACGCTCTGGCCGGGTTTTGCCGAGGCCTATGACATGTATTCCCACAAGCTTGTGCCGAAGATCGGCCAGGCGCTCGCCGAGGACGAAGACAGTTATCGCTATCTGATCGAATCGATTCGCCGTTTCCCGGACATGGACGCCTTCAAGGCGATGATCGAAGAGGCGGGGTTCGTTCAGTGCGCGGTCGAGCCCATGCTCGGCGGGCTGGTCGCCATCCATAGCGGCTACCGGATTTGACCCGACCGCGAACCCATATCTGGCGGCTTTTGAAATGGGGCCGGACGCTGGCGCGGCATGGTGCGCTGAGCGGCATCGAACGCGATCCGATGACGCCTGTGCCGGTGAAACGCATGATTCGCGTCGCCCGTTTCGGCGCGCGCGTCCCCAAAAAGCCGGCCTATGCGGATGCGCTCCAAGCGATCGGCCCGGCCGCCATCAAGCTCGGTCAGACATTGGCGACCCGCCCCGATCTGGTCGGCGAAGAGGCAACGCACGATCTCCTGCGCTTGCAGGACCGGTTACCGCCGATCCCGTTCGCGCGAATCGAAGAGGCAATCGCCCAATCGTTCGACAGGCCCATCGACGCGTTATTCTCGAGCATCGAACCCGATCCGGTCGGCGCGGCATCCATCGCCCAGGTGCACAAGGCCGTGACGACCGACGGGCGGACGGTCGCGATCAAGATATTGCGGCCCGATATCGAAAAAATCTTCGCGCGCGATATCGAAACCTATGAGTGGGCGGCGGCGCAGGTCGAGGCGATGGGCGGCGAACTGGCCCGCTTGCGCCCCCGGCTCACCATCGAGACGTTCAAGCGCTGGACGGCGCGCGAACTCGACCTGCGGCGCGAGGCGGCATCGGCCTCCGAACTCGCCGAAGGCATGACGGCTGAGCCGGATTTCGTGATCCCCGAGATCGACTGGCAGCGGACCGGCGGGCGCGTCATGACGCTCGAATGGTTCGACGGCATCAAAATTTCGGATCGCGCGGCGCTCGACGCGGCGGGGCACGACCGCGCGCATATCGCAAAGACGCTCGTGCGCGCTTTTCTGCGCCAGGCGATCTCGGAAGGCTTTTTCCATGCCGATCTGCATCAGGGCAATCTGTTCGTTCTGCCCGACGGAAAGATCGCCGCCATCGATTTCGGCATTATGGGCCGGATCGACCGGCGCGCCCGGCTATGGCTGGCGGAGATTCTCTACGGTCTGATCACGGGCAATTATCGCCGTGTCGCGGAGATTCATTTCGAGGCCGCCTATGTGCCACCGCATCACAATGTCGCCGAGTTCGCGACGGCGCTCCGGGCGGTCGGCGAACCGATTCGTGGCCTGCCCGTCAAGGAGATATCGATAGGCCAGATGCTCGACGGCCTGTTCGCGATCACGCGCGATTTCGATATGCCGACCCAACCCCATCTGCTGCTGCTGCAGAAGACGATGGTGATGGTCGAAGGCGTCGCGACGAGTCTCGATCCCGACATCAATATGTGGGAAACGGCCAAGCCCTTCGTGAGCGAATGGCTGCGCAGCGAACTCGGGCCCGAAGCCGCGCTCGCCGATCGGCTGCGCGAGGATATCGCAACGCTGGTCCGCCTGCCGGAACTGGTCCGACGGCTGGAAGCGGAGATTCCGAATCGCGGCGGCGCACCGCCAACGCCGCCGCTGCGCAAGATCGATGTCGCGGGGCCGGGCAATAGCCTCAAATATGGATTGATCGGGTTGCTGGGCGCTGTGCTTGGTATTGCGGGGAGTTGGTTGTGGTTCTCCGTGTAAAGCCCCTGCGCTCGCATAGAAAAGACCGGCAAGCGAAACCGTCGCGGCCCGACAGGGACCCGGAGACGTACAAACCGCTCGCGCCCCTCGAGGAGCGTATCGCGGCCTGGCGCACCGTCATCGAGGACGAACGCCAGCGCGCGATTTACGATCGCGTCGCGGCCAGCGTGGACAAAGAAGGCTATCGCGCACTCCAACGGAAATATGCGGACGAAATCCGTGCGAACGGCCAACGGGCGACGACGAAATATATCGATCTCGCCCCCTGGTTCATGATCCACTCGCGCCTTGCCAAGCTACTCGATCTCGATCGGCGCGCGCCATGCTCGATCCTCGATATCGGGTCCGGCGGCGGTCAGTTTCTCGCGATAGCCAAGGCATTGGGCCATCGCACCCTGGCATTCGATTTACCCGAACCCGACCATTATCGCGATCTTATCGCGCTCTTCGGAATCGAGCGGGTGGAAGGCGGCGTGAAGTTTCGCAAGCCTCTGCCCCCGGCGATCGGTGCTTTCGACCTGATCGTGATCAACGGCCAGGTATTCGATACGTTTCCAGAAACCGGGGCGCGCTGGAGGCTGCCGGAATGGGCAGGTTTCATCCACTATCTGTGCGCCGCGCACCTCAACTATCCCGGTGAGATCTTCATTGGTCTCAACAAGTCTGACGGCCCGACGGAGAAAGAGGAGTTCTACTGGCCGCTCGTCGATCTGGCCGAGCTACACGGTGCGGCCGTCGACCGCCAATATGCAACGATGCATTTCAAACTCGATCGCCCGCTGACGCTGGACGAAATCGACTTTGTGGAATGGGACGGGCGATGACTCGACATACGCAGCCCGAATGCGCACATCGTCCGGCATGAACGGCAAACGCATCCTGCTCGTGATCGGCGGCGGTATCGCGGCCTATAAGTCCTGCGAGCTCATCCGCCTGATCCGCAAAGCCGGCGCCGCGGTGACCTGCGTGCTCACGAAAAGCGGTGCGCAGTTCGTCACGCCGATGAGCCTCGCCGCGCTCTCCGAGGAGCAGGTATATACGAGCCTCTGGGACCTCAAGAACGAAACCGAAATGGGGCATATCCAGCTATCGCGCGAAGCGGATCTCATCGTCATCTGCCCGGCGACAGCCGACCTGATGGCCAAGATGGCGGCTGGCATCGCCGACGATCTGGCGACCACGCTCCTACTGGCAACCGACACACAGGTGATGGCCGTGCCCGCGATGAACGTTCGCATGTGGGATCATGCGGCGACCCAGCGCAATATCGAGCAGCTGCGCGACGACGGCGTGATCGTCCTCCATCCGGACGAGGGGCCGATGGCATGCGGCGAATATGGCGAGGGTCGGCTGCCCGAACCCGAAGCGGTATTCGCGGAGATCGAGCATTTGCTCGACGGCGATGGCGCCGGCCAATCCCGGCCGCTTGCCGGAAAGCACGCGGTCGTAACAGCCGGGCCGACACATGAACCGATCGACCCGGTGCGCTACATCGCCAACCGCTCCTCGGGCAAACAAGGCTATGCCATTGCCGGCGCGCTGGCCCGGCTCGGAGCCGATGTCACGCTGGTCTCCGGTCCGGTATCGTTGGAAACACCGCGCGGCGTGAGGCGCGTCGACGTCCAGACGGCCGTCGAAATGCAGGCCGCCGTCGATGCCGCCCTTCCCGCAGATGTCGCGATCCTCGTTGCAGCCGTCGCCGACTGGCGCGCCGAAACGTCCGACCGCAAGATCAAGAAGGGCGAAACCGGTGGCCCGCCAGACCTCGAACTCATCGAGAATCCCGATATCCTCGCCGGCCTCGGCCGAAGCGAAAAGCGCCCGGCACTGCTGATCGGCTTTGCCGCCGAAACCGACAAGGTCGTCGGCTATGCCAAGGCCAAGCTGGATCGCAAGGGATGCGACTGGATTGTTGCCAACGACGTTTCGGGTGACGTTATGGGCGGCGCGGAAAACAGCGTGCACATCATCACGGCCGATGGCGTCGAGAGCTGGACACAAATGCCCAAGCGCGACGTCGCCCGCAAATTGGCCGAGAGGATCGCCGATGCCCTTTCCTGAGATCGATATCCGCATCAAGCGCCTGCCCCATGCCGAAGGCCTGCCCATGCCGGCTTATGCGAGTGGCGGCGCAGCGGGGATGGACGTCGTGACGGCGGAAGACTTCACACTGCAGCCCGGCGGCCGGATGGCGGTACCCAGCGGCTTCGCCATCGCGATCCCCGAGGGGTATGAAGTTCAGGTCCGACCGCGTTCGGGACTTGCGCTGAAGCATGGCGTGACCTGCCTCAATACGCCCGGTACCATCGACAGCGATTATCGCGGCGAGGTGAAGATCATTCTCGCCAATCTCGGCGGTGAAGCCTTTTCGGCGCTGCGCGGCGAGCGGATTGCGCAGCTGGTCCCTGCCCCGGTCCAGCGCGCCGCCCTGACCGAAGTCGACGAACTGGATGATACCGAACGCGGATCGGGCGGGTTCGGCTCGACGGGCCGCTGATGGCGTTGCGATGAGCCTGACCGACGACCAGCTCGAACGCTATGCGCGGCACATCGTGCTCAAGGAAATTGGCGGCGCGGGTCAGAAGAAATTACTCGATGCGACGGTCGCTATCGTCGGCGCGGGGGGCATCGGATCGCCGTTGATCCAGTATCTCGCCGCGGCGGGTATTGGACGGCTGAAAATCGCGGATGACGATATGGTCGCCCTGTCGAACCTGCAAAGACAGACGCTTTACGCGACGGATACTGTCGGGATGCCAAAGGTCGCGGAGGCCGCCAAGGCAGTCGCCCAACTCAATCCGGACTGCACGGTCGAGATGGTGGCGCGCCGCGTCGACGCTCAAACCGTCGACGGATTTCTCGATAAGGCCGATGTGGTCGTCGACGGCTCGGACAATTTCGCGACGCGGCTGTTGGTGGCCGATGCGGCGCAGGCTTTGAAGGTGCCGCTCGTTTCGGCGGCCATCGGCCAGTTCGAAGGCCAGCTTGGCGTGTTTCGAGGCTGGGAGACCGACAATCCCTGTTACCGCTGCTTCGTCGGCACCGACCCCGGTCAGCCGGACAATAGCTGCGCGGATCAAGGCGTCCTCGGCGCGCTCGCGGGAATCATGGGGAGTATGGCGGCGATGGAGGCAATCCGGCAGATCGCCCCCTTCGGCGAGGATAGTGCGGGCAAACTCCTGCTGTTCGATGCGCTCAGCCTGCGCGCGCGGACGCTTACCTTGCCCAAGGATCCCGGGTGTCCCGCATGCGCGGCCTGACGATCATCCTGACCGGCCATGATCCCGAGCGGATGCACGCGGCGCTTTCCATCGCGGCCGCCCATGCCGCGACCGGCGCGAAAACGCGGATATTTTTCGAAGGTCGCGCCGTGGCACTGCTCGCCGAGGCGTCTCCGGCTCCTTGCGATGCGGATCGCCACCGCAACGGACTGCCGACACTCGCGGAAATACGGGCCGAATCTACCCACCTCGGTGTCGCGCTGATCGCTTGTCAGGGTGGAATGGCGCTGGCAGGATTGGACATCGACCAGCTTGGAACAGGGGTCGAAGCCGGCGGGCTCGTCGGGTTGATGACGAACCTCGGGGACGACCGGCTCCTCGCGCTCTAAACCAAGAATTTTGGGGGAGACATGCCATGACCTTACCCGTAACCGCCGCCCTGGCGGCAGCCCTAGCGGCCCTGCTTCTGCTGCTGGCCGTCGATACTGTGCGCAACCGATTCCGCACGCAGCAGGCGTTCGGCATGGGCGACGACGACAAGCTGACCCGCGCGAGCCGCGCCCATGGCAACCTCGCCGAACACGCGCCGATCGTCATCATCATGGTCGCGCTGCTCGAAATGAGCCGGGCCAACCATATGGGCCTGATGGTGGTCGCCGGCGTCTTCATCGTGGCACGCGTGCTGCATGCGCTCGGCCTCTATATGGACCCGCCCGCCCAAGGCAGCCCGCCCTGGCCGCGCGCAGTCGGGGTGACCCTCACCTGGCTCGTTATAGCGGCGCTGGGCGCATGGACGGCATTGATGCTGCTAGGCAACCTCGGAAGCTGAATCCGTCGGCTAGGCCTTTTTCGTCGCCGCCGTTTTCTTCTTGGCTGGCGCCTTCTTCTTTTTTGCCGCTGGCTTGCGCTTCTTCTTCGCTGGTCCCTTGGCGGCCCGCTCGTCGATCAATTGCGCCGCCTCTTCGAGCGTCAGCTCGTCCTTGTCGACGGTCTTCGGGATCGTCGCGTTGGTCGTGCCGTCGGTGACGTACGGGCCGTAGCGCCCGTCCATCAGCTTGATCTCTTCTTCGGTACGCGGATGCTTGCCGAGAACCTTCAGCGGTTCGCGCTGCCCCCGTCCGCGCCCGCCCTTGGTCTTGGCCTCGGCGATCTTCACGACCGCCGCGTTCATGCCGATTTCGAACACCTCTTCAGTCGTCTCCAGCTTCGCATATTTTCCGTCATGGCGCAGATACGGCCCGTAGCGTCCGATCGCGGCCTCGATCTCCTTCCCAGTCTCCGGATGCTCACCGACGATCCGGGGCAATGACAGCAGCTTGAGCGCCATTTCGAGGTCGACATCGGCGCGGGCGACATCCTTGGGAATCGACGCGCGCTTGGCTTCCTTGCCCTCGCCGCGCTGGACATAGGGGCCGAACCGGCCCGTCTTGAATTCGATATCCTGGTCGGTCTCGGGATCCTTGCCCAGAACCTCGTCCTCGCCATGGTCCTGCTGATCACCGCCGCGCTGGCCGAACTGGCGCGTAAATTTGCATTCCGGATAGTTGGAACAGGCGATGAAAGCGCCATAGCGGCCGCCGCGCAACGCGAGCTTGCCCTCGTTGCAGCGCGGGCAGAGGCGCGGGTCGGACCCGTCTTCCTTTTCCGGGAACAGGAGCGGCTCGAGAAATTTGTCGAGCTCGGCCGTGATGTCCGACGGCTTCTGCTCCATCACCTCGTCGGTCTTGGGTTTGAAATCGTTCCAGAAAGCAGCGAGGATTTCCTGCCATTGGGCGCGGCCGCCGGAGATATCGTCCAACTCTTCCTCGAGCCCGGCGGTGAAATCGTAACTCACATAGCGTTCGAAAAAACGCTGCAGGAAGGAGGTGACGAGCCGCCCGCTTTCTTCCGGAAAGAAACGGTTTTTCTCGACGCGCACATATTCGCGGTCCTTGAGCGTCTTGAGGATCGAGGCATAGGTCGAGGGGCGCCCGATGCCGAGCTCCTCCATCTTCTTGACGAGACTCGCTTCTGAATAGCGCGGCGGCGGTTGGGTGAAATGCTGTTCGGCCTCCACGCTCTTCTTGGCCGGCGCATCGCCCTTGTTCATCACCGGCAACAGTTTCGAATCATCGTCACCATCGTCATCGCGGCCTTCAGTGTAGAGAGCCATGAAGCCGGGGAATTTGACGACCTGACCGGTGGCGCGGAGCGCCGTCTGGCCGGTCCCCTCTTCCATCTCGACGGTTGTGCGTTCGAGCCGCGCGGACGCCATCTGGCTTGCCAGGGCGCGCTTGTAGATCAGATCGTAAAGCCGGGCATGGTCTGCGCTGCCGACCTTGGCGCGGGAAAATTCGGTGGGCCGGATCGCCTCATGCGCTTCCTGCGCATTCTTCGCCTTGCTTTTGTACATGCGCGGCTTGTCCGGAACGTAGCTGGCATCGTAGCGGTCGGCGATCGCACCGCGGGCGGCCGAAATGGCCGAGCCATCCATCTGCACACCGTCGGTCCGCATATAAGTGATCGCGCCGTCCTCGTAGAGCTGCTGCGCGATCCGCATCGTATGGCTCGCGGCGAAACCGAGCTTGCGCGCCGCTTCCTGCTGCATCGTCGACGTCGTGAACGGCGGCGGCGGATTGCGCGTGAGCGGCTTGGTCTCGACCGACACGATCTTGAACAGCCCGTTCTCGACATCGGCCTTGGCCGCCATCGCGTCGCCCTCGGCACCGATCGTCAGCCGCTCGATCTTGTCGCCCTTCCAGCGCACGAGCCGGGCAGCAAACTCCGTCCCGTCCTGCTCCATGGTCGCGGCCACCGACCAATATTCCTGCGGCGTGAACGCCTCGATCTCGCGTTCGCGTTCGACGACCAGCTTGAGGGCGACCGACTGAACGCGCCCCGCCGATTTCGCACCGGGCAGCTTGCGCCAGAGCACCGGCGAAAGCGTAAAGCCGACCAGATAGTCGAGCGCGCGGCGCGCACGATAGGCATCGACAAGATCCTCATCGAGACCGCGCGGATTCTGGATCGCATCGAGCACAGCCGCCTTGGTGATCGCGTTGAAAGCCACGCGTTCGACCTTCGCCGGCAGCGCTTTGCGCTTTTGCAGCACTTCCTGGACATGCCAACTGATCGCCTCGCCTTCCCGGTCGGGGTCGGTCGCGAGGATCAGTTCTTCGGCGTCCTTCGCCGCGTCGGTGATCGCTTTCAGCTGCTTTGTCTTGTCGCCATAGGCCTGCCACTTCATCGCGAACCCGTCGTCGGGATTCACGGAACCGTCCTTGGGCGGCAGATCGCGGACATGGCCATAGGAGGCGAGAACGCGGTAATCGCTTCCCAGATATTTTTCGATGGTTTTCGCCTTGGCCGGCGACTCGACAACAACAAGTTTCATAAGGCGGCCAATTCTCTCCAGTAAGGCGGGCTCTCATACGCGTACGAGGATGGGATGCAAATCCGCATCGTCAAGACGGTAGTGTGACACTGACCTTTCCGCCGGCATGCCGCTCAAGCCGCCCGGCGAGTTCCAGCTCCAGCAAAACCGTCTGCACGACGGCCGGCGCGACGCCCGATTGCCGGATCAGTTCGTCGACAGAGACAGAGACCGGCCCTAGCAGCTCCGTCACGCGGTCGCGCTCCTGCGATTCGACATCGGGCGACACCGGTTCGGAATCGAAAACGCCGTCCGGCTCGGCAACCGTCAGCCCGTCGAACGGGCGCAGCGCACTAACCACATCATCGACGTTCTGGATCAGCGTCGCGCCGTCGCGGATCAGCTGGTTGCAGCCTTGCGCGCGCGGATCGAGCGGCGAACCGGGCACGGCCATGACTTCCCGGCCGAACTCGTTAGCCTGCCGCGCGGTAATCAGCGAACCCGATTTCGGCGCCGCCTCGACAACGATGGTGCCCATGCCGAGCCCGGCAATAATCCGGTTGCGATAGGGAAAGTGCCGCGCCTTGGGCTCGCTGCCCGGCGGCTGTTCGGCGATCAGCACGCCACGCTCGGCGATGTCGAGCTGGAGCGCTTCATTCTCGGGCGGGTAGAAGACATCGACGCCGCCCGCGATGACCGCAATGGTGCCGCTGTCGAGCGCACCGTTATGCGCCGCCGTATCGATGCCGCGCGCCAGACCCGAGACGACCACATAGTCTTCCTCGCCGAGCTTGAATGACAGTTCCCGCGCGAAACGCCGCGCCGCGGCAGATGCGTTGCGCGCACCGACCATGGCGATCAGCGGCTTGGCGAGCAGGCTCAGATCGCCGCGCACGATCAGCACGGGCGGCGCGGTCTGGATTTGCGCGAGAGCCGGCGGATAGGGTCGCTCGTTGACGAAGATATAGCTCGCGCCCAGCCGTTCGACCTCGTCCATCTCGGCCTCGATCGCCTGTCGGTCGGCGAGCCGGGGCGCCCGGCCGCCGCCGCGCCGGGCGAGATCGGGAATGGCGTCGAGCGCCGCCTCCGCCGAGCCGAAGCGTTCGAGCAGCCGGGCATAGGTGACGGGGCCGATATTCTGCGACCGCGCGAGCCGCATTTTCGCGGCGTAGCGCGGATCAGCCATTGCCGGACGCGCCGACTTTCGGCTCTTCGCCGCGCATCAATCGTCCGATATTGCTCCGGTGCTTCCACAGGACGAGTACGGCCAAGCCGGCAAACAGATATGTCTGCGTGGCATTGCCTTGCCACATCGCCACCCCCGGCAAGGCCAGCGCGGCCGCCATGCCACCGAGCGAGGAAATCCGGAACATCGCGAACATGGCAAGCCAGACCAGCGCGAAAACGAGCGCGAAAATCCAGCCAAAGGCGAGCGCGATGCCGAGCAAGGTGGCAACGCCCTTCCCGCCCCGGAATTTGAGCCAGATCGGATAGCAATGGCCGACAAAGGCGCCGAACGCGGCGAGCGGCATGGTAGCGTTTGGGTCGCCGCCGAGCAGCGGCGCCAGAGTTACGGCCAGATATCCCTTGGCGACGTCGAGCAGCAGCGTCGAAGCGGCCAGCCCTTTTTTGCCGGTCCGAAGAACGTTCGTCGCGCCGATGTTTCCCGAGCCAATCGCACGCAGATCGCCGGCGCCCGTCAAGCGGGTGAGCAACAGGCCGAACGGTACCGACCCGAAAAGATAGCCGAGGCCGAGCGCGAGCGCGGGAGCAAGCCAGAGCGGATTATCGAAAATGGCGCGTCCTCCTCTTTCTGCCAGCCCCGGTCATAGCGTCCTCGTGCGCCGCTGCAATCGCCGCGGTTCATTCGATCCGTTGCAGCCGCGCGCGCTTGCCCATATGGCAAACCGACATGCGCGCGGACCAGCCCATCCTCCTCCTCGATACCGGCGTCGGCGGCCTGTCGATCCTCGGCCCGATCCGGGAGCGGCTTCCGCAGGCGCCGATCGTTTATGCCCTCGACCAGGCCGGCTTTCCCTATGGGCAGAAACCCGAAAGCGAACTCGCAGCGCGTGTGCCGGCATTGCTCGGGCGCCTCGCCGAGCATGTCGATGCGCGGCTGGCCGTTATCGCCTGCAACACGGCCTCCGTGATTGCGCTGGAACCCGTCCGCGCCGCGCTCGCCATCCCGATCGTCGGCACAGTCCCCGCGATCAAACCCGCTGGGGCGATATCCAGATCGCGCGTCATCGGCGTGCTCGGCACGCAATCCACGGTCCGCCAGCCTTATGTCGAAAATCTGTCGCGCGAATTCGCCAGCGACTGCACGATAATCCGGCACGGCACCCACGACCTGGTCGCGCTGGCCGAGCGAAAAATGCGCGGCGAAGCGACGGAAACGCAGGACTATGCGGATATCCTGGACGGGCTGTTGAGCCAGCCGGACGGAGACAGGATCGACACGGTCGTACTGGCCTGCACGCATTTTCCGCTGGTCGAAGCGGAACTGCTGGCCGCGGCGCCACGGCCGATCACCTTCGTGCATGGCGGCGACGGCATTGCGCGCCGCGTCGCCCATCTGACGGAAAACCAGCCCTGGCCGGAGAAAACCGTGCCGGGCCGCGCGATCTTTATCTCGGATGGCAGTGATCCCGAGGCTTTGCGGCCAGGCCTTGCGGGCTATGGAGTTGAATTTCTGGAAAGGCTTTAGGCTTATTGCGAGTCGTTCTCGCTGGAAATGGCCGATTTCAGCCCTTACATGACCTGCAATCCTAACGCCGGGGAAGATTCTTGGACTATCAGCGCGTATTTTCGAAGGCCATCGAGCGGCTCCACGAAGAGGGCCGCTACCGGGTGTTCATCGATATCCTCCGCAACAAGGGCGCCTTCCCCAATGCCCGCTGCTTTGCCGGGCATAACGGCCCCAAGCCGATCACGGTCTGGTGTTCGAACGACTATCTTTCGATGGGTCAGCATCCCAAAGTCATCGAGGCGATGGAAGAGGCGCTGCACGATGTCGGCGCGGGATCGGGCGGCACGCGCAATATCGGCGGCAACACGCACTACCATGTCGATCTGGAAAATGAGCTGGCGGATCTGCACGGCAAGGAGGGCGCATTGCTCTTCACCTCCGGCTATATCTCGAACGAGGCGACGCTGACGACGCTCGGCAAGTTGCTGCCCGGCTGCGTGGTATTCTCCGACGAACTCAATCATGCATCGATGATCGCCGGCATCCGCAACGCGGGCTGCGAAAAGCATATCTGGCGGCACAACGATCTCGAACATCTCGAGGAATTGCTGGCCGCGGAAGATCCGGACACGCCGAAGCTAATCGCCTTCGAAAGCGTCTATTCGATGGACGGCGATGTCGCGCCGATCGCCGAGATTTGCGATCTGGCGGACAAATATAACGCTCTCACTTATTGCGACGAGGTCCATGCGGTCGGCATGTATGGCGCGCGCGGCGGCGGGATTACCGAACGCGACGAGGTCGCCGACCGCGTGACCATCATCGAAGGCACGCTGGCCAAGGCGGTCGGCGTGATGGGCGGCTATATCGCGGCCGACAAGATGATCGTCGACGTCATCCGCAGCTATGCGCCGGGTTTCATCTTCACGACCAGCCTGTCGCCGGTTCTCGTCGCCGGCGCGCTCGCCAGCATCCGGCACCTGAAGGAATCGAGCGAGGAACGCGACGGTCAACAGGCATCCGCCGCTCGGCTGAAGACGATGTTCGCCGAGGCAGGCCTGCCGGTCATGGATTCGACGACCCATATCGTGCCGCTGATGGTCGGCGATCCGGTCAAGGCCAAGCGGATCAGCGATATCCTGCTCGCCGAATATGGCGTCTACGTCCAGCCGATCAATTACCCCACCGTCCCGCGCGGCACCGAACGCCTGCGCTTCACGCCCGGCCCGACCCATGACGAGGAAATGATGCGCGAACTGACCGACGCGCTGGTCGAGATCTGGGACCGGATGGAACTGCGGCTCGCGGCCTGACGACACGTTGGACGAACAAGCATCCACCTATGACGAGGTCGTGCGGGGACGCCGCTCGATCCGAGGCTATCTCGATAAGCCGGTCCCGCGGGAGCTTATCGAGGAGATACTCGGCCTCGCGATGCGCTCGCCGACTTCCATGAACACCCAGCCCTGGCACTTCCACGTCATCACCGGGGAACCGCTTGACCGTATCCGCAAAGGCAACACCGAACGCATTCTCGCCGGCGAGCCAGACAGCCGTGAATTCCGCCGGGGCGAGCCTTTTGCAGGCGTCCACCGGGAGCGCCAGATCGGGGTTGCCAAGCAGCTGTTCGGCGCGATGGGGATTGCGCGCGACGACAAGGAAGCGCGCCAGGACTGGGTGCTGCGCGGCTTTCGCCAGTTCGACGCACCGGTCTGCGTGATCGTGGCCTATGATCGCGAGCTATCCACTAGCGACGACACAGCCTTTGATTGCGGAGCGGCGACGACGGCGCTGGTAAACGCCGCCTGGTCGCGGGGTCTGGGCTGCGTCATCAACTCACAGGGCATCATGCAGTCGCCGGTCGTGCGCGAACATGCGGGCATTCCCGAAGACCAGGTTATCATGAAGGCCGTCGCCTTGGGCTGGCCCGACCCGGATTTCCCCGCCAACGCCGTTTATTCGCATCGCAAGCCGCTCGACGAAACGGTCCGCTTCGTCGGTTTCGAGGACTGACAGCCACAACGACGGTCGCCAATGTGGAAAAAACCACAATGGGTGGTGGCGGAAAGCGGCTATCGCGACTAAATGAGCAGTGCACCGCCCATGGAGGCTCCCATGCCGCACAGCATTGTTATCGCGTCCGATCATGCCGCTATCGAGCTGAAAGCAGCCCTTGTCGCCTGGCTTGACGAGCAGGGCCATGATGTAACGGACCTTGGCCCACACAATCACCAGTCTGTCGACTATCCCGACTATGGCTATGCACTGGCCGAGGCGATTGCGGCCGGCGACGAGGAGTTCGGCGTGGCGCTGTGCGGATCGGGGATCGGAATTTCGATCGCGGTCAACCGCAATCCCGCCTGCCGCTGCGCGCTGGTATCCGACAATCTCTCGGCCCGACTGTCGCGCGAACATAATGATGCGAATGTGATCGCGATGGGCGCGCGCCTGATCGGCGTCGAAACGGCCAAGGACTGCCTCGACGCTTTTCTCTCCACCGACTTCGGCGGCGACCGCCATCAGCGGCGCGTCGACAAACTTTCCAATCCGGCCTCCGCTAAGGAACTTGCATGAGCACCAACCCCGCCAATCTCAGCGACGTCCAGCCCGACGGTTTCTTTTCCGACCGGGTGAGCACCACCGACCCCGATGTCGCGGATGCGCTGAAGGCCGAACTCACGCGGCAACAGAAGCAGATCGAGCTGATCGCTTCGGAGAATATCGTTTCAAAAGCGGTACTCGAAGCGCAGGGATCGGTGCTGACCAACAAATATGCCGAGGGCTATCCGGGCCGTCGCTACTATCAGGGCTGCGCTCCATCCGATTCGGTCGAAACGCTGGCCATCGAGCGGGCGAAACAGCTGTTCGGTTGTGGCTTCGCGAACGTCCAGCCGCATTCGGGAGCCCAAGCCAATGGTGCCGTGATGCTGGCGCTGACCAAACCCGGCGATACGATCCTCGGCATGTCGCTCGATGCGGGCGGCCATCTGACCCATGGCGCGAAACCGGCCCAGTCCGGCAAATGGTTCAACGCCATCCAATATGGCGTGAAGGAAGGCGATCACCTGATCGATTACGATCAGGTCGAGGCGTTGACCAGGGAACATGAACCGAAACTCATCATCGCGGGTGGCTCGGCCTATCCGCGGATCATCGATTTCGCCCGTTTCCGCGAGATTGCCGACATGGTCGGGGCCTATCTGCTCGTGGACATGGCGCATTTCGCGGGCCTCGTGGCCGCCGGCGTGCATCCGACGCCGTTCGGCCATGCGCATGTCGTCACGACGACGACGCACAAGACGCTGCGCGGACCGCGTGGCGGCATGGTGCTGACCGATGACGAGGCCATCGCGAAGAAGATTAACTCGGCCGTCTTCCCCGGCCTGCAGGGCGGCCCGCTTATGCACGTGATCGCGGCCAAGGCCGTGGCGTTCGGCGAGGCGCTGCGCCCAGAGTTCAAGAGCTATGCGGCGGCCGTTGTCGAAAATGCCAAGGTGCTGGCCAGCCGGCTAAAGGAACGCGGCGCCGATCTGGTTGCTGGCGGCACCGATACGCATGTCGCACTGATCGATCTCCGCCCGCTCGGCGTGACGGGACGCGATGCGGACGAGGCGCTCGAACGCGCGGGGATAACGTGCAACAAGAACGGCATTCCTTTCGATCCCCTGCCCCCGGCCAAGACCAGCGGCATCCGGGTTGGTTCCCCGGCCGGAACGACGCGCGGCTTCGGCCCGGCCGAGTTCCGCGAGATCGGCGATATGGTCGCCGATGTGCTCGAAGGCTTGCGCGAAAAAGGCGAGGACGGCGATCCGGCGGTCGAGGCCGAAGTCCGCCAGCGTGTCGAAGCGCTCTGCGACCGTTTCCCGATCTACCCCGAGCTTTAGTGCATTGAAGTGCGACGGCACCGGCCCGCTCCCCCTCCCGGCCTCCCATTTAGTCTACCCTGTTGGGAGGCCGGGAGGGGGAGCGGGCCGGTGCCGCACTTTTAGGAGACATTAATGCGCTGCCCGTTCTGCGCCCATGACAGCAGCCAGGTAAAGGACAGCCGGCCCACCGAAGACGGCGCGACGATCCGCAGGCGGCGGCAGTGCGAAAGCTGCGCCGCACGGTTCACGACGTTTGAGCGGATACAATTGCGCGAGCTGACCGTGATCAAGAGCAAGGATCGCCGCGAACCGTTCGATCGCGACAAAATTCATCTCTCGGTGACGCTGGCCTGCCGGAAGCGCGGGGTCGAGCCGGAACAGATCGACCAGCTCGTATCGGGTATCCAGCGCCAGCTCGAAACCAGCGGCGATACGGAGATACACTCGAAGCGGATCGGCGAGATGGTGATGGAAGGCCTGCAGCAGCTCGACAGCGTCGCCTATATCCGCTTTGCCAGCGTCTATAAGGATTTCCGCGAGGCCAAGGATTTCGAGGAATTTGCGGGGACCGTGAAGGACCTGTTCGAATAGTGAACGAGGCCCCTGCCCCACCGCCCAGGATCGTGCTCGTCCGTCCGCAGCTTGGCGAGAATATCGGCAAGGCGGCGCGCGCGATGCTCAATTTCGGGCTGACCGAGATGCGGATCGTCGCCCCGCGCGACGGCTGGCCCAATCCGAGCGCCCTGCCCGCCGCATCGGGTGCGGATAGCGTGATCGAGAATGCGCAATTGTTCGATACGGTTGCCGACGCGGTCGCCGATTGCAGCCATATCTACGCAACCACGGTGCGCAAACGCGGCCTCGACAAACCCGTCATCACGCCGGTCGAAGCGGCAGCCGCCGTCCACGCGCTACCCGCGCCCTCGGCATTCCTGTTCGGGCCCGAACGCTCCGGTCTCGATGCGGACGATGTCGCGCTCGCGAACACGATCGTCACGGTGCCGATCAACCCCGAATTCGGTTCGCTAAACCTCGCCCAGGCGGTCATCCTGCTGGCCTATGAATGGTCGAAGGGCGCCGGGCTCTCGATCCCGACCGAGAAGGACCGTCCGCCCCCCGCCCCGCATACCGAACTCGAAGCGCTGATCGCGCATCTCGAAACCGCGCTCGAACCGACCGGCTATTTCTTCCCGCCCGACCGCACGCCCACGACGAAGCGCAACCTGCGCACTATCCTGACCAAAGCCGAGTGGAGCTCGCCCGATGTCCAGGCCCTGCGCGGCGTCATCTCGGCACTGGAGAAGAAGCGCTAGCCCGCCTCCAAAGCGCCGCCCGACATTGCAACGGCAGTCCGGTGCGCAGCCGCCCGCAACTCTTCGGCAAGCTCCGAATCGGGGAGCGTCCGGGCAAGCACCATACCTCCGACGCACAGCGCCGCGAGCGCCAGCGCTCTGTCGCGCGCCGGCCCGGCGCCGTCCGGCATCTCATTTTCGGACAGGCCGTTCTCGAACAGGCCCACCATGGAGGTCAGCAACAACTGGTAGGCCTTGCGGACCTGCGGATTGGCGCGCGCAATATCGGAGGGCAGCGCGATCATCGGGCATTGGCCGTCGAGATCGCCAAGATGATCGGGTGACAAATAGCCGGTGATCATCCGCCGGGCCATATCGGGCCCTGGACGGGAGGGATCTACACCGGCATCGCCGCGCCATTGCGCCCCGCGCCCCATGAGAAAGCTCGACACGGCGGCCGCATACAGTTCTTCCTTGCTCGCGAAGTGATTGTAGAACCCACCGCGCGTGAGCCCTGCATCGCGCATGACCATATCGATCGTGACATCCTCGAACCCATAGCGGTTAAAGAGGATGCGCGCGGCTTCGACGATTTTCGCCCGCGTCTCGCGTTTATGTTCGGCACTGTAGGGCATGGTACACCGTCCTTCCGGACTTCTGATATCAGTCTTCAAAATATGTTCTTTAACATATTTAGATGCTCGCCATACCCGTCTTCGACACCGATTCGACCAATGGCAAAGGAGAAGATCATGCCGAAATTCGTACTCGCCTATCACACTGGCCCGAACTTCAGTCCGCCGGCCGACGGGCCCAAGCATATGGAGGACTGGAAGGCCTTGATGGCCGGGCTGGGCGACGCCGCCGTCGATCCAGGGCTCGCCGTGGGACCATCCAAAACCGTCGGCCCCGACGGGGTGGCTGATGGCGGCGGCGCAAACCCGCTGGCCGGTTATACTGTCGTACAGGCGGACAATATCGACGCCGCGATCGAAATCGCTCGCGCCTGTCCGCATATCGCGCTCGGCGGCACAATCGAAGTCGCGCCCGATATGGAATTGCCGATGTAACGCGGCGATCATGTAGCGAAAGGACTCCCCATGCGCGAGCTCGCCATACTCACCTTTCTGAGCCTCGACGGCGTCATGCAGGCGCCGTCCAGCCCGGACGAGGATGATTCAGACGGGTTCGCCCATGGTGGATGGGCCCGGGATCACTGGGACGAGGTCATGGCGCAGGTCAGCGAGGTGGCAATGAACGAGCAGTATGACCTGCTGCTCGGCCGGAAGACCTATGATCTGTTCGCGCCGCATTGGTCGGCCGCACCCGCTGAAGAAGGCCCCGCAGCCGTTTTCAACAAGGCCGTCAAATATGTCGTGACATCGAATCCGGATGGCCTCGACTGGCAATATTCCCGCGCCGTCTCGGGCGATGTGCCCAGGGAGATCGCAGCGCTGAAGTCTGACAATGGCCCCCTGCTCCAGGTCCATGGCAGCTGGCAGCTCATCCAGCTCCTGCTCGCGCACGACCTGATCGACGAGTTTCGGCTCTGGGTTTTCCCGGTTGTGCTGGGGTCGGGCAAAAAACTGTTCGCGGATGGCGCGAAGCCGGGAAAGCTGACGCTGAGGAAAAGCGAGACGACGCCGGGCGGGGCTGTGATGCAGTTTTATCGGCGGGGTTGAGGATAGACTTGTTTGTCAGAATTTCCTTTCGGTCGAGTCTGACAATCAAATCCCGAAGCACCGACGTTACATCAGCACCGTTCTTACCAACTAGTCCCGCATCTCGTCATAGCGGATGAATTCATAGGCGATCGAATTTTCGACGAGCATCTCCCAGAGCGCTGCGGCAAGCGGAACGGGGACGCCCAGTTCCGCGGCATGCGCCTTCACATTGGCGATCACGTCCGCCTTGCGATCCTCGTCGCGCACGGTGTCGCGCGTCGGCTTGATCCGCGCCGCGGCGTCCATATAGCCGAACCGGCGCGCGATCAGCGCAACAAGCGCGCGATCGACGGCATCGACGCCGTCGCGCACCTCTGCCATAGTCTTCGTGTCGTTTGGGTCGACGGTTTCTTCGACGGTTTTGATCTCGGTCATATCGAGCGTCTCTAAACGGCTTACCTTGAAAGTCGAGAGTGATGGCAGCGATATAAGGACCAGATAGTGCATCCCGAAATCCCGTATCTCCGGGAGATCATTATCTTCCTCGTCGCGGCCGGACTGGTCGTGCCTCTCGTGCGCCGTGCGGGCATCAGCCCGGTGCTCGGCTTCCTGTTCGTCGGACTGGTTATCGGGCCCTATGGGGTCGGCCGTTTCGTCGGCGAAACGCCGATCCTCGAATATCTCGTCATCGCCGATATCGCGGGTGTCAGCCGTGTCGCCGAGCTCGGCGTGATCTTCCTGCTCTTCACCATCGGGCTCGAGCTCTCGATCGCTCAATTATGGGCCATGCGCCGGCTCGTATTCGGCCTCGGCGCCGCGCAGGTGACGGTCAGCGCGCTGGCGATCGGCGTGATCGCCTATATGTTCGGCAACTCGCTGGTCGCCGCGACGATCTTCGGCCTGTGCCTCGCGCTCTCATCGACCGCGCTCGTGATGCAATTGCTGACCGAGACCCGGCGGCTCAGCGTGCCGGCCGGGCGCTCCAGCTTCGGTATCCTGCTGTTGCAGGATCTCGCCGTCGTGCCGATCCTGTTTTTCGTCGGCGTCGCCGGCGCCTCGGTAGAGGGATCGCTGGCCCTGGCCGCGCTTTGGGCGATCGGCGAGGCAATCCTCGTGATCGGCGCGATCTTCCTGATCGGCCGGATCATCGTGCGGCCATTTTTGCAGTTCGTCGGCGGCACCGGCAGCCGTGAGGTTTTCATGGCAGCCGTGGTGCTGCTCGTGCTCGCCACTGCCGCGCTGACCGCGGAGGCCGGATTGTCGATGGCCCTGGGCGCGTTCCTCGCCGGCCTGCTGTTCGCCGGCACCGAATATCGCCACCAGATCGCGAGCGATATCGAACCGTTCAAGGGCCTGCTGCTCGGGCTATTCTTTATCTCCGTCGGCATGAGCCTCGATGTCCTCGCGGTCTGGGACAATATCGGCTGGGTCCTGCTCTCGGTTGTCGGACTGCTGATCCTGAAGGGCGCGATCATCTACGCGCTTGCCCGGATCTGGCGCCTGCCAAAGGATGTCGCCGCCGAGACCGCGGTGCTGATGAGCCAGGGCGGCGAGTTCGCCTTTGTGGTTATCGCCGCAGCGCTCTCCTACGCGCTGCTCGATCCTGAAATCGCCCAGTTCATGCTGCTGGTCGTTATCGTCACCATGTTCCTGACCCCGCTGCTCGCCATTGCCGGGCGGCGGCTGGGCAAGGCGATCCGCGAACGCAACGCGGACCAGGCTGCCGACGACAAGCCGATGGAGGACGGGCACCCGGTTATCATCGGCGGCTTCGGCCGCGTCGGGAAAATGCTGGCCCAGCTTCTGGAAGAACAGCGCGTTCCCTATGTCGCGATCGACAAGGACCCGGAGCTTGTGGCGCGCGAGCGCGAGGCCGGCGCGAGCGTTTACTTCGGCGATGCAAGCCAGCCGGACCTGCTCCGCCATCTAGGCATAGAGCGGGCCTCCGCCTTTGCCACCACGATGGACGAGCCGGGCGCGGCCGCTCATGTGATCGAGGCGGTGCATGCGGCATGGCCCCACGTTCCGATCATGGCCCGCGCGCGAGATGCAGCACACGCCCGCCAGCTACAGAAACACGGCGCCCTGAGCGCGGTTCCCGAAACGGTCGAAGCCAGCCTTGAGCTGTGTGAGCAGGTGTTGACGGGAATCGGCATCCCCGACGATGCGGCGCGCTCTATAGTCGACGAGCGGCGTGGACTCATGATCGCAGGAGACGGCAAATGACAGGACCCAAACGCGTTATGGTGCCCGCCCATAATGATCGCGGCCTCGAGGGCCGACTGACGGTTGCAACCGCGCTGGCGCAGTACTTCGGCGGCTCGCTGCAATGCATTTACGCCCATGCTCCGCCCGGGGCCGGCCAGGCGATCAGCGCGGGCGGCATGAAGCGGCTTTCAGCGGAAGAGGACCGCGAAGCCATTCGCCTTCGCCGCATGATCGAGAGCCGCCTGGCCGAGACGGAGATCGAGTGGGACTGGCACCATCATCATGGCAATATCGCCGATGCGGTGATCGAGATGTCGCCCATGGCCGATCTGGTTGTCGTGAGCCCCATGATCGAGAGCGGCGGCGGTACGCGGGTCGAGCCGATCGTCGAGACGCTGCTGCTGCGGGCCGAGGCGCCCCTGATCGTCGCGCCGACCGATACAAGCGCTTTCGACTGTGCGGGCACGGCCATGATCGCATGGAATGGCAGCGCGGAATCGGCCAGGGCCATGCGGCACGCGCTGCCTATGCTGCGCGCGGCGGCGGCCGTGCGGCTGGTAACGGCAGCGGGCGATGTCCGGCGGTTTTCGGCGCAGGACGCGGTCGATTATCTGAGCGATCATGGCGTTGAGAGCCAGGTAGAGATAGCCGCAGACGGCGAGACGAATGCGGCCAAAGCGCTGTGCCAGTCGGCGGACGCCCTGCAGGCGGACTATATCGTGATGGGCGGCTATAGCCGGTCGCGGGTCAATGAGCTTATCTTCGGCGGGGTTACGCGCCATATGTTGCGCCACCCGCCCGTCCCGCTCTTCATTCTGCATTGAGGCTGGTCGGGCCGGTGTGCTGCGCTCGCTGTCCCCGAAATTCCTTGACTTTGCGTGCCTCAACCGCCACATGCGCGCCTTCGCAATTGGCCCCGCACCCCGGTGAAGTGGTGGCCGCGTCATGCAGCAGGCATGGCGGTGCGTTCCGGGATCCTAACAGAAGCAAATTGGAGACGACTGATGTCGAAGCGCAAAAGCGCCAAATATAAACTTGACCGCCGGATGGGCGAAAACATCTGGGGTCGCCCGAAAAGCCCGGTAAACCGCCGCGAATACGGCCCCGGCCAGCATGGCCAGCGCCGCAAGGGCAAGCTTTCCGATTTCGGCGTGCAGCTGCGCGCCAAGCAGAAGCTCAAGGGCTATTACGGCGAAATCACCGAGAAGCAGTTCAAGCGCGCCTATACAGAGGCGAGCAAGATGAAGGGCGATACGTCGCAGAACCTCATCGGCATCCTCGAGCAGCGGCTCGATATGGTCGTGTATCGCGCCAAGTTCGCGCCGACGATCTTCGCTGCGCGTCAGCTCGTCAATCACGGCCATGTCCGCGTCAATGGCGGCAAGTGCAACATCCCGTCGCGCACGATCAAGCCGGGCGACGAGATCACGCTGCGTGCGAAAGCGCAGGAAATGGCTCTGGTGCTCGAAGCGCAGAGCCTCAACGAGCGCGAAATTCCCGAATATGTCGTGCCCGACGGCACGTCCAAGGTGGTCTTCACGCGCGTGCCGACGCTCGACGAAGTGCCGTATCCGGTGCAGATGGAACCGAATCTCGTCGTCGAATATTATTCGCGCTAAGGTTCAGGACAAAGGTTCGGGGAGGACCCCATTCGAGAAGGGCGGCTTGCGGGTCGCCCTTTTTCGTTGGCGATCGGCGAATTCGCGGACCTGTTCGGCGTTTTCAACGATTGTCGCCGCGCGACCTGCCTCCTAGTGCGACATCATGACAATCAAGGAAACACGAATGCGCTTTGCGCTGGATATCGAAACGACGCTCGATCGCGTGGGCGACGGGCTCTACTCGCGCCCTCTTACCGACGTCTTCTGGAATATGGACAGCGCCTTCGGCGGTTGGGCGATCGCGCTGGCGCTCGAGGCCGTCTCGTTGGAAACGGATGCGCCGAGAGCGCTGGCCAGCATCAATGCAATCTTCGTTTCGGCGATCCGCGGCGATACCGTTTTCGTTCGCGTCGAAAGACTGCGTCAGAGCAAGCGGACCGGTTTCTACCGCGCTGAATTGCGGCAGGATGCGCCCGACGGGCCTCTGCTGTTCAGTACCGATATCGTGATATCGGATCGGCCGGAGACCGATCTCGCCTATCAACCAGCCATGCCCGAGGTGGAATCGCCCGACGAGACCGAGCGCCTGGCCTTTCCGCCCGGAATGGGGCCGCGCTGGTTCGGCCATTTCGATCAGCGCATCGTGATCGGTGCGCCCTTCACCGTTCAGGAACGCCCGCACAGCGCGGTATGGATACGGGACGGAGACGGACGGCCGCTGGACGGCAAGGGCTTGGCCGCGATTTCCGATGTTCCGATGCCGCGCGCCTTCTTCCTGGCCGACACGCCGCGCTTCAGCTCGACGGTCTCCTACAGCTATTTCCAGTTCGCAACCGAGGAGGAACTGGCCGCCATCGGGAACGACCATATCCTGGTGGAAAGCGACAGCAACCGCATCCGTCGGGGGATGAGCGACCAGCATGCGCGCATCTGGTCGCAGGATGGAGCGCTCCTCGCATTGACGAGCCAAATGGCCTTTTTCCGTTAGTCGGCAAAAAGTTATTCTTTGTTAGGCAGTTATTTAGCAATTTTCCCTAATGCTCCGGTCATTGGGCAATTACACGGAATTTTGCAGAAACGATGCTGAACGCGGTTCTCAAAACTGGCTTTCAACTGGGACCGCTCTTGTTCGGTCTTCTGTTCATTCCGCCCGTTACCGCCCAGATTATCGCCATATTGGAGTGGACTCCGCCGTTTGGCCTCACGCCGATAATCGCCGGATTCATGCTCGGAGGCATTTGGGGCCTGTACGCCCAGTGGCGAGGGAGCTGGCTGACATGGCGGCCCTGAGCGAACTCAAAGCTGTTGCCGCCGAAGGCAACCGGCTGCTCGCCCGGCGCGAACAGACGATTGCGCGCACCTATATGGGCGGCGTACCCTGGTTTGCCGTCGCATGGGGGCTCGGCAACTTGGCGATCTGGATTGCGCTCTGGCCGCTCGTGATAGCCGGAATCCTGCCGATCTGGGCAGCTTTCCCCATCGCTAGCGCTAATGTCATCCTATGCTACCTCCCCTCGCATGAGGCGCAGCACGACATAATCGGACGGCCCGGCACAAAATGGCGCTGGCTGAACGAGCTTGTCGGCCATCTTTCGACGATCCCGCTCGTACTGCCCTATCGCGCCGCAAAGCTCACCCACCTCGAACATCACAAACATACCAACGATCCCGAACGCGATCCGGATTACAGCATGCGCGCGAACGGCCCGCTGCACATGCTGTGGGTGAGCCTGAAGAATCGCCAGCCCGGATCGAACCGGGGCCTTCGCGGATATCGCGACGTGCTGATCCGGATCGGGAGACGGGACGTGGTCCTGGACGGGCTGATCTATCAGCTGGTGTTTTACGGCACCTTATGCGCGGCGGCTTGGGCCGGCTTCGGGATCGAAGCGCTACTCCTGTGGTGGCTCCCGCGCCATATCGGCACCGCTTACATCCAGTTTTTCCTGAGCTGGGCGCCGCATCACCCGGCCGTGGAAACGGGGCGCTATCGCAACACGCGATACTGGCGCAGCGCCGTCGGCAATATCGCGTCGATGGGCATGGAATATCACCTCGTCCATCATCTCCACCCGTCCATCCCGCTCACCCGCACGCCCGCGGCCTATCGCGAGCTTCAGCCGATATTGGAAGCCCGCGGCTGCCGTCTCGACGACCATTAGCGGCCGGGTCAAAATTTTAACGTTGATTAAATTATAACGCTGTGCAAATATTTCTGCATGGCCGAGTCGACCACGAGATCGAAAAACAAGCAACGCCGCCGGGATGCCATTCTCGGTGAAGCGCAGCGCGTGATCGGGGAACAGGGTTTCGATGCTCTGAACCTGCGCGCGCTGGCCGAGGCGGCATCGGTGACCGTCCCGACAATCTACAATCTCATCGGATCGAAAGACGCGGTGCTGATCGCACTGATCGAGCGCGCGGTGACACGGATTGAAAAGGCACTGGAAAATTTCGAGGCGGCGACGGCGCTCGAACATGCCGAGGCCGTCGTGATCCAGTCGACCGCGATTTTCGAAGCCGATGAAAATTTCTACCGCGCAGCGATGATCGCCGGAGAACATCTCGATTCCCGGGAAGACCATCTGGGCCGGTCCGGCTGGATCCACGCGCGCTCTACCGAGATGGCGGCACACGCCTGTCGTATCGGCCAGCGCGATGGCCAGCTGCGTTGGGACATCGCCAGCGATATGCTCGCCGGGCAGATGTATGCGCTCTATCGCACGGCGCTGTATGACTGGACCCACCGGATGATTTCAATCGAGGAATTCCGGACAATCGCCCTGCGCGGTTTCTATATTTGCCTGGCGGCGGATGCGACGGACGATTTTCGCGCAACGCTTCTCGAACGCATGGCGGCGCTGTCGGAACCCGGCACCGCGAGCAGGGCGGCCTAGGAGACGGTGATGTTGCTCCAGATACTCAAAACCGGCTTCCAATTCGGGCCCCTGCTGTTCGGATTGCTGTTTATCCCGCCCGCGACGGCGCAGATTCTGTCCGCTCTGGGCTGGACGCCGCCACTCGGACTCAGTCCCCTGGCCGCCGGTTTCATCCTGGGCGGGCTGTGGGGCCTCTACGCCCAGATCAGGGGGAGCTGGATATCATGGACGCCGTGACCTCAGGTACCGGTCCTTTCGCCGGCATGACGAAGAAGGAGCTGATCCGCCGGGAGCAGGCGATCGCGCGTAAATATATGGGCGGCGTCCCCTGGCTGATGGTCGCCTGGGGCCTCGGCAACTTCGCGATATGGCTCGCCCTGTGGCCACTGGTGATGACCGGAACGCTTCCGCTCTGGGCTGGCTCTCTCATCGCCTGCGCCAATGTGACGTTGTCCTACCTGCCCTCGCATGAAGCGCAGCATGACATTATCGGGCGGCCGGGCACGAAATGGCGCTGGCTCAACCAGCTTGTCGGCCATGTCTCGCTGATCCCGCTCGTCTTGCCCTATCGCGTCGCGCGCCTGACCCATTATGAGCATCACAAGCACACCAACGATCCCGAGCGCGATCCCGATTACGGCACCAAGGCGAAGGGCCCTCTCGATTCCATCCGCCGCACCATATTGAGCCAGCAACCCGGCTCGCAAAGCGGCCTCAACAATTACGGCGCGGTGCTACAACGCATGGGGCGCGATGACGTGATCCTCGATGCCGTGATCTGCAAGATGATTTTCTTCGGCACGCTATGCGCGCTGGCCTGGAGCGGCTTTGCGCTGGAGGCCATCTTCCTCTGGTGGCTCCCCCGCCATTTCGGCCTCGCCTATATCATCTTCTTTCTCTCCTGGGCGCCGCATCATCCGGCCGAAGAGAAAGGGCGGTATAGCAACACCCGGTCATGGCGGAGTAAGCTCGGTAATATCGGGTCGCTGGGCATGCAGTTTCACCTGATCCATCATCTCTATCCGACGATCCCCCTCACCCGTCACCCGGCCGTTTATGCCGAGATGAAGCCGATACTCCAGGCCCGGGGTTGCCGGCTTGGCGACCTCTGACCGCACTGCCCGCTTGATCTGACGGCCGCGTCCGCCGATGGTGCGGCAGGCGGGATATCGGACAGGCAATCATGATCATAAAACTGGCGAAGATCCTCGGGGTCATATTGGCGATCCTCGCGGTGACGGCTGGCATCAACGCAGCGCTCAACAGCCAATGGTATGCCCGGCAGCAGCAGATCGCGGCGCCGGAAACCGAGTATGACGTCGTCATCCGCCGCGACAGCTGGGGCGTTCCGCATATCCTTGGCGAAACCGATGCCGATGCCGCGTTCGGCCTCGCCTATGCGCATGCGGAAGACGATTTCGCGACGCTCCAGCAGGTGCTTGCCGGCTCGCGCGGACGGGCCGGCGAAATCACCGGAAGGGCCGGCGCCGCGCAGGATTATGCGTTTCACCTGTTCGACGCGCGCAGCGATGTGGAAGACGGCTATGAGCGCGAGCTGTCCGCCGACACCCGCGCACTGATCGAAGCCTATGCCGACGGTATCAACCTGTATGCGTCGGAACATCCCGAGGAGTTGCGCCTGCGCGGCCTGTTCCCGGTAACCGGGCAGGATGTGGCGACCGGTTTCGCCTTCACCTCCCCCTTCTTCTATGGGATCGACCGGACCTTGGGCGCGCTCGCGGCCAGCGAGGAACCGCCACGCAATGCCGAACCGCCGAACGAGCGCGGATCCAACGCCTTCGCGATCGCGCCCAGCCGCGATCCGGACGGCGAGACCAAGCTGGTCGTCAACTCGCACCAGCCCTGGACCGGTCCCGTCGCCTGGTATGAGGCGCATGTGACGAGCGCCGAGGGGCTCGACATGATGGGCGGTCTCTTTCCCGGAGCGCCCGTACCGCTGCTCGGCCATAACCGGCGGATTGGCTGGGCGAATACGGTCAACCGCCCCGATCTGGTCGATGTCTACGAACTGACGCTGAACGGCGATGGCGACGCCTATCGCTTCGACGGCGAGTGGCGGGAGCTGGAGAGCCGCCGCATATGGCTGCATGTCCGGATGGGTCCGTTTGTCGTCCCGATTCCGGAAACCGTGTACCGGTCGGTCCATGGCCCGGTGATGGTCAATGACAATGGCGCCTTCGCCATCCGTTACGCCGGAATCGGCGAGATCCGCCAGGTCGAGCAATATTATCGCCTCACGCGCGTTCAGAATTTCGACGAATGGCTGGAGGTCATGCGGATGCAGGCGATCCCGGCCACGAACTTCGTCTATGCCGACGCCGATGGCCGGATCGCGCGGCTGTACAATGCGCGCTTCCCGGCAAGGGCGGACGGGTTCGACTGGCGCGGCATTCTGCCCGGCGATACGAGCGAAACGCTATGGACGGCCGATGCGCCGTTCGAGGCGATGCCGTTTCTGGTGGATCCGGCATCGGGCTATCTTTTCGACACCAACAGTACGCCGTGCATCGCGACCGCCGAGGCCGACAATCTCGACTGCGCGAGTTTTTCGCCGCTGCTCGGCGTGGAGAGCAACGAAACCAACCGCATGCACCGGGCGGCCGAATTGCTCGCGGCGATCGAGGGCATGATCGGCTGGCCCGAGCTGCGCCGGATCAAATATGATGCCGGATATTCGCAGCAGTCGGCGGCCGGCCCCTATTTTCGTGCCATAGCCGGGCTGAATTTCGAAGCCGGCGATCTGTCCGATGCCCAGCAATTGCTCGCGCAATGGGACTGGACTCTCGACGGCGAAGGCCCCGCCGACGCGCTTGCGGCGCTGGTGCTGCGACACATCATGCTCGCCGCCTATCGCGGCGATCCCCTGCCCGAGCCGCGCGAGACGTTCGAGGGCGCGGTCGGGTTTCTGATAACGACGCATGACCGGCTCGACGTGCCGCTTGGCGATGTCCTGCGCCTCAGACGCGGCGAGACGGACCTGCCTCTGACCGGCGGGCCCGATGCGCTCCGGGCAATCTATTGGGGCGATCCGGCAGACGGCGCCCATGCGGCGACGGCCGGCGACAGCTATATCATGGAGATCGGTTGGGATGCGGGCGGCCGCGTCCGCTCGCGCAGCGTTCACCAGTTCGGCACAGCGACCACGCGCCCGGATTCACCGCATTATGCCGATCAAGCCCCACTGTTCGCCGCCATGGAAATGAAGGACACCTGGTTCGACGCTGCGGATCTGGCATCCCATATTGTCTGCGAGTACCGGCCCGGCGAACCGGGACGGACACCGGGCGGAGAAGCCTGCGAATACTAGCCTAGAGCCCGAGCGCGGCGCGCAGGAAGGTATCGGTTTGTTGGAGCATCTGTGTCCGAGCGTCGGAATCGCGGAGACCGTGATCAAGCCCTTCGAAAACGACCAGTTCGCTTGCGCGGCCGGCATCGTTCAGTCGATCATGCATTCTGCGCCCCTGGCCGATGTCGACATTGATGTCTTGGTCGCCGTGAAAGATTAGCACCGGGGCGGTTATCCGGTCTGCATGCCGGGCCGGCGAGCCAGCAAGGATGTGCGGCCCCGTGCCCAGATACTCTGCGACATTGCGCCCATTGAAGAAGGCCATCGCGTCCTGCCGCAGCGCGGGAAGATCGGTCACGGGCGCAATGGCGACAATCGCCTCGAACAGCCCTGGGTCCATTACGCCCGATTGCAACACCGCATAGCCGCCATAGGACCAGCCAACTCCGGCCATCTGATCGGCATTGGCGATGCCTTCCGAGATCAACCAACGGGCCCCGTCGTTCACATCGCCGATAGCCGTCTCCCAACTCTGGAAACCGTTCTCGACCAGCCAGTCTTCGCCATAGCCATATGAGCCGCGGAAATTGGGTTGGAGCACGGCATAGCCCCGATGCGCGAAAAATTGCGCCAGCCAATCGAAGCTCTGGAAGGTTCGCCATTGGGGACCGCCATGCGGAAGCACGATCGCCGGCAGGTTTCGCCCGTCGCTTGCCGGAGGCAGGGTCAAATATCCCGGTATCATCGTGCCATCGGATGCCGGGTAGCGAACCGGCCTCATCTCCGCGAGAGTAGTGTCTTCGAGTTGCGGCCAGGCCAGCAATATCTCGTTCAGCGACTGCACGGCTTTGTCGAACACATAATAGCGCGCGGGCCTTGTGGGGCTGCCGGCACGAACCAAGAGCCTGTTCTCGTCATCGCTTGCATCCAAGAACAGAATGTCGGGATTGCCCGGCAAGGCTGCGCGTAAAGCCTGATGCAACGCTTCATATTCGGGGTCGAAATATTCAACGACATTCTCGTCTTCGGAATAGCCGACACCGATCACGCGACGTTCGCGGCCGATCCGGACCAGGCGGCTGACATCGACTTCGGGATGCGCATAGACCAATTCACGGTCCAGCGCTTCATTCAGCGTGATTCGAAACAGCGCGTCACGACCGTTATGTTCTTCCAGGCCGTATACCGCATTCAGATCGCGATCGATGACCAGCGGATAGAAGCCACTGTCATCCAGCATATTATATTCACCAAAATCCCTCCACTCCCCGTCATCGGCAGTACGATAATAATAGTTGATGGTTTCGCCCGCCATGCCGGTGGCGCCGCGCATCGAGATCGTCGCTTTCATGCGGGCATTGCCATACCCGTCGCTTATGAACTGGACATTCTGTCTGGCCGGCGCCTCGATACGCTCCAGCCGGCCGTTGACGGTATTGATCCGGACGAGTCCCATCCCTTCGCGGTTATCGACGATGCGCGTTGCCCCACGATTTTGTTCGGGGCTGTACATGCGGCTCATCGTGACCCAATTATCGTCTTCCGGAAGCCAGTCGACGATCGCGCCGTCGAACTGACGATTGCGTCTGAAGATATTGTCGCGCTGACCGAGATTCCGGGCACCGGAGCTATCGTCGTTGATGGCGAACAGGCGCGTCACCGGATAGATCTGCGTTTCGGCGCGCATGAGCGCCATAACCGAACAGACCAACCGTTCCTCGCTGACAAAGTTGCACCATCGCAATTCCATCGGATCGCCGTCGCTGACCGATACGATGCTCGATTCTGTCGCCCCGACATCCGCAACATAGGCGCGCGTTTCTTCGCCCGGGCCCGGACCGAGATATACGACCCGATTGCCGCTGGGCGACAAAGCAATGGACCGCACCGCCTCGCGGCTACCAAATGCTTCCGCCGGATTTGCAAGTTGTTGCGCCGAACCGGGCGCGGCAACGCTCATCCCGGCCGCGCACGCAAAGCCCATGATCCACTTGTTCATCTGTTACCCCTGAGACTGTCCCTGCCCTGTATTTGCCCGTCTATATCGCTGCAATCATTGAAGCAAAAGCCAATTGCCTGATTATTGCGATCAAGCCCGGCAGATCGTGCTAGACGGCGGAATGGACAAAAGGTTCGGCGTTCGATTGTTCTGGCTTATCGTCGGGCTCGTGGCGCTCGGTCTCGGCCTTATCGGGACGGTCCTGCCGCTGGTGCCGACAACGCCTTTTCTCTTGCTTGCCGCGTTCGGCTTTGCCCGTTCCTCGCCCCGGCTTGCGGCCTGGCTCGACCGGCACCCGCAATTCGGCCCGCTGATCGCGAACTGGCGCGAGCATCGCGCGATCGGGCGCCGGGCCAAGATCGCGGCGATGGTCGTCATCATAGCCACGCCGCTGGCGAGCCTCGCTCTCGGTTTCGAGCGGTGGATCATCGGCGTTCAGTTGCTTGTTCTCGGCATTGTCGCGATTTTCATACTGACCCGGCCCGATGGACCCGGTTGACGGCAACTAGCCAAGTGGGTGTGGCTATCGGCCGGTCACGCGCTTTTCGATTGCGGAACTGGTCGCCGCGCGAGTAGTTAATAGCGCATAAGAGGCCGCACAGCCGAGATAACCGGGAGAGACGATCTTGAAATTTCGAACAACTGCCGTGGCCATGATGGCGGGCGCTATCATCGGCGCGCCGATCGCCGCCATGACGCAAAGCGAGGAAACCGCACCGGCCATTTCCGCCGAAACGGTGCGCACTTTGACCGAGACCATGTCGTCCGACGCATTCGAAGGGCGCGCGCCGGGAACGCCGGGCGGGGAAATGACCGTCACGCTGCTCGCCGAGCGTTTCGAAGCCGCGGGCCTTCAGCCGGGCAATAACGGCAGCTGGTTTCAGGACGTGCCGCTCGTCAGCATCACGGCCGATCCGGAAACCGCTACCTTCTCCTACACGGCGAATGGCGAAACGACCGAACTCGCCTATGGCGGCGACATGGTCATCGGCACCCGGCGCGTCGTGCCCGAACTCGCGATCGAAGACGCCGAGCTCGTGTTCGTCGGCTATGGTATCAACGCGCCCGAGCGTGGCTGGAACGATTATGAGGGCATCGACATGACGAACCGGATCGCCGTGATCCTCGTCAACGATCCCGATTTCGAAAACCCGACAAACGAAGGCCTCTTCGACGGGCGCGCCATGACCTATTATGGCCGCTGGACCTATAAATATGAGGAGGCCACGCGCCAGGGCGCGGCCGGCGCGATCGTTATCCACGATACCGCACCGGCATCCTATGGCTGGAACGTTGTCGAGAGCAGCTGGTCCGGCCCGCAGCTCAACATGGACGCCGC
The DNA here is from genome assembly GCA_039819365.1 of Pseudomonadota bacterium. Lineage (GTDB taxonomy): Bacteria > Pseudomonadota > Alphaproteobacteria > Sphingomonadales > Sphingomonadaceae > Parasphingopyxis. Next base: position 76,434 of record JBCBSD010000002.1, read on the forward strand.
CGACAATCATATGGGCCGCGTGCCGATCGAAGGCTGGATGACCAATGACGCCGCGCGCGCCATGCTCGCCGCCGCCGGCCAGGATCTCGATACTCTGAGCGCTGCGGCCCGCGAGAGCGGTTTCCGCGCCGTTCCGCTCGGTATCACCGGAAGCGCGAGTGTCGAGAACAGCATCGAGCGGCAATCGTCCCGCAACGTCATCGCCATGCTGCCGGGCAGCGCGCGGCCCGACGAATATGTGATTCACACCGCGCATTGGGATCATCTGGGCCGTTGCACGCCCGCCCCCGATGGCGACGATATCTGCAACGGCGCGATCGACAATGCGACCGGGACCGCCGGCCTCGTGGCGCTCGCCGAAGCCCATGCGGCGGCCGGGCCGGCCGAACGCTCGCTGGTCTTTCTCGCGGTAACGGCCGAGGAATCCGGCTTGCTGGGATCGACTTATTATGCCGCCAATCCGGTTTTCCCGCTGGCGCAGACGGCGGGTGGTATCAACATGGACGGGCTGAACGTCCATGGCGAAACCAACAATGTCGTCGTGGTCGGATACGGGAAATCCGAGCTGGAGCAATATCTCGCCCGGGCCGCCGCCGCGCAAGACCGGGTGGTGGAGCCCGAGCCGACGCCTGAGGCCGGCTATTTCTTCCGCTCCGATCATTTCGCGCTCGCCCGCCCCGGCGTGCCGATGATCTATGCCGAAGGCGGCGAGGATCTGGTGAATGGCGGCCCCGAAGCCGGCGCGGCTGTCGCGGCGGACTATCGCGCAAACCGCTATCACGGGCCCAAAGACGAGTTCGAAGCGGACTGGAACTGGGATGGCGCGATCCAGGACCTTGAGCTTTATTATGCCATCGGCCGGGAACTCGCCAATTCAGACGACTGGCCCAACTGGAATCCCGATGCGGAATTCCGTGCCGCGCGCGATGCATCGCGCCCCGCATCCGACTAACCCGATCTCAACAGGAGACTATAGATGACCCGCACTATCGCCATGATGATTGCCGCAAGCGCCGCAGTCGCCACGCCCGCCCTCGCCTTGCAGGGGCAGGGCGAACAACAGGAAAGCCAACCGACCATCCTCGATCGCGTGCTCGATCGCGTGCTCGGCCCGGCGGAACAGCAGCAAGCTGAATCGACACCGACCGAAACCGCTCCTGCCGCGCAGAACGGTCTTTACACCGTGCTGGCAGCCGATTTCCGGGCCGACGACCGGGCACGCGACCGCTATCGCCATCCCGCTGAAACGCTGAATTTCTTCCAGGTCGAACCGACGATGACGGTGGCCGAATTCGGTCCGGGCGGCGGCTGGTATACGCGGGTGCTCGCGCCCTATATCGCGCCGCAGGGCCGATATATCGCGGTCAATGCCGACACGTCCTGGCGCGATCTCGATGCCGAGCAGCGCACCCGGGCCGACAGCTGGCCCCAGCGCATGGCGGCCAATGTGGAGGAATGGACCGGTATTCCGGCATCGTCCGTGACAGCTTTCGAAAGCGACGAGGCACCGGAAGGATTGGCGGGCACTGTCGACCGCATCCTGATCTTCCGCTCGCTCCACGGGATGCGAAACGCGAATATCGCGGACAGCGAGTTGCGGCGGCTGCGCGGCCTCCTGGCCGATGACGGCATGGTGGGCGTCGTCCAGCACCGGGCACCGGCCAGCGAATCCTGGGCACGGTCGAACGGAACCCGCGGCTATCTGAAGCAACAGGACGTAGTCGACCTGTTCCGCCTCAACGGTTTCGAGCTCGTCTCGACCTCCGAGATCAACGCCAACCCCAACGATCCGGCCGATCATGATCCCGGCGTGTGGGCGCTGCCGCCGGTACTGACTCATGGCGACCAGGATCGCGACCGCTATGTCGCCATCGGCGAGAGCGACCGGATGACCCTGCTCTTCCGCAAGGCGCGTTAGTCCGTCAAAATTTCCCTTTTGGGGGAATCGCGGCACCGGGTTCAGGTTTGTCAGAACATTGTTATCGCAATGTCGCCGCACCGGCCCGCTCCCCCTCCCGGCCTCCCACGAGTGTATCCTGAATGGGAGGCCGGGAGGGGGAGCGGGCGGAGATGGCAGGGGCTCTGGCGGCGCGAAGCGTCGTTGGATGCCATCGGAGGGCGGTGCCGCGAACTTCCGTCAGGAAGTTTCTGACCAAGAATCTATTCACCGCAGTTCCACTGCTCGCGCGAACACCGCTTCGAACATGGCATCGGTCAAGCGGCCCGTATTCTGATTATAACGCGAGCAATGATAGCTATCGATCAGCACGCGGCCGCCCGGCAGGTCGTGCTCTGCACAATGGCCGAATTTGTAGTGGCCCGGCACAAGCCCGTGCGCCCGCAAGACGGATGCATGCGCAATCGTCCCGAGAGCGATCACCGTGCTGAGTTTCGGTAAGCGATCGAGCGCAGCAACGAGAAACTGCCGGCACTTATTGATCTCGGCCGCTATCGGTTTGTTCTGCGGCGGCACGCATTGCACGGCGTTGAGGATCATCGCGCCATCGAGCGCGACGCCATCGTCCGCATGCCCCGCATAGTCGCCGCGCATCATCCCGACCTTGGCGAGCGTCTTGTAAAGCAATCCGCCCGCATGATCGCCGGTGAAAGGCCGCCCCGTGCGATTCGCGCCGGTCAGGCCGGGCGCGAGCCCGACAATGGCGAGCCAGGCATCGGGATCCCCGAAGCCGGGTACAGGTGCGTTGAACCAGTCGGGATGCGCCGCGCGCTGCTCGGCACGAAAGGCGGCGAGCCTCGGGCAGAGATCGCAATCGGGCGAAGGCGTTGTGCTGGCGTCGGTCATCGCGCTGCGATAGGCGGGCGGGCGTGATGGACACAAGTGGCACGAAGACACGCTATCTCATCGGCCTGGGGTCTAACCGTTATCGTGGCGGGCCGCCGCGCGCCACCATCGCGCGCGCCCTTGCCGGGCTGGAGCGTGGAGGGATCGAAATCGAGCGACGTTCGACGATCCGAACCACATCGCCGCTCGGCCCCGGCAGCCGGAACTATGCCAATGCCGCCGCGCTCGTTCATACCGATGCCGAGCCGCCGGCGATGCTCGCGCTTTGCAAGACGATCGAAAGCGCGCTTGGCCGTCGATCCGGCCGGCGCTGGGGCGACCGGATCATCGATATCGACATATTGCTGTGGTCCGGCGGATGCTGGGCCGACAGCGCATTGACCATCCCCCACCCCGCGCTCGCCACGCGCGATTTCGTCCTGACGCCACTGGCCGAAATCGCACCCGGCTGGCGCCATCCCGTAAGCGGCCGAACCATCCGCCAGCTTCATCGCCATGCACAACGCAATATGCCGGTTGACCGCACGGCCAAGCGTCCCTAGGTCGCTCGCGGTGGTCGGGCCCTTAGCTCAGTTGGTAGAGCAACTGACTTTTAATCAGTAGGTCGCTGGTTCGAACCCAGCAGGGCTCACCACCTTTTCAATGATTTTCGTCAGTGTCGCGAGCGCCGGTGGGTGAAACCGGGGCGTTTATAGTCTTGTACGGGTTGATAGCGCGACGCGACGGAAAAGCGCGGCGGCGCCTGGACGATATCGCCGCTCGGCACATAGAGCAGATCGAGATCGACCGGATCGGTGAATTCCATGCCAAACGACTTGCCGCTGGTCCAGACGATGCGGCCCTTCACGGACCCGATGCCCTTGAGCACAATGCTCACAGCTTGCCCGGGTTCGAGCGTCATCTCGGCGACACCGCCAAGGCCTCTTTCCGACAGGTTGCGGATGCGTACGTCGCCACGACCGCCGGCTTCGTCGCGAAGCGCGGTTGTGGTGAGCAAAGCCGTACGCTTTGCCCGATCTTCATGGCCCCCCTGAGACGCGCTTTGCATATCCTATCCTAACGGTGGAAAAAATCAGCGATTTCAGGAGTTTTCCGGGTAGCAGAAGAAGGTAAACAAACCGGAAAGGTTTTTGACAAACGCGCCTGTTTCCGCGCACTCACCGCTTTTTCAGGATCACGGACAGGTTGTTAGCCGGCATATCGACGATCTCTTCGATAGCGAACCCTCGATCCCGTGCGGCCGATTCGATATCGGCCATGTTCCGCAACCCCCATTCCGGATTGCGGCCCTGCAAACCGCGATCGAAATCCATGTTGCTCGGGGAAGTCTCCCGGCCGGGCATGTGGAACGGGCCGTACAGATAGAGCGGACGGCCGACCGGCAACAGTCTCGCCGCACCGGCCAACAGGCCCTGGGTTGCCGCCCAGGGGCTGATATGGATCATATTGATGCACAGTATCGCGTCGACCGTATGCACCGGCCAGTCGGCTTTGGCGGCGTCGAGATCGATAACGGGCAGGATGTTCGCCGTTCCCGATTCCGCCATCCAGGCGGCTATGGATGCGCGGCTTGCGGGATCGGGATCGCTCGGCTGCCACTGGAGCTGCGGAAACCATTTCGCGAAATGGACGATATGTTCGCCCGAGCCGCTTGCAATCTCGAGGACCCGCCCGTCTGCGGGCAATATCCGCTCGAGAACGGCCAGAATGGCATCGCGATTGCGCAAGGTCGCTGACGCGTGACGCCGCGCATCGTTACAGTCATCGTGATCGGTCGGCATTTGCGTCCCTTGGCTCAAACGCGCGAAGCGGCTGCTGCGCTACTCCGCGGCTTCGGCGTGCTCCGGCTCGGTCCAGACCAGTATCGGCTTGCGTGCCGCGGCAGTTTCGTCGAGCCGGCGGCGCGGCGCATGAAACGGTGCGGCATGCATCGTCTCGTCCCCCGCCTTGGCGCGTTCGACGACCGAGCGCAGCGCGCCGATAAACTGATCGAGCGCGTCTTTCGATTCCGTCTCGGTGGGCTCGACCAGCATCGCGCCATGCACCACCAGCGGGAAGTACATGGTCATCGGATGATAGCCCTCGTCGATCAGCGCTTTCGCCAGATCGAGCGTCGTAAAGCCATCCGCGAACCCTTTGTCCGAGAACAGTGCCTCATGCATGCACGGACCGCTGCCCGCGAAGGGCGCGTCGAGCACGTCTTCGAGGCTGCGCAGCAGATAGTTGGCGTTGAGCACCGCGTCTTCGGCGACCTGTTTCAGCCCGTCCGCGCCATGGCTCATCATATAGGCGAGCGCGCGGGTGAACATGCCCATCTGGCCGTGGAACGCGACCATCCGGCCGAAACTGGATTCATGATGATCCTCAGCCGTTTCCTCTTCGATCAGGACGTAATGGCCCGCCCCGGACCCAGATCCGGGGTCGTCCTGCTTCTCGACGAACGGCAGCGGCGCGAACGGCGCCAGCGCTTCGGAAAACACAACCGGCCCGGACCCCGGCCCGCCCCCGCCATGCGGCGTGGAGAAGGTCTTGTGGAGGTTGATGTGCATAGCGTCGATGCCGAGATCGCCGGGCCGCACGCGGCCGACAATCGCGTTGAAATTCGCCCCGTCGCAATAGACGAGCCCGCCGGCGGCATGCACGGCGTCCGAAATCCGCTTCATGTTCGGTTCGAACAGGCCGCAGGTGTTCGGGTTCGTGATCATCACGCCCGCTACGTCCAGGCCGAGCCGCTCCTCAAGCGCGGCCAGGTCGACACGCCCCTCGGGCGTTGCCGGAATATCCTCGACGCGATAGCCGGCAAAAGCGGCCGTCGCCGGATTGGTGCCATGCGCGCTTTCGGGCACAAGGATCACTTCGCGCGCATCGCCCCGCGCTTCGAGCGCCGAGCGGATTGCGAGGATCCCGCACAGTTCGCCATGCGCGCCCGCTTTCGGACTCATCGCGACGGCCGGCATGCCCGTGAGCTTGCACAGCCATTCGCCAAGCTCATGGATGACCTCGAGCGCGCCCTGCACCGAGTCGATGGGCTGCAACGGGTGGATATCGGCAAAGCCCTTCATCCGCGCGACCCGTTCGTTGAGCCGCGGATTATGCTTCATCGTGCAGGAGCCCAATGGAAACAGGCCGAGATCGATGGCGTAGTTCATCCGCGAGAGACGGGTGTAATGGCGGACCGTTTCCGGTTCGGACAGGCCGACCAGGCCGATCGGCCGATTGCGCTCCAGACCGCCAAGGCGGCTTTCCACGTCCGGCGTTTCGTCGAAATCGACGCCGGTTTCCTCGGCCGCGCCGATTTCGAAGATCAGCGGCTCTTCGAGCATCAATGCGCGATTGCCGGTGAAGGTCTCTGCCGCGCCCTCGCCCGCCTGCGGTTGGGTCGGACGGCCCTGACTGTTCATGCTCATGCCGGCACCTCCTCGTTGGCAAAGGCAAGGGCGGCCTGCAGAGCCTCCGCCAGCGTTTCGATATCCTCGTCGCTGGTCGTCTCGGTGACCGCGACGACCAGTCCGTTCGCGAGTGTCTCCTCGTCCGGATAGAGGCGGTTGAGCGCGACGCCGGCCAGAATCCGCTCGTCGGCCAGTTTACGCACGATCCGACGTGCTCGCTGCGGCAGGCTGACGGTAAACTCGTTGAAGAAACTCTGATTGACGATTTCGACGCCGGGAATATCGGCGAGCCGATCGGCAGCGTGCACGGCTTTCGCATGATTGATCGCCGCCAGCCGGCGCAGGCCGGCCTCGCCCAGCAAGGTCATATGGATTGAGAAGGCCAGCGCGCAAAGGCCTGAATTGGTGCAGATATTCGACGTCGCCTTTTCACGGCGGATATGCTGTTCGCGCGTCGAGAGCGTCAGCACATAGCCGCGCTTGCCCTCCGCATCGACGGTTTCGCCGCACAGCCGACCTGGCATCTGCCGCACATATTTCTGGCTGCACCCGAACAGGCCGACATAAGGTCCGCCAAAGTTGAGGCCGACGCCGACCGACTGGCCCTCACCGACGACGATGTCCGCGCCCATCTCGCCCGGCGGCGTGAGCGCGCCGAGCGCCACCGGCTCGGTCACCACAGCGATCAGCAGCGCCTTGTGCGCATGCGCCTTCGCAGCGAGATCGCTCATATCGTCGATCCGGCCCAATATGTCGGGATATTGCACGACGACACAGCTCGTTTCGTCATCGATCCGGTCGAGCAGAGCCGCCGTGTCGCTCTCGGCCACCAGTTCCGGCACGGAATGGACGATTTCGTCCCGCGTGAACCGCGCCATGGTCTTCGCGACCGACACATAATGCGGATGCAGGCCGGAAGAGAGGATTGCCCTGCCGCGCTTCGTGATCCGGCGCGCCATCACGATCGCCTCCCAACAGGCGGTCGATCCGTCATACATGGAGGCATTGGCGACATCGGTGCCGAACAGCCGCGCGACCTGGGTCTGGAACTCGAACAGCATTTGCAGCGTGCCCTGCGCGATTTCCGGCTGATAGGGCGTATAGGCGGTCAGGAATTCGCCGCGCTGGATCAGATGGTCGACGCTCGCGGGAACATGATGGCGATAGGCGCCGCAGCCCAGGAAGAAGGGCATGTCGGCCGCCGCGCTGTTCTTGCGCGCCATCTTACGGAACGCAGCATCGACCGCCATTTCGGAGGCATGGTTGGGCAGGTCGCGGATCGGCCCGTCCAACCGCGCGTCCTCCGGCACATCGGCGAACAGAGCGTCGATATCGGGCGCACCGACCTTCGCCAGCATCGCATCGCGGTCGGAAGGTTCAAGGGGTAGATATCGCATGTCTATTCTCCGTCGCGGACCGGAATCCGCTGCTACAAACTGTCGACGAACGCCTTATAGGCCTTGGCGTCCATCAGCCCTTCGAGCTGGCTCGCGTCGGTAAGCGTCATCCGGAAAAACCAGCCCTCTTCCTCGGGCGAGCTGTTCACCAGCGCGGGTTCGTCTGCGAGCGCATCATTGCCCTCAGTGACTTCGCCCGAAACCGGGGCATAGACGTCGCTGGCGGCCTTCACCGATTCGACGACCGCGGCTTCTCCGCCCTGTTCGAGCATGGAGCCGCTTTCCGGCACTTCGACGAAAACGATATCGCCAAGCTGTTCTTGCGCGTAATCGGTGATCCCGATCGTTGCATGGTCGCCATCGACGTCGATCCATTCATGCTCTTCGGTAAAATATCGGGCCATCGCGGTCTCCCCCTATGCTTTTGCCATTGATTTGGACGGTCTGTGATAATTTTGCGGAACGAAAGGCATCGGCGTCACCGTGCCGGTAAAAGGCTTGCCGCGCTGCTGCAGCGCGATTTCCGTGCCCGGCTGAGCAAGATCGGCGGGCACGTAGGCCATGGCGATCGGCTGCTGCAGCGTCGGCGAAAAGCCGCCGCTCGTGACCTGGCCGATCGCGGCGCCAGCATCGTCGACGACAGTGGCGCCTTCGCGGACCGGCTGACGGCCTTCGACGAGGAGGCCGACACGCAGGCGATCCGGGCCGGTTTCACGCTGGGCCAATATCTTTGCGGCGCCGGGAAAATTCCTGGCCTCGCGGCGGCGTTTGGACAGCGCAAAGCCGAGATCGGCTTCGACGGGTGTCGTCTTCGTATCGATATCGTGCCCATAGAGCGGCAGGCCCGCCTCCAGCCGGAGCGAATCCCGCGCGCCGAGGCCCACAGGTTTTACCGTATCGTCGGCGGCCAGCGCCGCTGCGAGCGCTTCGACGTGTTCCGCAGCCACGGAAATCTCGAACCCGTCTTCACCGGTATAGCCCGATCGGCTGGCCCAGAGGCCGACATCGCCCGCATCCGATCGCCAGGTGAAGCCGCCCGCCTGCATGAAATAGAGCGAATCGGTTTCCGGCACGAGGCGCGCGAGTGCCGCCCCGGCCTTCGGACCCTGAAGGGCAATCAGCGCGCGGTCCTCCATATGATGAATGTGAATGTGATCGGGCAGCGTCTCGCGCATATAGGCAAGATCACCATGCTTGGTCGCGCCGTTCACGACGAGATAGAAATATTCGCAATCTTCAGGTGCCGCCTCGTCCTCTGCCCGGCCGCAGCTTGCCGGATCGGCATAGGCCAGCCGTGTGACCATCAGATCGTCGACGATTCCGCCATCCGGCGCGAGCAGCAGCGAATAGCGCATCCGCTCCACGCCGAGCTTTTGTATCTCGCCCGGCAGAACGGTTTCGAGCGCTTCGGCCGCGCCGCTGCCGCTAACGATAATCTGCCCCATATGGCTCACATCGAACAGTCCGGCCGCTTCGCGCGTCCACAGATGTTCTGCCATGATGCCGTCATACTGGATCGGCATCTCATAGCCGGCAAAGCCGACCATGCGCGCGCCTTGTGCCCTGTGCCAGCTATCGAGAGGAAGTTTCGCGTCGTCGCCCATATATACTCCGTGACCAGAACCGGCCGGAACGCGCCCGACCTGCCCCCTCTGTCACGGAAGCCTGAGAGCTTTCACCATGTACCTAGGTGCACGGCTTACCCCTTCGGCGGGACATGGAACGCCCATATCCACTTTCCAGAGCGCCGATTGGCTGCGCGGTCCTTCGGCCTGAGAGATTCCGGGGCGGTTGCTCCTTCGGCGGTGCGGCAAGCGCACCCTCTCCCGCGCGGCCATCCGCCGGTTTCCCGGCAGCGGCGGTGCGACAGGAATTGGCGCGCGCGGACCGCAGAGTCAACGGGAATCGCGGCGAAGCTGGTGACGGACGCGCCGAAATCAGCGGGCGGCGAGTTTTTTGGCTTTGGCGCGCCAGCTTTGGCCGAGCACTGAAAGCGCAGCCAAGGCCTCTACAGCGGCAGGATCCCGCTTTGCGTCTCCCGCCACGAGTAAGCCGAACACCCGATCCACGGTCCATTCCGGACAGGGGCGGTCGAGCAGTTCCAGGCTATCGCCTCCGGCGACCGTACCGGGCTCGACCACACGGTAATACCAGCCGGTCCGGCGATGCTTGACCATTAGCGCCACCAGTTCCGGCCATTCCATCACATGCCCCTGTTTCCAGCAGGGCTGCCGGCCTTCGCTGATCTCGACCAATGCGCTGCCGAGCCGGTAGCGATCGCCGATACAGGCTACGCCCTCGACCAGGCCGGAGGTGGAGATATTCTCGCCGAAGGCGCCAGGTTGCTGGAGCCTGGGATGCATGAAGCTCAGCGATTCCCAGAAGGCATAGTGATCGTGCGGATAATGGTGGATCGCCTTGTCGGGACCCCCATGCACCCGAAGGTCCGCCTGTTCGTCGCCGATCAGGCCGAGAATCCCGATTTCAACCGGCCCTTCTTCGGCTTCCTTGCGGATCGCGCTGAGTTCTTCACCCCGGAGCGGCTGCGCCCGGCCGATCAGAACGGCATCGACCGTATAGGCCGCCATCGCAATCAGCGCGTCGCGTTATATTCGAGCTGGTCGGGCTCGAGCTGAAATCCGATCAGCAATTCATAAGTGATATTGTTGACCGCTGTCCGAACGGTCGGATCGGCCATTGGGTCGAGCGCGGCATCCTCGTCGCCAGGCCGGCGGCGGCGCGTCAGCCGTTCCTCGATATCCGGCGGCAGGGTCAGCGCCGCCCGGGAAACGCGGGCCGTCGCCTGGCCGCCCGTCGTCGCGCGATACTGGCCGTCGGCGAAGGTCAGGCCGACGCGGCCGATTTCCTTCGACACGATCTGGCCGTTGCCGCGCAGCACGGTCGCAAAATAGGGAAGCACGACCTGCCGCTCGCCGCGCGGATCGGTGCGGCGCGCCTGCACTTCGAAACTCGCGATCGTCTGCACGGTATCGGCCTCGTCCGCACAGGTGCTGCGGATATTCGTGATGACGGCCGTCGCGTCGATCGCGCTCGCTTCGCGGCTGGATCGCGGATTGAACAGCGTGATTTCGTTGGTGTGAACCGGTGTCGCGACCGCCGGGCAAGCCGTGCGGTTTACCAGCAGGCCTATTCCCGACTCGCCCGCCGTGATGACGTCGCGGCGTCCGCATGACACGAGAACGAGGCCGATAGCGGCGGCCAGAGCGATATTTCCATATTTCCGCACAAACGAAATCCTTACTCAAATATCCGCGCCGAAAAGCGGCACGTAAAAACGCGGCTCCCTCATAGGAAGCGGCTTCCGTCGCTGCAAGCAATCGCGTAAGACGGTGGGCATGAATGACAGCAAAACGGCCCTTACGCTCCTGATCGCCGCGCCGCGCGGCTTTTGCGCCGGTGTGGATCGCGCGATCCGCATCGTCGAGCTCGCCATCGAAAAATATGGCGCACCGGTCTATGTCCGACATGAGATTGTCCATAACCGCTATGTGGTTGACGCGCTCAAGGAACAGGGCGCGATTTTCGTCGAGGAGTTGGACGAGGTGCCGGACGGCGTACCGGTCGTCTTTTCCGCGCATGGCGTGCCCAAGGCCGTCCCCGCAAAGGCGGAAGAAAGGGGTCTCGAATATCTCGATGCGACCTGCCCGCTGGTGTCGAAAGTCCATCGCCAGGCCGAGCGGCTCGTCGAAAAGGGCCAGCACATCATCTTTGTCGGCCATCGCGATCATCCGGAAGTCGTCGGGACCTTCGGGCAGGTGCCGACAGGCGCGATGACCCTGGTGGAAACCCATGACGATGCGGAGAATATCCAAATCGAAAACCCCGACAATCTCGGTTTTCTGACGCAGACCACGCTCTCGGTCGACGATACGGCGGACATTATCGAGGTGCTTCAGCGGCGCTTTCCGAACATCAATGCGCCGCGCAGCGAGGATATCTGTTACGCGACATCCAACCGGCAGGAAGCGGTCAAGGCGATTGCCTCCCATTGCGACGCCATGCTGGTGATCGGCGCGCCCAACAGCTCCAACTCGGTCCGGCTGGTCGAGGTGGCCGAGCGCCAGGGGACGACCGCCCGGCTCATCCAGCGCGCGACCGAAATGGATTTCGACTGGCTGAAAGGCGTCGAGACGCTCGGCATCACGGCGGGAGCTTCGGCACCGGAGATTCTTGTTCGCGAGGTCGTGGATACGCTGGCCGAACGCTACGATATTACCGAGCGCGAGGTCGAAACCACGCGCGAAAAGATGCTGTTCAAACTGCCGCGCGGCCTCCAAGCCGCCTGATTCTCCATGGCGGTCTACACCCATGTCTCCGCCGAGCGAATCGCGCGGCTGCTGGAAGGCTATGATGCCGGCACGCTCGTATCGGCGAAGGGCATCGCGGAAGGCGTCGAGAACAGCAATTATCTGATTGAGACGAGCACGGACCGCTTCATTCTCACCATCTACGAAAAGCGCGTCGATGTAAGCGACCTGCCCTTCTTCCTCGACCTGCTCGATCATCTGGCCGACCGGGGGCAGCCCGTGCCGCCGGCGATCGCCGATCGCGAGGGCCGAAAAATCCAGACGGTCGAGGGCAAGCCGGCCTGCCTCATCGCCTTTCTACCAGGCGTTTCGCTCGGCGAGCCCAGTATCAAGCAAGCCCGCTCGACCGGCGCAGCGCTCGGCAGGCTGCACAATGCGCTGGCCGATTTCGAAGCTGAGCGGCCCAATACGCTTTCACTGGCCGGCTGGCGCGCGCTTGCCGAACAATGCGGCGATGCGCTGGACAGTATCGCCCCGGGATTGGGTTCGACTGTAACGGAAGAATTGGCGTTTCTGGAGGCGCACTGGCCCGCTACCCTGCCCCGCTCGGCCATCCATGCCGACCTTTTCCCCGATAATGTGCTGATGCTCGGCGACGCGGTGACCGGTATCATCGATTTCTATTTCGCCTGCACCGACATTCGCGCCTATGATCTCGCGGTGACCCACACCGCCTGGTGTTTCGACGATGACGGCGGCGGTTTCGACGCGCAACGCTCCGATGCTCTCGTTTCGGGATATGATGGCGAATCGGCTCTGAGCGATGCAGAGCGGACCGCATTGCCCATTCTCGCGCGCGGCGCGGCCTTGCGCTTCCTGCTCACCCGGGCCTGGGACTGGCTGAACACGCCGGCCGACGCGCTCGTGACGCGGAAGGACCCCCTGGCATTTCTGCGCAGGTTGGAATTCTATCGCTCTGCCGGCAGCGAGGTCTTTGGCGGATGAGCCTTGTCGAAATTTTCACCGACGGCGCCTGCAAGGGTAATCCGGGCCCGGGCGGCTGGGGCGCGATCATCCGTTATGGCGACCGCGAAAAGGAACTGTCGGGCGCCGAGGCCGATACGACGAATAACCGCATGGAGCTGATGGCAGCGATCCGGGCGTTGGAAGCGCTCAAACGGCCGAGCCGCGTGAAGCTGACCACCGACAGCAATTATGTGAAGGACGGGATCACCAAATGGATCCATGGCTGGTTGCGCAACAATTGGCGCACGGCGGCGAAGAAGCCCGTAAAAAACGCCGATCTATGGCAGGAACTGCTCGCCGCCACTGAGCCGCACGATATCGAATGGGCCTGGGTGAGAGGCCATGACGGCCATCCGGACAATGAACGGGCGGACCGGCTCGCCAGCGACGCCGCCGAAGCGATCGCCGTAGCGAGCCGCTAAGCGCTAACTATTATCTTCGGTGGGCGCATCCGGGCCGTTGGTCTGGATCGACTTGATGGCGTTTTTGGCGCTCGACTTGCTCGAATAGCCTTCGGTCGAAAACATCACTTCCGAATTATATTTGAAACGAACGCGGAACTCGCCCTTTTTGTCTTTCCAGATTTCGAATTTATGCGCCATCAGAGCCTCCCGATTATATGTTGGAACCGAGGCATTAGGCGAAAGCAGGCAGGTCGCCTAGGCCGGCAGCCTCGAAACTGTAACAATTGGCTCAGGCGAAACGATCCGGCTCGTAGAGCGCGGGGTCGACGCCGTTGAGCGATACCGGCATCGGCTCGCCAAGGATCAGGGCGCGCGACAGGCGGGCGGCGGCGGGAGCGGTCTGAATGCCGAAACCGCCCTGCCCCGCGCACCAGAAGAACCCAGGCGACGCTGGATCGAAGCCGTATACCGGCAGGCGATCGCGCGCAAAACTTCTGAGCCCCGCCCATTTCCGTTCGACGGCCTGGACCTGCCAGTCGACGGCCTTTTCGAACCGGTCGATGGCCAGCGCGATATCGATTTCCTCCACGGCCACATCGCTGGGCGGCACGGGCGTTTCGTCATGCGGGCTCAGCCAGACCCGGCCGCCCCCCTCGCCCTTGAAATAGAAACGCCCCTCGGCATCGATAACCAGAGGCAGGTCTGGCGGTGCAGCGGGGTTCGTCCGCAGTTGCACCACCGTCCGCCTGAAGGGCGCAATGCCGATGGGGTGAACGCCCGCCATTTCGGCGATTTCGTCCGCCCATGCACCGGCGGCGTTGATAACGATACCGGCCGTTATCGCCTCGTCTCCAAAACGAATCCGCCAGTCATTGCCTGCGCGATCGATCCCGGTAACTGTCGCCGAACAGCGCAGCTCAGCCCCGGAACGCTTGGCGGCGCGCAGATAGGCCTGGTGCAGTCCCCCGACATCGATATCGGCGCAACTCGGCTCCCAGACTGCATGCTGCCATTCGTCGCTCAAACCGGGGCAATGACCGGCAAGCCTCGGCCCGGCCATCGGTTCCAGTCGTACAGCGCTGTCGGCGAAATCCGCCAGAAAAGCGTCGAGCAGATGCTCCCCCGACGACGACGCAATATGCAGAGCGCCGCGACGGTTCAGAAAGGAGCGTTCGGCAAAATCGGGTGGCGGCGCTGCAAGAAAGTCGTATGACGCGCTGGTCAGCGGCTGCACGGCCGGCCCGCCATAGGTTTCGGACCAGAACGCGGCGGACCGCCCGGTCGCGTGATAGCCGGGCATGTCTTCGGCTTCGAGTATCAACACGGTTCCCGCGGGGGCCAGTTCCGCCGCCAGGCTCGCGCCGGCCATGCCTGCGCCGATAATCGCGAAATCGACGTTCATTGGGGCTGTTTTGCCCGATCCTCGAGAAACCGCATAACTTCCGCCATGAACTCGTCCCGAATATCGTCCCGTTCGCGCAATACCTCATGCGCGGAGTAATCGTGCATGACCAGCTTTGCGTTCGGAAGCCGCCGGGCTGCCTCCTTTATGGCGTTCGCGTCGACCAGCCGATCCTTGCGCGCAGCGACGATCAGCACCGGTGTCGTTACATTTTCGAACGTATCCGGCGCGAACATGGCGGCTGACGAACGATAGGCCGAAACCAGCCATTGCCAGCTCGGCGGACCGATCTTGAGCTCGGGCTTGTGCTTCAGCCACCAGTCCTCGTCCGCATAGCGTTCGAAATCGTGAGTCAGCAGTTTCTGCCGCGAACTGCCGGGCAGCGAAGGCCGCTCATTCTCCTGCCAGGCATGCTGATCGGCGAAACCGAACCGGGCGAACTGGCGCGCGATGAACGCAGCGATCCGCTTCGGCAGCGGCTTCGATACGACGCGGAGCATCGGAGCGCTGAGGATCGCGCCGTCCAGCCCCGGCCGATGGTCGATCAGATAGCGCATGCCGATATGCCCGCCCATCGAGTGCGCGGCCAGGATGTGCGGTCCGGGCATTTCGGCGCGCCATGTGTGCACATATTCGGCGAGATCCTCGATCCAGGGATCGAAGCTGGCGATATGGCCAACCGTCGGATCGGTCAGAAGCCGGCCCGAGCCGGACTGGCCGCGCCAGTCGAAACCGGTCAGATTCCAGCCGGCCCGGTGCCACTCGCCCAGAGTTTCCAGATATTTCTCGAAAATATCGCCCCGGCCCGTCTGGAAAACGATGCTGCCGCGCGCTTTTCGGGGCTCCGGCACGTTCCACGTCCAGCGCCTGTGATCCCAGCCATCCGGCGCGTGCCAGCGGTCCAGAACCATGTCTTCGGGATATGCGCGGCGGTCTATATGGTTTTTTTTCATAGTTGCTGGTTACGGTTTAGAAAGCAGTAAGCCTTAGGGCCATCCCCCATGACAGGGGCAGCTCCATTTTTTTCGTTGGCATTGCTGGTGCCTGCGTTGCTTTACGCGGCGTATGGCGACTGGCTGCGCCGCGACATCCCGAACAAGCTGAACGCGGCGATCGCGCTGACCGCTCCGCTCTATTGGTGGGCCGCCGGCTTTTCGCTGTGGCCCGAGATCGCGATCATCGTGGGGCTGGCGCTGGCGCTGTTCATTCTGTTCTTCGGTGCCTTCGCGATCGGCGCGATGGGCGGCGGCGACGTGAAGATGATCGGCGCCCTCGCGCTGTGGATGACGCCAATGCAACTCCCGGTAATGCTGGTGGTCATGGCGCTGTCCGGCGGCCTGCTGACGCTTGCCATGCTCATCAATTACCGGCGCAACCCGCCCGAAGAAAAGCCCGAAATCCCCTACGGGATCGCAATCGCGATCGGCGGACTTTGGGTAGTGTTGAACCAGATATTAACCATTGGGGCCGTAACGAACTGATTGGCCAAGAAAGCCTGACAGGAGGCAAAGACCGTCATGGATGCACGTAAAGTCATTTTGCTCGTAGGTGCGCTGCTGGTTGCAGCGGTTACCGCCTTTATGGCGCGCAGCATGTTCGCGGACGGCAGTGCGCCGACCGCCGTTGCTGCCGAAGCCGAACCGCAAGGGCCGATGGTGCTCGTCGCAACGCGCGCGCTTCCCGTCGGCACGATCATCAACCAGGACAGCTTCCGCTACCAGCCTTGGCCGGAAGAGTTGATCGAAGGCAGCTATTTCATTCGCGACGAATCGAATATCGACGATCTGCTCGGAACGGTCGTGCGCAACGACATCACGGCCGGCCAGCCGATCACGCAGGGTTCGCTCGTGCGCCCCGGCGACCGTGGCTTTCTCGCCGCGGCACTCGGCCCGGGAATGCGCGCCGTTACCGTGCCGGTCTCGGTGCAGAGCGGCGTCGCCGGTTTCGTTTTCCCGGGCGACCGGGTTGATCTGGTCCTGACGCAAGAAGTGGAAGGCGGCGGCGAAGGTCCCGCGCTTCACGCCTCGGAAACGATCATCCGCAATCTGAGAATTCTGGCGGCGGACCAACGCACGTCGACCGAAACCACGGAAGAGGGTGAAACCCGCGTCCAGGTCTCGAATACCGTGACCGTGGAAGTAACGCCGCGGATCGCTGAAAAGATCGCGGTTGCCCAAACCATGGGTTCGCTCTCGCTTTCGCTGCGTTCGATCGCCGACAATACGGCGGAACTCGAACGCGCTATCGCGGCCGGCGAGATCGACATGCCCGAGGGCGACGATCCGGAAGCCGAACGCCGCATGCTGATCGAAGTCGCCCAGCGGCCGATCGACACCGACACGACCTATGTCACGGGCGGCGATGTTTCGCGCTTCCAGCGCCGGACGGTTCCGGCCCAGAGCCAGGACGATAACGGCCCGGGCGGCACGGCTGCACAGATGGCCGCCGCCATGCTGGCAGCCGCCACCGGCAACCCGATCCCGGGTGCCCAATCGAACGCGCGGCCCGATGGTCCTTCGGTTCGCGTCGCACGCGGCACCTCAGTCACGCACGTACCTGTTGGGGGTAACTAAGATGACCATTTCACGCAAAACCCGCCTTACGGCCGTCGCTGCCGCCGCAGTATCGGCGATAGTCCTCGGCCTCGGCGCGCCCGCTGCCGATCCGGTACAGGCCCAGGTTGGCGCCCGGCCCCAGCCGACAAGCAGCCTGACGCTCTCCGTCGGTCGCGGCCAGCTGGTCAATCTTCCGCGGTCGATGACGGATCTGTTCGTCGCCAATGACGATGTAGCGGATGTCCAGGTTCGCTCCTCGCGAGCGCTCTATGTCTTCGGCAAAGCGCCGGGCGAGACGACGGTGTACGCCACCGACGCCGCCGGCAATGTTGTCTATTCGACGACAGTGCGCGTAGGCACCAATCTCAACAGCGTCTCTTCGATGCTCGATCTTGCGATGCCCGAAGCGTCTATCGTCGCCACGCCGATGAACGGGCTGGTATTGCTGACCGGTACCGTGGCGTCGCCGAGCGACGTCCAGGAAGCCCAGTCGCTGGTCCAGGCCTTTGTCGGAGAAGAGACCCAGGTCGTCAGCCGTCTGCGCACCGCAACGCCGCTCCAGGTCAATCTTCAGGTCCGCATCGCCGAGGTCAGCCGTTCGGTTGTCCGCGATATCGGCGTCAATCTGGCGACGTTCGACGGAACCAGCGGCTTTCAGTTCGGCGTCACACGCGGCCGGAACGCTTTTCCCCAATATGCGCCTAATGGACCGACCTTCACCGGCGGTACTACGGCAACCGAGGGGAGCACGGTCGTAACGGGTATCGAAGGCGGCTCGACATTCTCCGGACTCGGCAGCCTGTTCGGCGTCGACATTGCCGGCGCGCTCGATCTTGCCGAAACGGAAGGCCAGGCGGTTACGCTCGCCGAACCGAACCTGACCGCGCTTTCGGGCGAAACCGCCAGCTTCCTCGCTGGCGGCGAATTTCCGATCCCGCTTTCGCAGGGCCTTGGTTCGGTCTCGATCGAGTATAAGCAGTTCGGCGTCAGCCTCGCCTTTACGCCGGTCGTATTGGCCAACGGCCGCATTTCGATGCGGGTGCGTCCGGAAGTTTCCGAACTCTCGGACAATGGCGCGATCGAACTTAACGGCTTTACCGTGCCTGCGCTTACGACGCGCCGGGCGGAGACCACCGTCGAGCTTGGCTCGGGCCAGAGCTTCATGATCGCCGGTCTGATGAACAATCGCCACAACTCGACCGTGGATCGCACGCCGGGCCTTGGCGATGTTCCGATCCTTGGCGCGCTGTTCCGCTCGAACCGCTGGCGCCGTGAGGAAACGGAGCTGGTGATCGTGGTGACGCCGTATCTGGTACAACCTGTATCGGCCAACCAGATTGCCCTGCCGACCGACGGTTATCGTTCGCCGGGCGCCCTGGAACGCGTGTTCCTCGGCCGCACATTCAGCGGCGAAACGGGGGCGACCCGTCCGGGGCCGACCATGGCACCGCCCACGACAGTGCAGCCGGGTCTGGAAACCGGCGCGGTCGGTCAGGCGCCCGGCGCGCAGCAGAATGCTGAAAGCGCGCAGCCGACCCGTTCCGCCGCACCCGGCTTTTCGTTCACCGACTAGTTTCAGCGTTTCTTGGAGAAGATAATCATGCGCATTCTTGCCACTTCCGCCCTTCTCGCCGTAGCCGCCGGCACGCTGTCTGCTTGCGCGGGAGGCCCGGTCAACCAGGGTCTTTCGCCGGTCAATCAGCCCGTCGTCAGCCGTTCGGACTATGTCTTCGACGTCGATGCGAGCGGGGACACGCTGTCCTATAGCGAACAGGCGCGCCTCGCCGACTGGTTCGAAACGCTCGAACTGGGTTATGGCGACCGCGTTTCGATCGACGACCCCAGCCCTTACGGCAATACCGGACGGCGACAGGCTGTTGCCGAGCTTGCCGGCCGTTACGGTCTGCTGCTTGCCGACCGCGCGCCGGTGACCGCGGGGCAGATCGCGCCGGGCCGGATGCGCGTCGTTGTCAGCCGCATGCAGGCCGAAGTGCCGAACTGCCCGAATTGGGATCGCGATTCGCTGTGGAACTATGACGGCTCGACCGGGTCGAATTACGGTTGCTCGACCAACGGCAATCTCGCCGCGATGGTCGCCAATCCCGAAGACCTGGTCCGTGGCCAGCGCGGCGACGGCACCATCGATCCACGTACGACCTCGCGGGCCATCGATAGCTATCGCGAAGCCACGCCGACAGGTGCGGGTAATGGTCTGCAGCAAGAAACGACGACAGGAGGCAATTGATGAACGCACCTTTTAACTCAGGTCCGGCCTCGTTGCGGGATCCGTTCCAGGCCTATGTCTGCGACGATGAGACGGCGGAACTCATGAAGCCGATCGCTTCGGAGCTCGGTTGGGCGCAGGAAAAGGTCGCCAAGGGCGGTCTCAGCAATGCCGTCCAGTCGCTTTCGGTATC
The DNA here is from genome assembly GCA_039819365.1 of Pseudomonadota bacterium. Classification (GTDB taxonomy): domain Bacteria; phylum Pseudomonadota; class Alphaproteobacteria; order Sphingomonadales; family Sphingomonadaceae; genus Parasphingopyxis. Next base: position 96,095 of record JBCBSD010000002.1, read on the forward strand.
GGCCAGCCCGAACATCCTGTTCGTCGACCTGTCCGAAAGCAGCGATCCGCTGAACGATATCAACGGCCTCGCCGAAGTCTGCGAGCCCGGCACGATCGTGATCGCGGCAGGCCAGGTCAACGATGTGCGCCTGTATCGCGATCTGCTGACCAGCGGTATTCAGGACTATCTGCTCAAGCCGTTTAATGCAGACCAGGTTCGCGATGCGTTGACACAGGCGCAGATGGTTCTCGCCGGTCCGCGCAATGCGGACGGCGAAGATCAGGATCGTCCGCATGTGATGACCGCCTTTATCGGTACGCGCGGCGGCGTCGGCGCCTCCACGCTGGCGAGTTCGGTCGCCTGGCTGACGAGCGAACAGCAGGGCCGGCTGACGGCGTTGCTCGATCTCGACATTCATTTCGGCACCGATGCGCTGGCGCTCGACCTCGAACCGGGCCGCGGCCTGATCGACGCGATCGAAAATCCGAGCCGGATCGACGGCCTGTTCATCGAACGTGCCATGGTCAAGGCGAACGAAAAGCTTGCCGTCCTTTCGGCGGAAGCGCCGATCAATCAGCCGATGCTGACCGACGGCACCGCCTATTACCAGCTCGAAGAAGAGATTCGCACCGCATTCGAAATCTCGGTGATCGACATTCCGCGGCAGACGCTGATCCAGTATCCGCATCTGCTCAACGATGTGAATCGCGCCGTGATCGTGACCGAGCTGACGCTCGCTGCGACGCGCGACACGATCCGCCTGCTGTCCTGGTTCAAATCGAACGCGCCGCAGGCTCAGGTCATACTCGTCGCAAACCGGGTGCCGCCAGGCAATGTGCTCGAAATCTCCAAAAAGGATTTCGAAACGTCGGTCGAGCGCAGTATCGATCTGGTCATTCCGTTCGATCAGAAAACGGCGGTCCAGGCCGCGAAGCTCGGCAAGACGCTGGCTGAGGCGTCCGGTTCGAACAAGGTCGGCTCCACGCTGCGGCAGCTTGCCGATCGTGTGTCCAGCCTCGACGGCGAGGACCGGGGTACGGAGGAAGACGGCGGTTCGCTGATGGACAAGCTCGGCGGTCTCAAGTCTCTGATCTCCAAGAAACCGGGTAAAAAGGAAGCGGCGGACGCGTAAAGCCGGCGGCCCGATAGGGCCGTTGGACCTGTAGCGAATGGAAAGCAGTTTATGACTATCCTTCCCATGATCATCTTCTTCGTCGGGACGCTCGGCTTCCTGGTGCTGCTCTATTTTGCCTTCGCCGGACCCAATGTGCAGAAGGCGCAGGCCAAACGGCTCGGGACGCTGCGTCAGCGGCATGCTCCGGTGACCAGCCAGATTTCCGCCGAAGCGCAGATGAATCGTATTCTCGCCAAGCGCGATACGAAGATGGACAGTTTTGCCGGTCGGTTCATACCCCGACCGGAGATGCTGCGGACACGCTTGTCGCAGACCGGAACGCCATGGACCCTTGGCCATTATATGATCGCGATCGTGGGCATAACGCTTGTTGTGGGCGGGCTCCTCTATTTTCGCGGCCTGCCGATCTATCTGGCGCTTCTCGTCGGCACCTTTGTCGGCTTCGGATTGCCGCACATGGTCGTCAGCTTCCTGATCAAGCGCCGGATCAACCAGTTCAACGCCAAGTTTCCCGATGCGATCGAACTGCTTGTCCGTGGCCTGCGGTCGGGCCTGCCGATCTCCGAAACGTTGCAGGTGGTGGCGGCCGAGGTTCCGGCCCCGGTCGGCACGGAGTTTAACGAAGTCGTCGACAAGATGAAGATCGGCAAAACGATGGACGAGGCGCTCGAAGATACCGCCAAGCGTCTCAACACGGCCGAGTTCAACTTCTTCTGCATTACGCTGGCGATCCAGCGCGAGACGGGCGGCAACCTCGCCGAGACATTGTCGAATCTCGCCAATGTTCTGCGTCAGCGCAGCCAGATGAAGCTGAAGATCAAGGCGATGTCCGCCGAATCCAAAGCCTCGGCCTATATCGTCGGATCGCTGCCCTTTATCGTGTTCGGCCTGATCATGATGATCAACCCGGGCTATATGGGCGAGTTCTTCGTCGACGAACGCCTGATGATTGCCGGACTTGGCGGCCTCGTCTGGATGGGCATCGGCGTCTTCATCATGGCCAAAATGGTCAACTTCGAAATCTAGCGGACGGGAGCAAGATAACATGACCGAAGTTGCCGGCCCTACCATTCTCGGCATTGACGTAATTCTCGTCGCGACATTGCTCGCGGCGGTGGCGACCTTCGCCGTGCTTGTCGCGCTCTATGCGGCGACCACGGTCCGCGATCCGATGGCCAAGCGCGTCAAGTCGCTCAACGACCGGCGCGAACAGCTCAAGGCCGGGATCACCGCATCGGCGCGCCGCGAGCGCAAATCGCTCGTCCGCAAAAACGAGACGACGGACCGGATGCGTTCGTTCCTGAAAGCGCTCAACACGCTTCAGGACGAGCAACTCCAGAAAGCACAGCAGCGTCTGGCGCAAGCCGGTATCCGATCGAAGGACCTGGCCGTGGCGGTCATTTTCGGCCGGCTCGTACTGCCGATCGTCATCGGCGGCGGGCTCGCGATCGCCGTCTTCGGTTTCGGCTATCTTGCCGATTACACGCCGCTGAAGAAGTTCATGATCGTCGGCGGCACCTTGCTGCTCAGCTACAAGGCGCCCGATATCTATGTTGCGAACAAGGTCCAGAAACGCTCGGACGAGATCCGCAAGGGCCTTCCGGATGCTCTCGATCTGCTCGTGATCTGCGCCGAGGCCGGTCTGACCGTCGACGCGGCCTTTACCCGTGTCGCCCGTGAGCTGGGCGCGGCCTATCCCGAACTCGGCGACGAATTCGCGCTGACCGCCATCGAGCTCGGCTTCCTGACCGAGCGGCGCCAGGCCTTCGAGAATCTCGCCTATCGCGTCGATCTCGATGCCGTGCGCGGTGTTGTTACGACCATGATCCAGACCGAGAAATACGGTACGCCGCTCGCCAGCGCGCTGCGCGTCCTTTCGGCCGAATTCCGCAACGAGCGCATGATGCGCGCCGAGGAAAAGGCCGCGCGCCTGCCCGCGATCATGACCGTGCCGTTGATCCTGTTCATCCTGCCGACCCTGTTCGTCGTGATCCTGGGCCCTGCGGCCTGCTCGATCTCGGACAACCTTGTCGGTTGACGATATCGCGGCGGAGCCGGGGACCTCTCTCCCGGCTCCGCCCGATTTCACTTTCCGCCTGAAGCGAGCCTATTGTAACAACGTGCAGCGCGCCGACCGGCGGTCGGCATCGATCGCCTCGAAGGCATCGCGCTCGGGCACCAGTGTCCGCACCAGCGCCAGCCCGCGATTGGACGAGACGCGGACCGTCTCCAGTCCATCCGGCGCCGTCTGTCCGGCGCGCATAAGCACAATCCGAACCGGTCTCTCCCCGGCCTCCCGATCATTGCGGACGAACACGGCATTGGTCTGCTCGTCATAGACCGACAATGACCAATAGGGTGCATCGATCGGGTCGACGGAAATCTCCACGGGACCGTCGCTCAGATCGAACAGGCAGGTCGAATAGGCGAGATCGGGACTGGGCCGGACGATAATCCGGCGATCCGCCGTGCTGAGCGGCGCATGCCCCATCGTGTTGATACCGGCATTCTGCTCGAGCCGGCCCAGAGCCAGTTGCATGATCGTACCCGGTATCGCTGCAATCGCGGTCCAGTAGACGATCATCGCGACGCCCGCGACAAAGGCGATCCAGCCGATCCGGCTCAGCATGACAGCCTCTCGATTTCGGGGAGTGTCCCGTCAAGCAAGCCATCCCCCGGTCCATAGGCGCGCAAAGTGAGTTCGAACGGTGCGCCATCGCGCGTGGCGATTTCGCCGAGCCCCGGCTCCGGCCCGGTTTGCGCGAGAACGGCTTCGGCGCCGTCGCCGCCCGCGGAATAGGCATGATCCGGATTGGAAATGAGGTGCGCGTCCGCGCCATAGGCCGTGACGCTCCACCAGCGCGCGGCGAGCGGCGGACCGGCGATCCGGTAGCGGCAGCCGCCGTCCAGCGCCCGGCCCTCGCTATCGGTGGCCGCGTTGAAATAGATCGCTTCGCTGGCCGGGAGCGCCATCAGGCCGCGCACCGCGACGATGGCGCGCGACCGGTCGCTGGCCTCGGCGGAGCCGAACTCCTGCGACGTGATCCAGGGCCCGATGCGTTCTTCGAAGGCCGAGATACCGGCGCGCAGCGAGAGCCATGTGACGCCCAGCCCGATCGCGATACCGAGGACGAGCGCAAAGAGGATTCTCAGCGCCAGCCTCATGCGTTGTTCCGCAACGCGGCCTGCGCCGCCGCCAACCGCGCGATCGGCACGCGATAGGGCGAGGCACTGACATAATCGAGCGCCACCTCTTCGCAGAAAGTGATCGATGCCGGGTCGCCGCCATGTTCGCCGCAAATGCCGAGCTTCACGCCATCGCGCGCCGCCCTGCCCCGCTCGGCCGCCAGCGAAATCAGCTCGCCCACGCCTTCGATATCGAGGCTGACGAACGGATCGCGCGGATAAACGCCCTGGTCGACATAGGTGCCGAGGAACCGCCCGGCATCGTCGCGCGACACGCCGAGCGCCGTCTGCGTCAAATCGTTGGTGCCGAAGCTGAAAAATTCCGCGCATTCGGCGATCTCGCCCGCGCGCAACGCGGCCCGGGGGAGCTCGATCATCGTGCCGACCAGATAGTCGACCCGCGCGCCCCGCTCCTCGAACACGGCTTCGGCCGTCCGGTCGATCACGGCTTTCATCAGTTCCAGCTCGCGCCGCGTCGCGACCAGAGGCACCATCACTTCGGGGATCGGCGCCTCGTCGATCTCCGCCGCAACGTCCAGCGCCGCTTCGAAGATCGCGCGCGCCTGCATCTCGTAAATCTCGGGATAGGTGACGCCGAGCCGGCATCCGCGATGGCCGAGCATCGGGTTGAACTCGTGCAACTCGCTCACCCGCCGCCGCAGCGTATCGATCGACACGTCCACCGCATCCGCGACATCCTGCATTTCCTCTTCGCCATGCGGCAGGAATTCGTGCAGCGGCGGATCGAGCAGCCGGATCGTGACGGGCAGCCCCGCCATGATCGCGAATATCTCGGCAAAATCGCCGCGCTGTTCGGGCAACAGTTTGGCCAGGGCCTCGCGTCGCCCTGCCTCGTTTGTCGCGAGGATCATCTGGCGCACCGCCGTGATCCGCCGCGCATCGAAGAACATGTGCTCGGTACGGCACAGGCCGATGCCCTCGGCGCCGAACTCACGCGCCGTGCGGCAGTCCGCCGGGGTTTCCGCATTGGTGCGCACGCGCATCCGCCGCGCCCGGTCCGCCCATTCCATCAGCTGCGCGAAATCGCCGGCAAGCTCGGGCTGCACCGTCGCGACTTCGCCGGCCATCACCTCGCCGGTCGCACCGTCGATGGTGATCATATCGCCTTCCTTGAAGGTCCGCTCCATCACCGTGAACTGCTTCGCCTTGGCATCGATCGACACGCTGCCCGTGCCCGATACGCAGGGCCGCCCCATGCCGCGCGCGACCACGGCAGCGTGCGAGGTCATCCCGCCCCGCGCCGTCAAGATGCCCTTGGCCGCGTGCATGCCGTGAATATCCTCCGGCGAGGTTTCGACGCGCACCAGGATCACATCCTCGCCGGCCGCCGCGTGCCGTTCGGCGCTATCGGCATCGAACACCGCGACACCCGAAGCCGCGCCCGGCGAGGCCGGCAGCCCGCGCGCAATCACATCGCGCTTCGCATCGGGATCGAGCGTCGGATGGAGCAGCTGGTCAAGCGCGCCCGGATCGACGCGCATCACCGCCTCTTCCTCGCCGACCAGCCCCTCGGCCGCCATATCGACCGCAATCTTGAGCGCCGCCGTCGCCGTGCGCTTGCCGGACCGCGTCTGCAGCATCCAGAGCTTGCCGCGCTCCACGGTAAACTCGATATCCTGCATATCGCGATAGTGATTCTCTAGCAGGTCGAAGACTTTCGCCAGCTCTCCGAACGTTTCGGGCATCGCCTCTTCCATCGAGGCGGGCTTGGCGTTCGCGCCGTTGCGCGCGGCTTTCGTCAGATATTGGGGAGTGCGGATGCCGGCGACGACATCCTCGCCCTGCGCATTGATCAGCCATTCGCCATAATAGGCGCGTTCGCCGGTCGAGGGATCGCGGGTGAAGGCGACGCCCGTAGCCGAGGTCTCGCCCATATTGCCGAAGACCATGGCCTGCACATTGACCGCCGTGCCCCAGTCGCCGGGGATATCGTTGATCCGGCGATAGACCTTCGCACGCTCGGCCTGCCACGAGCCGAACACGGCGCCGACCGCGCCCCAGAGCTGGTCCTGCGGGTCCTGCGGAAACGGATGGCCGAGTTCCTCCTCCGCGATGCGTTTGTAGGCAGCGACAAGCTTCTGCCAGTCTTCAGCCTCCATCTCGGTATCGAGATATATGCCCTTGTCTTCCTTGGCGATTTCAAGCGCTTCCTCGAACGCGTCATGATCGAGGCCGAGCACCACATCGGCATACATCTGGATGAAGCGGCGATAGCTATCCCAGGCGAACCGCGGATCGCCGGAGGTTTCCGCCAGCCCCTGCACCGTCTCGTCGTTGAGGCCGAGATTGAGCACCGTATCCATCATGCCGGGCATCGAAACCCGCGCGCCGGACCGGACGGATACGAGCAGCGGATCGCCGGCATCGCCGAACCGCTTGCCGGTTACCTCTTCCACATGCGCGAGGCCGGTGGCGACTTGTTCGCGCAGCTCGCCCGGAAACACCTCGCCCTCGTCATAATAGCGCGTGCACATTTCGGTCGAAATCGTGAAACCGGGCGGCACCGGCAGGCCGATCGACGCCATTTCGGCCAGGTTCGCGCCCTTGCCGCCCAGCAGGTTCTTGTCCCCCTGCCCGCCATCGGACACGCCGCCGCCGAAACGATACACATATTGGGTCATGATTCTTCCTGTCGGAGGCGCGCGGAAAGGATGCAAAAGTCACGAAAACCACACAGGATAAACCGCAAAAACCGGGTGTCGTTCGCAAAGCTCTTATCCATGGCAGATCAGCCCTCGATCTTCGAGAAATCGGCGACACGATGCACGGCATCGCGCATCCGCTCCAACATGTGAAGCCGCGACGCGCGCTTGACCGGATCGTCGTCATTGACGGTGACTTTGTCGAAGAAGGCGTCGATCGGTTTGCGCAAGGTAGCGAGCGCTGCCATCGCGCCCTCGAAATCCTCGCGCTCGATCGCGGCTTCGGCCTCGGGCTCGGCCCGCTCGAGCGCCTCGCGCAGCAGTGCTTCTTCGGGTGCGGGGGAGTAGTCGCCGTCCTGCGGCTCCCACTCTTCCTTTTTGAGGATATTCGCCGCGCGCTTGTAGCCAGCGAGCAGGTTCGCGCCGTCGGCGGTCTTGAGAAAGGCCTGCAAGGCTTTGACGCGCGCGAGCAGCCGGACAAGATCGTCCTCCCCGCCCAGCGCAAACACCGCATCGATCAGATCGTGGCGGACGCCAGCCTCTCGCTGCTGGACCTTGAGGCGGTCGATGATGAAACCAATCGCCTCAAAAATCGCAATTGTGGCTATTGATTTACCTCGATCTCCTTCACCTTTAACAGCAACTTCGGCGCTTTCAGGTAAGATCGCAATCAGCTTATCGACATCGTGACCAGCGTCTCGCAATTCCGCGATTTTCTCCGCCATCGCACTGTACTTTTCCGCGATCGGGCCAGCTATATACTCCGCCGCCGCAGCTGTTGCTGGGCCAACAAAAGCGAAAGCCAATCGCAAACGCAGTCTGTTTCTCTCAAGCAAAGCGGCAATCGCAATAGCAGTGCGGCGCAGAGCGTATGGATCACGAGATCCGGTCGCCCGCTCGCCAGCTACAAAAAAGCTGACTAAGCTATCCAGCTTATCCGCCAAACTCACCGCCACCGTCACCGGTGCCGTCGGGACCTCGTCGCCCTGCCCGACCGGCTTGTAGTGGTCGCGGATTGCGGCGGCGACTTCGTCGTCCAGCCCTTCATTGGTTGCGTAATAGCCGCCCATGATGCCCTGCAGGTCCGCGAATTCGCCGACCATGCCGGTGACGAGATCGGCCTTGGCAAGGCGCGCGGCCTGTTCGGCCTTGTCGGGATCGGCATTGGGGACGATCCCCTCTTCCACAAGCCAGCGCGCCAGCTTCGCGACGCGGTCCACCTTGTCGGCGACCGTGCCGAGCTTTTCGTGGAAAACGATCTGGTCGAGCTTTTTCGCATGCTCGGCGAGGCTCACCTTCTGGTCCTGTTCCCAGAAGAATTTGGCGTCCGACAGCCGCGCGGCCAACACCTTCTCGTTGCCCGCGACGACATGCGCGCCGTCATCCGACGGCTCGAGATTGGCGACGCAGATGAAGTGGGGCGACAAGTTCCCCTCCCGCTCGCGGGAGGGGTTAGGGGTGGGTGTATCGCCCTGCCCACCCCCGGCCCCTCCCGCGAGCGGGAGGGGAGATAGGCAGGCGAAATATTTCTGGTGGCTGCGCATCGCGAGGGTAATTGCTTCGGGTGCGACGGCGAGAAACGCCTCGTCGAAACCGCCGAGCAGCGGCACCGGCCATTCGGTCAGCCCGGCATTTTCCTCGACCAGCCCCGGGTCCTGCCTGCGGGTCAGCCCCGCCTCTTCGGCCAGCGCATCGGCGCGCGTGCGGATGATGCCCTCGCGCTCCTTGTGATCGATAATGACATGGCAGGCGCGCAGCTTTTCGGCATAATCGTCCGCGCCACCGATGGTGACCACGCCCTCATGATGGAAGCGATGGCCGACCGTCTCATAGCCCGAAGCAATGCCGTCGATTTCGCAGTCTACCAGGTCCTTACCGAGAATCGCGACGATGCCCTGCAACGGACGGACCCAGCGCAGGCTCTCGGTGCTCGCCGAGGCAGAACCCCAGCGCATCGATTTGGGCCAGGGAAAGGCGCGGACGATCGCCGGGATCGCCTCGCCCAGCACGTCCGCCATCTTGCGGCCGGGCTTGTCGATCACCGCGAACAGCGTCGGTTTGCCCTTGACTTCGCGGGTTTCCAGATCGTCGCGCGTCAGGCCGGTGGAACGCAGAAAACCCTCGATCGCCTGATCGGGTGCGTCGGCCTTGGGTCCCTTGCGCTCCTCGCGCGTGGCCTCGGTCTCGCTCGGCAGCCCGCGCGCGATCAGCGCCAGCCGGCGCGGCGTCGACCAGGTTTCGATGGCCTCGGCCTTGAGGCCCGCGTCCTCCAGCTCGGCGGTGAACAGGCGTTCGAGGTCTTCGCGCGCCTTGCGTTGCATCCGCGCCGGGATTTCCTCGGACAGCAGTTCGAGCAGGAAATCAGCCATGGGCTGGCTCCTGCGTGCGAAACCATGTCTCGGCTGCGCTCGACATTGTGCCTCGACTGCGCTCGGCATGGACGGGGTTTTGGGATGACCCGTTTGTCCCGAGCGAAGTCGAGGGACAGGTTCGAGCGAAGTCGAGAACCGCAGAAAGCCGTACCATCACGCCCCCTCCGCCATCTTTCCATCGACGCCACGCGCCGATGGAGCCTGGGATGGCTCCGCCCACCCGTTCTTCGCCATATGCGCTTCGCACGATCCGACCGCGAGGTCACGAACGCGGCCGATATAAGCCTGGCGCTCGGCGACCGAGATTACCCCCCGCGCCTGGAGCAGGTTGAAGATATGGCTGGCCTTGATCGCCTGGTCATAGGCGGGCAGCGGCAGCTCGGCCGCGATACAGGCCTTGCACTCGGCCGATGCGTCCTTGAACCATTGGAATAGGGTTTCGGTGTTGGCGTGCTCGAAATTCCAGGCGCTGAACTGTTTTTCATTGTCGAGGAAGACGTCGCCATAGGTCACCGCGGGGCGGTCGCCCTCCGCATCGTTGAAAGTAAGATCGTAGACGCTGTCGACGCCCTGGATATACATGGCGAGTCGCTCGAGCCCGTAGGTCAGCTCGCCCGACACGGGCTTGCAGTCGAACCCGCCGACCTGCTGGAAATAGGTGAACTGGGTGACTTCCATCCCGTCGCACCAGACTTCCCAGCCCAGGCCCCAGGCGCCGAGCGTCGGGCTCTCCCAATCGTCCTCGACGAAGCGGATATCGTGCTTCAATGGATCGATCCCGATCGCGACGAGGCTGTCGAGATAGAGCTGCTGGATATCGGACGGGCTCGGCTTCAGGATCACCTGATACTGGTAATAATGCTGGAGCCGGTTCGGGTTTTCGCCATAGCGGCCGTCGGTCGGCCGGCGCGAGGGCTGGACATAGGCCGCGTTCCACGGATCGGGGCCGAGCGCGCGCAGTGTCGTCGCCGGGTGGAATGTCCCCGCCCCCATTTCGAGGTCGTATGGCTGCAGGATCACACACCCCTTATCGCTCCAGTAATCGTGAAGCGTGAGGATCAAACGCTGGAAGCTGAGCGGGGTCGTATCGCCCAATGGTCGGCCCTTTGGCTGTGCTCGGGACATGCCTTCGCAGTTGCAATAATCGGTGCGCGCGGATTGGCGCATGCGGCCGCACGGGTCAAGCGAAGCATGGCTCGGATGCCCACAGCCCGGCGCGGCGATAAACCGCCGCCAAATGGTTGACGGGGAAGCAAATGGTGTCGACGATGCTTTCAAGCCGCGAAAGTAAATGTGCATGCCGCCCAAACCGTTGACCGCCTTTCTTGCCTGCATCGCCGCGCTGCCGCTGTTCGCGGCCGTCGCCACGGCAGCGCCGCCGCCCCAGGAGCCGGATCGCACGATTGCCGCCGACGCGCCGCAACCGGCCATCTGGCTGCTCTCCGACGAGGACACGCGCATCTGGCTGTTCGGCACCAATCACGTGTTGCCGCACAGCTTTGCCTGGCGCAGCCCGGATCTCGACGCGATTATTGCCGAGGCGGACGAACTGATCCTCGAATCGAGCGAAGAAGAAGCGGCCGCGCTCTATGCGGATACGGAGCGGCTCGCGGCGCTGATGATGCTCGATGAGCCCGTGCCGGTCCTCGACCGCGTGTCGCGCGAGCACCGGATGCCGCTCTGGGCGGTGATCAAATACAGCAATATCGAGCTCGACGAGCTGAACCGGATGCAGACCTGGATGGTCATTTTGTACCTGATCGCCGCATCCTTTGAGAACGCCTATAGCGAGGGCGAGGATTATGAGGCGACCGGCGTCGAATATCAGCTGATCGATATTTTTGCCGAACAGGACAAACCGATCGGCGCGGTGGAGCGGCCGATGGAGCAGATCGATTTCTTCCGCCTGCAAACCGAAGAGCGGCAGCGCGAACTGCTCGAAAGCCTGGTCGGCGACGGGCCGCCGGAATCCGTCAGCGCAGAGCTCGATGCGCTGCTGCAGGGCTGGGTCACGGGCAATATGGGCACGATGGCGCAGCAGTGCGACGATCAGGAGAATTTCCCGCCGCCGCTGCGGGAAATCCTGCTTGTCCAGCGCAATGCCAGCTGGACCCAATGGCTGACCGATCGATTGGAGAATCCCGGCGATATTCTGTTCGCCGTCGGCGCCTGCCACCTTGCCGGCAGCGCCTCGCTCCAGACCATGCTGGAAGCCCGCGGCTATGCGGTAGAGCGGCTGCATTGATGCGGGCTTTTCTTTGCCGGGCAAATCGCTGATAGGGATCGCCATGACATTCAAGACGATGATCGCCGCCCTGTCCGGCATGCTGCTCGCGGCCTGCGCCCCCGCCCAGACCCCGCAAACCATAGAAACTGCACCCGCGCCCGCCGCGGTTGAAACAGAGGCCGCCACAGGCGCCTCGCCCGCGCTCTGGCGCATCGCCGACGAGGACACGACGATCTGGCTGTTCGGCACGATCCACATCCTGCCGACGGGCTTTGAATGGCGGAACGCGGTAATCGACGCGGCCGTCGCGGAATCGGACATTCTGGTCATCGAAACGGTGATATCGAACGAGCAGAGCGACGCTGCCCTGCTGTTGATGCGGCTTGGCATCTCGCCGGATCTGCCGCCGATCGGCGAACGCGTAGACTCTGAAACCCAGCCTGAGCTCGCCGCGATGATCGCACGCAGCCCCTTCCCCGAATCCTTCCTGAACGGGCTGGAGACATGGGCCGCGGCGCTGATGCTCGTTCAGGTGACGCTGGCCGATCTGGGGCTCAACCCCGAGAATGGGGTCGAAGAACAGCTCGAACTGACATTCCAGCTCGCCGACAAGCCGATCACCGGCCTCGAAACGCCGGCCGAACAGCTCGGCTTTTTCGATACTCTGCCGGAGGAAGCGCAGCGCTATTTCCTGAGCTCGGTCGTCGGATCGGTCGAGGAAGCACGCGAGGAATTCGATGCCATGCTCGAAGCCTGGCGGCGCGGCGACGAAGCGGCGATCGCCGAAGCGTTCGACGGCGAACTCGTCATGTCCGACCCGCTGCGCGACGCGCTGCTGACGCGGCGCAACGCGAATTGGGCGGAGTGGATCGCGGAGCGGCTTGCCGAACCCGGGACCGTGTTCATGGCCGTCGGCGCCGGACATCTGGCCGGGCAATCCACCGTGCAGGATTTTCTCGCCGAAGCGGGGATCGAAGCGGAACGGGTGCAGTAGAGGCACTGTCTCTCCGACTACCGGCTGCCGTTTAAGTCTGAATCTCCGCTGGCGTACCGGTTGCTGAACGCTGACCTGTCAGAATATACTGGCAAAATGAGATTTGTTTTGATGATGGCGGGAATCATTTCGAGCGCAGCTTGCCTTTATGTTGCTGTTGCGGGCGTAGTTATTGTCCACGATGAAACCGATACCGCATCCGCAGCGGTCGTTACGAACGACTTGGTAGAGCAGGAGCTAACACGATTTCCCGGCGGATATTTCATTGGCATTCCTGATGTGGAGGGAAGTGTAGAGGTACGATGTATCGATAACAGCGTGGTACGCGGGGGTTACGTGACACCACATTTGCACACTCGCGTTACGGTCACAGGAAACGGAACCTGCGAAAGGCTTGCTTGACTCGCAAGCGTCTGATTTTCGATCTAATCTAAACTGGAGCTCAGTTGAGTTTCCTATTGGAAAATCGCAGCTCGAACGCTCACTGCAAGGCCGAGGCTGACAATCGAAAACGCATTGCGACGACACCCGGAACCGCTTGCCAAACGCCCCTCTCCCGCTTATACGCCCCGCTTCCCCGCTATGTGCACCCTGGAGGCGTGGCGGGCGATGAGACACTAACCAACCAGCATTTGGAGACATCAGATGAGCGATCAGCTGACCCTGTCGGCCGAAGTGCGCGAGCGAGCGGGCAAGGGAGCCTCTCGCGCTATGCGTCGCGAAGGCCGCGTTCCCGCCGTTATCTACGGCGACAAAAAAGATCCGGAACCCATTCACCTCGAAGAGCGCGAGCTCGTGAAATTGCTGCACACCGGCCATTTCATGAACAGCCTCGTCTCGCTGACGATCGGCAAGGACGAGACGAAAGCGCTGCCGAAGGATGTGCAATTCCACCCGGTCAATGATCGCCCCCTGCATGTCGATTTCCTGCGCATCGGCAAGGGCGCCAGCGTTACGCTCGATATCCCGGTCAGCTTCGTCAATCACGAAGAATCGCCGGGTCTCAAGCGCGGCGGCGTGCTCAACGTCGTGCGGCATGAGCTCGAACTCACCTGCCCGGCCGACGAAATTCCGAGCGAAATCGTCGTGGCGCTCGACGGCCTCGAGGTCGGCGATTCGATCCATATCTCGGAAATCGAACTGCCCGAAGGAGTGGTTTCGGCGATCGACGACCGCGACTTCACCATCGCCGGCGTCGTGGCTCCGTCCGCGCTGAAACGCGACGATGCGGAAGCCGAAGAGGGCGAAGAGGGCGAAGACGGCGAAGAAGTGGCAGCCGACGAAGTCCCTACCACCGCACAGGGCGATGGCGGCGACGACGAAGGCGGCGAGGACAGCTAAGTCCGCCCTTCCCTCTTTTCCATATAGTATGGATAGGAAGACCGGCCTGTTCTATCGAACGGGCCGGTTTTCTTTTGGGCGATAGCCCGGCGGCAGAAGGACGGCGCGCAGACATATGCAATTATGGGTAGGCCTCGGCAATCCCGGCGCGGAACACAGTATGCAGCGGCACAATGTCGGCTTCATGGCCGTCGACGCCATTGCCGAGGTGCATGATTTCGACAGCGTGCGCACGCGCTTTCAGGGCTGGACGCAGGAGGGCCGGCTGGGCGGCGAGAAGATCCTGCTGCTCAAGCCCGCCACCTATATGAACAAATCCGGCCAGTCGATCGGCGAGGCGATGCGCTTCTACAAGCTCGGCCCCGAAGACGTGACGGTCTTCTACGACGAACTCGATCTCGAACCGTTCAAGATCAAGGTGAAACGCGGCGGCGGGACGGCCGGACATAACGGCATCCGCTCGACCGACGCGCATATCGGCAATGATTTCCGGCGCGTGCGCATCGGCATCGGCCATCCCGGCGACAAGGCGCGCGTGACCCGCCATGTGCTCGGCAACTATGCCCGGGCCGAGATCGAACCGCTCACCGACCTGCTCGGCGCGATCGCGGCCGAAGCGGTATGGCTGGCCGATGGCGACGATGCGCGGTTTCTGAACGAGGTGGCGTTGAGATTGCAGGCGTGAAGCCCGCGCGGCTTTCTGCTAGACCGCTGGAAAGCAGGAGAATCACGATGCCATCGATAAGCCGCCGTCATTTGCTCGCCGGGACCGCCGCGGTTGCCGCGCTTTCGGCGATACCCGCCGCCACGCCGGGCATCGCCCAGACCACCACACCCGACCTCTCCGGCAAATCGATCCTGATCACCGGCGCCTCGTCCGGCTTCGGGCGGCTCGGTGCGCTGCATTATGCGCGCGCCGGTGCGAAAGTCATCGCGACGATGCGTAACCTGCCCCGCCCCGAAGCGGAATCGCTGGCCGCCGAGGCGGAAGCCGAAGGCCTCGATCTCCATATCGTCGAGATCGATGTGCTGTCGGACGAACAGGTCGCATCGGGCGTCGCCGAGGCGGAGCGCATCGCAGGCGGGCCGGTCGACATTCTCGTCAACAATGCCGGGATCGGCAACGGGCTGACGGTCGAGCTGCAGGACATGGACGCGACGAAGCTCATCTTCGATACCAATGTCTTCGGCTATCAGCGTCTGGCGCGGGCCGTGCTGCCGGGCATGCGGGCGCGCGGCTCGGGGCAGATATTCAATGTCTCCTCGCAGCTGGGCCGGGTCATCGCGGTCGGCTACGGCCATTACTGCGCCACCAAATTCGCGGTCGAGGCGATGAGCGAGCAGATGGCCTATGAGCTCGTCCCGCACGGCATCGAGGTCACCGTGATCCAGCCCGGCGGATACCCGACCGAGATCTGGCGCAACTCCAATCGTTATACCGAGCAGCTGCTGGACCGGCTGAGCGACGCCGAGGAAGCCGCCTATCCGGCCTTCGTCCAGAACGCGATGCGGGCCGGCGGCGGGAGCGACACCGACCCGATGGATATACCGCGCGCCATCGCCGAAATCATCGCCATGCCGCCAGGCACGCGGCCGCTGCGCCGCGCGGTTCACCCCACGCGCATCCCGCAGGAGGTGATCAACCGGGTATCGCGGGAAACCCAGCTCGCCATGTACAGCGGCAGCCAATTTGCGCCCTGGGTGGAATCGGTTCTCGATTGAGCCTATCTGGCTGCCGAACAGTCGAACCAACCGAAAGACAATCATGGGTTTCAAATGCGGTATCGTCGGCCTGCCCAATGTGGGCAAGTCGACGCTTTTCAACGCGCTCACCGAGACGCAGGCGGCGCAGGCAGCCAACTATCCCTTCTGCACGATCGAGCCCAATGTCGGGAAGGTCGCGGTGCCCGATCCGCGCATCGACCAGATCGCCGAGATCGCAGGCTCCGCGCAGAAGATCGAGACGCAGCTCGAATTCGTCGATATCGCGGGCCTCGTCAAAGGCGCGTCCAAGGGCGAAGGGCTGGGCAACCAGTTCCTCGCCAATATCCGGGAGGTCGATGCGATCGTCCATGTCCTGCGCTGCTTCGAGGATGACGATATCCAGCATGTCGACAACCGGATCGATCCGATTGCGGATGCCGAGACGGTCGAGACCGAATTGCTGCTCGCCGATATGGAATCGGTCGAGCGCCGCGTCGAAAATGCCAAACGCCGGGCGACCGGCGGCGACAAGGAAGCCAGGGCGATCGCCTCGGTGCTCGGCCAGACGCTCGATCTGCTGAAGGACGGCAAGCCGGCGCGGTTGACCGAACCCAATGACGAGGAAGAGGCCCGGCTGTTCCGCGAGGCCCAGCTGCTGACCGCCAAGCCGGTGCTGTATGTCTGCAATGTCGACGAAGCGTCCGCTGCCGACGGCAACGAGCATAGCGCGCGCGTCTTCGAAAAAGCGAAGGCGGAAGGCGCGGAGGCGGTCGTCATATCGGCGGCGATCGAGGCCGAGATCATCACCATGGACCCCGAGGATCGCCCCGAATTCCTCGCCGATCTGGGCCTGGAGGAAACCGGTCTCGCGCGCGTCATTCGCGCCGGTTACCAGCTGCTTGACCTCATCACCTTCTTCACGGCCGGCCCCAAGGAATCGCGAGCCTGGACGGTCGCGCGCAATGCCAAGGCGCCCGAGGCCGCCGGCGTCATCCATACCGATTTCGAGCGCGGCTTCATCCGCGCCGAAACCATCGCCTATGACGATTATATCGCCCTGGGCGGCGAAGCGGGCGCCCGCGATGCCGGCAAGCTGCGGCAGGAGGGCAAGGACTATACCGTGTCCGACGGCGACGTGATGCTGTTCAAGTTCAACGTTTGACAAACTTTACGTTTGCGTAAACGTCAACTTATGATATTCTGCCTTCATGATCTATTTCGAAGATATCGAGCCCGGCGCGAAATCCGCTTTCGGCCGCTATGAAGTGACGCGCGAAGAAGTCATCGACTTCGCGTCCAAATATGATCCCCAGCCCTTTCATCTCGACGACGAAGCGGCCGCCAAGACCCATTTCGGCAAGATCGCGGCCAGCGGCTGGCACACATGCGCGATCGCGATGCGGATGATCGTCGGAAATATGGAAAATAATCGGCAGGCCGGGCTGGGCGGCGCGGGCGTCGACGAACTGCGCTGGCTCAAACCCGTCTTTCCAGGCGACGTGCTGCGCTGCGAAAGTGAGATACTAGACAAGACGCCATCGAAAAGCCGCTCGGACATGGGCTCCTATCGCGGCCGAACGACCGTCTTCAATCAGGACGATGAGCCCGTGATGACTTTCATCTCGATCGGGTTGATCCGGCGGCGGCCCGGGAAAGAGTAAGCTGCGAAGGTTCTTTGTCAAAATTTCCCTTCAGGAAATTGCGGCACCGGCCCGCACCCCCTCCCGACCTCCTAACAGGATACACTCAATGGGAGGTCGGGAGGGGGTGCGGGCCGGTGCCGCGCTCAACCGCTAGGTTGAGTCTGACAAAAAACTAATCCCCCTCGAACTCGATGAGCGATTCCACCGATACGCCGCCCTCGCGCAGCTTCGATGCGCCGCCAAGATCGGGTAGATCGATCACGAACAAAGACTGGCCGACACTCGCCCCTGCCCCGCGTAGCAGTCGCACGGCCGCCATCGCCGTGCCGCCGGTCGCGAGCAGATCGTCGACCAGCAGGATGCGCGCGTCTTGCGGAATGGCGTCGTGATGCATTTCGAGGCTGTCGCTGCCATATTCGAGCGCATAATCCTCGGTCAGCGTCTTGCCCGGCAGCTTGCCGCGCTTGCGCACCAGCACCAGCCCGACATTCAACTCGCGCGCCAGCGCCGCGCCGAAAACGAAACCGCGGGCCTCGATTCCGGCCACAGCGTCTATCGGCCCGTCCGTCATGGCGGCCATCCGCTCGACCGACGTCGCGAAACCGGTGGGATCGAGCAGCAGCGTCGTGATATCGCGGAACTGGATCCCCGGCTTCGGAAAATCGGGGATCGTCCGGACCAGCGCCTTCAGATCGGAATTATCCGACATGACGGCTGCTATGCCGTCACCCCGGACTTGATCCGGGGTCCAGGGCGGCAGGCGATATCGCTTATGGCCGTGGATGCCGGATCAAGTCCGGCATGACGAAAAAGGAAGTCAGCACAAAGCCTCAATGCTTCTGGTCGCGCCAGATATTCTTGTAGGACAGGAAGGCGAGAACCGTGGCGAAGATCAGGAAGATCAGCACGGCCCAGCCGGTCGCCTTGCGTTCCTCCATCTTCGGTTCGGCTGTCCAGATCAGGAAGGCCGTCACGTCCCATGCCATCTGCTCGACCGTCGCTTCCGTCCCGTCCGCATAGGTGACCAGGTCCGGGAAAAGAGCCGGCGGCATGGCGAGGTTGAGGTTCGGGAAATACGGGTTGTAGTAGAGTCCCGTGCCCGGCAGCAGATCTTCGGGCAGGTCCGCAGGCGGATCCTGATAGCCGACGAGCAGCGAATAGACGTACGGCGCACCTTCGGCCCGCGCCTTGGTCATCAGCGAGAGATCCGGCGGATAGGCATTGTTGTTCGCGGCACGGCCGGCCACTTCATTGGCATAAACGCGCGGGAAGTGATCGGCGGCGACGGCGCTGCGCGTCGTTTCCTCGCCGGTCTCTTCGTTGATCGCCGGCACCTGGATCGGCCATTGGTCCGCGATCGCATCGACTTCGGCTTCGGTGAAGCCGAGATCGGTCAGGTTGCGGAAGGCGACATATTCGAGGCTGTGACAGGCCGCGCAGACTTCCCGGAACACCTGGA
This sequence comes from Pseudomonadota bacterium, assembly GCA_039819365.1. Taxonomy (GTDB): domain Bacteria; phylum Pseudomonadota; class Alphaproteobacteria; order Sphingomonadales; family Sphingomonadaceae; genus Parasphingopyxis. The sequence continues at coordinate 114,801 of JBCBSD010000002.1, forward strand.
AACCGCGTTGCAGCTGCTGGCGGTCGAAACTGCCGAGCGGGCCGTCGCTCGGGAAACTGACGTCCCGGGCATAATTATGATAATCATAGGCGGTCGGCCCCTGCTCTTCCTCGTTCACATAGGCGATGGCGCCTATGATCAGCGAGTAGCCGAGCACGACGACGAAGCCGAGGCCGACGAGTAAACCAATAACGCGAACCATCTGTCGAAACCCCTTATTCAGCCGCTACGGGCTGTGCCGTATTCTTGTCCTTGCCAAGCACCGCTTCGGTGATCGAATTCGGTAGAGGCAATGGCCGCTCCGTTCGCGAAATCAGTGGCAAGATGATGAGGAAATGGGCGAAGTAATAGATCGAAGCGATCTGGCTGATCATGACATAAGGCTCTTCGGCCGGCGCGCCGCCGCAATAGCCGAGCACGAGGACATCGACGACCAGCACCCAGAACCAGATCTTGAACTTCGGACGATATTTGCCCGATCGCACCGGCGACTTGTCGAGCCATGGCAGGAAGAAGAGCAGCAGGATCGATCCGAACATTGCGATCACGCCCCACAGCTTTGCCGGAATCAGGAAATCGACGGTGAACGCACGCAGGATCGCGTAGAATGGAAGCAGATACCATTCCGGAACGATGTGCGCAGGCGTCGAGAGCGGGTTCGCCTCGATATAGTTATCCGCATGGCCGAGGAAGTTCGGCGCGAAGAACACCATGATCGACAGCGCAATCAGGAACACGCCGGCGCCGAAACCGTCCTTCGCCGTGTAATAGGGATGGAAGGGAATCGTATCCTGCGGACCCTTCACATCGATGCCGGTCGGGTTGTTGGAACCCGGCAGGTGCAGCGCCCAGATGTGGAGAATGATGCAGCCCGCGATCACGAACGGCAGCAGATAATGGAGCGAGAAGAAGCGGTTGAGCGCCGCATTGTCCGGCGCAAAGCCACCAAGCAGCCACTGCTGGATCGTCTCGCCGACCAGCGGGATCGCGGCGAACAGCCCGGTGATGACCTGCGCACCCCAGAAGCTCATCTGACCCCAGGGCAGGACATAGCCCATGAACGCCGTCGCCATCATCAGGAGGAAGATGACGAGGCCGAGCAGCCACACCATTTCGCGCGGCGCCTTGTAGGAACCGAAATAGAGGCCCCGGAAGATGTGAATATACACAACGATGAAGAAGAAGCTGGCGCCGTTGGCATGCAGATAGCGCATCAGCCAGCCCGAATTCACATTGCGCATGATGTGCTCGACCGAGGCAAAGGCGATTTCGCTGTTGGGCGCATAATGCATCGCCAGCACCACGCCGGTCACGATCTGGATCACGAGCGCGAGGCCGGCGAGAACGCCGAAATTCCAGAAATAGTTGAGGTTGCGCGGGACCGGATAGCCGGCGCCGACCGAATTATAGACGAGGCGCGGCAATGGCAGCCGCTCGTCCATCCATTTCATGAACGGATTTTTCGGTGTGTACTGTTCAGCCCAGGGGAAGCTCATAATAGTCTGCCTTACCCAATCGTAACGGTTGTATCGGAGGTAAATTCATATTCCGGCACGACGAGGTTGGTCGGGGCCGGGCCTTTGCGAATGCGGCCGGCGGTATCGTAATGTGAACCATGGCAGGGGCAGAAATAGCCCCCGAATTCGCCTTTATTCTCGCCCGGCGCGGCGCCGAGCGGAATGCAGCCGAGATGGGTGCAGACGGCCAGCGAAATCAGCCATTGCTCATGGCCGTCCGCCGTGCGCTCGTCGAGCGTCTGGGGATCGCGAAGCGACGATACGTCGACCGCCCGCGCTTCATCGATTTCGGTGTCGGTCAAATGGCGGATGAACAGCGGCTGCTTGCGCCAGCTCGTCTTGATCGTCTGGCCCGGCTGAATGGCGGAAAGATCGACATCAATCGACGCGAGCGCCAGGACATCCGCCGACGGGTTCATCTGGCTGAGGAGCGGCAGAACGGCGATGACGCCGCCCACCCCGGCGACGCTGACCGCCGCAATATTAAGAAAATCGCGCCGACGGACGCCGTCTTCGGGCTGATCGGCTGCGGGCTGGTCTACATGGTCTTCGGTCGCCATTCCTCGGGCCTTCATAGTTCAACTGATAACGGGGCAGACAGGCGGCCCCAGCACCTTCTTGGAGAGGCCTGATAGCCGCCCTCGGGACCATTTGCCAACAGCGTTTTTGACCGGCTTGTGACAATGGCCGCGCGATGCGAATGACAACAGCATGAGAATCGCCCTTTATCAGCCCGATATTGCCGGAAATGTGGGGACAATATTGCGAACCGCCAGCTGTCTCGGGGTACAGGTCGATATCATCGAGCCGTGCGGATTTCCCTTTTCCGACCGTAAGTTGAAGCGCGCCGGGATGGACTATGCGGCGGCCGCGGATGTGAGTCGCCATGCCGATTGGGACGCGTTTCGTGAGTCGCGGTCGGGCCGACTGGTATTGCTGACGGTGAGCGGCGGCACCCCCCTGCCCGACGCGCGATTCACGCCGGACGATATCCTGGTGATGGGGTCGGAAAGCGCGGGCGTACCGGGCCATGTGCATGATGCCGCCGCACTGCAGGTACGGATTCCCATGCGGGACGGTTTTCGGTCCTTGAATGTCGCGATAGCAGCGGGCATCGCTCTGGGCGAAGCCTTGAGACAAACCGGAGGATGGCCTGAATGATCGAACTCGATGCTCAACAGAAAGCGGCGCGAGCCACGTTCGAAAAACTGCGCGACCGGATATGCGCTGAATATGAGTCCATCGAAACCGAGGCGGGGAGCGATGCGCGCTTCGAATATACGCCCTGGGAGCGGCCGGACGAAACCGGCGCGCCTGGCGGCGGCGGCGTGCAGGGCCTGATCAAGGGCAAGGTGTTCGAGAAAGCCGGCGTCAACGTGTCCACCGTGGCCGGCCAGTTCAGCGAGGAATTCTCCAAGACCATTCACGGTGCGGAGGAAGACCCGCGTTTCTTCGCAACCGGGATCAGCCTCGTCGCGCATATGGCCAACCCGCATGTGCCCGCCGTCCATATGAATCTGCGGTTTCTCAACACGACGAAGCGCTGGTTCGGCGGCGGCGCCGATCTCAATCCGCCCATTCCCTATAAGGAAGACACCGATTTCTTCCATGCCGAGATGTTCAAGGCCTGCGACGCCCACGAGCCCGGCGATTATGAGCGATTCTCCAAATGGGCCGACGACTATTTCTGGATTCCGCATCGCAATGTCGCGCGCGGTGTCGGCGGCATATTCTTCGACCATCTCGAAATCGACAACGACGAATCGTTCAACAAACATCTCGCCTTCGTCGATCATGTCGGCGACGCGTTTCTGAAAGCCTTCCCGGCACTGGTCCGCAAACGGATGAACGCCGAATTCACGCCCGAAGACGAGCAGCAGCAGCTCGAATGGCGCGGCCGCTATGCCGAGTTCAATCTCGTCTACGATCGCGGGACCCTGTTCGGACTGAAGACCGGCGGCAATATAGACGCGATCCTGATGAGCCTGCCGCCCCGCGCCATATGGACATGAAGCTGCACGACATCCCGGCCGGGTATCTGGCCGAGGTCGTGACCTATCTCGATATGCGGGAGCGGCCGAAACCGGCGCCGATGCCTGCGTCGCCGCTGCGCCTCAATCACTGGAATCCGGTCGATCTCGGTAAATATCGCATCCTCTTCGAACGGGTCGGCGCGCCCTGGCTCTGGTATTCACGGCTTGTCATGGAAGACGCGAAACTCGACGCGATCATCAACCATCCCGATATCGATTTTCACGCGGTCGAAGACCCCAAAGGTATCGAGATCGGCATGGTCGAACTCGATTTCCGCGAAGAGCGCCAATGCGAAATCCAGTTTTTCGGGCTCGTGCCGGAACTCGCCGGCAAAGGCCATGGCCGCTGGCTGATGATGCAGACGCTGGCGCTGGCCTGGCGGTCGAGTGTCGAGCGCGTACATCTGCACACCTGCACGCTGGACCATCCGGGCGCGCTGGCCTTTTACCGCAAAATGGGTTTCGTGCCGCGCGGCCGGGCGGTCGAGACCTTTCCCGATCCGCGGCTCGCGGGGATTTTGCCGCGCGACGCCGCGCCGCACGTACCGTTGCTGGAACGCTAGTCGAACACTGCCGGCGTGCCCGCGCCGGTGAGCTGCCGGTAGATCGCAACCTGCATCAGCGCGAAGATCGTCGTACCCGCCGCCGATACGATACCGGTCACGAATGCGAGCAATGTCGAGCCGGTGCCGCCGGCCGCCATCTCCAGCCCGACAAGCACGAAGATCGTACCGAATACGAAGGACACCGCCAGCGAAATCAGCAGGAAGGTGATCCCGACGATCAGCAGAAAGGCGAAGATCGGCAGCGCATTGTCTTTCGTAACCGCGAAACTGCGCTGGATCGCGGTAAGCGGATTGCGAATATTTTCGGCGATCGCAATGGCCCCGATCGGCGCCAGGCGGCACGCCAGATAGATACCGGGCAGGATGAAGAGCAGCAGCCCTGCCCCGACGATGATATTGCTGAGGATATTGATCAGGAAATAGAAGGGCAGGAACAGCAGCGCCGTCTTGATCGCTTCGCCTACGGTCGGGCGATCCGACGCCATCACCAAAGTCCAGATCGCCAGTTGGCCGATCATCTGAATGAGGCTGACCAGAATGATCAGCGGCAGATAGGGCTGAAGCGCCGCCACGATCGCGTCGAGGCTGCTGACATCCTCGATCGGCGGCAGCACGAAGGACAGCGCAAGCCCCGGCAGCAGGAAGAAAACGCCGGCAATCGCAACCAGCAATTGCATCTCGCGGCCCAGCAGCTGTCGGACCTCGTCCCAGCCCGTGCTGGGGGAAAAGCGGAACGTATCTGACATGCCCGCCTACATGCGGCGACTGGCGCGCGGGCACAAGCCCTTGATCGCCGCTCGCGACGCCCGCATCTAGCTATTCGATGAGCGACACAAATATCGAATGGCGCGTATCGCCCGGACTTACGCCCTATCCCGATGCGCTAGCGGAAATGGAGGCGCGCGCGGCCGCGATCCATCGCGGCGAGGCGGACGAGTGCGTCTGGCTGCTCGAACATCCGCCGCTCTACACCGCGGGCACCAGCGCCGACCCGAGCGAATTGCTGAGCGCCGAGCGTTTCCCCGTATTCACGGCCGGACGCGGCGGGCGATATACGTATCACGGGCCGGGCCAGCGCATCGTCTATGTGATGCTCGATCTCGCGAAACGCGGCCGCGATGTGCGCTGCTTCGTCCATTCGCTGGAAGGCTGGGTGATCGACAGCCTCGCCGAACTCGGCGTCGATGCCCGGCGCGCGGAGGGCCGGATCGGCATCTGGACCGATGATGGCGACAGCGAAGCGAAGATCGGCGCTATCGGCGTGCGCATCCGCCGCTGGGTCAGTTTTCACGGATTCGCGCTGAACGTTGCACCAGACCTCTCGCATTTTGACGGGATCGTGCCCTGCGGCATCGCCGAATATCCGGTCACAAGCCTGGAAAAACTCGGCGCCCCCGCCGAGATGAGCCGGGTCGACGCGGCCATTAAGGGCAATTTTCCCGGCTTCCTGAAAACGTTGGAAAGTCCGGCCGGGAAAGGTTGATCACCACCACGTCCCCGATGGGCTTGTGACGTCAAAATCGGCCCGCTATCCACCGGATCGAACAAGGGAGACGGAAGATGCGTATTTCCAACAGATTTCTGAGCGGATCGGCGGCGGTCTTGGCAACATTTGCCCTGGCGGCCTGCGGCGGCGGCACCGAAACCGCGACGACCGACGAGGAAACGGCGGTCACCGATGTCGATCCCGGCGAAGGCGATGGCACGATCAACGATACGACGCTCATCGACGGCACGATCGGCGCGGAAGAGACGATGGGCATGGAAAGCCGGATGCCGGCCGACAGCAACGGCGCGCCCGAAGCGCCGACGCCCGCATCGGAGAGTGAGCCCGCCGCAGACGAACCGGAAGAGCCCAGCCCGGCTCCGGCCGAAGAACCCGCCGAGGCGGACGATGAAGGCGGCGAAGAGGAAGCGGCCGAATAAGCTGGCGGACCTGGGCCGGACCGACTCGCAGCTGCGGCGAAACGAGCCGCGAAGCGATGGCGCTTCGGCCCGTAGAGATAGTAAGATGGCGAGTGAGTGAGGGAGAGTGACGATGCGTAGGATACGAACGGCGTTCGCCGGAATGGCCGCAATGCTGGGAATGGCGATCGCCGCCCCGGCATCCGCGCAAATCTTTTTCTTCCCGCCCGAGCATCAGGGCCAGCCGGTATCGGGTGCCGAACCCGGCCTGTTCGTCCCCACCATGACCGATGGCCAGCCGGCCGATGTCCGCGCCAATCTCATTTGGAATCTGCGGTCGAGCCTCAATGTCGCTGCGCTCAACTGCCAGTTCTGGCCCTCGGCCATGTCGGTCGACAATTACAATGCGATCCTCACCCATCATGCCGACGAGCTGAACCAGGCCTATGAGGGTCTCAAAAGCTATTTCCGGCGCACGGTCGGCCGCCGCTGGCAGTCGACGATGGATGAATATACGACGACCATGTATCAGAGTTATGTGCGGGTCGGCTCGCAGCGCAGCTTCTGCCATGCCGCCGCCGATATCGCCCGCGAGGCGCTCGCCCGGCCCAAGGGGCAGCTGCACATAACCGCCCAGAACCGGATGCGCGAAATGCGCAACAGCCTCGTTTCCTATGCCGACGCGACGATGCCCTATCACGAGCCGGTGCCGCTGCCGTCCCTGCTCCGGCTGGAAGACCGCTGCTGGCGCGGGGACAGCTATAACAGCCGCCGCTGCTGACGGCCGATCCCGGCCTTGCCAAAAGCGGCACGGCCTTGCATCCCGCCCGCAATGTCCGAGCCCGTCCATCACCGCCTTTCGGCGCGCCGCCTGCTCGTACCCGGACGCGGCGTCGCGGCCCTCCCCCATCTCGATGCCTTTTTGCCGGAAGTCGCGCATGTGGACCGCAGCCGCTCGGCGCGTGACGACACCGATGCCGTCGCCGGATGGGGCTATAAGCCGACAGCCAAACGCGCCCGGGCCATCGCGGCCGAAAAAGGGCTGCGCTATATCGCGCTCGAAGACGGTTTCCTGCGCTCGATAGGATTGGGCGAAGCGGGCACGCCGCCGCTCAGCCTGATCGCCGACGATATCGGCATCTATTACGACGCCCGTTCGCCCTCGCGGATCGAAAAGCTGTTGGAGGACGGCGGCTGGCAGACGCCCGAACTGCTGGAGCGCGCAGGGAAAGCGATGCAACGGATCGCGGAATACGGCCTCGGCAAGACCAATGTCGCCCCGAAGTTAGCGGCCCACCTGCTGCCCGCAACCGACAAGCGGCGCGTGCTCGTCGTGGACCAGACATATGGCGACGTCTCCATCGCCGGCGGCCTTGCCGATACTGCGCGCTTTGCCGAGATGATCGAAGCGGCCAAGCGCGACGAGCCCGATGCGGAGATCGTCGTGCGCCGCCATCCGGTCGTCGCCGCGGGGCTTAAGCAGGGTTGTATCCCGACGGACGCGCTGGAGGGCGTTACGCTACTCGACAGCGAAGCGCGGGCCGCCGATATCCTTGCCCGCGTCGACGCCGTCTATTGCGTAACGAGTCTCATGGGCTTCGAGGCGCTGATTCTCGGCAAGCCCGTGCGCTGCTTCGGCATGCCCTTCTATGCCGGCTGGGGCGCGACGCGCGACGAAATTCGATGCGAGCGCCGGACTGCTGACCGGAGCGTCGAGGAGATATTTGCCGCCGCCTATCTGCTCTACTCCCGTTACGTCGATCCGATCAGCGGCGCACCGACGACGCTCGAGGCGACGGTCGAGCGGCTGCATCACTGGAGACGGATCGCCGATCGCAACGCCGGGCATTTCGCGGCTATTGGTTTCACGCCCTGGAAGCGCGCCGCCGTACGCAACATGATGGCCGCGCCTCGCAACAGCATCCGGTTCCACCGTTCGGTGGATCGCGCCAAGCAAGATGCCCGTGCGAGCAACGGCCGGGTCCTTATATGGTCGGGCAAGGAAGACCCCGGGAAGCGCGACAAGCTGACCCATGGCGAGACCCCCGTCTGGCGCATGGAAGACGGATTCCTGCGGTCGCGCGGGCTGGGCTCCGATTTCCATTTGCCTGCGTCGGTCGTGATCGACGATCGCGGCATGTATTTCGATCGGCATGGCAGCTCGCGGCTCGAACTGTTGCTGGAAAATTCGGAGTTCACGCCCGAGCTGCTGGGCCGTGCGACCAAGCTGCGCGAAACGCTCGTCGCCGCAAAGGTCAGCAAATATAATGTCGGTGGCGATGTCGAGATCGATCCGCCCGAAGGCCGCCCCTCGATCCTCGTCGTCGGACAGGTCGAAGACGACCGGTCGATCGAACGCGGGACGGCGGATGTAAACACCAATCTCGGACTGCTCGAGGCCGTGCGATCCGACCATCCGGACGCCTATATCGTCTATAAGCCGCATCCCGATGTGGAAACCGGCAATCGGGCCGGGCGGGTACCGGACAGCGATTGCGAGGGGCTGGCGGACCGGGTCGTCCGCGACGCCAATATCGATGCCTGCATCGCGGCCTGCGACAGCCTGGCGACGATGACCTCGCTCGCCGGTTTCGAGGCTTTGATGCGCGGCAAGACTGTGATGACCTATGGCGGGCCCTTCTATGCGGGCTGGGGCCTTACCGACGACAAGCTCGCCTTCGATAGGCGGACGCGCATATTGTCGCTCGATGCGCTCGTGGCAGGCACGCTGATCCTCTATCCGCGCTACATCCATCCGCCGACAGGTCTCCCCTGCACGCCCGAGGAAATCGTCGACTGGCTGGCCGAAGATGCGCCCGATCCCGGCCATAAAAGACTGCGCTGGCTGCGCGCGCTGTGGAACAGTATCAGCCGCGCCAGGCCCGTCCAATATTAGCGGTCAGGGAATGCCGAGCATCTTGTGAGTCTGAAGCGTTAGTCGCCACTCGGGATGAGCGCGCACATAATCCATGGCTGCCTGCATCGCCGCTTCGCCCTCTTCGCAATCCATCGGCTGGATAAGGAAATTCGGGAAATTCCAGTCCAGAAGCGTTGCCGGATCGATTCCCTTTTGCGGCCAGACCAGCTTGAGCTCGTCGCCCGAACGCTGAACCACTTCGCTCCCGGCCTTCGGGCTCACGCACAGCCAGTCGATACCCTCCGGCGCCGCGATCGTACCGTTGGTTTCGACCGCGATCTCGAAGCCTTCCGCATGGAGCGCATCGATGAGAGCCGGATCCAGCTGGAGCAACGGTTCGCCGCCGGTGCATACGATATAGGCTTTCCTGCGATCCTCGCCCCATAGCAAAGCGGCCTTGGCAGCCACCGCTTCGGCATCGGCATAGCGCGCGCCATTCTCACCATCGGTACCGACGAAATCGGTATCGCAGAACTGGCAGACCGCGCTCGCGCGATCCTGCTCGCGGCCCGTCCACAGGTTGCAGCCGGCAAAGCGCAGGAACACGGCCTTGCGGCCCGCCTGCATCCCCTCGCCCTGCAGGGTCAGGAACATTTCCTTGACGGCGTAACTCATGGGCGCGTCGCGTACACTGTCGGATCGTCGAGCCCGGCCTCGGCAAATCCCTTGGCCCGCAACCGGCAGCTGTCACACAGACCGCAATGCTTTCCGTCGGGCGTCGGGTCGTAGCAGGACCAGCTCATCCCAGCGTCGAGTCCAAGGCGCGCGGCTTCGGCCGCGATATCCGCCTTGCTCATATCGATCAGCGGCGTGTGAACCGAAAAGCGATCGCCCTCGACCCCGGCCTTGGTCGCGAGATTGGCCATCGTCTCGAAGCTTTCGATGAAATCGGGGCGGCAATCGGGATAGCCGGAATAGTCGAGCGCATTGACGCCGATAAAGATGTCGCGCGCATCCACGGCCTCGGCCCAACCCAGGCAAAGCGATAGAAAAATCGTGTTGCGCGCGGGCACATAGGTGACCGGGATATCGTCGCCGACACCCGCCTTCGGCACATCGATATCGTCGGTCAGCGCCGATCCGCCGAACTGTGAGAGATCGAGCGGCAAAACGATATGCTTTTCGACGTGCAGGGCTTCGGCAACGCGAGCGGCGGCTTGCAATTCGATCCGGTGGCGCTGATTATAGTCGATGGTCAGCGCGAGCAGGCGATAGCCGGCCTCTCGCGCAAGACCGCCCGTCACCATCGAATCGAGCCCGCCCGACAGGAGCAGCACCGCATATGTGTTCGCGTCTTCAGCCATCGGCGACGCAGCTATGCCCGTGCGCGGCTTGGCGCAAGCTTTGCCGCAAATAAAAGACCGCCCGAAAAGGGCGGCCAGGTTTGGGCCGTTTGGCCCGCTAGGGAGGAAAGCGTGCCCCCATGAAAGGCACGCCATCTTGCCTAAACAAATATGGTAAACAGGGCGTTAACGCCCGCTTATCAGCAATCGCCGATGCGGCGAGCCTCATAGACGTTGTGAAAAGGGCTGCCGTTCGCAATGCCCTGGGTATCGATTCGCGCCAGCCGCGGCGTTTCGACGGAAATCTCGGTCTGTCCCCAGCCCGAACCCGAACATTCGTAGCGGACCGTAACGGACCGGCCATCTTCGCTCAGCACGCGGCGCGGGCAGGATTGTCCGGCATGGCGAATCTGCAGGAGACGCGCCGGATTGCGCACGCAAATCCGCAACCGCGCGCCCGACCGTCCGAGATCGCGCAATTCCCAGCTTCCGCTCTGCAAACCGGATATCGCGGCGGGCGCCTGCGCGGCGCCGGGCGTCGCGAGCAGGATCGATGCCGCCGCACCCATAAGGGCCGGCTTCAAAAGCCGAAAAACGTGCATATTCACTCCCATAGCGGATAGCGATACCCCGCCATCACGGCCACTTTATAGCCGAAACAAGGTGAACCCGTGCTGAAAGTCACATTTTCCAAGGGTTCGGAACCACTTACAATACCACTGATGTTTGAGGCGATTGGGCTCAGTGCAAGGCGGGAAGGCGATGGAATATAGATATATTTCAAGCCTTCCCAACGCAGCAATGGGCCCAATCGGTCAAATCCCGGAGGGACGACAAAATGGCTTCCATCTCGAACGGAAACCCCCTTGAAAACAGAATGACTGTTCCCGGCGTGCATTTCCGCCCGATATGTTCGCCATTTTGACGCCGCAGCGGTATTGTAAGTGGTTCCGAACCCTAGAGCTCAGAGACTTCTATCGGGAAGCTCTTGGCACAAAACTCGCAATCCACGCGAATGACACCGTCGGAATCGGCCATTTCGGCATGCTCCTCGGCGCTGAACTGGCCGACGACCTGTCGGATATGTACGGGGTCGCAGCGGCATCCCTTACCAAGCGGCGTCCGAGGTAGCACTCGGATTTCGCCCTCGTCATGGAAGAGTCGCCAGACCAGCGCATCCATTTCGAGTTCGGGATCGGCCAATTCTTGGGCCGTGACCGTTTCGCCCAGCGTGCGGACATCTTCCCATTCGGGATGATCGAGCCTGACATGCAGCCGTTCGCGGCCTTCCTCGCCTTCCGGAAGATGCTGGAGCAGCAGGCCGCCCGCGGCCCAGCCGCCTTCCCCATCCTGCGCGACGGCGATCCTGAGCAGGCTCGGTATCTGTTCGGACTGGACGAAATAATGTTCGGCGGCCTCGGCCAGCGACCCGCCTTCCAACGGGACGATGCCCTGATAGCGTTCGCCGGTGACGGCCTGGTCGAACGTAATGGCCAAATACCCTTGCCCGAACAGCGCGAACAGTGACGGATCGGCCGGCGCCTCGGCCAAGCGATCCGCGTCGTGCCGCAGATAGCCGCGCAGTTCGCCGCCCTTATAGTCCGCGACCAGCAATTCGACGACGCCGTTTTGCGTTTGCGCCTGGATCGTCAACTGCCCGCCCGCTTCCTTCAGCGTCGATCCCAACAACGCCGCCAGGACCAGCGCTTCGGCAAGAAGCTTCGCGAGCGGTTCGGGATAGGCGTGCGCCTCGAGCACCTCATCGAGTGCCGGGCCGATCCGGGCGATCCGGCCGCGTGCGTTGCGGCCCGGTATCGAGAAACCGAGCGAACTGTCTGTCATCGGTGCCGTCATCCGATCAGGCCGAAACACCAGCGCAAAATGGCTTTCTGGGCGTGCAGCCGGTTTTCCGCCTCGTCCCAGATCGCCGATTGTGGGCCATCGATCACATCTGCCGTCACCTCTTCGCCGCGATGTGCGGGCAGGCAGTGGAGGAAAATCGCGTCCGGTTTGGCTGCGGCCATGGTCCGTTCGGTCACCTGATAGGGTTCGAGCGCGGCCAGCTTCGCTTCGCCGCCCTTCTGGCCCATCGAAATCCAGGTATCGGTGACGACGACATCGGCATCGGCGACGGCGACCATCGGATCACGCACGATCTCTACCGTGCCGCCGCGTTCACGTGCCGATCGCACGACATCCGAAGGCGGCAACAGACTTTCGGGACAGGCCACGGCCACGTCGAATTTGAGCAGGCTGCCCGCTTCGATGATCGAGGTCAGCACATTATTCCCATCGCCCAGCCAGGCCCATTTCGTGCCCGCGAGCCGGTTCAGCTTTTCCAGCACGGTCAGCATATCCGCCATGATCTGGCAGGGATGCGACCGGTCGGTCAGCCCGTTGATCACCGGTACGCTCGCATGTTCGGCCATCTCGACGAGCTTCGCGTGCTCGTCGGTACGGATCATGATCGCGTCGACATAACGGGAGAGGACGCGCGCCGTATCGGCGATAGTCTCGCCGCGGCCGAGCTGCATGGTGCCGGACTCCAGCACCATCGAGGATCCGCCGAGCTGCCGGATCGCCATGTCGAACGAGGTCCGCGTGCGGGTCGAGTTCTTCTCGAAGAGCATCGCCAGCGCATGGCCGGCCAGCGACGCGTCATCGTCGGCCGCGCCTTTCGGTTTGCCGGCCCGCGCCGCCTTGGCCGTCAGCGCGTCGTCGAGGATCGCCGCCAGCGCGTCGCCGTCCAGTTCGGCAAGATCGAGGAAGTGCCGCGTCATGACGGCTGCGGCGGTTCGTAATCCCGCGCCGCATTGGAAAGGAGCTCGATGAACTCGGTGATATGGCTTTCCTCGATATTGAGCGGCGGCAGCACGCGCACGACATCGTCGGCGGCCGCCACCATCAACAGGCCCTTGCTGCGCAAATAGGGCACGAAGGGCTTGCTATCGACCTTCATCTTGATCCCGAGCATCAGCCCCCTGCCCCGCACGCCTTCGAACAGGTGATCGTGATTGGGCAGCATCTGTTCGAGCGCCTGGCGCAACCGGTCACCCATCGCCTTCACATGATCGAAGAAGCCCTCTTCGAGGATTACATCGAGCACTGCTTCGCCCGCCGCCATCGCGAGCGGGCCGCCACCATAGGTCGAGCCATGCGTGCCGATGACCATCCCGGATGCCGCCTTCTCCGTCGCAAGACAGGCGCCGAGCGGAAAGCCGCCGCCAATGCCCTTGGCCGAAGCCAGGATGTCCGGCTCGATCCCGTATTGCTCGTACGCAAAAAAGCTGCCCGTCCGGCCATAGCCGCACTGCACCTCGTCGAGCGCCAGCATCAGGCCATGCTCGTCGGCCAGTTTGCGCAGACCCTGCATGAACGCGTCGCTGGCCGGGCGGATACCGCCCTCGCCCTGCACCGGCTCGACGAGAAAGCCCGCGGTGTGCGCATCGATCGCCGCTTCCGCAGCGTCGAGATTGTCGAATTCCACCGTTTCGAAGCCCGGCAGCACCGGTTCGAAGCCGCCGACCATTTTCTCCGAACCCGCGGCGCTGATCGTCGCCATGGTCCGGCCGTGAAAAGCGGAGGAGAAGGTGATCAGCTTCTTGCGCTCGGGCGCGCCGTTGGCGTGATGATAGCGCCGCGCCGTCTTGATCGCGCATTCCACCGCCTCGGCACCCGAATTGGTGAAAAAGACCGTGTCGGCGAAACTGTTGTCGCAAATCCGCTGGGCCAGATGCTCGCCCTGCGGAGACCCATACATGTTCGAGACATGGACAAGCTTGGCCGCCTGGTCCTGGATCGCCTTGGTCAGATGCGGGTGGCTGTGACCGAGCAGGTTGACCGCGATGCCGCTCGCGAAATCGAGATAGCGCTCGCCTTCCTCGCCGAACAGATAGGCGCCCTCGCCGCGCACGGGCCGCACCGGGCTGCGGGGATAAACGGGCATCAGCGGCGTGATCGTCATGGCGTGGTCCTGTTCGCTATTCGCAAAAGCAAAAGGCGGCCCCGACGGCCGCCAATATGCCCGTCTTATACCGAGCCGGCAGCGAGTCCGTCAAATGGCGAAGACGGACCTCAACTCTTTATCTTCCAGCCGCGCACGAGCAGCCAGTAACAGAGCGCGCACAGACCGATATTGATCGCCAGCAACACGCCGACACCCATCGTCAGATCGGAGTCGGTCGCGCCGATGAACCCGTAGCGAAAGCCGGAAATCACGTAGAAAAACGGATTAAGCGCGCTGACCGCCTGGAAGATCGGATCGAGGCGTTCGATCGTGTAGAAAGTACCCGACAAGAGCGCGAGCGGAGCGACGACGAAATTGGTCACGGCCGCGGCGTGATCGAATTTTTCGGCCCAGATCGATGTCAGCACGCCCAGAAAGGCAAGCATGATCGAGCCCATCAGGCCGAAGTAAATAATCGCCCAGATATGATCGGGCGTGACGTCGATACCCCAGAGCCACATCGCGACCCACACGGCGATCCCGACGCAGAAGGCGCGCGTTACCGCACCGCCGACCAGCGCGATGAGCAGTTCTAGCGTCGACAATGGCGGCATCAGATAATCGACGATCGTCCCCTGGATCTTGCCGACCAGCAGCGAAAAACTGGAGTTGGCGAAGGCATTCTGGATCATCCCCATCACGATCAGGCCGGGGGCGAGAAAGGTGTTGAACGGGACGCCCAACACCTCGCGATCGCCGCGCCCCAAGGCGACGGTGAAGATCACGAGAAACAGCAATGTGGTGACCGCCGGCGCCCATATGGTTTGCAGCTGGACCTTGAAGAAACGGCGAACCTCCTTAATGTAGAGCGTGCGCAATCCAACCCAGTTGACGAACGCGATCGAGGGTACGCCCGGTTCGGGCAGTGTTCGGGGTTCCCGTGCAGGAAAATCGGTATCGCGCGATTGGGGCTGGTGCAAATTTGACTGGTCTGGCATCGCCAAGGCGACTATCCGCTGCGGCACGCTCCGGCAAGCCAGTTGGGCTTTGAAGTGAAGAAGGAAAATTGATGGCCTGGACCGATGAACGCATCGACGAACTGAAAAAGATGTGGGAAAAAGGCATGACGGCGAGCCAGATCGCCGAAAACCTGGGCGGTGTGAGCCGCAATGCAGTGATCGGCAAGGCGCATCGCCTCGGCCTCAAATCCCGTCCATCGCCCGTAAAGGCCAAATCGAAGGCAAAGAAGAAGCCGGCAGCCAAGAAGGCAGCGCCCAAGGCAAAGGCAGCGACGAAACCCAAGGCCGCGCCAGCGCCGAAAGCGCCTGCGCCCGCCGCCAAACCTGCGGACACGCCCCAGCACAAAGCCGCGCCCGCACCATCCGGCCCCCAATATCGCTCGATCGGCCCGGGCGGCTTCACCCGCCAGTCCCCCGCCGACCAGCAGCCGCTACCGCCTGCGCCGCCGCGCCGCCTCGTGCCGCAAAAGCTCGATCCGGAATATGAGGACAAGACGGGCCTGCTCGACCTGACCGAGCGTATC
This sequence comes from Pseudomonadota bacterium, assembly GCA_039819365.1. Classification (GTDB taxonomy): domain Bacteria; phylum Pseudomonadota; class Alphaproteobacteria; order Sphingomonadales; family Sphingomonadaceae; genus Parasphingopyxis. The sequence goes on from JBCBSD010000002.1 coordinate 130,511, forward strand.
TGCAAATGGCCGATGGGCCATCCGGGCGAATCGGATTTCCATTTCTGCGGAGAGCCGGTGAATCCGGGCTTTCCCTATTGCGTCGAACATTGCGGCCGCGCCTATCAGGCGCAGCTCCCCCGCAAGGACCGCCGCCCGCCCCCACCGTTGCCGTTTGGCGGCCCCCGGGTTCGCTAAAGCACACATCACCGTCATTCCCGCTTTCGCGGGAATGACGATAGAGTCTAAAGAGTGGGTATGAACCCCGCGCGCTATCTTCTCGCCCCATGGTGGGTCGCCCAGCTTGCGACGGGTGCCAAGAATTTCAGCAAGAACCCGATCATCGGCTCGCACCGCCTGAACGCGCGCGGGCTGCATGCGGCGCGGGTGAAACGGGCGCATGCGATGGCGTGGAAGCGGCGCGAGAAGCTTGCCAAGCTCATCGATCCGGCAGACCGGACGGCGTTCGACCGGGACGGCTTTGTCGCCAGATCCGACTTCCTGCCCGCCGAACAGTTCGCCCGTTTGCGCGACGGTGTGCTCGCCCATCGCGGCCCGGCGCGCGACATGGTGCAGGGCGACACGATCACGCGGCGTTTTGCGCTCAACCCGCAGCTGCTGGCAGAAATTCCCGAGGCCCGGGCGCTCGTGCAGAATCCAGATTGGCGCGGACTGATCCGCTATGCTGGCAGCTTCGACCAGGAGCCGCTGACCTATATCCAGTCGATCCTCTCCCATGTCCGCGATGCCGATCCCGATCCGCAGACCAATTTCCACGCCGACACCTTTCATCCGACGGTAAAAGCCTGGCTGTTCCTCACCGATGTCGCCGAGGATGAGGGCCCTTTCTGCTATGTCCCCGGCTCGCATCGCCTTACGCCCGAGCGGCTCGCCTGGGAAAAGGCGATGAGCGTGAAGGCGCCCGATGGCGTCGACCGGCTATCCTCGCGTGGTTCCTTCCGTGTAACCCGCGAAGAATTACCCGGGCTTGGCCTGCCCGAACCGCGCGCTTTTGCCGTGCCCGCCAACACGCTGGTCGTCGGCGATACGTTCGGCTTTCACGCACGCGGACCGTCCGTGCGCCCGTCCAGCCGGGTCGAGATCTGGGCCTATGGACGGCGCAATCCGTACCTGCCCTGGACCGGCCTCGATCCGCTCAGCCTGCCGGGCATTGCCGAGCGACGCGTCAATTATCTCTGGGGCTTTCGCGATCGCTGGAAACGCCTTGTCGGCCAGCCCTGGCGCGACGTTGGGGATAAGTCGCCGACCGAGCGCTAGCGCTGCGACTCCGCGATTCTTATATCGCTTTGCATGACCGACCTGTTTGCAGGCTCTTCCGGCGGCAATACGCCTGACGATTACGACGCTTCTTCGATCGAGGTGCTCGAGGGGCTCGAACCCGTCCGTCGCCGTCCCGGCATGTATATCGGCGGCACGGACGAGCGCGCGCTGCATCATCTCGCCGCCGAAGTGCTCGACAATGCGATGGACGAGGCGGTCGCGGGCCATGCCAGCCGGATCGAGATATCGCTCGAACCCGGCAACCGGCTGACGGTCAGCGACAACGGCCGCGGCATCCCGATCGATCCGCATCCGAAGTTCAAGAAGAAGTCGGCGCTCGAAGTCATCATGACCACGCTCCATTCGGGCGGGAAGTTCACCGACAAGGCATATGCCACCTCGGGCGGCCTGCATGGTGTCGGCGTCAGCGTCGTCAATGCGCTGTCGCAAGAGACGGTCGTCGAGGTGGCGAAGAACAAGGAAGTGTGGCGGCAATCCTATGCGCGCGGCGACGTGACATCGAAGCTTGAGAAGGTCGGCGATACGCCGAACCGCCGAGGTACGACCGTCGCCTTCGTTCCGGATGCCGAGATTTTCGGCAAGAAGGCAAAGTTCAAGCCGCAACGCCTCCATCAGCTCGCACGCTCGAAAGCCTATCTGTTCGCCGGCGTCGAAATCCGCTGGAAATGCGACGCAAGCCTGATCAAGGACGATACGCCGGCCGAAGCCGTGTTCCAGTTCCCGGGCGGACTTGCCGATCACCTGGCCGAGGAAGTCGGCGAGCGCGCCTGCGCGACCAGCGATTTCTTCGCCGGCAAGCAGGATTTCCCGGACGGCCAGGGTTCGGTCGAATGGGCCGTCGCCTGGCCGCTCTACTCGGACGGCGCCTATAGCTATTATTGCAACACGATCCCGACCCGCGACGGCGGCACGCATGAGGCGGGCCTGCGCGGCGCGCTGGTCAAAGGCATCCGGGCGTTCGGCGAACTGGTCGGGACCAAGAAGGCGTCCGGCATCACGGCCGACGATATCATGTCCGGCAGCGAGCTGATGCTGTCCGTCTTCCTCAAGGACCCGCAATTCCAGAGCCAGACCAAGGATCGCCTGACGAGCCCCGAGGCCGCCAAGCTCGTCGAAAACGCGGTCCGCGACCATTTCGACCATTTCTGCACCGACAATATGGAACGCGGCAAGGCGCTGCTCACCTACACGATGGAGCGGATGGACGAGCGGCTCGCGCGCAAGGCGGAAAAGGAGGTCAAGCGCAAGACCGCGACAAGCGCCCGCAAGCTGCGCCTGCCCGGCAAGCTGACTGACTGTTCGGAGGCCGGCCCCGAGGGCACCGAGCTCTTCATTGTCGAGGGCGACAGCGCGGGCGGATCGGCCAAACAGGCGCGCAATCGCAAGACCCAGGCGATCCTTCCGATCCGCGGCAAAATCCTCAACGTCGCCTCGGCAACGTCGGCCAAGATATTGGCGAACCAGGAAATTGCCGACATCATCCTCGCGCTTGGCTGCGGCACGCGCGAGCAATGCGATCCCGAGCAGCTGCGCTACGAACGCATCATCATCATGACCGACGCCGATGTCGACGGCGCGCATATCGCGACGCTGCTGATGACCTTCTTCTTTCAGGAAATGGGCGGAATCGTGAAGGCCGGTAACGTCTTCCTCGCCCGCCCGCCGCTCTACCGGCTGACCGCCGGCGGAACGAGCCATTATGCGCAGGATGACGCCGAGCGCGCCGAGATCGAGGCGACGGTGTTCAAAGGCAAAAAGGTCGATGTCGCGCGCTTCAAGGGTCTCGGCGAAATGAACCCGAAGCAGCTGCGCGAAACGACGATGGATCCCGAGACGCGGTCATTACTGAAGGTCACGCTGCCAAAGGAATTCCAGCAGGAAGCCGGTGTTCGCGATCTGGTCGACCGGCTGATGGGCAAACATCCCGAACATCGCTTTGCGTTTATTCAGGAGAATGCGGCGATGCTGGATGACGAAGCGATCGACGCCTAGCGCGCGTCCCACTCGCGCTTCAGTAAGCCCCACACAATACTGTCGCGCACGCCGAGATGTGTTGTCCATTCCTCGCGCAAATAGCCCTCGCGCTGGAAGCCGAGCTTTTCGAGCAGTGCGTTCGACCCATGATTGTCCGGATCGACATCGGCGGAGATCCGGCGCAGGTCCATCTTGCCAAAACCATGATCGATCACTCGGGCGACGGCCTCGCGGGCATAGCCTTTTCGCCAATGGCTGCGGCGCAGATTATAGCCGATTTCGGCCACTCCTTCCCGCCCGGGGATCAGGCAGACCCAGCCCAGCGCCTCGCCGCCATCCTCGGTAATCGCCCAGGTCAGATATTTGTCGTCGGTCGCATTGACGCGGACATAGTCTTCGGTTTCGTGCACCGTTGTATGCGGGCCGCTCGACCAGTAGCGCATCGCCTCTTCGTCCGAGAAGAAGTGATGCATGGCCTCGGCATCGCCGAGCTCCAACGGCCTGAGGACGAGCCGAACCGATTTCAGCGCCGGCTGATCGGCCATCAGGCCGTGAGCGCGGCGACGAGCTTGCGGACCTTTTGCTGCCGCCATTGCGGGAGCGGCGCCATCAGCCAATATGCGCGCTGCGCTTCCTCGCTCTCGCCGATCTCTGCCCCGGCCGACTCGGCCAGCAGTCGCGGCACGCGCGCCTTGCCGATTCCCGTCATCGCCGCCTCGAGTGCCAGCCCCGCATCGGCCACGATCAGGCGAATCTCGTCGGCGCTGCCGCCTTCCCAGCAGATCGTCTCACCCTTTCCGACCCAGACGGCCTCGGGCTCGGCGAGTTTTATGCCCATATGGTCGCCCGGCCCGTCGGCCAGCCGAATCGCCAGATCGAGATTGGCCTCGGTAAAATCGAGCGGCTCGTCGCTGGCGATCAGCTGGAAACGCATATCCGGATCGGTTTTGCCATAGTCCGCAAGCCGCGGGAGGAGCCAATAGCGGCTGAAATCGCGGGGCGCGGCAATGGTCAGGCGATTGGACGACTGGCCTTGCCGCATCGCCCGGACGCTGTCCTCGAACTGCAGGAAACCCTGGCGGAGCGCATCGAGGCCGCGTTCGCCCTCGGGCGTCAATTCCAGACCCTTGGGCGTGCGGCGGAAGAGCACGACGCCGAGCGTGTCTTCGAGCGCGCGGATCTGCTGCCCGACTGCCGCGGGTGTCACGGCCAGCTCATCGGCTGCACGCGTAAAGGACAGATGCCGCGCTGCCGCGTCGAACACGCGCAGCCCATTCAATGGGAGAAGCGTCCGCTTCATCCTGCGACAGCCGGTGCCGCCAGAGGAAAACGCGGGATCACGACGTCGAACTGCGCACCATCATTGCGTACCATCGCATAACTGCCTTCCATCGATCCGCTGGGCGTGGACAGCGGACAGCCGGACACATAGTCGAACGCCCCGCCCGGCTCGATCACCGGCTGCTCACCGACAACCCCCTCGCCTGCGACCTCTTGCTGCTGTCCGTTCGCGTCGGTGATAAACCAGTGCCGCGTGAGCAGTTGCACCGGCATGTCGCCGCAATTCTCGATGCGGATATGATAGGCCCAGAACCAGCGCTCCTTGGCGAGTTCCGACTGTTCGGGGAGAAAACTGACCGACACGCGCACGATCACGTCTTCGGTGCGCGCGGCATGGGGGAAAAGCGCGTTCACAGTCCCGCCGCCTTCAGCGCACCATCGAGATCGGCGATCAGGTCTTCGGGGTCCTCGAGGCCGACATTGATACGGAGCATGCTCTCTTCGATCCCCATTTCTTGCCGGACGCTTTCGTCCAGCCCGCTATGCGTGGTCGACGCGGGATGCGTCATCAGGCTCCGCGAGTCGCCAATATTGTTCGAAATATCGATCAGTTCCAGTGCATCTAGCAAGGCGTGCGCCTCGCGCCGCCCGTCATCGACATAGAAGGAGAAGATCGGCCCGCAGGCATCCATCTGGCTCATCGCGAGATTATGCTGGGGATGGCTGGGGAGCCCGGGATGCAGAATGCGCGGAACGCGGGACTCCAGGAATTTTCCCACGGCCAGGGCATTCTCGCTCTGGCGGCGTATCCGAAGGTCCAGCGTTTCGAGGCCTTTCAGCACGACCCAGGCGTTGAAGGCAGAAAGCGTCGGCCCGGTATTGCGGGTGAAGGGCAGCAGGGTCTCAAGGATAAACTCTTCGGTGCCGCAGATCGCCCCGGCCAGCACCCGCCCCTGCCCGTCCATCATCTTGGTCGCGCTATAGGCGACGATATCCGCGCCGAATTCCAACGGCCGCTGGAGCGCGGGAGTCGCAAAGGCATTGTCGACGACCGATACGATGCCGTTCTCGCGTGCGATATCGCAAACCGCTTGCAGGTCAATGACATCCATCGTGGGATTGGCAGGCGTTTCGAAGAAGAACGCCTTGGTGCTGGACGTGATCGCCGCTTTCCAGAGATCGGGATCGCGTCCATCGATAGTGGTCGTTTCGATGCCGAATTTCGGGAGCAGCGTATCGGTGAGCCAGCGGCAGGAGCCGAACAGCGCCCGGCCCGCCACGACATGATCGCCGGTCTCAAGCTGGCAGAGCAAGGCCGCCGTCATCGCCGCCATGCCGCTCGCCGTGCAGCGCGCGGCCTCCGCGCCTTCCATCAGCGCGATCCGCTGCTCGAGCATCTCGACGGTCGGGTTCTGCAACCGCGAATAGGTCATACCCTGCTGTTCGCCGGCAAACCGGGCCGCCGCATCGGCCGCGCAGTCATAAGCATAGCCGGACGTCAGGAAGATCGCCTCGGACGTTTCCCCATATTCCGAGCGCGCAGTGCCGCCGCGCACGGCCTGAGTAGCCGGCCGCCATTTCGCGGTGATCGCGCGATCCTGTCCGCTGTTGCGTTTCATAGCGCCCGCTTTGCCAAGCGATGGCGCACCGCGTCAATGCGGTTGATCGGGCTTTGCAGGCCGAGCCCGACGCGAATATGTTGAAAGCCGCGAAGGAGAAATAGCGCCATGACGATACTCGGCATCCGATTCTGCACGGTAAAACCCGAACAGGAGGCCCGCGATCTCGCCAGCTTTCTGGGCCCCAATGGCTGGAATTTCGCGCAGCGCGATATGGGCGAGGGCGAAGGCGACGCGTTCCAAGGCGCCGTGTTTCCAGCCGGTGAAGCAAGCTGGACCGAAATCTGGGCGGCCAGCGAACATATGTCCGAGACGACCATGCTGCATATCATCGTCGACAATGCCGACCGCTATGCGGAGCAGGCCAAGGCCAATGGCGTGACGGTGAACGGCCCGATGGATATGCATGGCGAACGCATTTATTTCAGCGAAGCGCCCGGCGGGCTGCAAATCGCGGTGCTGTCCAAATTATAGTTTCTCGTCAGGCTCGATCTTATGATCGAGCGCGGCACCGGCCGCACCCTCTCCCGACCTCCCAACAGGGTATACTCAATGGGAGGTCGGGAGGGGGTGCGGGCGGAGATGGTACAGGCTCCTGCGGCGCGAAGCGTCGTTGGATACCATCGGAGGGCGGTGCCGCGATTTTCCAATAGGAAAATTCTGACAAACTACAGTCCAGCGATCACCGCATCGCCCGCTTCGCGCGTCGTTGCATCGCCGCCCAAGTCCGCCGTCCGCAGTCCGGCTGACAGCGCCTTGGCGACGGCTGCGTCGATCCGGTCTGCCGTTTCCACCTTCGCCAGCGAATAGCGCAGCATCATAGCCGCAGAGAGGATCGTCGCGAGCGGGTTCGCCTTGTCCTGCCCGGTGATATCGGGCGCGGAGCCGTGGATCGGTTCGTACAGCCCCTTCGCGTCCGTATCGAGCGACGCAGAGGGCAGCATCCCGATCGATCCGGCGCACATACTGGCAAGATCGGACAGGATATCGCCGAACAGATTGCCGGTGACGATCGTATCGAACTGACCCGGATCGCGGACCAGCTGCATCGCGGCATTGTCGACATAGAGATGGCTGAGCTCGACATCGGGATAGCTCTCCGACACTTCGATCACGACGTCGCGCCAGAGCTGCGAGGTTTCGAGTACATTGGCCTTGTCGACGGAGCAGAGCTTCCCGCGCCGCGCCCGCGCCGTCTCGAAGCCGGACCGCGCGATGCGGGCAATCTCTGCCTCGTCATAGGCCATGATATCATAGCCCTGCCGCAGCCCCCCTTTCGTCGTCCGCATTCCCTTCTCGCCGAAATAGACATCGCCGGTCAGCTCGCGGACTATCATCAAGTCGATATCGCGCGCGATCTCCGGTCGCAGCGCCGAGGCGTCGGCCAGTTCGGGAAACAGATTGGCCGGACGCAGATTGGCGAACAGGCCGAGTTCCTTGCGCAGGCCGAGAATCGCCTGTTCGGGTCGGAGGTGCCGATCCAGCGCATCGCAATCGGGATCGCCCACCGCCCCGAACAGGATCGCATCGGCGCGCTTGGCGAGATCCAGCGTTTTGTCCGGCAGCGGGTGACCGAATTCCTTGTAGGCCGCCCCGCCGATCGGCGCTTCCTCGAAGATCAGGCCATCGATTTCGAGCGCGTCGAGTACGCGCACGGCCTCGACGATCACTTCGGGACCGATCCCGTCTCCCGGCAACAGCGCTACCAGCATGGCTCTATCCTTCTCGCTCAGGCCGCCCGCTTCAGGCGCTCGACCAGTCGTTCGCGTGCCGCCATTACATCATTGCGCCGTTCGTCCAACAGGTCGCGGCCAAGAAAATGGCCGGTCAGGCGCAGGCCGTCGAAGATCGCCTCCCAATCTTCGGCGGGGCCACCGGCGGTCAGAAAGGCCGGCAGGGCGAGAAGTTTTTCGCGATAGGCGTCCCCCGCTGCGGCGCTGACGGCGGTGCCGCTTTTCGGACTGACCCAGACGAGATCGTCGCTACCTCCGGTCACGGCGCATTGCGCAAGGTCGAGTCCGAAGCCGAGTTCGGATAGCAACAGCAGCTCGTATCGAACCAGTGTCGAGGCCCATCGCCGGGCACTCGGGGCGGCTTCGATCGCATTCAAGACGGCATCCAGCGCGTCATGGATCCGCGGATAAGCTTGCCCTTCGGGCAGTATCGCCGCCGTCAGGGAGCATGCCCATTCGATGGCGGCAGCGGCGAGCGGCTCCGCGTACAGACCGCTCCGGCTCGTCACGAGTTCGACTGTGAGGCCCGGAAGTTGTTCCTCGGTTCGCGCGCGAAACTCCGCCTCGACGATGTTTCCCGCGAGCAGAACAGGACGGATTCGGCGCGAGCGTCCACCACGCACATAGCCGGCCATCAGCCCGTTCTCGGGCGTCATCAGCCGGGCGATGGTTCCATGTTCGCCATGCGGGCGAATGGCGCAGACAAGGGCGCGAGTGCGAAGCTGCATATCTTCACCCTTATGTCATTCCCGCGAAGGCGGGAATCCAGTAATGGCGTGGCGCTAGTGGACAGGCGTGTGCCTCACCATGCACGAACCACCGTTACTGGATTCCCGCCTTCGCGGGAATGACGAGGTGTCTGCCTGATAGGCTGCGGCCTAATAGCCCTGTGGCCGATCCTCATAGGCCATATCGCTGAAGCGCGTGAATTCGTGATCGAACCGCAGCGTGACCGTGCCCGTCGCACCGTGGCGCTGCTTGGCGATGATGACCTGCGCCTGCCCGGCCACTTCCTGGTTCTTCAACTCCCATGCCGAGCGTTTCTCGCGTTCTTCGGGCGAGCTTTGTTCAGTAATCATCGGCGGCTCAGCAAAGCCGTGATAATAATCCTCGCGATAGATGAAGAGGACGATATCGGCATCCTGCTCGATCGAGCCCGATTCGCGCAGATCCGAAAGCTGAGGCTTCTTGTCCTCGCGCTGCTCGACCGCGCGGCTGAGCTGCGACAGCGCGAGCACCGGAACTTCCAATTCCTTGGCAAGCGTCTTCAGCCCGCGGCTGATCTCCGAAATCTCGTTAACGCGGTTGTCGTTGGCCTTGCCCGAGCCTTGAAGCAGCTGGAGATAATCGACGACGACCATCGAAATGCCGCGCTGGCGCTTGAGCCGTCGCGCACGTGTGCGAAGCGCCGCGATGGTCAGGCCCGGGGTATCGTCGATATAAAAGGGCAGGCTTTCGAGCTCGGCCGCCGCCCGGGCGAGATTGCGAAACTCTTCCTGACTGATCTGGCCCTTGCGCAGTTTCTCCGAACTGATCCGGGAGCGTTCGGACAGGATACGCGTGGCCAGCTGATCCGCCGACATTTCGAGGCTGAAAAAGGCGACCGGCGCGCCGATCGATTCCTCTATCTCGTCGTCCTTGTCGCGCTGGAACCGCAAAGCCGTCTCGAAGGCGATATTGGTCGCCAGCGCCGTCTTGCCCATGCCGGGCCGCGCGGCAAGGATGATCAGGTCCGACTTGTGCAGTCCGCCGAAGTGATGATTCAAACTCGAAAAGCCGGTCGTGTAGCCCGACACATTGCCGCCCGAATTGAGCGCCCGTTGCGCCATGGTGACGGCTTCTGCGGCGGCAGAGGCGAACGTCTTGGTCGAACCGCTTTCACCGCCGGCTTCGGCGACCTTGTAAAGCTCGATCTCGGCTTCTTCGATCTGCGCCTTGGGATCGACGGCATCGCTCGTGTCGACCGCCTTCTCGACCATCTCGCGTCCGACACCGATCAGCGCCCGGAGCAGCGCCAGCTCGTATATCTGCGTTGCGAAATCGCGCGCGCCGATCAGTGCAACGCCGCTTTCGGTGATCTTCACCAGATAGCCGACCCCGCCCAGTTCCTTGAGTCCTTCATCGGCTTCGAACATCGGTTTCAGCGTTACCGGGTTGGCGACCATATTCTTGTCGACGACCATCTTGATGATCGCCTGGTAGATGCGGCCATGGACCGGATCGAAGAAGTGATCCTCGCGCAAAATGCGCTGGACATCGTCGACCAGCCGATTGTCGATCAGCAGGGCGCCGAGCAGCGCTGCTTCCGCCTCCACATTATGCGGCAGCGCCATGATGCCGTTTTCATTGTCGCCGATGAGAGGAGCGGGTTCTGCCATGACTTCCTTGTCGCGCGGATCGGCCTCGGCCTCAAGCCATCAAGGCTGTGGAAATATGTGTGGGCGGTTTGATTGTCAGACTCAACCTGTCGGTTGAGCGCGGCACCGGCCCGCTCCCCCTCCCGGCCTCCCACGAATGTACCCTGAATGGGAGGCCGGGAGGGGGAGCGGGCCGGTGCGGCGACATTGCGTTAGCAATGTTCTGACAAATCGAATCCCCTTAGCGATTGATTTCCGCCATATTCGCCCTCTAAGCGTCGCGGATGGCCGATCCGCGGATCATAGACGTCCAGCTCGACGAGCGCACGATCATCTGGCGCAATGCCGATATCGAGCAGGAGCGGCGCATTGCCATTTTCGATCTGCTCGAAGGCAATCATTTCGAGCCGGCCAAGGATTATCCGGAAGATTATGCCGGGCCATACAAGCTCACGCTCCGCGTCGAGGAAGGACGGCTGGCGCTCGATATCGCGGCGGAGAATGACGCGTTGCTCGAAACGATCATCATCGGCCTCACCCGTTTCCGCCGTCCGATCCGCGAATATTTCGCGATCTGCGACAGCTATTTCCAGGCGATTCGCCAGGCGACGCCGCAACAGATCGAAACCATCGACATGGCGCGGCGCGGCATTCACAACGATGCGGCGGAGCTGCTTAAGGAGCGGCTGGACGGCAAGGTTGCGGTCGATTTCGATACCGCGCGGCGCCTGTTCACGCTGATCTGCGTCCTGCATATCAAGGGCTGATCGCCGACACTGGCAAACCGGGGGCATGATGAAGGCAATCAGATGGGGGGCATTCTGGCTCCTGTTGGCGGGAATCGCAGCCATCGCGCTGTGGCAGGTCGCCATTCGGTGGCATCCGGTCGAAAGCCAGTATCCGGTGCAAGGCCCGGTCATCGGCGCCGAACAGGGCGTGGTGCATTGGCCGACGCTACGCGCGGCGGGAGCGGACTTCGCCTATATCCACGCGACCGATGGCGACACCGATCGCGATCCGAATTTCGCTGGCCATTGGCGCGCAGCGCATGATGCAGGGATCCGGCACGGCGCCATCCACAAATGGGAATTGTGCCGGCTCGCGATCGACCAGGCGACGAATTTCGTCGCCACGGTACCCGATGATGCGGACGCCCTGCCTCCGGCGGTGATCCTCGACTTCGAGGGCAATTGCACCGACCGGCCGGATATCGACATCTTCATCTCGGAGCTGGCGACGTTCCTGGAAATCGTGGAGCGGCATGCGGAGAGTCCCGCACTGATCTATGTCACGCGAGATTTCGATGCGGAATATGAGGTGACGAGCCGCGTCGAACGCAGCTTCTGGCTGCCCCGCCGCCTCTTCAAGCCGGACTTCGGCGCGGTTCCCTGGGTGATGTGGGAGGCCAGCGACATTCGCGAAGTCGACGGTGTGGAAAACCCGGTGCGCTGGAATGTGGTGCGCCCGGATCAGCCGGGTTAAGGACTCTCGCCATGAGCATTATGGCCGACAGGTGGATTCGCGAGCGCGCGCTCGAAGACGGGATGATCGAACCGTTCGAGGACGGTCAGCGGCGCGACGGCACGATCAGCTACGGCCTCTCCTCCTATGGCTATGACGCGCGCGCGGCCGACGAGTTCAAGATTTTCACGAATGTCGACAATGCGATCGTCGACCCGAAGAATTTTTCCGACAACAGTTTCGTCGACCGCCAGACCGATTGCTGCATCATCCCGCCCAACAGCTTTGCGCTCGCCCGCACGGTCGAATATTTTCGGGTGCCGAAGGACATCCTCGTCATCTGCCTCGGCAAATCGACCTATGCGCGCTGCGGGATCATCGTGAATGTGACGCCGCTCGAGCCCGGATGGGAGGGCCATGTCACCCTCGAATTTTCGAACACGACACCGCTCCCGGCCAAAGTCTATGCCAATGAAGGCGCCTGCCAGTTCCTGTTCCTGCAGGGCAATGAGCCGTGCGAGACGAGCTATGCCGACCGGGCCGGCAAATATATGGGCCAGAAAGGCGTGACGCTGCCGAAGCTATAGCCCCGGCAGCGTCACTGCGATCCGAATTTTCGGTCTTGTTTTAGCGCGAACCTATCATGACCCGGCCGCGCAGGCTGGCCGTCGCGGCATCGTGCGACCAGACCGGCTCGCCGTCCACGTTGCTCAGCTGCACATTCTCGGCATCGAGTACGCGTTCGAGCATCGACGAGGCTCGTGCGGCGCGATTGGTTTCCAGCATCACGGTCGCGAGATTGAGCATGGCCGAAACGTCGCCCCCATTCTCGGCCAGACGCCGCATGAGGCGATCTTCGGCGGCAACATAATCGGCGCGCTCGATCGCATCGGCGGCATAGGGATCATATCCGGTTGGGTGCGCCTCCGGATAGGGCGCAGCATGGGCGGCGACGGGGAGCGCGCAAGCCGCTGCGATTATAAGACATTTCGGCATCCTCTTTCTCCACATTACTTTTGAGTGACACTAATATTACACTTATGTGACGCTTATGTAAATGTTTAGTGACACAGCGCGGCGCTCAACCTCTTCCGGCCCCGGATAAGCTAGGGTTTCCGCGCGCTGTGCGGGGACATATCCCCAACCAAATGCGCCAGTTGCTGCTCCAAAATTGCGCTTTCCGCCGAACGGCATATAGTCTTCCGCAAACGCTCCGGAGGCTTCGAACAATGCGCGCCGCGCCCTTGATGATCGGTCTTTCCGCCATTGCGCTGGCGCTTGCCGGGTGCGGTGGTGGCGAAAGCGGAGCGCAGGACGGAACGGAAGAGGACGCCGCCGACAGCATTCAGATTCACCGGCCCTTTCGGCCGGGGCCGGGTTCGGTAAACAGCTATTGGCTCGAGGGCGCCGACGAAATTCTCGTATTCGATACGCAGCGCGAGATTGCCCTGGCCGACCGAATTGTCGAGGCAATTCGCGAAACGGGCAAGCCGGTCACTGCAATCGTGATCAGCCATTACGACCCCGGCCATTTCGGCGGCCTGCAATCCTTCATCGACGCCTTTCCCGAGGCCGAACTGTTGATGACCGAGGCCGTCGCGGACCAGATCGGACGCGATCTGTCCGGCTATGTCGAGCGGCTGCGCGAAGCCCAAGGCGACGATTATCGCATGCCGCCGGAACCCACCCGACTCATCGACAATCGCGAGGAACTGGACGTTTCCGGCGTCCCGGTCGTCGTCCATATCGTGAGCGATACTGAAGCCGAGACGATGACGATGCTGTCGATTCCGAGCGAGCAGGCGCTGTTCGCAGTAGACCTGGTCGCCAATCGCATGCATCCCGATTTCGCCGATGCCGATATCGACAGCTGGCCGCGCGCGCTCGACCGTATGACCCGGGATTTCAGCGGTTATACCCTTTATCCGGGCCATGGCGAACCGGGGCCGGTCGGCCTGCTGGCCGCCAACCAGATCGCCTATATCTCGTTCGTACGCGGACTGGTCGAGCGCGACATGCTGTCCGACGATGTTGCAACGGAAGCGGAGATCAACGAGGCGATCACAGCGATCCGAACCAACTATCCGGACTGGGAAAGCGTGACCGGCCGGCCCGCCCAGCTCAGGCGCAATCTCGAAGCCATCGTTGCGCAGCTTGGCGGCGAACTGGAATCGGAGCGCGAATCCGATGGCGACCGGGAAGACGGCGACGCCGCTTCCGAAGCCTAGCGTTCGCGCTTGCGGCGCGGCTTGCGTCTCTTTCCGTCAGATCGATTGCGCGTACCGCGATTCCCGCGCCGGCCAGCCGTACCGCCGCCCTTCCCCTCTGGCAGCTCGAACCGCAAGCCGCCGCTGACCGGGTTGGCTTCCACCAGCCGGAGATCGAGCCGGTCCCCCAGCGCATAGCGCGTGCCGCTGTCCTCGCCGATCAGCGCATGAATGCGCTCGTCATAGCGATAATATTCGCGGCCAAGGTCGCGCGCGGGGACGAGCCCGTCGCCGCCCAATCCCTCGACCGTTGCGAAGAAACCGAAATTCTGAACGCCGGTGATGCGCGCGGGCATGATCTCGCCGACCCGCTCGGCCAGATAGGCGGCGACATAGCGATCGACCGTATCGCGCTCGGCCTCCATTGCGCGGCGCTCCAGCTTGCTGATCGCCTCGCCGGTCGCTTCCATGCGCTCAGCCTCGCTGCCGGTCAGCTTCGTCTCCGCAACATCCGGTCCGAGGCCATAGGCTCCGACGAGCGCGCGATGGACCAGCAAGTCGGCATAGCGACGGATCGGCGAGGTGAAATGCGCATAACTGCCGAGCGCCAGGCCGAAATGCCCGGCATTGCGCGGCGCATAATAGGCCTGTGTCTGGGTGCGCAGAATCTGCTCCATGACCTGCGGCCGGAAATCGCTATCGCCGACGCGCTCGAGGATGCGATTGAAGGTTTCGGGGCGGACGACCTGCCCCAAGGCAAACGGCACGTCGAGGCTTGCAAGATATTCCTTGAGCGCGACGAGCTTTTCCCGGCTCGGCGGTTCATGGACGCGGTACATGACCGGCGCGGCCTTGGCCTCGAGCGCTTTCGCCGCCGCGACATTCGCCGCGATCATATAGTCTTCCACCAGCCGATGGGCATCGAGTCGCTCGCGCGGCGCGACGGAGAGGATACGCCCGGTTTCGTCGAGCTCGATCCGGCGTTCGGGGAGATCGAGATCGAGCGGCCCGCGTTTGTCTCGCGCCGTGTACATCGCGTTCCAACAGTCCCACAGCGGCCGCAGCACGGAATCGACGAGCGTCGGCTCGACGATCCCTGACTGCCCATCGATCGCCGCCTGTGCATCCTCATAGGCGATATTGGTTGCGATCCGGAGCTTCACGCGGGCGAAGCGCCAGCTCTTCAGCTGGCCTTTCTTGTCGACCGCCATGTGGCAGGCAAGCGCCGCGCGATCCTCGCCTGCCTTCAGCGAGCAGATATCGGCGGAAAGCTGCTCGGGCAGCATCGGCACGACGCGATCCGGGAAATAGACGCTGTTGCCGCGCTTGCGTGCGTCCTTGTCTAGCGCGGAACCCGGGCGGACATAATAGCTGACATCGGCAATCGCGACGATTGCCCGCCAACCGCCTTCTCCATCGGGCTCAGCCCAAAACGCATCGTCATGATCGCGCGCATCGGCCGGATCGATGGCGACGATCGGCAAATGGGTGAGGTCCTCGCGCTCGCCAAGATCGAGCTTTGCCATGCGGCCAGCTTCGGCCACTGTTTCATTGGAGAATTCGACCGGGATCTCATGCTTGTGGATTGCGATCAGCGAGAAGCTGCGCGGTTCGAAGGGATCGCCGAGTATCTCCGTGACCCGCGCCGAAACGCGCGGCGGCCGCCCCGACTTTTCCGCCATCACCAGGTCGCCGGGCCGCGCCCGATTGGCGTCGGACACGAAGAAATCGCGTCGGTTGCTCTTCTCCAGCCCCTTCAGCCAGAGCTTCCCGCCTTCTTCGTGCAACACGCCCATGAGCTCGTCCTGAGCCGGGGCGATCTTCTTCATCGGATGGGCAATCCAGCCCTTCCCGGCCTCTTCGGTCCGCGCCAGCACGCGATCGCCGACGCCGAGCGGATGGCGGCGACCACGTTCCTTTACCCTCAATTTCGGCACCGGCGCATCACTGTCCCAGCGTTCAGGCTCCGCCCAGACATCGCCATCGTCGTCGACGCTCACAACGCGCATCACGGTCACGCGCGGCAGACCGCCGGATTTATGGAGTGCCTGACCCGCGCCTTTATCGACGAGACCTTTCTCGGCCATGCGTTTGAGCATCGCCTTGAGCTGGATCTTGTCCTGCCCTTTCAGACCGAAAGCGCGGGCGATCTCCCGCTTGCCGGCCGGCCGGTCGGAGCTTTCGAGAAAATCGACGATCTGCTGCTCGGTGGGAAAGCCGGCGGGCGGTTTACGGGGCATCGCGTCGCCATAGCGGCTATCGCAAGCGCCCGCCATCTAGTGACGGCAGAAATAATTCCGCTAAACAGGCGCAATGACTTACGACCTTCTGATCGCCGGCGGCGGGATCAACGGCGCGGCGATAGCGCGCGATGCGGCCGGGCGCGGTTGGAAGACGCTGCTCGTCGAGCGCGACGATCTGGCGAGCCATACCAGTTCCTCCTCGTCCAAGCTGATCCATGGCGGCGTCCGCTATCTGGAGTTTTACGAGTTCGGTCTCGTCCGAAAGGCGCTCAAGGAACGCGAGGTCATGCTGCGATCTGCGCCGCATATCATCTGGCCGATGCGGTTCGTTTTCCCGCACAATAACCAGGTCCGCCCCTTCTGGATGATCCGTGCGGGACTGTTTCTGTACGATATGATCGGCGGCCGCAGGACCCTCAAAGGCACGCGGTCGCTGGCCAAGGCCGATCCGCGATACACATGGCCGTTCGCCGATCCGGACATAAGGGGACTCGTCTATTCGGATTGCTGGGTCGACGATGCGCGGCTCGTCGTCCTGAACGCGGTGGACGCCGCAAACCGGGGCGCGGAGATCGCAACGCGCACGGCGCTGGTATCGGCGGAACGATCCGGCTCGCTATGGACGGCGAGACTGAGCGACGGGCGTACTGTGGAAGCGCGCGCTATCGTGAACGCGGCCGGGCCCTGGGTGTCTGAACTGCTCGACGACAAACTCGGTATCTCGGGCAAGGCCGAAGTGCGGCTGGTCCGGGGCAGCCATATCGTCGTGCCGCCGCTCTATGACGGGGATCAGGCCTATATATTGCAGCAGCCGGACCGGCGCATCGTGTTCGCGCTGCCCTATCTCGACCGCTTCACGCTGATCGGCACGACCGATGTCCCGGTCGACGATCCGGGAGACGCGCACGCAAACGATGAGGAGATCGCGTATCTGTGCCGCGCGGTGAACGCCTATTTCGCGCAGCAGGTTTCGCCGGCCGATATTGTGTCGAGCTATGCCGGCGTGCGTTCGCTCTATGACGATGGCGCGAAACAATCGAAAGAGGTCACGCGCGATTATGTGCTTGAAATCGACGGCGGCGAGGCCGGCGCTCCGCCGATCCTCTCCGTTTTCGGCGGCAAGATCACGACGGCGCGGGCGCTGGCCGAAGATGCTATCGACCGCCTGACCGATCGCACGGATACGGACGGGGCAGCCTGGACTCACGATGCAAAGCTGCCGGGCGGCGATCTCGGCGCGGAGTTCGAGGAATTTCTCCGGCAAATGTTGGCGCGTTACCCCTTTCTCGGCCGCGATCAGGCGAAGCGGATGGCGCGCGCTTATGGCGCGCTGATGCCCGACATTCTCGGCGACGCGCAAAGCCTGAGCGATCTGGGCCGAGATTTCGGGGCGGGGCTGAGCGAGCGCGAGTTGCGCTATCTGATCGACCGCGAATGGGCGCGGACGCCGGAGGATGTCCTCTGGCGCCGGACCAAATTGGGATTGTCGATGACCGAAGACGAACAGGCTGAACTCGCCGCCTATCTGGCCGACCATCGCGAAAGGGTCGAAGCATGACGCGGCATATTCTCGCCATCGATCAGGGCACGACATCGAGCCGGGCTATCCTGTTCGACGATAGCGGCCGTCCGCTCACAAGTTCCGCACAGGAGTTTCCCCAGCATTATCCCGAAGACGGATGGGTCGAGCATGATGCGGAGGACATCTGGCGCGACACCGTGGCGTCGGTCAAAGCCGTGCTGTCCGACGAGACAACCGCCATCGGCATCACCAACCAGCGCGAAACCATCGTTTTGTGGGATCGAGCAACGGGCAGGCCGCTCCACAATGCAATCGTCTGGCAGGATCGGCGCACGGCCGACAGATGCCGCCAGCTGAAGGCGGACGGCCATGAGGCCATGATCCGCGCAAAAACCGGGTTGCTGCTCGATCCCTATTTCAGTGCCACCAAGCTCGCCTGGCTACTCGACCATGTCGACGGCGCCCGTGACGCCGCTGCGCGCGGGGAACTGGCCGCAGGCACGATCGACTGCTTCCTGCTCTGGCGGCTGACCGGTGGCGCGGTCCACGCCACCGACATCACCAATGCCGGACGCACGATGCTCTGCGATATCCATCGTGGCGAATGGGACGACGAACTGCTGGAACTGTTCGGCATCGATCGCAGCCTACTGCCCGAAATCCGGAGCAATGCCGAGATTTACGGCGAAACCGATCCGGCGCTGTTCGGGCGCGCAGTCCCGATTTCCGGCATGGCAGGCGACCAGCAGGCGGCGCTGATCGGCCAGGCCTGTTTCGCGCCCGGCATGGTCAAATCCACCTATGGCACAGGCTGTTTCCTGCTGCTGAACACCGGAACCGAGGCGGTCGCCTCCGACAATCGGTTGCTGACAACGCCCGCATACAAGATCGGCACGGACATCACCTATGCGCTCGAAGGCTCGATCTTCGTCGCCGGCGCGGCGGTCAAATGGCTGCGCGACAAAATGAGGCTGATCGAACAGGCCGGCGAAACGGCGGCGATCGCGCAGGCCGCGCCCGACAATCACGGCGTCTATCTGGTTCCCGCCTTTGTCGGGCTCGGCGCGCCGCACTGGGACCCCGACGCCCGCGCGCTGATCAGCGGCATGACGCTCGACACCACTGCCGATCATATCGTCCGCGCAACGCTCGAATCGATTGCCTATCAGACGCGCGATCTCGTCGATGCGATGCGCGCCGACGGCGCCGACGATCCGCGCGCGCTGCGCATCGATGGCGGCATGGCGCAGAATGACTGGTTCGCGCAGTTCCTGAGCGATGTGCTCGAAGCGCCGGTCGAGCGGCCCGAAAGCCATGAGACGACGGCGCTGGGAGCCGCCTATCTGGCGGGCCTTGCGACCGGCGTGTGGAGCGATCTCGACGATCTCTCGGCCCGATGGGAAGCGGCTGCCCGGTTCGAACCGCAGATGGACGATGAACACCGCCATCGCCTGCTTAATGGCTGGCACACCGCACTCGGAAAGACGCTGTCTTAATCTCCGGATATCAGTCTGTTATACGTAGCCACCCGTATTCAACTCCCCGCCTGATGCGATAATCCCATCCGGGAAAGGATCGTCATGACCCGTTATACGAAGGTCGCCATGCTGCTGCATTGGATTATCGCAATTCTCGTCATCGCGAATATTGGGCTTGCCGAACTGACCGAGGATTTGTCGCGCGAAGCACGAGGGCCTTACATGGACGTGCACAGGGCCTTCGGTATCACCATATTGTTCCTGACTGTCGTGCGGATTGCATGGCGGCTCGGCCATAAGCCGCCACCGCTCCCCGCGACGATGCCGGCATGGCAGAGGGCAACGGCGCGGATCAGCCACTTCACGTTCTACATCCTTTTACTCGCCTTGCCGCTGAGCGGTTGGCTGTGGATGTCCACCTATCCGGCCCCGGTCAGCTATTTCGGGCTGTTCGAGATACCGGTCCTGCCGGTCGTCGGACAGGAGGCTTTGGGCGAGCTGCTGCATGAAGGGCATGAGATCATGGGCCAGGCCATGTTCTATCTCGTCATCCTGCACATATTGGGAGGGATGAAACACCTGGTGATCGACAAGGACGGCGTGTTCGGCCGGATGCTGCCGGGCGGTTCCCGTTAGCGAGTCCGCCTAAAGGTTGAGCGGCGTCCATTCTTCATCAGCGTTGAGCGGCGCGAAAATCTGGTCGATCAGGTGATCGCTGACCTCTTCCGGCGTCGCCGGATTCCATTGCGGATCGTTATCCTTGTCGACGATGACGGCGCGCACACCCTCGAGAAAATCGTGCCGCTGCACAACATGCGCGCCGACCCGGTATTCGACACGCATCTCGTCGGCGAATTCGGTTTGCTGCGCGCCTTGCGCCAGCAGATACAACGACACCTTGCAGGTCTGCGGCGACTTGGTGGCGAGCGTCGCCAACTCCTTCTGCGCCCAGTCCGATCCGTCTTCTTCGAGCGCGGCGAGAATATCCTCATAGCGGTCCGAAGCGAACAGCCGGTCGATCTTCTCGCGATTATCGACGATCCGCGGCTCGGGCGGTTCGACCGACACCTCTTTCAGGATTGCTGCGATATGCTGCGGATTCTCGGCGATTTTCGTCTTGACGTCTTCCAACGATTCAGAGGACAGATAATGCGTCGCGAGGCCCAGCGCCACGCATTCCGCCCCGTCGATCCGCGCACCGGTTAACGCGAGGAACTGGCCCGTCCGGCCCGGCAGTCGCGAGAGATACCAGCCGCCGCCGACATCGGGGAACAGCCCGATGCCCGTCTCGGGCATCGCAAAGCGCGTATGCTCGGTCGCGACGCGATACTGGCACGGCAGCGACAGGCCGACCCCGCCGCCCATCGTGATTCCGTCCATGAAGGCGACCGTCGGCTTGGCATAGGTGAAGAGCAGATGGTTGAGCCGATACTCGGTATGGAAGAATTCGCGCGCCTTCACGCCGTCTGTCGCGCCGCTTTCGGCCAGCATCCGGATATCCCCGCCGGCGCAGAAACCGCGCCCCTCGGCATGATCGATCAGCACGGCTTCGACGGCAAGATCCTTGCGCCACTCCAGCAGCGCCTCGATCGCGCCCTCGCACATGGCGGTGGTCAGCGCATGCAGCGCCTTGGGTCGGTTGAGGCGCAGGCGCGCCGCCTTGCCGTCGATTTGGGTGATGAGTTCTTCGGTCATATCGATGCCTAGTAACGGTGCGCGCCGCGCCCGTCATCCTATCAATAGGACCAGGCGATCAATCGCGGCCGCCCGGCGGCGTCCATACATATTCGAGCTTCAGCCCGTCCGGATCGGCGAAGAACACCGCATAGTAGTTATCGCCATAATAGTGATCCGGCGGATCAAGAATCGTCACGCCCGCCTCGACCAGCTTGGCATGTAGCGCGTCGACATCGGCTCGGTCCTCCGCCCGCCACGCCGCATGGTGCAGCCCCGGCGCATAGCGGTCATGCGAGACCGACCTGTTGTCCGCGGTCGCCGGGCGGATCCCGACAGACGGGAAAAGCCCCTCGCCCAGGCTCCATTCGGTCGGGCCGTTTTCGGTCCGGCGGGTTTCGCGATATCCCAAATGCGTGAGAAAAACCTCATAGACCGGACGGGCCGCTTCGACATCGCTGACCGTGAAATCGATATGGTGCCAATCGCCGCGCATGCTACCTTCCTGTTCCGTTTTTGTTCTTTTCCGCTTCCGCATGCCGATTGTCAATGCGGACCAAAGCCGCGCCCCCTACCCAATATCCGCAATCTCGCCTAAACTCGGTTTCAAAATGCAACAGGAGATTCCCAGATGGCCGATGCAGACCCGCAAATCGTGAACAAGGATGCGATGCTCGCGGCGCTCGAAAAGCAGCGCGCCGCCTTTACCGCCGAGCTGCCGGTCAGCGCGGAAACGCGCAAGGACCGGCTGACCCGGGTCGGCCGGCTGCTCGTCGACAATGCCGATGCGCTGTGCGACGCGATGAGCGAGGATTTCGGCCATCGTTCCAAGAACCAGTCGATGATGACCGACGTCGTTTCGGCGCTCGGCGAGGTCAAATATGCGCGCAAACATGTCGAAAAATGGATGCGGCCCGAAAAACGCAGCGCGCGTTTCCCGCTCGGCCTGTTCGGCGCACGCGCGCGGATCGAATATCAGCCGATGGGCGTGGTCGGAATCATCGCGCCGTGGAATTTCCCCGTCCAGCTGACCTTCAGTCCGCTGGCCGATGCACTAGCCGCTGGCAATCGCGTGATGATCAAGATGAGCGAGTTCACGCCGGTCACCAGCGCGCTGGTCGAAAAACTGATCGGCGAAGCCTTTTCGCCAGAAGAGATCGCCGTGTTCAATGGCGGGCCCGAGGTCGGCCAGGCCTTCTCGTCCCTGCCCTTCGATCACCTGCTGTTCACCGGCGCAACGAGCATCGGCAAGCATATCCTCCATGCCGCCGCGGACAGCCTGACACCGGTGACACTCGAACTCGGCGGCAAATCGCCGACCATTTTCGGCGAGAGCGCCGATATCGAACGCGGCACAAGCCGGGTCGCGATGGGCAAGATGATGAATGCCGGGCAGATTTGCCTTGCGCCCGATTACATGATGGTGCCCGAAGCCAAGGAAGGCGATGTCATCCAGGGCCTGAGCGCCGCCGTCTCCGAGCAATATCCGACGCTCGATGCCAATGACGACTACACGTCGATCGTCAACGACCGCCATTATGAGCGACTGCAAGGCTATCTGAAGGATGCGAAGGAAAAGGGTGCTGAACTCGTCGAGGTCAATCCGGGCAACGAGGATTTCAGCGCGTCCAACAAGCGCAAGATGCCGCTGACTATCGTCCGCAATCCGACCGACGATATGGCTGTCATGCAGGAAGAGATTTTCGGCCCCGTCCTGCCGATCAAGACGTACAAGTCCGTCGACGAAGCCATCGATTATGTGAACGCCAACGATCGCCCGCTCGGGCTTTACTATTTTGGCAGCGACAAGGCCGAAGAGCAGAAGGTGTTGTCCAAAACGATCTCGGGCGGCGCGACGGTCAACGATGTGATCTTTCACATCGCGATGGAGGAGCTGCCCTTCGGCGGCGTCGGGCCATCGGGCATGGGTGCCTATACCGGTCATGAGGGCTTCAAGACGTTCAGCCACGCGAAAAGCGTCTACAGCCAGCCCAAGATGGACGTGGCCAAGCTTGGCGGGTTCAAGCCGCCCTATCGCAAGACCACGAAAAAGACGATCGAGCGCGAGTTGAAGCTTTGATTCCTTCTCCCAGGGGGAGAAGGATACGAAGCCTTATGAGCAGAGCGAATTAGGCGGAGTTGGATGAGGGGCTGTGCGTCACCGGTAAGGCGGAAACCCTCACCCAGCTACGACTAGGCAACAGGTTGCCAAGTCTACGCAACCCTCTCCCTACGGGAGAGGGATGAAGCTACTCAAACTCCATGATCACATCGTCGGCCTGAAGGCTGTCGCCTTCGGCTGCGCTCACCGTGCTCACCACGCCGGCTTTTTCGGCGCGCAGGATATTTTCCATCTTCATCGCCTCGATCACGGCGAGCGGTTGGCCCTCCTCGACCTTGTCGCCTTCGCCGACATTGAGGGCGGTAACGAGCCCCGGCATCGGACAGATCAGCATTTTCGAGAGATCGGGCGGTTCCTTCTCGATCATATGATCGGCGAGATCGGCGAAATGCTTGGGTAGCGTGCGCACCGCATGGCTTGCCCCGCGCGTCGTCATCCCGAAGCCATAGCGGCCTGGCCTGATCTTCACGGTCAGCGCTTCTCCGGCAAACTCCGCCGCGATCATCCGGTCGCCCGGCGCATAGGCCATGGCGAGCTCCATCGCCTCGCCATCGACCGACACGTCGTCGAGATCGACATGGACGTCATGCGCCGCGCCATCGATTTGCACCGCCCATTCGGCGGGCGGCTGTAACGGACCGTCGAGCTGGCCGGAGACCCGTCGCGCCCGGTCCGCATGGGCCACAGCGGCGAAACCGGCGATGGCGGCAACCCGCTTGAGCAGCGTCTCATCGGCCGGCGCGCCCTGAAAGCCATCCGGATATTCCTCGGCGATGAAATTGGTCGTGATCTCCCCCGAGCGGAAACGCGGATGCTGCATCAGCGCCGAGAGAAAATCGAGATTATGGCCCGGCCCGTCCAGCTCGAACCGGTCCAGCTCGGCAATCTGGCGGTCGATCGCGCCCTCGCGCGTCGGCGCCCAGGTGATGAGCTTGGCGATCATCGGATCGTAGAACATCGAGACTTCGCCGCCTTCCGCCACGCCATCGTCGACCCGCGTGCAGCCGTCTTCCTCGTGACTTTCCTCGGGCGGGTCGTACCGCACTAGCCGGCCGATCGACGGCAGGAAACCGCGATACGGGTCTTCGGCATAGACGCGATTCTCGACGGCCCAGCCGGTCAGCGTGATATCGTCCTGCGCGAACGGCAGCTTCTCGCCCGCCGCGACGCGGATCATCTGCTCGACCAGATCGACGCCGGTGATGAACTCCGTGACCGGATGCTCGACCTGGAGCCGGGTGTTCATTTCGAGAAAGTAGAAGCTCTTGTCAGCGCCGACGATCAGCTCGACCGTCCCCGCGCTGTGATAATCGACGGCGGCGGCGAGCGCGACCGCCTGCTCGCCCATCGCCCTGCGCATCTCCTCATCGACGAAGGGCGACGGCGCTTCCTCGACGACCTTCTGATGGCGGCGCTGGATCGAGCATTCGCGCTCGCCCAGATAGACGATGTTGCCGTGCTTATCGCCCAGAACCTGGATCTCGATATGGCGCGGCTGCTCGATAAATTTCTCGATAAAGACGCGGTCGTCGCCGAAACTGGCGAGCCCCTCGCGCTTGGTCGCCTCGAAGCCTTCGCGGACATCTTTTTCGTTCCACGCAAGCCGCATGCCCTTGCCGCCGCCGCCGGCAGACGCTTTCATCATCACCGGATAGCCGATCTCGGAGGATATCTTCACCGCATGCTCGGTATCGTCGATCTCGCCGACATGCCCGGGGACGACGCTGACGCCGGCTTTCTTCGCCAGCTTCTTCGATTCGATCTTGTCGCCCATCGCCGCAATCGCGCCGGGCGGCGGGCCGATAAAGACGATATCGTTCTCGGCGCAGGCCTTGGCGAAGCTCTCCCGCTCGGAGAGGAAACCGTAGCCCGGATGCACGGCCTCGGCCCCCGTGTCCTTGCACGCTTGGATGATCTTGTCGGCGAGGAGATAACTCTCGGCCGCGGGCGGCGGGCCCAGATGCACGGCTTCGTCCGCCATCTCGACGTGGGGTGAGCGCGCATCGGCGTCCGAATAGACCGCGACCGTGGCGATCCCCATCTTCTGCGCGCTGCGGATCACGCGGCACGCAATTTCACCACGATTAGCGATCAGGATTTTTTTGAACATGACGGCTCCCTCAAGCCGTCACCCTGAACTTGTTTCAGGGTCCACTTTTCGATCGGCACTACCTTCGCAGGCCGAGGAGTGGATGCTGAAACAAGTTCAGCATGACGGAAAATAAGAAGATGATCGCGCATCGCGGAAATCATTGATCCTCGATCATCAGGTTGCGCAACTCGGTCGTCCGCTGGCGCGTCATCGCGGTTCGGCAGCCGTGATAAAGCAAAGGCTCGGCGCTGCCGCCGCGCATATGATAGCTATATGCCGCGCAATGCTCGTCGCGCACGATAATCCAGGCGCGCTGGGCCGCGAGCAAACGCTCCGCGCCGCTCGCCCGGCCATCGTTCAAATCGTCAAAGCTCAAATAGTTGCGCGCATAGACAATCGCCTGTTCCCAGACTTCGTTGAGCTCGGCATCGGCCTGTTCATACTCCCAAGCGGCGCAGGCGTTCATCGGTTGCTGCGGCAGATTGCCATAATCGGCGCAGCTCTCGGCGTTCGGTGTGAACTGCATCATCGCGAAGAGAGCAACGCCGAGCAACGCCTTACTCCGCGGCCACCAGATCGGTGCGTGCCGGCTCTTCGCTTTGCAGCGGCACGAGGCCGAGTTTTTCGAACAGCGCCGCATCGGCATCGTCGCCGCGATTGCCGGTGGTGAGCAGCTTGTCGCCGGTAAAGATGCTGTTCGCGCCGGCGAGGAAACACAGCGCCTGCACGGCCTCGCTCATGCTCTCGCGGCCCGCCGACAGCCGCACCATCGATCGGGGCATGGCGATCCGCGCAACGGCGACCGTGCGAACGAATTCGAGATCGTCGATCTTCGCCTCGGGCACGTCGTGCAGGATATCGCCGAGCACCGTGCCCTTCACGGGCACAAGCGCGTTGACCGGCACGCTTTCGGGATGCCGTTCGAGTGTCGCGAGTGCATGGAGGAAACCGACCCGGTCCTCGCGCGTCTCGCCCATGCCGACGATCCCGCCCGAACAAACATTGATCCCGGCATCGCGGACATTGTCGAGCGTCTCGATCCGCTCCTCGAAAGTCCGCGTCGAGATCACCTCTTCGTACCGCTCCGGCGAGGTATCGATGTTGTGGTTGTAATAGTCGAGGCCAGCCGCGGCGAGCATATCTGCCTGCTTCGGCGTCAGCATGCCAAGCGTCATGCAGGTTTCGAGCCCCATCTGCCGCACGCCCTTCACGATCTCGACGATCGCCGGCATGTCGCGGTCCTTGGGGTTGCGCCACGCCGCGCCCATGCAGAAACGCTGCGACCCGGCATCCTTGGCCTGCGCCGCCGATTGCAGCACCTGGCGCACGTCCATGAGCTTCGTCGCCTCAACGCCGCTATCAGCATGGACGGATTGCGAACAATAGCCGCAATCCTCGGGGCAACCGCCGGTCTTGATCGAGAGCAAAGTGCAGAGCTGCACCTCACCCGCCGCATGGTTTTCGCGATGCACGGTCTGCGCCCGCCACATCAGCTCGTGAAACGGTAGATCGAACAGATTGGCAATCTCTTCGCGGGTCCAATCGGTACGGATAGTGTCAGTCATGCAATTTTCTCTCGCCGCGTTTGGCCAGCCATATGGTCCGATTGCCGCAATCGGGATCGCTCTCGACATGCTTCAAGACGGAAAAACCGAGCGCTGCAAGCCTCTCTTCATAGTCGGATGGTGCAAGGCTCGCATGAAAAAGCGGTTCGTCGAACATCGGATTGATCGCTTCGCCGCGCTCGGGGCCGCTCGTAAACATGAGCGCGGCCTGATCGGTACCGTGCCGGGCGAAGCGTTTCAACGCGCGCGCCTGTTCGCTCGCATCGAGATGGAAAACGCTATCCCAGGCAATAATCCCGTCAAATGTGCGATCCAGATCGAAAGTGCGAAGATCGGAGCGGACAAACTCACCGCCCGGGACGCGTTCTCGCGCTAATGCGAGCAGCGGTTCGCTGGCATCCAGGCCCGTGATCTGGAAGCCCATCGATGCAATATAGTCGGTGATGGGCTCTCCTGCACCGCAACCCGCATCGAGGACAGTCCCATTGCGCGGCACCAGCGCGAGAAAATCTTCGAGCCAGAGCTTTTCGCACAATGCCCGCGATCGCGCTGCATCGAACCGGGTCGCATGATCGCGATAGAATTCGACCGGATCGCGATAGCGCACCGTCATTCGGCGGCTTTCTCTACCGGCGGTAAATTATGGCCGAGCAGCTTGAGCACTTCGGCCGCCGCGTCAACCAGATTGGTGCCGGGACCGAAGATCGCCTTTACGCCGGCCTTGCGGAGAAAATCATAATCCTGTTGCGGAATCACGCCGCCGGCGAAGACGCGGATATCGGATCGGCCGGCATCTTCGAGCTTGCCGATCAGTTCGGGGATCAGCGTCTTGTGGCCGGCGGCAAGGCTCGACGCACCGATCGCGTCGACATCATGCTCCATCGCCATATCGGCAGCCTCGCCGGGCGTCTGGAATAGCGGGCCGGAGACCACCTCGAATCCCATATCGGCAAAGGCGGATGCGACGAGATTGGCGCCGCGATCATGCCCGTCTTGCCCCATTTTCGCGACCATGATCTTCGGCTTGCGACCGAGCCGTCCCGCAATCGCATCGACGCCGTCCGTCACTCGCTCCCATTCGGGCGTGCCATCATAGGCGCCGCCATAGATGCCGCTCACCGGCTGGGGGATCGTGTCGTAGCGGCCGAACGCATCTTCCATCGCGCTCGAAATCTCGCCAAGCGTGCACCGTGCCCGGGCGCAATCGACGGCAAGGGCCAACATACTGCCATCGGCCTTGGCGCCTTCAGTCAGCACCGAGAGCGCCGCTTGCGCCGCATCCTCATCGCGCTCGGCCCGGGTCTTCTCGATTCGCGCGATCTGGTCGCGGCGGACGCGCGCGGTGTCGATATCGAGAATGTCGATCTCGGCTTCCTCGGGGAGTCGGTACTTGTTGACACCGACGATGACCTGCTCTCCACGATCGACGGCCGCGGCCTTGGCGGCAGCGGCCTCCTCGATATGGCGCTTGGGCAGCCCATCGGCGACGGCCTTGGTCATGCCGCCCGCCGCCTCGACCTCTTCGATCAGCTCCCAGGCCTTGTCGGCCAGTTGCTGGGTCAATTGCTCGACATAATAGGAACCGCCCAGCGGATCGGCGACATTGGTGATACCGCTTTCCTCTTGGAGGATCAGCTGCGTATTCCGCGCGATCCGCGCCGAAAAATCCGTCGGCAAGGCAACGGCTTCATCGAAACTGTTCGTATGCAGACTCTGCGTGCCGCCCAGCGTCGCCGCCATCGCCTCAATCGTCGTGCGGACGATATTATTATACGGATCCTGCTCGGTGAGGCTGACTCCGCTGGTCTGGCAATGGGTGCGCAGCATTTTCGATTTGGGATTCTGCGCGCCGAAATCCTCCATGATCGCATGCCAGAGCTTGCGCCCGGCGCGCATCTTGGCGACTTCCATGAAGAAGTTCATGCCGATGCCCCAGAAGAAGCTGAGCCGCGGCGCGAAGCTGTCGACATCAAGCCCCTGCGCCATCGCCGCGCGGACATATTCCATGCCGTCGGCAAGCGTATAAGCGAGCTCCTGCACTGCCGTCGCACCGGCTTCGTGCATGTGATAGCCGCTGATGCTGATGCTATTGAAGCGCGGCATATGCTCGGCGGTATAGGCGATAATATCGGCGACGATCCGCATCGAGGGCTCGGGCGGATAGATGTAGGTGTTCCGCACCATGAACTCTTTGAGGATATCGTTCTGGATGGTCCCGGCGAGCTTGTCCTGGCTCACGCCCTGTTCTTCCGCTGCCACGATGTAGAATGCCATGACCGGGATCACCGCCCCGTTCATCGTCATCGAAACGCTCATCTGGTCGAGCGGGATCTGGTCGAACAGGATCTGCATGTCGGCCAGCGTATCGATAGCGACCCCCGCCTTGCCGACATCGCCGGTCACGCGCGGATGGTCGCTGTCATAGCCGCGATGCGTGGCGAGATCGAAAGCGACCGACAGGCCCTTCTGCCCGGCCGCGAGATTGCGGCGGTAGAAGGCGTTCGAGTCCTCGGCCGTCGAAAAGCCCGCATATTGACGGATCGTCCACGGCCGCCCGGTATACATGGACGCATAGGGCCCGCGCGTGAACGGCTCGAAGCCGGGCAGCCCCGGATCGATAGCATCGCTGGCGTCATAGCTTGACTGGACAGGGATGCCCTCGGGCGTATTCCAAGTGAGGTCGCGGCCTTTCACTTCCTTGGCCGCGCGCTCCTGCCAGTCGGATTTGGTCGGTTTTTCGGTCATAGCGACCGCACCATAGGCGTGGTCTATTGGCCGGTAAACTTCGGTTTTTCTTTCTTGAGGAAGGCCACCGCGCCAATCACGGCATCTTGGCTGTTGCCGGCTTCGCGCGGGGCCTCGGCCTCTGCGTCCAGCGCTTCATGATAACCGAGATCCATATTGTCGCGCGCCAGTTTGCGCATCTTGCCGAGTGCGAAGGTCGGACCTTCGGCGAGCCGTTTGGCCAGCGCCAGCGCCTCGTCCATCAAATCGGCATCGTCTACGACCTTGTAGATCAGGCCCCAGTCTAACGCCTGTGCCGCCGGGATTTTTTCACCCAGCATCATCATTTCGAATGCACGCGCCTTACCGATCTGGCGCGGCAGCATCCACGTCGCGCCGCCATCGGGTATAAGCCCGATATTGACGAATGCCTGAAGGAAATAGCCGGACCGGCCGGCAATCACGAAATCGCCGGCAAGCGCCGCCGAGCATCCGACGCCGGCCGCCGGGCCGTTTACCGCCGTGATGAACGGCACCGGCAGATCGGCAATCTTTTTCATCATCGGATGATAATGCCCGTCGAGCGAGGCCTTGGCGCGATCGCCGCCGCTGATATCGCCCTCGCCGTCGCGTCCGCCACCCGCAAGGTCGGCGCCCGAACAGAAAGCCCGGCCCTCGCCCGTCATCAAAACGCAGCGCACGCCCTCGCCCAGCGCTTCGTCGAGCGCGGCGGAAATCTCGTCGGCCATGGCGGGCGGCATCGCGTTGAGCCGTTCCGGGCGGTTCAGCGTGATCGTCGCGATATCGTCGGCGACGGCGAGCTTGATCGTTTCATAATCGGCCATGATGCGTTCTCTCCCGGGTATGGTGTTAGTTTACGTTAACGTAAACCATGCCGAAACCCCGGGCGATATTCAAGGGGGTAATTATGAATGTACATATCAGTCACCCTGAACTTGATTCAGGGTCCAGTCGCTCTACGCCGGATAGATGGAACGCCAACCCTGCACCTATATTCTTGCCAGCAAGCGCCACGGCACAACATATATCGGCGTCACGTCCGATCTTGTGAAACGTATCTACCAGCATCGCGAAGGAATTTTCGAGGGCCATTCGAAACGATATGATGTGAAGCGGCTCGTTCAGTATGAGATGTTCGATGACATGCCGTCAGCCATCGCTCGCGAGAAACAATTGAAAGCGTGGAAGCGAGACTGGAAGATCGCGTTAATTGAACAGGACAATCCATTCTGGGAGGATCGGGCGTTGTTGTTGGGGTTCGATCCTCTGCCCTGAACTCCGACCATCACGTGGACGAAAATCAGTATTCATCAATAACTCCGCCACCGCTAGAATCGAAACGTTGAGCGAATGGGTCCTGAATCAAGTTCAGGACGACAGTTGGGGGAGCCATGGTCGCCTCAATGCGCTTCCTTAGGCGTCTCCATGATCTCGGTCAGCACGCCGCCCATATCCTTGGGATGGACGAAAAAGATCGGCGTGCCGTGCGCTCCGATCCGCGGTTCCCCGAGGACGCGCTTGCCCATCGCCTCGAATTCAGCCTTGGCGTCATGGATATCCGGCACCTCGAAACACAGATGATGCTGCCCACCCTTCGGATTATGCTTGAGGAAGCCGTGGATCGGGGAGTCCTCACCCAAGGGCTCGATCAGCTCGATCTGGCTGTTCGGCGTATCCACGAAACAGACTTTCACGCCCTGTGCGGGCATATCGAACGGATCGTGAATTTTCGTCGCGCCCATAATGTCGCGCCAGAATGCAATGCTGTCGGGAATCGAGGGCGTCGCGACGCCGACATGGTTGAGGGGGCCGAGTTTCATTCTGCCAATCTCCTGGAAAACCGCCTCACAGAGCGGTGAAAGCGTTAATGCGCCTCGCCATGCGGCATGAAGCGGTGGACGATAGGCGCAATCACCGCGCCAATGGCGACACCGCCCAGCCCCGACAATATGGCAAAAACCAGCCAGTCCATAAAGCCGCTCAATCCCGCCGGCATCGCGGCGGCGACCGGATGCGCGACCGCGTCGATCCAGTGCTCGGGCCCGTGCCAGCCGATCGCCGCGATATTGTGGACGAGCAGCCCGCCGCCGACCCAGGCCATCGCCAGCGTACCGATGATCGAGATCGCGGTCAGCAATTTGGGCATGAACCCCACCAGCCCCCGCCCGAACGCCGCCATACCATTCTCGCGCGTCTTGGCGAGGTGCAGGCCGACATCGTCCATCTTCACGATCAGCGCGACCGCGCCATAGACGACGACGGTTATGACGATGCCGATCAGCGCAAGCACGAGCGCCTGCGTCCACCACACCTCTTCCGCGACTTCGGAGAGCGCAATCGCCATGATCTCCGCTGACAGGATCAGGTCGGTGCGGATCGCGCCCGACACCATCTGGTTTTCCTGCTCCTCGCCCGGCGCAATAATGGCCGGCTCCTCATGCACGTTCGTTTCGTCGACATGCAGCACTTCCAGTATCTTCTCCGCCGCCTCGAAACAGAGGAAAAGCCCACCCACGATCAGGATATAGGGGATCAGGAACGGCGCGAACTGGCCGAGCAATACGGCGGCGGGCAGCAGGATAACGATCTTGTTGAAGATCGATCCCTTGGCGATCCGCCAGATCATCGGCAATTCGCGCGCCGGCTCGAACCCGGTCACGTAACGCGGCGTGACCGCGGCATCGTCGATCACGACGCCGGCGGTTTTCGTACCGGCGCGACCGGCGGCAACGGAAATGTCGTCAAGCGACGCCGCAGACGCCTTGGCGGCGACGGAAATATCGTCGAGCGAGGCGGCGGACGCGCGAGCGATGGCCGCGACGTCGTCGAGAAGGGCGACTAGGCCTGAGGGCATGGTTTAATCGCCGTCTGGAAACAGAACTTCTTCACGATAAATACTTTCCACTGGTCTCGTCTTTTATAGAATCGATAAGTCGGCGATAAATTTCATCAGCAAATTCAACGGCTTCAAATTCGCTCTTGAAGTATATGTTTATGCCAAAATAGTCGTTCAGGTATTCCTTGACCGAGGATTCAGAATCCAATTGAGCTATCCAATTGCGCCATTGCTTTGCAACAAGTTGACGATAATCCAATGGATAATCTTTCATCGCCCCGTCAATTGCGCTGAACCGATCACCATATTCTTCCGGCCAGTCTTGCCCAAGATGGCAAGCCAAGAGATTAGACATCTCCGGCCAACGCTCATCTGCTAGTCTCCGCCGCTTTTCTCGGCTAGTCACAACGGAATATTGTCATGCTTCTTCCACGGATTTTCGAGCTGCTTGTTCCGCAACTTCCGTAAGCCCAGAGCAATCCTTCTCCGCGTCGAATGCGGCATAATCACCTCGTCGATAAAGCCTTTCGCGGCGGCCACAAACGGGTTGGCGAAGCGGTCTTCATATTCCTTTGTCTTCTGCGCGATCTTTTCGGGGTCGTCGCGGTCCTGGCGGAAGATGATCTCGACCGCGCCCTTCGCGCCCATCACGGCGATCTCGGCGGTCGGCCAAGCGTAGTTCAAATCGCCGCGCAGATGCTTGGACGCCATCACGTCATAGGCGCCGCCATAGGCCTTGCGCGTGATCACCGTGATCTTCGGCACCGTCGCCTCGGCATAGGCGAAGAGCAGCTTCGCGCCATTTTTGATGATGCCGTTATGTTCCTGCCCGACCCCCGGGAGGAAGCCCGGCACATCGACGAAGGTCACGATCGGGATATCGAAGGCGTCGCAGAAGCGCACGAAGCGGCCGCCCTTTTTCGACGCCGCGATATCGAGACAGCCGGCCAGCACCATCGGCTGGTTGGCGACGATGCCGACTGTGCGGCCCTCGATCCGGCCGAAGCCGATGATGATATTCGCCGCATGGGCAGGCTGGAGCTCGAAAAACTCGCCTTCGTCGACCGTTTTGCGGATCAGCTCGTGCATGTCATAGGGCGTCGCCGCGCTCGCCGGGATCAGGGTGTCGAGACTCGGCTCCTCGCGGTCCCAGGCGTCGGCGGTCGGCCGTTCGGGCACCTCTTCGCGGTTCGAGGCGGGGAGGTAATCGATGAAATCACGCGCCGCCATCAGCGCCTCGATATCATTCTCGAACGCGACATCCGCGACGCCCGACTTGGTCGTGTGCGTGACCGCGCCGCCCAGTTCCTCCTGCGTCACGACTTCGTTGGTCACCGTCTTCACGACATCGGGCCCGGTGACGAACATGTAGCTCGAATCCTTCACCATGAAGATGAAATCGGTCATCGCGGGGCTGTAGACCGCCCCGCCCGCGCACGGCCCCATGATAAGGCTGAGCTGCGGTACGACGCCGCTCGCCAGCACATTGCGCTGGAACACCTCGGCATAGCCGCCAAGGCTTGCCACGCCTTCCTGGATGCGCGCGCCGCCGCTGTCGTTTAGCCCGACCACCGGCGCACCGACCTTCATGGCCGTATCCATGACCTTGCAGATCTTCTCCGCATGGCGTTCGGACAGCGACCCGCCGAACACAGTGAAATCCTGGCTGAAGGCGTAGACGAGCCGGCCGTTGATCGTGCCCGATCCGGTGACGACGCCGTCGCCGGGCACGATCTGCTCCTGCATGTCGAAATCGACGCAATTATGCTCGACGAACATGTCGAGCTCTTCGAAAGACCCTTCGTCGAACAGGACTTCGAGCCGCTCGCGCGCCGTCAGCTTGCCCTTGGCGTGCTGCGCATCGATGCGCTTCTGCCCGCCGCCCATCGCCGCC
Source organism: Pseudomonadota bacterium (assembly GCA_039819365.1). Lineage (GTDB taxonomy): Bacteria > Pseudomonadota > Alphaproteobacteria > Sphingomonadales > Sphingomonadaceae > Parasphingopyxis. Next base: position 164,595 of record JBCBSD010000002.1, read on the forward strand.
TGTTCGCGGCGGCGTTCAAGGTCTTCGAGTGTGTCCTGCATGGTCGCCCCTTCTACTCCCTATCCCTCCCTTTCAAGGGAGGGATGACAGGGTGGGATGAGACGGCAAGAGTTCGATGCTCTTGTCGGCTCTTGCGCAACGAAACTCCGAAAGCGGCATCGAGCCGCTTTCTGC
>JBCBSD010000003.1:0-152280 GCA_039819365.1 Pseudomonadota bacterium
CATCGGTCTCGCCTTCACTTGATTTGTATTCGCCCAGTTCGAGCAGCAAGGTGGCTGCCTCCTCGGCCTTCGCTGCGGCGGTCAGGATCGCGCGCTCGTCCTGCTTAAGGATCTTGAGCCAGGACGCGATATAACTGGCGTGATGATCGAGGTGCGTGACCGGAAGCCCCAGTTCGGCACCCAGGATGGCCGACGACAGCTCGGCGATCAGTTCTTCGGCAGCATATGCGTCGCTGCCGAAGCGGTTCTTGAGATCGCGATCGAGCCGCGAGGAATGACCGGTCCAGTGCGACAGCTCGTGCGCGAGAGTCGCATAGTAGTGGTCATAGGCTTCGAAAAGTTCGGCAGGCGGCATAGTGACGCGGTCGCGCAACGGCTCGTAATAGGCCTGTGCGCCATGATGGCGTAGGTTGGCACCTACTTGGCCGAAGAAGGCATCGAGCCGCACTTCGCGGCCTTCGGGCTCGAGGGCTGCGACCAGTGGCTTGGGATGGTAGAATTCGGGAAGGCCATCGCACTGGTCGGCGTTGAATACCGAATAGGCCTTCAGCACGCGGCGCTTCTCCGTGTCCTGCCCGCCTTCAGCGGTTTCGACCTCCTTGGTGTAGCTCTTGTAGAAGATCGCGATGGTTGACTTCTCGCCTTTGCGGACCTGACCGCCGAGCTTCTGGCACTGGCGGTATGTCATCCAGTAAGGAGAGGCGTATCCGCAGGCATCGGCCACCATCCAGAGCCAGAAGGTATTCATGCCGCGATACGGTGTCCCGCAGGAGCGCAGCGGGCGAGAAACCGGCAAGCCACGCCACGGTTTGACCCAGGGCTTGGTACCCCCTTCTAGCTTTGCGATGATCGCGGCAGTGATGCGCTGAGCTGGCGAAGCCGAAACAGTGCGGCGGGATTTGGTCATCGATTGTCTCCTGATCGCCGGGACGGAATTGTCCAGGCTCAGGAAATGCGAAGCTCCCTCTCCTCCAGTGCTGTAGACGGTCGGGTCACAGGACATTCTAAATAAGACAAGCTTACTGGGCTCAATCAAATGTCTTGGTGCTAACGCCTAGCGAGTCGGTATCGATCACTTTCTGAGCAATTGACACGAACACGAGCTTGGAACCGCCGCGCGCCGCACATGAATTGGGTGCGGCACACTGTCATATCTGCAATAGACTGTTGCAATCCAAGAGTTGAAATATGAAGCTCGATGCATGCAGCAAACTTCCGACAGTGAGTTAATGGGACGATCCCTTGCCTCCGCAGGAGGAGTTACCGAGCAATTTCGTCGAGCTTTGTTCGAACGGTTCTTCTCACGCCACCCCGAGAGGAGACATACATTTCTGAATCTTGAGGCATCTTCAATTCGCATGACTGAAGAGACAATCGAGATGATGCTCGGTCTGTCGCAAAATGAGGATTGGGTTTGGCCGCTTGTAGCCGAGCTTGTGTTTACACATCGAAGTTACGGCAGGCTCCCATGGGAAGAATACAAAACCTGGATGAGTTATCTTGTCGACGAGATTTCTGTTCGTTCGTCTGACAAGTGGGACGATGCAACCGAACATGCTTGGAGACACTGGGCTGATCAGCTTCTGGCACTGATCAATAATGCTCGAGAGGAATGGGAAAAAGCAATGCCGCCTGGCTACGTTGACGAACTAGGCAAGAGATAAAACACGGACTATGCGAATTGACAGGACGAAGGCGGCCCGCCCCGAAAGGGACGGACCGCCCGCCGAGTGACCTGGACCTGTCAGGAGGGGTCAGGCAGCCTGCTCGGCAATTTCGTTCGCGGTCTCGTCCTCAGCCAGGTCCGCAGCTTCATCCTCGACCGTTTCCTCAGGTGAACCGAAGCGCATGATCTCGGGCACCCACGCTCCCGCGCGCGACTTCACATCCGCCTCGCCGATGAAATTGCCGGAGAAGATGCGCTCGGCGGCGCTCGCCAGCTCTGCCTTCTTCGAACCTGCATAGCGACTGACCAGCTCGGGACCGCCTGCTGCATCGAGTGCTTCGAGCGTGCGCGCCTTGGCCACACGATCGAAGAAGTTGGCCGCCGTCGGCCGCCACCAATGCGCGGTTTCGATCTCGAGCAGCGACCCGAGGATTTCGTGCAGCGGCGCCGAACGATCGCCTTCGCAGGCAAGGCTCGCGACCAGCGTGCGCGATACGACATGGCCGAGCCAGGCCGAACGCGCTTCATCGCTCAACGCGCGGAAGCGTTCGAACCGTTCGACGTCGGTCTCGCCGGCACGCCAGCTCTCGTCAAGCGAGGCAGCGAATTCAGCAAGCGCTGCGCTTGCGGGCGCATCCTTGGCCTCGAAGCCGGCCACCGGTCCCGATGCGACCGAGCCGACCAGCGTCGATGCCTTCTTCGCGCGCCAGTCATGCCCATCGGCGTCTGCGAGCGTGAAGACCATGAAGTCGAGCGCAAGCGCGGGATCGTTGGCCAGATGGATCGCCAGGATATCGCGGCGCTGCATTGCGAGCTCGTCGAGCAGGCGCTGCGAAAGCGCCCCGCTCTTGCGCTTGGATTCGGCACCTGCATCAACCGGTTCGACTGCTCCGTCATCCTCGTCGATGACTTCTGCCTCCGTGTAGTACTGCGGCACCATTGCCGGTTCGCCATTGCGAGAGAGGACGAGGAACGCTCCAGCCTCCGACTTGAGCTCGTCGGCAAGCACCGGCGGACGATCGTTGAGATCGCGCATCGCTCTGTCGATCGAGACCAGTTCTTCTTCCGCCTTGGCGATCTCGCTTTCGTCGCTGTCCTCATCTTCGAGGATGGCTGCCGTCCGGTCGTAGTCGGCTTCGAGGTCGCTGAGCTCGCGAGCCTCTTCTTCCGTGAGCGGAGCTGGTTCGCATGGGAGCCGATTGAGGCCTTCGACGAGATCATGGCTGACATAGTTCCCAAGCGTGGGTCGTACCCAGCCAAGCCCGTGTTCTTCCGCGATCCTTTTCGCAGCATCATCCATCGCTTTTTGGGCAAGGTCTTCTAGCAGCGCGACATCGATCCAGCTTTCGCTGGCTTCGTCGTCGAACAGTTCGCGTTCGATGCGGCCACCTGCAGCGAGGTACGCATCGCGCCCGACCAGAACCGCGCGCGGGTCGGAACCACGCACAGTGGCATCAAGCACCATGCGGCGGATCGTATCAGGCGTGACCTGGTACCAGGCATCCTGCAGCTCGGCATAGACGTGTGCCTGGCGGTCGATGTCTGAAATCGCCCCATAGGCCTTGGCCATGTCGAGCGTGATCGCGCCTTCGGCGAGCGCTTCGAAGACACAAGGTGCGAGACCCGCCAGTCGCAGACGACCTTCGACAAAGCGGACCGTGAGACCAAACCGGCGGCCCACGTCTTCAGTGCTGGCTCCTGCCTCGATAATGGCTGCGAAAGCCTGTGCCTCGTCGGCTGGGTTCATCGCGAGGCGCTGGAAGTTCTCCGCAAGGCTCGCTTCGCGAACCTCGCTTTCCTCCCCTTCGATGACAAGGCAAGTGACTTCGTGGTTCTTGGGAAGCGTGCCTTCTTCGGCCAGTGCCTGCAGCTGAGCCAGACGGCGACCGCCGGCCTCGACTTCGAATTTTCCGCGCTTGGCCTTTCGCACGACGAGGTTCTGCAAAAGGCCTCGGGCGGCAATGTCCGCACGCAGCTGCAGGTCGGCAAGGACGTCGCTCGACTTGCGCACATTACGCGGGCTTGGGACGAGCTTCTTCAAGGGAATAGACTGGATCATGGATTGTCTCCTGATGGGTTGAGGAGCCACGCGAAGGTGCATGGCCGACAAGCCACCGGCTCCCTCCCCTCTCTTCCGTTGTGAATTGGCGAATATTGCGGTTGCGAATTACTTCGCTGCACTGCACAATCGCTACATGGAACCAACTGATGGTGCTCATGAGAATATACTGGTGCAGGCAATTGCGTACAGGCGACGAATTCTGGCCACTTACAATCGGGAACAATTGAGGTTGGAGCCGCATCTGCTGTTCTTCAGACGCGAGCACGCCTATCTGTTGGCATTCAACCCTGAAAAGCCGGTCACTCGCGATGAGGGCCCCAAGCTTGGCCAATTCAAACTGAGCGGATTGCGCGATATTGCGCTCGAAATGTCGAACTTCATCCCGATTCCGGGGTTTGCCGGACAAGCACCAAGACCTGATGACTCGGTCATAATCACGGCGATCGACGCCTTGTGACTAATTTAGGACAAGATCTGCAAGCACAGTCGATGCCTTCGACACGGGGACGAAAAGGCGCGTGCGGTAGCGGATGATCTCGGTGAAACAGCCCTTGGTCTTGTACCAGTCGAGGCGCTCAGGCGCGTAACCGGTGAGTTCAAGGCGCTGCTCACCGCCGACCAATGAGCGCTTGATGGTCAGCGCGTCATGACTGGTAAGCGGCTGGGCCGTTCCGCTTGTCAGGACCAGTCTTCCGAGCTCGGCCGGAGCCGGGCCGGACACACCCTTCAAGCCGAACGTCTCGGCAATCTTGGCAAGGTCGATATCGAGCACTTCGCGCCCGATAATCGAACTCCCGTCCTCGGCGGCAAGGCGGGTGACGCGGACATGGTCGCCAGGCAGCCGCTTCCAGACCGGGAGCAATAGCCCCGTGGCCAGATGCACTCGTTCGGTCACTGGCGAAGCCGCTGCGGCGCTTTCTTCCTGTGCCCAGAGCTTGGAGAACTCGGTTACGCCGACCTCTTCCCACAAGCTTTCTCCGAGCGCCTCGAGCGTCCAGTTGACCGATTGAAGCGGGCGGAGAAGGCGACGGCGTTCGATCACCGCGCCATCATCGGCAATGAGGCGCCGCGCCGGAACTGACAGGGCCACCTTGCCCGAGCGCGCATTGCGCAGGGGAATGGCCTGAGGGGATCCGATCTCGTGCATCCTCACGAGACGTTTGAAGCGCAGTGGACGCAATTGGCGTTTCACTTCGAGGGAAACGAGTCGGGTTTCGGCCCCCGAAACAGGATCGGTGCGGAGAACTTCATCAGACAGCACCTCGAAGCTGTCGACACGGACCGTTTCCAGCCCCAGGTCGAGCGTGCCAGCCTCGCGTGCGGCCTCGATCCGCGCTTCAACAAGTCCGAGGTATTCCTCGAAGATGCCGTTCTGCAGTGCGATCGGGAGCGCGAGGATGCGGTTCAGCCAGCGTTGAATGGTGGGAAGGTTATCGCTCAGGCCGCCATCGGGGTTCTCGAGCTTGAGTCCCGTCCTCTCGACGAAGTCCCCGAAACCAACCGCCTCGAGCTTGCCATCGTAGAGCAGGTGGAACCAGCGCGAGAGCGCGTCCTTCGCATAATCGCTTTCGAGATTGTCGGCAGGGTCAAACAGGTTCTGACCGCCAGTTTGACGTTGGCCGCGTGTGAGAGCGCCCAATGCGTCGAGCCTTCGCGCGATGGTCGAGATGAAGCGGCGTTCGCCCTTCACATCGGTTGTGACCGGGCGGAACAGCGGCGCAGAAGCCTGATTGGTCCGATTGGTGCGGCCGAGACCCTGGATCGCATTGTCGGCGCGCCACCCTGGTTCGAGGAGGAAATGTACGCGGCGCTGCTGGTTCTGCGCATCGAGGTCGGCGTGATAGGATCGCCCCGTACCCCCCGCGTCCGAGAAGATCAGAATACGTTTCGTTCCGTCCATGAAGCATTGTGCTTCGGCGACGTTGGCACTTGCGCTTCGACGTTCAAGCCGCTCCTGACCGTCGCGTCCCAAGACCAACCTGCGCGAGCGGCCCGTGACTTCCGCCACAGCTTCGGTCCCGAAGTGCTCGATGAGGGCATCGAGTGCAGTCGCTATAGGGGGCAATGCGCAAAGCTGCTCGATCGTTGCGTCGCGTGCGGCGATGGCACGTGAGCAGAGAACGGGATTGCCGTGATCGTCGCTCATCGCTTCAGAACGCAGGTTGCCCTCCTCGTCAGTGAAGACTTGCATCAGGCGCACGGGAAAGCTCTTCGCCAGATAGTCGATGACGTATTCGCGCGGGGAGAGATCGATATCGAGTGCTTCTCGCTCCTCGTCCGAAAGATCGGCCAGGCGCCGGTCGAGCATGGCCTCGGCGGTCGAGACCAGCTGCACGACAACCGAATTGTCCTCGCCAAGCGAAGCTTCCATGGCGGGGATCAGGCTCGGCAGTTTCATCGAGAGCAAGAGCTGCGCGAAGAAGCGCTGCTTGGTGCCTTCGAACATCGAGAGCGCCGCAGCCTTGGCGTTGCGATTGAGCGTATCACCGCTGTCCTCGTCGACCACTCTTGTGGCTTCGAGCGCTTGGTCGAGATTGCGGTGGATGATCGACCAGGCATCGGCGTAGGCATCGTAGATCCGCACCTGCGCTTCTGTGAGCTGATGTTCGAGGATCTCGTATTCGACCCCGGCAAAGGACAATGCGCGGGCAAGGTAGAGCCCCTGTGCCTTGAGATCGCGGGCGACGAGCTCCATCGCCGCGACGCCGCCGGCGCGGATCTCGGTCATGAACGCCTCATGCGTTGGAAACGCGGTTTCTGGCCCCCACAGTCCAAGCCGGGCTGTGTAGCCGAGGTTGGCAATGTCAGACGCGCCGGTAGCGGAAGCGTACAGAACACGTGCTCGCGGCAGATGGTTCTGAAGCCTGAGACCTGCCATCCCTTGCTCCGATCCTTTGACATTGCCGCGGGTCGAGGAAGAGCCGAGCGCATTGGCCATGGCGTGCGCTTCGTCGAAGGCAATCACGCCTTCGAATTGCTCGGCGGCCCAGTCGAGGATCTGATCGAGCCTTGTATCCTCGGCGCGTCCCGAGCGAAGCGTTGAATAGGTTACGAACAGGATACCCTCGGCCATGGTCACCGGACTTCCGAGCTTCCATCGGGAGAGCGACTGGATATCGAGCGGGAGCCCGCCAAGCGCTTCCCAGTCGCGGCGCGCATCTTCGAGCAGGGCCTCGTTCTTGGTTATCCAGATGTGACGGCGTTCACCCGAGAGCCAGCGGTCCATCATGACACCCGCGATCTGGCGACCCTTGCCAGCGCCCGTGCCGTCACCGAGGAAAAAGGCCTGGCGATAGGAGCAACCGTCCTCCGCGAGTTCGACGGTCGTTCCCCGTTGGCTCGGCCGAAACTGCCCGGGAAGGTCGCGCGCGAATGCCTCGCAAGCGTAGACCAGTGTTTCGCACTGTGCGACCGAAAGCAGTTTGCCCTCCTGCCAGTTCGCGGGAAGCAAGGGGCGCGCCTTGGGCACCGGTGCTGCGACCGAACCCATTGCCACCGACTCCACCAATGGCGTCGGGTGAAGGGGTGCATCGTCCATGATGACGCGGCTCGGCCGGTAAGGCAGGTAGATACCTGCCTGCTCGGGAACGGGCGCGGGCTCGTCCAGGGCTTGATAGTCAAGCGCGACTGCCGCGCTCTTTTCGGCGGCCCTGGTCTCGAAAGGAGCGACCGGCTTGCGCGCGGCGGCACCGCTCACCGATGTCGCAATCGAGCGTACCGGAAGGCGATGGATGTTCGGTTGCCTCGGCGCGCGATCGGGCAAATTCGCCAAGCAGGAATTCAGTTCGGTGAGGTCGGCGAACTCCCCCGTGATGGTGGAGGCGTTCTGAAGAGCCTCCTTGTCGATGACGACCATTCTGACCGAGATCCCGGTTCCGCTCCGAGAGAATGCGCCCGACAACCGGACGTTGAGCAGCAGCGAAGCCTGTTCCTGGTCTTCGACAAAAGCCACGGCATCAAAGCCGTCCGCGATAATGGCGACGAGGCGACCTCCTGAAGCGCACACCCGAAGCGCACTGCGCAAGTGGCGCATCGCCGTGCGGCCATCGACGCCCCGCTCGCGGCTTCGGGCGAAGGGAGGGTTCATCAGGATGACGCTGGGGGTGACGTTGGAACTGGGGCCATTGGCGAGTTCGGCGATCAACTCGCCATCATGACCGGATAGTCTGGCTCGAGGGAAGATATGCGCCAGCGCATCGCGGCGCGCGCGATCGATCTCGTTCAGCGTCAGCGAGCAATCTCGAACGTCGCCCCAAAGCGCGAGCGCGCCATTCCCGGCTGACGGTTCGAGAATGTGATCGCGCGTGCCAATCGACGCGGCCTTGGCCATGAGCCAGGCAAGGATCGGCGGCGTCGAGAACTGCTGAAGTTCGACCTGGGTCTCGCTGCGCACGTGGCGAGGCGGCAAGGCTGCCTCGAGCCAATCAAACCGTGCTGCGGCCTCGTGGAAACCGGTATCGAGGTCGATCCGCGAGAATTCGCGAAGCCAGAGCAAGGCCCCAATTTCGACCGCATTGTTATAGTCGTCGATGGTCCACGCACTGCCCCAGTCCTGCACTCCCGTTTGAGCGGCGAAGAACTCGACAATGTCAGGTCGGGTGAGATGGCATCCATTCTCGATCCGCCGGGCAATTTGCTCACCGATTGCGTAAGCGAGCGGAACCGTGCGTGATATTTCTCGCTCGGGGAAAAAATCTGACTGGAACATGGCTTTATCGTCCTCCTGATTGAGGCATCGGGAAATGCGCCCTCTGCCGGGTCAGGAATTCGAAAAGCTCTCTCTCCTCTTATCGAGACGCCTTTCGGCGCAGCCATGACTGGAGCTCGTCGTTCCAGTCGGTCCCGCGCGATTTGGGCCATCTGACTTGGATGTGCCGCTCCTCACGCAGATAGGCGGCGCGACCTCGCTTGGCTGCGAGCTCGCCACCGGCGTCGTGATCGACGAAGAGATGTAGCTCGCTCACGCTCTCGGGGATGGCAACCAGGCCGAAGCGTTCATTGCCCAGCGTTGCCCATGTTGGGATCCTGGTAAGCGCATAGGCCGACATCGCGCTTTCAATGCCTTCGGCGAGACCAAGCCTTCCCTCGGCAGGTGCGAGCAGACGGACTGCCGCCTCACCGAGCGACCCCAGCGCACATTTCGGCTTGGCAAACGATGCCTGCGTATTGCCGGAATGCGACAGGAAAGTCCGGTGAACGGCAATCGGGCCCCCGTCGAGGCTGACCGAAGCGATCATCGCCGGCAGAAAGTGCGCGCGACCTTTCGGTCCAAGCGGTGTGCGCGGATGAAACCTCAGCGCATGGGACGTTGCGAGGATGCCGCGCTCTTCGAGATATGCCTTGGCAGGACTTCGCTGCAGCGGTCGGGCATCGCGCCAGATGCGGAGTGCTGCAGCTGATGGCTTGCTGGAATAACTCGGCTGGAACGGAAATTCGTCAGAAGAGCCTGAGAATAGAGCTGAGGTCTCGATCCCTTCACGGGCGAGGGCAGCGAGCACGCTCGCCTGATCACACCCTGCGAAACAATGTAGGAGGATCGCCTTTCGGCCAAGCGTGACACCGAGCGAAGGCGTGCGGTCATCGTGCGCTGGACAACGGGCCATGCCCTTGGTGCCAGACCACTTCCCGCCGCGGCATTCGCAGATCTTTCGTGCTGTTTCCTCAAACGACGCGCGAGACTGATTGGAATTCGAAAAGGACATGCGAGCTCCTTAGTTGCTCAATTGCCCCTTCTGTCGCTTCCCTCTCCTCTTGTTGGTGCAACCAATCATTTGGTTTCCTACACCCGTATGTTCATAATATGTTCTCACGCCAGAATTATCAAGATTGAGAGATTGCGCAGTGAAAAGTTCGAAAATAGCGATCGGGATAGGTACGCTAGGACTGGCAGTCCCAAGCTGCGCAATCGCGCAAGAATTCCAGATTTTCGATCACGATATGGGGTCGGTTGAAAGCGCGTCAGACCGACGAGCGGACGTTCAACACGATCCTAGAAGTCAGAATTCGCAGATTGAACGAAGCTTCAAAGAGGCGCTCTACGAGCCTCTGATCCGTCAAGCGGAAGCTCGTCACCGCTTGCCGCCAAAGCTCCTCCAAGCGTTGGTCTGGCAAGAATCACGGTTCAATCCGATGGCAATCAGCCCAGCAGGGGCAGCTGGATTAGCCCAGCTCATGCCAGCAACAGCACGGGAGCTCGGGGTTACCAATCGGCATGACCCCGCTCAAAACATCGATGGCGGCGCAAGATATTTGCGGCAGATGCTCGATCAGTTCGGTGCGATCCATCTCGCATTGGCAGCCTACAATGCTGGCCCAGGTGCCGTATCGCGAGCAGGAGGCATTCCGAAAAATCGAGAAACCCCAGGATATGTGAGAAACGTCATCCGGCGATGGATGGCATACGCCAAACAATGAGCGCGATCTTGAAGAAGCTCAAGAGTTAGCTCGCTTTCAGCAATACCAAGTCACCGCCCAACTTGAGGCTATCAAGATAGTCACTCCACCACTGCGACATCTTTACGCGCTCAGACCAGTGCTTACCTCGATGATAAACACCACGGATCGCATTACTGTCTCCATGCGCGAGCGCGCGCTCAATCGCGTCTGAGCTCCATTTTCCGCTTTCATTGAGCAGGGTAGATGCAGTCGCCCTCAACCCATGCGCGGTGACCTCCTCCTTGCTAAACCCCATCCTCCTAAAGGCTGCGTTCAAAGCGTTTTCACTCATGGGACGTAGACCGGACCGGGCTGATGGAAACACATAACCTGATTTACCCATCATGGTGCCGAGCTCTTCGAAGAGGCTGATGACCTGCTTTGAGAGCGGAACCGCGTGCGCGCGCCGCGCTTTCATCTTGCCTGCTGGGATCCGCCAGACGCCTTCATCAAGGTCAAACTCCGCCCAATCAGCATGCCTCAGTTCACCAGGACGCACAAAAACATGTGGGGCAATCTTCAACGCAAACTTTGTGAGAGTGTAACCTTCAAAGTCGTCGATAGCTCTCAACAGCCCGCCTAGCTTCTCTGGATCAAGAATGGCGGCGTAGTGCGTCGGCTTTGGCGTAATGAGCGCTCCCTTCAACAGCGAAGTTGGATCAGATTTGCACCGAGTTGTCGCCACCCCATACCGAAATACCCGTCCTGCAAACGATCGACATTTTTTTGCAGTCTCGTGTTTCCCAGTAGCTTCAAGACGCTTCAGAGGCGCGAGCACCTCGAAAGGTTCGATCTCGTGGATCGGCCGATTTCCGATCGCTGGTGCCAGCTTATCAAGAAAGTAGTTCGCCTTGACGATAGTCGCTTCAGCGCGGCCATTCTGAACCATGATCTGCTCGATGTACTCGCGGGCGACCGCCTCGAAAGTACTCGCCGAAAGAAACTCATCCCTAATCTTCTGTTTGCGCTTCTCCACCGCTGGGTCGCCGCCAGAAGCTATGGTCTGCCTCGCTTCGATGGCTGCTTCTCGCGCATCCTTGAGGCTAACCACAGGGTAGCTGCCGAGCGACACCTTCTTTTGCGCTTTTCCAATTCGATATCGAAACCGCCAATGTTTGCCACCAGCGGGTGTGACCTCGATATATAGGCCACGCTCGTCAGCGACCTTGTACGGCTTTGCTTTCGGTTTGAGGGCTCGGAGTCTGGTATCCGTCAGAGGCATGTGTGGGCCTTTTCATTTGGGCCTTTTGCAAAAGGCCCACAAAAGGCCCGCAAAAATGTCTGGAACGGCCGAGAACAGGTGGGACGATCCGGAACGATCCAAGGGCCAAACCCCTTGGATTTCTGCGGTTTTTATAGATTATCTGAGAGAACAAGGGAAGAACAAATGGTGCCCAGAAGAGGACTCGAACCTCCACGTCCACAAGGGACACCAGCACCTGAAGCTGGCGCGTCTACCAATTCCGCCATCTGGGCCCGCGGCACCGACGAAAGGCTCGCCGGAACGCAGGGTGCGCGCTATGATCGCGGATCGGGCGCTTGTCAATGCGTCGGTGAAGCGCCATTTGGGCGGTGCGTTTTTCAAGGAGCGGGTTTGCAATGCAGGACAGGCTGGTAACGATGTTCGGCGGGGGCGGCTTTCTGGGCCGTTATGTCGCGCAGGACCTGCTGAAGGCCGGCCTCAGGATCCGCATTGCGGAGCGTAATCCGGGCGACGCCTTTTTCATCAAGCCGATGGGCGGGCTGGGCCAGACGCAGTTCATATCGGCCGACATCACCAAGCCCGAAACGCTGCCGCGCGCGCTGGAAGGCGCGGACGCGGCGATCAATTTCGTCGGCATATTGAAGGGCGATTTCCGGACCGTGCATGCGGACGGCGCGCGCAACGCGGCGGAAGCGGCCAAGGCGGCCGGGGTGCGCGATTTCGTGCAGATTTCTTCGATCGGCGCGTCGCCCGATGCGGCGTCGCTCTATTCGCGCACCAAGGCGATGGGTGAAGAGGCCGTGCGCGCGGCGATGCCCGATGCGATCATCATGCGCCCCTCGGTCGTGTTCGGGCCGGAGGACGGGTTTCTCAACCGCTTTGCAAGCCTCGCGCGCATGGCGCCGCTGATGGTTCCCGTGATGCGGCCCAATACGAAGTTCCAGCCCGTCTATGTCGCGGATGTGGCCGACGCCGTCGCCAAGGTGCTGCTCGATCCCGCTCAATATCGCGGACGCACGTTCGAGCTGGGCGGGCCGCAGGTTATGTCGATGCGCGAAATCAACGGCTTCATCCTCGATGCCACCGGCAAGCCGAACAAGCCGATCTTCCAGGTTCCCGATGCGCTGGGCAGCACCATGGCGCGGTTCGGCTTTCTGCCCGGCGCGCCGATCAGCTGGGACCAGTGGCTCTCGCTGCAAAGCGACAATGTCGTAGCGGACGATGCCGACGGCTTCGAAGCGCTTGGCATAACGCCGCGGCCGCTGGCCGCGGTCGCCGAGCAATGGCTCGTGCAATATAAGTCCCAGGGCCGGTTCGCGGCCGAAACGGCGCGAGAAGTCTGATCGGGATTCCAGGCAAGCGGAGAGAGCGCAGCCGTGACCGATAGCCGGGACGCCGGAGCGGCCGAACAGCCCACCGTTTTCATCAGCCATCATAGCGCGCATGAACAGTCTGCACGCCGGCTCAAGAAAATTCTCGAACGCAACGGGTTCATCGGCTGGATGGCGCCGGACGACGTGCCGCCGGGCAAGGCGTTCGACGATGCCATCGTCGACCAGATCGGCCGCTCCGATGTCGTCGTCCTGCTGTTCAGCCGCGGCGCCGATGCCTCCCGCCATGTGAAGCGTGAAATGATCCTCGCCGATAATCAGGGTAAACCCGTCTACCCGGTGCGGCTCGAGGAAGTGCCCGCCGAGGGCCTCGCTTATTGGCTCAACGATCAGCAATGGGTCGACTGGTTCGACGGCAAGGATGCGACGATCCAGCGCGCGATCGACGCGATCCGGGTCCAGATCGCCGAAGCGGCGGGTGCCTCGCCCGATGCGCTGGCTGCGGACGATGTGCGCGGATTTGCCGACCGGTTGCGGCGGCCGCGTGGATCGTACACGCGCAGCATCTGGCAGCGACGGATTGGCTGGGGCGCGCTGGCCGCGGGCCTTGCGGCGGCGACCTATGTCGCGGTTCCGCACCTCGGCGTGCAGCCGGACGTCGAAGAGGCCGCCGAGCCGCTGATCCGCGCCGGTCTGTGGGAAACCCGGCTCGATGTCGGTCAGATACTGCAGACCGCGAATCCGGATGCCGACGCCATGCGGGCTTGGGAAACCGCGTTCGAGCTCGAAGCCCCGCAATTCTGCGTGACGGACGAGGAGGCCGAGATGCCCGGCATCGGTTTTTTCGACCCCGGCGGTCGTAATGAATGCGCCCTCGCCGATATCACGATGGCGGACGGCACTTTCACCTTGGCGATGGAATGCCGGCCGAACAGCCTTGAAGGCGATAATCTCAATCTCGCGATGGACGGGCAGTATACGGCCGAAGGCTATGTCGCCGATGCCGAATATGCCTATGACCAGGGCACGGACGGCGAATTCCGCTTCCTCGTGCGCCAGACCGCCCGCTATCTCGGCCCCTGCTCCGCAGACGGCGGAGCAGCGGATGCCGGCGGCTAGGGCGTCAGAACATCCAGAGCAGCACGATCCCCAGCAGGACGCGATAAACGACGAATATCATCATCGAGGCCTTGCGCAGGAAGCGCATCAGGAAATGCATGGTCGCGAGCGCGGCGAAGAAGGTCAGCGTGCCGGTGATCAGCGCTTCGGTGACGAGTTCGCCGCCCACTTCCATGATCTCGGGCACGATCAACACCCCTGCCCCGGCCACCGCCGGAATCGACAGCAGGAAGGAGAAGCGCGCCGCCTCAACCCGCTTATAGCCGAGGAAGCGCGCCGCCGTCATCGTGACGCCGGAGCGGCTCGTACCCGGGATCAGCGCCAGCGCCTGGGCGAGGCCGACGACGATCGCATCGCGCAGCGACATGTCTTCATAGACTTTTTCCTGGCGGCCGAAGCGATCGGCGAGGCCGAGCAGGATGCCGTAGGCGATCAGGTTCACGGCTACGAGATCGGTCGACCGGAAGCTGTCGAGATAGCCCTGCGACTGGAGGAAGAAACCGAAGGCGACGGCCGGTATCGTGCCGATCACGATCCACCAGAATAGCCGCCGCTGATCCGGCGCTTCGCCGATCCCGACGGTCGAAAAACCGCCGCGCACCAGTCCCCAGGCATCGCGGAAAAAATAGACGATGATCGCGAGCAGCGAGCCGACATGGACGGCGACGTCGATCAGCGGCCCCTGGTCCTCCGCGCCGAGGAAAACCGGCGTCAGGATCAGGTGGCCGGAGGAGGAGATCGGCAGGAACTCCGTCACCCCCTGCACAATGGCCGTGATCAGCATTTGGAGGAATGTCATGCGCGCGCCCTATCACAGCCGATTCCGCCCTGTCTCGCCCCAAATTTAGGGCCGTTTCGGACTTTTAATTATTCCGAAATCTGGAACTCCCGCCTGCACCTGTGAAATATTCGATCAATAAGTCAGTTAAACTGTCGTAACTGTCCGTTTTCCGCGTGACTTCGCCGTTTTTCCTGCTAGCATAGACGCTTCAACGGAGAATCCGATGGTAGACAGTCCGATGCTCAAATTCGTGGGCGTTGAGCAGGCCTATCCTGCAAAACGCGCACCCGGCAGCCGCAGCGAAGATTTCGAGGAAATCGCGCGCGCTTACGCCATGGAAAAAGCGGAGGAACAGTCGGCGCGCTGCTCGCAATGCGGAGTCCCCTATTGTTCGGTCCATTGCCCGCTGCACAATCATATTCCGGACTGGCTGAAACTGACTGCCGAAGGACGGCTGCGCGAAGCCTTTGAACTCTCCAACGCCACCTCGACGATGCCCGAGATTTGCGGACGCATCTGTCCGCAGGATCGCCTCTGCGAAGGCAATTGCGTCATCGAATTTTCGGGTCATGGCGCAGTCACGATCGGCGCAATCGAGAAATACATCACCGATACGGCGTGGAAGGAAGGCTGGGTCGAGCCGGTCACACCGGTGCGCGATCGCTCCGGCCAGTCCGTTGGCGTGATCGGCGCGGGGCCCGCCGGGCTGGCGACGGCCGAATATATGCGCGGCCATGGTTATGAGGTGCATGTTTACGACCGGCACGACCGGGCGGGCGGGCTGCTCACTTACGGCATTCCGGGGTTCAAGCTCGAAAAGGACGTGGTCATGCGCCGCGTACAGCGGCTGAAGGACAGCGGCATCGAATTCCATGAAAGCTTCGAGGTCGGGCGCGACGCGACGCTGGCCGAGCTCCGCGAGAAGCATGACGCGCTCCTGATCGCGACCGGCGTCTACAAGGCGCGGCAGTTGAAGGCGCCCGGCGTCGGCACGGACGGCGTGGTCGAAGCGCTCGACTTCCTGATCGCGTCGAACCGCAAAGGATTCGGCGAGGATGTTCCCGCCTTCGATAGCGGCGTGCTCAATGCGGCGAACAAGAATGTCGTCGTGATCGGCGGCGGCGACACCGCGATGGATTGCGTGCGCACGGCCGTCCGCCAGGGCGCAAAATCCGTCAAATGCCTGTACCGCCGCGACCGGGACAATATGCCCGGCTCGCAGAACGAAGTGCGCAACGCCGAGGAAGAAGGCGTCGAATTCGTCTGGCTCTCCGCGCCCCAGGCGTTCGAGGGTATAAAAGGCGTGACCGGCGTAAAGGCGCACAGGATGCGGCTCGGCCAGCCCGACGCCTCGGGCCGCCGCGCGCCGCAGGTCGATCCGGGCAGCGATTTCCAGCTCGACGCCGATCTCGCGATCAAGGCGCTGGGCTTCGACGCCGAGGACCTGCCCGGCATGTTCGGCAGCCCGGATCTCTCCGTCACGCGCTGGGGTACGTTGCGCGTCGATCACAAGACGATGCAGACCAGCCTCGACGGGGTGTTCGCTGCCGGCGATATCGTGCGCGGGGCGAGCCTCGTCGTCTGGGCGATCCGCGACGGGCGCGATGTGGCCGCACATATGCATAAATATCTGAAGGCGAAGGCATCGGCTGCGACGGAGACGGTCCGCGAGAAGGAAGTGGCATGAACACGGGTTTGACCATCCTTACCATCGGCATCGCTGCGGTTGCTGCGCCGGCAATCGCACAAGCACCAGCCGTCCCTGTCCCGACTGCGCCCGCCGCACCCGCCGTCGAAGCGCCCGATCCCGACCGCGTCGAAGCAGCACGCGAATTGCTCGATCTCATCATGCCGCCCGCGCAGCGCGAGACGATGATGATGCAGATGATCGAGCCATCCATGGCCAATGTCGAACAGGGGCTGATGGAATCGCCGCAATTCATGGATGCGATGCGCGAAGACCCCGCGATGCAGCAGATGTTCGTCGGCCTGCTGCAGCGCCAGCGCGTTGCGACACGTGAGCTGCTGGCCGCGTCCCTGCCCGGCCTGATCGACGCGATGAGCAACGCCTATGCCCGCCGCTTCTCGGTCCGCCAGCTGCGCGACATGCAGGACTTTTTCGAAAGCGATACCGGCCAGGCCTATCTCGCCGAAGCGCCGGCGATCATGGCCGACCCCGATGTCGGCGCCTGGCAGCGCAGCCTGATGGTCCAGTCCATGGCGATGATGGAAGAGGAAATCACCGCGCTGATGGAGCATGTCGAGGGCAGCCATACGGGTGCGGCGACCAATCGTTCGGTCACCAGCAGCAATCTCGATGCGATGCGCGGCGGCGCTGAGCCAGATGAAGATGCCCCGCCGGGCGACCAACAGGAAGAAGATCAGGAGTGACGGGGATGAGAGGAAATTCGATCGCAATAGCCACGCTGCTGGCCATCGCTCCGGCGCCGCTTTTGGCTCAGGCACCCATGGCTCCTGCCAGCGCCGAGTTCGAGGCGAGAATGGAACTCGCGCGCGAAATCGCGCAGCTGGCGCATGCAGAAGAACAACTCGATCTTGCCTTCGAGCGGCTGCGCGAGGGCGCCGTCTCGAACATGCTGGCCCAGCTCATGCAGGTCAGCCCGGCCCGGGATATCGGCGCGGAAGTCGAGAGCCGTTATCCCGGCGGTCAGGCCGGTTTCGAACGCGAATTTTCGCGCCGCTACGCCGAACGGTTCCGCACCCATTACCCCGAGATCCTCGAGGAAATCGCGCAATATTGGGCGCAGAATATGTCGCTCGAAGAACTCCAGACGACGGCAACCTTCTTCCGGACCGATCTCGGCAGCGCCTGGGTCAGGCTGCTTCCGGGCACATACGAGAATATGACGGCACTCGGCCGGCAACACAGCCTGCAAGCCGGGATCGCCGTCGCCGGTGAAATGATGAGCGCTTTCGACAGCAGCCTGAACGCCGAGGCCGGCGAAGAAACGGAAGGCGCCGAGTGACACACACCCCCGCCCACACCCACCTCGCCACCCATGGCATGTACCACGCCGATATGGAGCACGACTCGTGCGGCGTCGGGCTGATCGCGGCGATCGACGGGAGGCCGTCGCGGCGCGTGGTCGAGGCGGGGATCGAGGCGTTGCGTGCGGTCTGGCATCGCGGCGCGGTCGATGCGGACGGGAAGACCGGGGACGGCGCGGGCATTCTCGTCGATCTGCCCGAACGCTTTTTCGACGAAGCCATCGCGGACAGCGGCCACAAGGTGCTGCCCAACCGGCTCGCGGTCGGGATGATCTTCCTGCCGCGCACCGATCTCGGCGCGCAGGAGACCTGCCGCACCATCGTGGAGAGCGAGATCATCGAATTCGGTTACGAGATTTACGGCTGGCGGCAGGTGCCGGTCGATATTTCGGTGATCGGGGAGAAAGCACAGGCGACCCGGCCGGAAATCGAGCAAATCATGATTGCCGGGCCGATGCCGGACGACGTGGACGCAACGGAGTTCGAGCGGGACTTGTTCCTGATCAGGAAGCGCATCGAAAAGCGGATCGTCGCGGCGCAGGTGCGCGATTTCTATATCTGCAGCCTGTCTTGCCGGAATATCGTCTATAAAGGCCTCTTTCTCGCGGAATCGCTGGCGACCTTTTACCCCGACCTTACCGACGAGCGGTTCGAGAGCCGCATCGCGATCTTCCACCAGCGCTATTCGACCAATACCTTCCCGCAATGGTGGCTCGCCCAGCCGTTCCGCAGCCTTGCCCATAACGGCGAGATCAACACGATCCGCGGCAACAAGAACTGGATGCAGAGCCACGAGATCAAGATGGCGAGCCTCGCCTTTGGCGATCATTCGGAGGAAATCAAACCGCTGATCCCCGCCGGGTCGTCGGACACCGCCGCGCTCGATGCGGTGTTCGAGACGATCTGCCGCTCGGGCCGAGACGCGCCGACGGCGAAGCTCATGCTCGTGCCCGAAGCCTGGCAGCATGACGGCGACATCCCCAAGGCGCATCAGGACATGTACGCCTATCTGGCGAGCATGATGGAGCCCTGGGACGGGCCCGCCGCGCTCGCCATGACGGACGGGCGCTGGATCGTCGCCGGGATGGACCGCAACGCGCTGCGCCCGTTGCGCACGACGCAGACCTCGGACGGGCTTCTCATCGTCGGTTCGGAAACCGGCATGGTCGTCGTGCCCGAAAGCCAGATCGTGAAGAAGGGCCAGCTCGGCCCCGGACAGATGATCGCCGTGGATCTGGAAGAAGGCGCGCTGTTCGAGGATATGGCGATCAAGGATAAGGTCGCCGCCGAACGCCCCTATGGCGAATGGGTCAAGGGCTTCAAGACGACCGCCGACCTGCCCAAACCCAAGAAACGCTATGCGCCCGACTGGGAGCGCGCCGAGCTGCTGCGCCGTCAGGTCGCGGCCGGGCAGACGATGGAGGATATGGAGCTGATCCTCGCGCCGATGGTCGAAACCGCCAAGGAGGCGATCGGATCGATGGGCGACGATACCCCGCTTGCCGTGATCTCCGGCAAGCCGCGCCTGATCAGCCAGTTCTTCCGGCAGAATTTCAGCCAGGTCACCAATCCGCCGATCGACAGTCTGCGCGAACGCCATGTCATGAGTCTCAAGACGCGCTTCGCGAATTTCGCCAATATCCTCGACAAGGAAGCCGAGCAGGACAGCGTACTCGTGCTCGATTCGCCTGTTCTTACGTCCGATCAATGGGGCGGGCTGAAGGAAGGATTCGGCGATGTCGCGGCCGAGATCGACTGCACCTACGAGACCGGCGGATCGCTGCGCGATGCCATCGCGGCCGTGCGCAAACAGGCCGAACAGGTGGTCCGCGAGGGCCATATCGAGCTGTTCCTGACCGACGAAAATACGGGCCCCGACCGGATCGCGATCCCCATGGTGCTCGCCGCCGCCGCCGTCCACACGCACCTCAAGCGCCAGGGCCTGCGCAGCTATGCCTCGGTCAACGTCCGCTCGGCCGAATGTCTCGACACCCATTATTTCGCGGTGTTGATCGGCGTCGGCGCGACGACGGTGAACGCCTATGTCACCGAAGCCGCGATTGCCGAGCGGCACGCGCGCGGCCTGTTCGGCGATCTGACGCTCGAAGATTGCCTCGAACGCTATCAGATCGCGATCGACGAGGGGTTGCGCAAGATCATGTCCAAGATGGGGATCGCCGTAATCTCCAGCTATCGCGGCGGCTATAATTTCGAGGCGGTCGGGCTCTCGCGCTCGCTGGTCGACGAATTTTTCCCCGGCATGCCGGCCAAGATTTCAGGCGAAGGCTATGCGTCGCTCCAGCTCAACGCCGAGCTGCGCCATGAAGCCGCCTGGGACCCGGCGGTTGTGACGCTGCCCATCGGCGGCTTTTACCGCCAGCGCGCGGGCGAAGAGAGCCATGCCTTTTCCGCCCCGCTGATGCATTTGCTGCAAACCGCGGTCAGCACGGACAGCTATTCGAGCTATCTCCAATTCTCGCGCGGCGTGCGCGATCTGGAGCCCGTCTATCTGCGCGACCTGATGCAGTTCAACTATGCGAAGGAGCCGGTGCCGATCGACGAGGTCGAGGCGATCACCGAGATCCGCAAGCGCTTCGTGACGCCCGGCATGAGCCTCGGCGCGCTATCGCCCGAAGCCCATGAAACGCTTGCCATCGCGATGAACCGGATCGGGGCGAAGGCCGTGTCGGGCGAAGGCGGCGAGGATGTCGAACGCTACACGCCGCGCAACAATGGCGACAATGCGAACAGCGTGATCAAGCAGATCGCGTCCGGGCGCTTCGGGGTCACGGCCGAATATCTGAACGCCTGCGATGAAATCGAGATCAAGGTCGCGCAAGGCGCCAAGCCCGGCGAGGGCGGCCAGCTTCCGGGTTTCAAGGTCACCGAGTTCATCGCCAAGCTGCGCCATTCGACGCCCGGCGTCACGCTGATCTCGCCGCCGCCGCATCACGACATCTATTCGATCGAGGATCTGGCGCAGCTCATCTACGACCTGAAACAGATCAATCCCAAGGCCCGGGTCTGTGTGAAGCTTGTCAGCTCGGCCGGCATCGGCACGGTCGCGGCGGGCGTCGCCAAGGCGCATGCGGATGTGATCCTCGTCGCGGGCAATACGGGCGGCACGGGCGCCTCGCCGCAAACGTCTATCAAATATGCCGGCACGCCCTGGGAAATGGGCCTGTCCGAGGTCAACCAAGTGCTCACGCTCAACGGGTTGCGTCACCGCATCCGGCTGCGCACCGATGGCGGGCTGAAGACCGGCCGCGATATCGTGATCGCCGCGATCCTCGGCGCGGAGGAGTTCGGCATCGGCACGTTATCGCTCGTGGCCATGGGCTGCATCATGGTGCGGCAATGCCATTCCAACACCTGCCCGGTCGGCGTCTGCACGCAGAATGAAGAGCTGCGCAAGAAATTCGTCGGCACGCCCGAGCGCGTCATCAACCTGATGACCTTTATCGCCGAGGAGGTGCGCGAGATCCTTGCCCGGCTGGGCTTCCGCTCGCTAGACGAGGTGATCGGCCGCACCGAACTCTTGCGTCAGGTCTCGCGCGGGGCAGAGCATCTCGACGATCTCGATCTCAACCCGATCCTCGCCAAGGTCGACGCGCCCGACGATCAGCGGCGCTTCAATATCGAAGGCTGGCGTAACGAAGTGCCCGACAGCCTCGACGCGCAGATGATCGCCGACACAAAGGCGGTGTTCGAACGCGGCGAGAAGATGCAGCTCACCTATACCGTGCGCAACACCCACCGCGCCGTCGGCACGCGATTGTCGTCGGAAGTGACGCGCCGGTTCGGCATGTCCGAGCTTGCCGACGATCATGTCCATGTCCGCCTGCGCGGTTCGGCCGGGCAGTCGCTCGGCGCATTCCTGTGCAAGGGCATAACGCTCGAAGTCTTCGGCGACGCGAACGATTATGTCGGCAAGGGCCTGTCCGGCGGGCATATCGTCGTCCGCCCGACCGTCTCCTCGCCGCTCGAAAGCAAGGATAATACGATCATCGGCAATACGGTTCTCTACGGCGCAACCGCGGGCAAGCTGTTCGCGGCGGGCCGGGCTGGCGAGCGTTTCGCGGTCCGCAATTCGGGCGCCGACGTCGTGATCGAGGGCGCCGGCGCCAACGCGTGCGAATATATGACCGGCGGTACGGCCGTCATCCTCGGCACGGTCGGCAAGAATTTCGGCGCGGGGATGACCGGCGGTATGGCCTTTGTCCTCGACGAGGAAAACCTGCTCGACCGCCACGCCAATCCAGACAGCATCGTCTGGCAGCGCCTCGCCTCGTCGCATTGGGAAGAACGTCTGCTCGAACTGATCGGCGGACATGCCAAGGCGACCGACAGCCCCTGGGCCCATTCGATCATCGACGATTGGGACCGCTGGCGCGAGCATTTCTGGCAGGTCTGCCCCAAGGAAATGCTCGGCCGCCTCGATCATCCGCTGAGCGACGAGGAAGAGATCGCCGCGGCGGAATAGGGTCGACGGGAGTCAGAAGTACCTGCCCCCCGACAGCATCCGAAATCACATTTGGAATGTCCACTGTGCGTACTCGGCACCAAGCGCTCCATCGAGCAGTTGCGTTCGGTTTAGAACTATGGGGTCTCTTCGAGCTTGGGCGTCGCTTAGTCCGGAATTGGGTCTCTTTGCTGCCGCTATCCGCTGAGGTGCGGGAACACCTTCGGGTCGACACTGGCGGCCGCCAAGAAGCCGCCCACAAGCGCTCCGGGAATGCCGGGGGATGCCACGTCCTGACCCGCGAGGAAGAGGCCCGGAATGGGCGTCTTGGCCCGCAGAGCGTCGCACATGACGCGCTCCGGCGTCACGTCGAGCCCATAGAATGCTCCCTTGCCATGTCCGGTGAAGGTGACGGTGGAGAGCGGGGTCGCCAATTCGCGATACACAACAAGCTTGGCGAGGTCGGGAAAGTAGCGCTCGAACTGCGCCATCAGCGTATCCTCGACCCGGCGCTTGAAGTCGGCATAATCGTCGCCGCGCGCGCCGGCGGGCCGGTCCGCCCATTGAGCGACCGAATCCCAGCCGGCCCAGACCAGAAACTGTCCCATATGTTTCTGCTGCGGGCCCGGCTCGTGTTCCGGATTCTTGAGCGAACCGAACGAGGCGGTCATGTGGGGCGGCGCGCCGTCAGGCGCGGTCGTCCAGAGGACATCGACCTCACCGGTTGGGTAGATCCAATGATTCGCCTTGGTGGCGCCGGCAGCCTCGATATCGCCCTCAAAGCCCAGAAACAGCGTGAAATTCGCGATGCTGGAGGGCAGCGCACGGATCTCCGCGATCCAGTCTTCATGCCCGTGCTCCTCGGGCAAAAGCGTGTCGATCGTTTCGCGTGCGCCGATATCGGAGATCACGGCGTCCGCCCGTATCTCTGTGCCGTCCCCGGTACGAACGCCGACAACAGCGCCGCCCTCGAGAAGCAGCTTTTCGACCCGGACGCCCGCACGGGCTTCGCCCCCATGTTTGGCAATGGTCGGGATGATATGCTCGGCAAAGACAGCACTGCCCCCGACCGGATACCAGGACCCGCTCCACAGATAGGAGGCGGATATCAGGGCATGCATCGCGAAGCTCGCCTTGCTCGGTCTTCCGCCGTGATCGCCCCATTGCGCCGCCATCGCAGCGGCAAGCTCCGGATCGTCGGTGATATCGTCGATCACCTCCTTGGTCGTCCGGCCGCACCATTTCGCGATCGCCCGCCGGTTCCACCAATCGAGCACGTCGCCTGCAATCTCCGGCATCGCGCGGGTCGGGAAAACCTTGTACATCGCTTCCCGGCCTTCGTGCAGCGCGCGGGTCCAGGCCTCGATCGCCTCCGCCTGGTCGGGGAAGCGGTCCTTCAGGTCCCTTTCCTGCGCCTCATAAGGTCGGGAGAGTGACAGCGGCTCTGACGATCCGATGTGCAAGGTGTCATAGATCGACCCCAAGGACACGAAATCGATGGGCGTATCGGACAGCCAATCGAGCATCCCGCGCGCATGATCGCCCGGCGCCACTCCGCTCAGGTAATGGATCCCCACATCCCAGGTGAAGCCGTCGCGGGAGAAGCTGTGCGTCAACCCGCCAAGCGTTTGATGCTGCTCGAGCAGCAATACCGTGTGCCCGACCTTGGACAGCGCAGCGGCGGCAGCCATGCCGCCAATGCCGGAGCCAATGACGATGGTGTCCCAATGCGTTACGTCAGACTTTGGCATCTTGAACCTCCGATGGCTGACCGGGAACGATGTCCCAGACCTCGACGATACGGCCGTTCACGATGCGCCATACGACCACCACGTCCATGGTGACGGCGCGCCCCGCGATAGCCAGCGTGTTTCGGGATTGAACGACCACCAGTTCATCGCCGACGGCAGCGATCGAGACGGGCTCGATCCTGAACGTTCCGTGGGATTTCTCGGCTAGTGCGTCGAACAGGGCACGGATGCCGTCCGGTCCGACATGATCGCCCTGCAGCTCCGGCAAATTGGGATTGAAGAAGTGGAATACGACATCCTCGGCAAACAATTCCTTCGACGCCGCCAGATTGCTTCGATCGAGGCGCTTCAGCAGCGTGATATTCGGATGCTCTTGCGTCATTGCAGCCTGCCGGATGCTCCCGATCGGGTGGAGGGCCATTGCAGGCAATCCTCGATGCTCATCGGTTAGTTAGGACACAGATCGGCGTTGGCGCATTGATCTTGGTCAATCCCGACAGCATCGTCTGGCAAAGCCTCGCCACATCGTATTGGGAGAAAGAGATCGCTGCGGCGGAATAGCTCTCGTCAATCGCAATTCAGCGCACGGCACGGTCGATCAGCGCCGCAAGCGACAAAGCGGCCTCTCGTGTTGCTTCGAGCGAAACCATTTCGGCCCGGTCGTTGATGCAATGGTGATAGGGGCCCGGTCCGAATACGCCCGCCAGCGGCCGGTATCCGGCCGCATGATATCGTGCCAGCTCGCCCCGTGCCTGGCCGAGTTCCAGCGGTATCGGCCGATCGAAACCCGGTTGCTCCCGAAACAGCGACCAGGCCGGCAGGAGCGCGGTCCAGTTCGTCATCAGATAGCGGCTCCGGTTCGGCCCGGCGTCCGATCCGCCGGTCTCGGCGGCTCCGACATTGGCACCGATATGCAGCCAGTAGGCGGTGTCCGCCGGTGCGGGCGCACGGTCCGCCAGAAACCGCTCGGCACCGGCATGGCCCCGTTCATGACCCGAATTCGAGACGAACAGGAAACGCAGCTCCGATTGCCATGCCGCCCATTCGGCCAAGGCCAGAAATACGGCCATCCCGGAGCCGCGCTCGGCGGTGACGGTAAACCAACCGCTTTGCGGCGTGCTGACGACGATCAGCGGCGCATCGACGGGCCCGATCTCGGCAATCAGGTTGAATGCCTGCGCCTCGAACGGCGCACCGGAGATTTCCATGTGCACAGGTTCGCCCGACGCGATGGCGGCTTCGAGCCTTGGCGCGTCGTCTTCGCCGACAAGCATCACCGGGACCGCGAACGGTTCGATATCAAGCGGTGCATTGAGCATCTTGGGCGCGCCGCACTCGGACCGTATCAGCAGCAAGACGCCCTCGGCCCCCGACCGGGTAGCCCCGCGAACGATGGTTTCGAGTTCGGGCTGAGCGAGGCTGTTGTTGGAACGGGCCGCCGGAATGTCGACAAGGGCGATCGCAGCTCGAAGGTCGTCCGAAGCGGCGCTGTATCGCCGCAGCGGGGCGGTTATTCCGCCCTGTGCCGTGGCCGTAACGGGAAACTGCGGAAAAGCGGCGAGCGATGTTCCGTCGACTTCCACGACGGCATGATCGACGCGAAAACTCGGCAGGGTGAACGGTTGGCGCGACGTGCGATAGCCGAGCGAACGCAGATGCTCGTCGAGCCAGGCGGTCACGGCGAGATCGGCAGTCTCTCCGGTGCGCTTGTGGCCGAGCCCGTCATAGCGCGCCACGGCCGCGACAATCCGATCGATTGCAAAAGCCTCGCCGCCGGCCCCGGTAGCGATCGCCGACTTGCTGCCATGACCACGCATTGCGATGACGACAAGCAGCAACGCAACAAGCGCGATGATTATCAGCGCAACCGCGCTGACCCGTTTCAATCCTGATGTGGAGACCGCCATCCCCTGTTCGACTATCCCAGATGACCAAATGCCCGCCTTACCGATAGCGCGATTTGGCAGCCTGCCAAGCCGATTGCAGCATATTCGGATTTGTTGTAGCGGAACATATAGCGAACATATAGGAGATTCGCCATGCAGATGCCCAACTATCTCGAACTCGCGACCGGCGATATGGCCGCGACGAAAGCCTTTTATACGGCCGCGTTCGGCTTCGATTTCACCGATTACGGCCCCGAATATGCGGGCGCGAACACCGAGCATTTCGAACTCGGCCTGGCCTGTTTCGGCGAGACGCCCCCGCCCCTGGCCGGATTCCAGACCGGCGATATCGAAGCCGCCGAGCGAACGGTGCGCGAAGCGGGCGGAACGATCGTCAAGGAAACCTACGCATTTCCAGGCGGGCGGCGCTTTCACTTCCGCGATCCGGGCGGCAATGAACTGATGGTGTATCAGTACGAGACCGAGGGCTGATTGGGCCATTCAGCGGGGACTCATTTGGCTTGGGCTAGGGAGCTGCTATAATTCGATCCTGTTTCGGGAGGTTTTTTCGATGCGTTCATGGCCCCTTCTCGCTCCGCTGGCGTTGATTTGCGCCGCGCCGGCGGCCGCCCAGGACGGCGATATCTGGGACGATGATCCCTATGCGGCGCAGGATGAAACCGTGCTCGCCGTCGACCGGTTCATGGACGTCCTGCTCGATCTGCCGATCGGCCGGCTCGCAGGCTCCATGCCCAATGTCGAAATCGATGGCGATGTGCGCGAAGACGACACGCTGCGCGACATGATGGTCCGCAACGATCCGAACGCCGAGGAAGATTTGCGCGGCAAGGCGCGGATGGCGACCGCGATGATCGGTTCGATGCTCAGCGAGATCGAGACGATGGTGCCGGAGCTCGAACGCTGGGCCGAGCGGTTGGGAGACGCGGTTCCCGAATAACCGCTGGACGGATTCGGCCACCGCGCTACAAGCGCAGCCCATGTGGGAACTGTATCAATTTCCGCTCTGCCCGTTCAGCCGCAAGGTCCGCCTGCTGCTCGGCGAAAAGGGTATCGGGTACGATCTGGTGCGGGAATCCCCTTGGGAACGGCGCGACGAGTTCCTCGACATCAATCCGGCGGGCAAGACGCCCGTGATGGTCGAAAAGGACAAGGGCGCGACGCTGATCGACAGCCGCGCGATCTGCGAATATTTCGAGGAAACGATCGACGCCGCACGGATGATTACCGGGCCCGCCGACAGCCGCGCGGAAATCCGCCGCCTCGTCGCCTGGTTCGACGAGAATTTCTATGTCGATGTCGTCGCTCCGCTGATGCACGAACGCATGTTCAAGCGGCTCATTCATCGCGAGGCACCGGACGGCAGGGTGTTGCGCGAAGCGATGAAGGCGGCGGACTCGCATCTCGACTATATCGATTATCTGCTCGACCATCGCCGCTGGATCGGCGGCTCCACGCTGAGCCTCGCGGACCTGGCCGGCGCGGCGCAGATTTCGGTCGCAGACTATCTGGGCGGCTTTAACTGGTCGAGCCACAAACAGGCCAAGGCTTGGTATGCCGGGCTGAAAAGCAGGCCAAGCTTCCGCCCCTTGCTGTCAGAGCGGATGGAAATAATCTCGCCGCCCGCCCATTACGACAAGGTGGATTTCTGACGCGATGGCGTTTCTTGTAAGTGATTATAATTTCTGTTTTTTTGCGGCCCCGGCCACCGGCAGCACGGCCGTCATCGTGGCCCTGCAAGACGCCGGGATCGGCAGCTTCTGCCCCGCCGAAGATATCGTCGAGGACGGGCGGCGCATCGCGCCGAGCAAGCACAGCACTTTAGCCCAACTCCGCGATGCCGGAATCGCCGAACCCGTCGAGCCGCTGATCAAGGTTGTCGGTGTCCGCAACATGTTTTCCTGGTACGTCGCCAAGTTCCTGCGCAACCGGACCAGCCGGATGCGCAACGTGAAGAACAAGAAGAGCTGGATCTACAAATTGCCGCCCGACGAGCGCGACCGGTACATTGCCAGGCTGACGCGCCAGTCGGAGATGACGTTCGAGGAGTTTCTGCACGACGGTCTCGACCGGCATGACGGCATCGACGTGCATGAGGCATTCCATCTGGAGATGGACGTCTATCTCCACCAGGAAGCGCTGGCGGACGAGTTCGCCGCATTCGGCAAAGCCGTGGGACTGCCCGAAGAAATCGTCATCAAGCCGTACAATGTCACCGGCGCGATGCCCGACGATCGCACCTATAAAGATTATTACACGCCGGAACTGATCGACTTTCTGTACGAGAAGAACGCGCCCTTCTTCGAACGTTTCCCCGAATATAGTTTCGAAGGCTATGATCCGTCGCGCGCACGAGGCCTGCGGGTCGAAGACCGGGGATCGATGCGATAATATTGCCCGTCAGCCGCCCGGAACGGCGGTGATCAGATAGTTCAGCGCCGTCCGGTCGCTGATCTCGAAACCGCGCGCCGGCGAAAAGCTCAGCCCCGAAATATCGGTAACCCGGAGCCCCGTCGTCTCGAGCAGTTCCGTGAGCTCTTCGGGCGTCAGGAACTTGTTCCAGTCGTGCGTGCCCTTGGGGATCAGTCCCGCGCCCTCGCCGATCGTGATCATCGCTACCCGCGACAGACCCGTGCGGTTCGGCGTCGACATGACCAGCAGGCCGCCCGGCGCCAGCGCATCGGCGAGGCCCTGCGCGAACGCCGCCGGATCCGCGACATGCTCGATCACCTCCATACAGGTGACGAGATCGTACGGCCCGTCCGCCGCTTCGATCCCGCCCGCGCGATAGTCGATGTCCAGCCCCGATTGCGCGGCATGCGCCTTGGCCGCTTCGATATTCTCGTGCGCGGCGTCGATGCCGGTGACCTCCGCGCCGAGGCGGGCGAGCGGTTCGGCGAGCAGGCCGGCCCCGCAGCCGATATCGGCCGCGCGCTTCCCGGCCAGCGGATGCCGCTCATATTCGGCGCTGCCCCAATGCTGGTCGATCGCCTCGCGGATGTAGCGGAGGCGCGGCGGATTGAGCCGGTGCAGCATCGCCGACGAACCCTTCGGATCCCACCAGTCGGCCGCGAGCTTGCCGAAATGCTCGGCCTCTTTCGGATCGACGGTGCTTGGCGATTCCGGTGTCGATGCTGCGCTTGCGTTCATAACCTGCCCTGCCTAACAGGATCGCTCGCCCCGTTCCATGGGGCAAAGCGCATTTTTTCGGGGGTTTCGGGCACGTCCTGACTGGTACAATGGCACGCATCGTGATGAAATTCGGCGGCACCTCCATGGCCGGGATCGAGCGGATCCGGGCCGTCGCCGAACGCGTGAAGGGCGAGGTCGACCAGGGCAACGATGTCGCCGTGATCGTGTCCGCCATGGCCGGCGAGACGGACCGGCTCGTCCAGTTCTGCCGTGAAGCGAGTTCGCTCTACGACCCGCGCGAATATGACGTCGTCGTGGCGTCGGGCGAACAGGTGTCCTCAGGGCTGCTTGCGATCATGCTGCAATCGATGGATGTCGATGCGCGCAGCTGGATGGGCTGGCAGCTGCCGATCCGGACGTCAGAGGCCTATAGTTCTGCGCGGATCGACGATATCGATGCGGACATTCTCCGCGAAGCCATTTCGGGCGGCAAGGTGGCCGTGATCCCCGGCTTCCAGGGCATGACGCGCGAGGGCCGGCTGGCGACGCTCGGCCGCGGCGGTTCGGATACCTCGGCGGTTGCGATTGCAGCGGCGCTGAAGGCGGATCGCTGCGACATCTACACCGATGTCGATGGCGTTTACACGACCGATCCGCGCATCGTGCCCAGGGCGCGCAAGCTTTCGAAAATTACCTATGAGGAGATGCTGGAACTCGCCAGCGTCGGCGCCAAGGTGCTGCAGACCCGCTCGGTGGGGCTGGCGATGAAGCATGGCGTGCCGCTGCA
The DNA here is from genome assembly GCA_039819365.1 of Pseudomonadota bacterium. Lineage (GTDB taxonomy): Bacteria > Pseudomonadota > Alphaproteobacteria > Sphingomonadales > Sphingomonadaceae > Parasphingopyxis. The sequence goes on from JBCBSD010000003.1 coordinate 29,644, forward strand.
GGTGCTTTCGTCCTTCGAGGACAAGCCGGGCACGATGATCGTCGACGAGACGGAATTTGAGGATAGCGATTGTGAGGGTAGCGATATGGAAAAGCAGCTGATCACCGGCATCGCCTACGCAAAAAACGAGGCAAAGGTCACGCTGACCTCGATCGCCGACAAGCCAGGCTCGGTCGCCGCGATCTTCAAGCCGCTCGCCGATGGCAACATCAATGTCGACATGATCGTGCAAAATTTCGCGCGCGATACCGGCAATACCGACGTAACCTTCACCGTGCCGTCGGACGATCTCGCCCGCTCGCTCGATATCCTCGAACAGGCAAAGGATTCGATCGGCTATCGCGAGATCATCCACGATACCGATGTCTGCAAAGTCTCGGTCGTGGGCGTCGGCATGCGCAGCCATGCGGGCGTCGCCTCGACCATGTTCGAAACGCTCGCCGATCGCGGCATCAACATCATGGCGATCACGACGAGCGAGATCAAAGTCAGTGTGTTGATCGAGGAGGATTATACCGAGCTGGCTGTGCGGGTGTTGCACACGGCCTATGGGCTGGATCAGCAGGACGATGCGGCATGAGTAATGCTCCCCAAATCGCGTCATTCCCGCGAAAGCGGGAATCCCGCTTCTTTCTTGCCACGCCGCTGGGAGTTGGGATCGAAGAAGAAAATCGGGATTCCCGCTTTCGCGGGAATGACGGTGTTGGAGACATCGCATGACCACAACCATCGACGACATCAAAGCCATGATGCGGCGTGGCTGCGAGTTTCTCGGCACCGAATATGCAATCCTCGGCGGGGCGATGAGCTGGATCTCGGAGCGTAACCTCGTCTCCGCCATCTCCAACGCAGGCGGCTTCGGTGTCATCGCCTGCGGGGCGATGGAACCGCACATGCTCGACGAAGAGATCGCCGAGACGAAGAAGCGCACCGACAAGCCGTTCGGCGTCAACCTCATCACCATGCATCCCGAGCTCGACGCGCTGATCCAGGTTTGCGCGGATCATGACGTCGGCCATGTCGTGCTCGCCGGCGGCCTGCCGCCGGGCTGGGCGATCCCGAAGATCAAGGAATTCGGCGCCAAGCTGATCTGCTTCGCCCCGGCGCTCGCGCTGGCGAAGAAGCTGCACCGCACCGGCGTCGACGCGCTGGTGATCGAAGGCATGGAAGCGGGCGGCCATATCGGCCCGGTCTCGACGTCCGTGCTCGCCCAGGAAATCCTGCCCGAGCTGCGCGACGAGCTGCCGATCTTCATCGCCGGCGGTATCGGCCGCGGCCATGCGATCTCGGCCTGGCTCGAAGTCGGCGCAGTCGGCGTCCAGCTCGGCACGCGCTTCGTGTGTGCGACGGAATGCATCGCACATGAGAATTTCAAGAAGGCCTTCATGCGCGCCCCGGCGCGCGACGCGATCGTCAGCACCCAGATCGACGACCGTCTTCCTGTGATCCCCGTCCGCGCGCTGAAGAACAAGGGCACGCAGGAGTTCAACAAGAAGCAGATCGAGGTCGCCAAGCTCCTCGACGCCGGCGAGATCGAGATGGGCGAAGCACAGCTTCAGATCGAACATTTCTGGGCCGGCGCGCTGCGCCGCGCGGTGATCGATGGCGATGTCGAGAATGGTTCGCTAATGGCCGGGCAAAGCGTCGGCATGGTGAAGACCGAAGAACCCGTCGCCGATATTATCGCAACACTGATGGACGAAGCGGTGAAGGCGCTGGAGAAGAACAGGGGTTAGACAAGCGTCTGGCCCCCATGCATAACTTCCTTCGATGGCGGATCTGATCCGGTGACGGGGGACGGCGAATGACAACGCCCGAAATGCCGAAAAAGCTGGCCGCAATTCTGGTCGCCGATATTTGCGGCTATAGCGCGCTGGTCGGCGCCGATCAGGAGGGAACGGTCGGCCGGGTCGAAGCGATCATGGATGAAATCATCCGTCCGGCGATCGACAAGGCGGATGGGCGGTTTGTCAAACATACCGGAGACGGGTTCATCGCCGAATTCGGGAGCGCGGCCGATGCGTTCGGCTGCGCCTGCGCGATCCACGAGGCTCTCGCCGCAACCGATTCCATCGCCAGGAACGGACCCGAAATCGCGATGCGCATCGGCTTGGATATCGGCGACATCATGGTGAAGGCCGATGGCGACGTTTTCGGCAATGGCGTGATCGCCGCAGCCCGGCTGGAGCCGCTGGCGCCTCGCGGCGGCATCTGCCTGTCCCACCGCGCCCGCGACCAGTTGCGCAGCGCCAAAGTGGAATTCGAGGATATCGGCGACCAGTCTCTGAAAAACCTGACCGAGCCCATCCACGCCTTTCTCGTTCATCCCGGCGGCGTTCGGGCTCATCGGATGCAGCGGTTGAAACGGGCAATGCGGCGGCGGTTGCGGACGATCATTGCGATTGGCCTCCTGATCGTTTCTGGTATCGCGGCTCTGTACTGGTTCACAAGGGCACCAACCGCGGAGGATTTTGCCAGCCAGTGGATTGCCGACCGGGAATGTTCCTTTCTGCGCGTTACCCGGTCCGAACACGGCGATACGGGGGCCCAGCTCAGGCTGAGTGGAGCCGCCGCCAATCCCGAACTGATCGAAATGGAACTGATCCGGGATGCAGACCGGGCCGGTGTTGCGATCGAACGCATCAACATGGCCGACGTCTTCCCGGCCAACTCGACCCAGTGCCAGTGGTTGCTGAGAATTCGAAACTATCAGTATCCGGGGATCAGCAGGCTCATCACCTCGGATGCGACCATGGCGCAGGACAAAGGATGGCTGTCCGTGCGATTTCGCCCGTCAGACTTGCGGGAGCATGTCGGAATATTCTCGATCGATCCGAACGGCGATATTATGCATGTGCAAGATCGCGGCGAGTTGATCGGTCATGCCGAGCCTGCGGAAAATGGAATGATGGAAGCGGGTTACACGATAGACCATACGGGATGGGCGGGCTTCCTGTTGATGGAGTCCGATCGGCCGATCCCAAGCGAATTGGTAACGGATTCAAGCAATAATGCCGATCTGATCCGCAGGTTCGATGAAGCCGCGATGCGGGATCATTGGACGTTCGAGCTGGTTTGGATATATTCCGGTATGAATAATGAGGACAGCGACTAGCGCCTGGCTCAATCGCCGGGGGAAAAGGAGGCCTTGATGAAGCGGCTCTTCGATCGACGGACATTTCTGAGCCGCGTCGGGGCAACCACCGCCCTCGGAGCGATATCGCTCGTGACCGGCGGCACCGGCTGTGCTCGCAGCATCGACAGCGACCTGCAGGATGACGATCACGATCCGGGGGACAATCCGGGAAACCGGCAGTCGGAAACCGACGAAGATTCTGTGGAACATGGCGGTGATGGCCCCGGCAGTCCTGGCGGCATCACTGACAGCGATGGGGGAGCCAATGCAGATCCGGCCGGGCATGGACACGGCCGCGCACCGGAGAGCAGTCTAACGGACAGCGATACTGGCTCCAACGCCGATCCCGTTTTGCGAGGCCGCGGCGGTGCCAGCTCCGGAATAACGGACAGTGACACCGGCGCAATGGCTGATCCCGCGGGCACCGGTCGCGGAGGGCCGCAGCCGCATTTCCGCCCGGGCACCGGCGAGACAGACTCCGACGTAGGACAGAATGCCGATCCCGTGGGCCGCGGCCGAGGTCGATCCGAACCTCAGAACTAGCGCGCAACCGAATTGCCACGGAACAGTGTGAGGGAGGCTATGGTCATGTACTCGAAAATCCGACGGCGCAGTTTTCTCACGCGACTTGGCGCGGTGACGACAGTCGGCGCGCTCGCCACCGTTACCGGCGGCTGCGACCAAATGGGACTTGGCGGAGCAGAAGAAGAGGCCGGAGAAGCCAAAGAACCCCCTCCGACCGCTCATTTCCAGCCTGACACCGGTGCAACCGACACCGATGCCGGCATCAATGCCGACCCGGTAGGCCAAGGTCGAAGCGAGGCCAACGAAGAATGATTTTTCAATAGCTTACCACGTCCGGTAAGCGAATTATTTTCGCGCAACGACCAATTCCCGTCGGAAGCAACCCAACCCACATTCCGCCCCGACAATCGCCAATATGATGCGGACATCGGCGCCAACGCCGATCCCGCGCGGCCCGGACGCGAGAAGGTTCTCCGATAGACGCGGCTCAGAACGGATTCAGCGTAAACCCATCCTGTTGCAACAGCGCATGGGCCGTCATCGCCGATAGCGCCATGTCGACGCCCGGCAGCAGGTCTTCGACGCCGATCTCGTAATAGGCGGCGGTCTGGCCGCAGAGGATGATCTGGACATTGTTGGCGAGCAACGCCTCGATCGCCGCAGCATTGGCATTGTCCGCACCGTCCTGCCGCGCGGCGTAGAATTCGGGCCGGGTCAGGTCGAGCGAAGCCTGGCCGTGAACGACCACCGCGACGCGGATATTCTCCAGCGGCACGCTCGCCGCGACATGCATGTTGATGAAGCGCGCGGCGCTGTTGAGCGTGCGGTTGATCGCATCCGGATCGGCGCGTGTCGCAGTGTCGAAGGCCACCGCGAAGGACGCGTCGTCGGGGATCGCCATCGTCGTCTCGACATCGGCGATCTGCCAGAATTCGGTGAAGATCGGGCCGGCATGGAAGGCGTCCGATTGGGCGGCAAGCGGCGTTCCAGCAAGAGTGAGTGCCGTCAGGGCGGTGGCGAGCTTGAGCATCGGAGTGTCCTTTCGGGAGGCAAAATTTGCCTTCTCCTATCGCCGGCGCCTTCAGCATGCCAGCCGAACGCCCCGAAACGCTCCGTCATTCCGGACTTGATCCGGAATGACGGCAAAGAAATCAGGCAAGACCCCGATCCTATTTCCTGTCCTACAGGTTGCTGGCCATGTTACTATGCGGGAAGCGGCTCGCCGTCGGCTCTTTGACCCTGTCATTCCCCTACCTGCCCCGGTGCGCGCCTTTTCCGCGAAGCCGGCCGCGTGTCCACTATGTCAACTTAGGGCAATCGAACGCGCGATTGCCCGCAGCCTTTGTCAACCGCGACAGGGCTCAGGATATTTCCTTGGCGAGCAGGATCATCTTGCGCCGGTCCTGATAGACCGCCTTGTCGAAGGTGCGCGTGCCGATCTCGACGAAGCCCCAACGCAGATAGGCGCCATAGGCCCAGTCGGCGCTGTCCATCACATCGAGCCAGACATGATCATGGCCATGCTCGCGCGCATCGGCCTCGACCGCGTCGTACAGCTGCTTGCCCAGCCCGCCGCCGCGCACATTGGGCAGCAGGTACATACGTCTCAGCTCGACGCCGCTTTCGCGACCCGTCTCCGGGTTTTTCGAGCCGCGAACCGCCATCGCGAACCCGGCGGCGACGCCGTCGCTTTCGACGAGCCAGAAGGCGGTGTTCGCGTCCTCCATCGCCGAGCGGACCGCGGCTTCGCCATAGGTTTCGAGATGCCGCATCAGCGGCGCCGGTTCGGGCCACAAATAGCCATAGGCCGCCGCATAGGAAGCGGGCCCGACAATGCCGAGCTGCGCCGCGTCGTCTATCTTCGCGCGCCTGATCGAATAATCTGTCATCGCATCGTCCCTGTCAGCCGATACCGTATAGCGCAGATCGGGCACGACCGCGAATTTCGGCGGCCGCCACCCGCCATCCATGCAAAGCCAGTCTTTTGCGCCGCTTAGCGTTTCGGCAATGGCGCGCGCCGCGTCGCTCTGCTAACCGGTCGTGCATGAGTTTCGCCGAAGCCACAACCGCCTCCCGGGAGATACTGACCGGGCTTCACGACGTGATGGCGTCGCGCAACCATGCGCAGGGCAAGCTCAACCGCGTCGTCGAGATTATCGGCGAGGCGCTGTCGAGCGAGGTCTGTTCGATCTACCTGCTGCGCGAAGGCGTGCTGGAGCTGTTCGCGACGCGCGGTCTCAACCAGGATGCCGTGCATGTCACCAAGCTCGCCATGGGCGAAGGGCTGGTCGGCGTGATCGCGGAAAGCGGGCGCATCCTCAACCTCGACGAAGCGACCTCCCACCCCGATTTCGCGTACAAGCCAGAAACCGGCGAGGAGACCTATCACAGCTTTGCCGGCATCCCGATCATCCATCGCGAGCGCACCGTAGGCGTGCTCGCCGTGCAGCATTCCGACCCCCGGCCCTATGACGATGTCGAGATCGAGGCGTTGCAGACCGTCGCGATGGTACTCGCCGAGCTGATCGCCAGCGCCGAGCTGATCGACGATAGCGGTGCCGAAGCCGAGATCGCGCGCCAGACCGAAGCGATGCGGCTACCCGGCCAGAAGCTGGTGATGGGGATGGCGGAAGGTTGCGCGGTATTTCACCAGCCACGCGTCGATATCGAGCATACGGTCGCCGAGGACACCGAGGCCGAGCGCCAGCGCGTCTATCAGGCGTTCCGCAAGATGCGCGAGCAGATCGATACGCTCGCCAACCAGGCCGAATTCGGCGCGGCCGGCGAGCATAAGGACGTGCTCGAGACGTATAAGATGTTCGCCTATGACGAGGGCTGGAGCCGCCGCATCAACGCGGCGATCGACAGCGGCCTGACCGCCGAAGCCGCCATCGAGCGCGTCCAGCAGCGCACCCGGGCGCGGATGCACGAGATAGACGATCCGCTGCTCGCCGAACGGATGCACGATCTGGAGGATCTGGCCAACCGGCTGATACGGATCGTCGCCGGGCAGCTGGGCACCGCCGCCCAGCTCGGCCTGCGCAACGATTCGATCCTGATCGCGCGCAATCTGGGGCCCGCGGAACTGCTTGAATATGATCGGCGGCGGCTGAAGGGCGTAGTGCTCGAGGAAGGGTCGCTGACCGCCCATGTCACGATCGTTGCGCGCGCCATGGGCGTGCCGGTGCTGGGCCGGGTGTCGGACATCCGCCGCCTGATCCATGAAGGCGATCAGCTGCTCCTCGACGTCGAGGACGGTACGGTGTTCGTCCGCCCGTCGCCGACCATGGTCGAGGCGTTCGAGGCCAAGCTCGCCCGGATGCAGCAGAAGCGCGCCGAGTTCGAGGCGCTGCGCGACCTGGCGCCCGAAACGCAGTGCGGCCAGCGGCTGAAAGTGATGGTCAATGCCGGGCTGCGCGAGGATGTCGCGACGCTCAACCTGGCCGGCGCCGACGGGATCGGGCTGTTCAGAACCGAGTTCCAGTTCCTCGTCTCCGCCACCCTGCCCCGCCGCGAAGCGCAGCAGAAACTCTACAAGGACGTGCTCGACGCGGCCGGCGACAAGCAGGTGATCTTCCGCACGCTCGATATCGGCGGCGACAAGGCGGTGCCTTATCTGCGCGCCGAAACAAGGGAAGAGGAAAACCCGGCGATGGGCTGGCGCGCGCTGCGTCTGTCGCTCGATCGCGAGGGTCTGATGAAGGTACAGGCGCGCGCGCTGATCGAGGCGGCGGCGGGCCAGACGCTGAACGTTATGTTCCCGATGGTCTCCGAACCCTGGGAATTCGAAGAAGCCCGGGCGCTGTTCGAAGCGCAGCGCGTATGGCTCGAAGACCATCATCACATGCTGCCGCACGAAATCCGCTATGGCTGCATGCTGGAAGTGCCGGCGCTGGCCGATGCGCTCGATCAACTGCTGCCGCTACTCGACTTTCTATCGGTCGGAACGAACGATCTGACCCAGTTCCTGTTCGCCGCCGACCGCTCCGACCCGCGCATCGCCGACCGCTACGACTGGCTGAGCCCGGCGATTCTGCGCTTCCTGCGGCGCATCATGAACGCAACCCGTGAAGCCGGCGTACCGGCGACGATTTGCGGCGAGATGGGCGGCCGGCCCCTCGAGGCCATGGCGCTGATCGGGCTTGGCGTCGAGCAATTGTCGATCACGCCGGCGGCCGTCGGATCGATCAAGGCGATGATCCGGTCGCTCGACGCGACGCAGCTGCGCGCGCAAATGGACGAATGGCTTGCCGAACCGCCCTATGACATGCGCCAGGCTCTGCTCGACTGGGCGGAACAACGGTCGGTCGCGATCGGCTGATTTGGGAACATAGTGGCGGCGATAGCCATTGACACAAATGTCGGCGGCTTGCGAAAGCGCGATACAACGCAACCGGCGCACAGACTGGCTTACAGGGGACGCACATGTCGGACGAAAGTGACGAAGACGGCACTTTATTCGAGACACCGGTCGGAACGAAACTTCGCGAAGCCCGCGAGAGCCAGAGCATATCGCTGGAAGACATCGCCCGCAGCACGCGTATCCCGTTGCGGCAGCTGCAAAATATCGAAAACAGCGATTATGAGAAACTGCCGGCGCCGACCTACAGCACCGGGTTCGTAAAGGCCTATGCGCTGGCCGTCGGGCTCGACGCCAAAGCCACGGCGGCAGCGTTTCGCGAAGAGATCGACCATGGGTCCTCGCACCAGACGGGCGGCGATTATTTCGAGCCGACGGACCCCGCACGCGTCCCGCCGCGCAGCCTCGCCTGGATCGCAGCCGCTATCGCGGTCTTATTGATCGCCGCCTATGCGCTCTGGCGCAGCGGCATATTCGGTCTCGACGGCGACGATCGGGCGCGGATGGCCGCGGGTACCGAACCATCCGCCGTCAGTGAACAGGCCGATAGCGCAGTCCCCTCCCAAAGCGCGCCCGCGACACCGCCGCCAGCGGACGGCGCCGTAGTCCTGGAAGCCACGGACACGGTATGGCTGCGTATTTATGACGGCGAGACCGGCGATCGTATTCACGAGACCGAGATGCAAGCCGGGGATCGATACGAGGTGCCCGGCAATGCGGAACGGCCGATGATCCGCACCGGTCGCGCCGATGCGTTGCGGGTAACCGTCGGCGGCCAGGCGGTCGATCCGATCGGTCCGCCGCAGACCGTCATCAGCGATGTCAGCCTGCTCCCCGCCGATCTTGCGCGCCCCCGGCCGCAGCCCGCTCCCGGGCCCGCAAACTAACAGGCCGCTGCCGCTTCATATTGGCGACAGGGTCGCTCGGCGATATAGACAGCGCACGGGTTCAGGGAGGGACATTCACGATGCGCTATATGCTGATCGCCGCACTTTTGATGAGCGGAACCGCGGCCCCGAGCCTCGCACAGAATGACGAGCTGGATCGGCGCATCGACCGCGTCGAGCGCGAAGTCCGGGCCCTTCAGCGCGAAGTGTTTCCCGGCGGCAATTCCGATTTCTTCGAACCCGAAATCCAGACGGGAACGCGAGACGGGACCGTCGGCAGCCCGGCATCCGCACCGATCACTGCGCTGACCGACCGGGTCAATGCGCTCGAAAGGCAGCTCGCAACGCTCACGGGGCAAGTCGAAGAGAATAGTTTCGAGCTGCGCCAGTTACGCTCGATGGTGGAAGCGTTGCAGGGCGGTGCAGCAACGACCGATCCGGATATCCCGCTCGATGCAACGACTTTGACCGACGACAGCGATACCGTGTCGAGCGACACAACGGCCAACGACGCAGAGGATGCCGCGGAACCCGTCGACAGCACCGACGCGCCGCCGCCCGCAACGAGCTCAAGCGAACCGCCCCTGCCCGACGATGCCGGCGAAGCCTCTTATGTGCGCGGCTACCGCATGTGGCGCGACGGCCGTTACGAGGAAGCGCGCACCCAGCTGCGCGAAACGGTGGAGAATTTTCCCGGACACAGGTTTGAAAGCTATGCGCGCAACCTTTTGGGCCGGGCCTATCTCGACGATGACAAGCCCGCCAATGCGACGGAAATCTTCGTGCGCAATTACCAGGAACTGCCCGATGGCGATCGGGCCGCGGACAGCCTGTTTTTCCTCGGCATGGCGCTCACCGAGCTCGACTATAACGACCGTGCCTGCCTGGCGTTCGACGAACTACGCGACGTGTATGGCGACAGTCTGCGCAGCACGATCAGCGAACAGGTACCCGCCGCGCGCGAGGCCGCCGGCTGCAACTAGCGCCGCGCTTCGCCGCGTCGCTTTTTGGCGGCCGGACGGCTAGGATCGGCCGATGCCGGACATGACACTCCCTGAACGGTTTTGCGCGGAAATCGAGCGGCTGACAGGTGCGCCTCCCGCACCCGATGCGGGACTTGGCCTCGCCGTGTCGGGCGGCCCCGACAGCCTCGCGCTGCTGCTGCTGGCCGCGGCAGCCTATCCCGGTGCCGTCAAGGCCGCCACGGTCGATCATGGCTTGCGTCCGGAAGCCTCGGACGAAGCACGGCATGTTGCCGCGATCTGCGGCACGCTGGCCATACCACACACCATCCTGACGCCCGCCACTCCGATTGCCGGCAATATCCAGTCGGCGGCGCGCGCGGCGCGCTACGCGCTGCTCGAAGACTGGCGCGAGAGCGAAGGATTGCGGTGGATCGCGACCGCTCACCACGCGGACGACCAGTTCGAAACCATTCTCATGCGATTGTTGCGCGGCAGCGGGGTGGACGGCCTCTCGGCGATCCGGCCCGTCAACGGCAGCATCGTGCGACCGCTATTGAAAATGTTCAAGACAGAGCTCGTCGCCCATGTCGCGGACAACGGCCTGGAAGCGATTGTCGACCCCAGCAACGCCGACGATGCCTTCGATCGGGTGCGACTACGCAAGGCCTTGGCTGCGCTGCCCGGTTTCGACACGGCCCGGATATCGCGGTCGGCAGACGCTCTGCGTGATGCGAGCGAGGCGCTGCATTGGCTGTGCGAGCGCGAAGCCGAAGTGTCGATCGAGCGAGGCGAGCGGAGCGCCGCCCTGACCCGTACCGACTATCCGCGCGAATTGCTCAGGCGGTTGGTCATCCGCTGCCTCGACATTGTCGATCCCGGTCATGATGTGCGCGGTCCGGCGCTCGACCGGACGATCGACGCGCTTTCGAACGGCGAAAAGACTGTGATCGGCAAAATTCTTTGTGTGCCAGAGTCCGCAGAAATCTGGCGTTTTTCCATGGCCCCGCCGCGAAAAACGGGCTGAGTCGACCCGGTCACCCGCTGTTCACCTTATCCCGCCAATTGTCTTTTCGCCGCAAAAACCTATTTTGATCGGAGAAGAAGGGCGAAAACGCGATGAATGACGACAAAGATCCGCAGGAAGGCGGCACGAATCCCTGGATGAAAAGCCTGTTCATCTGGGCCGGCATTTTGGTGGCGCTGATCCTGTTCGTTACGATGTTCGACAGCGGCAGCGCGCGCGCCGATGAGTCCCTCCCCTATTCCGATTTCCTCGACCGTGTGGAGCAGAGCGAAGTCCAGCAGGTCGAGATCAACGAAGGCTTCATCAACGGCACGCTGACCGATCAGTCGACCTTCCGCACAGATCTTCCGCCGCGCGTCGCCGTGCCCGTCGAGGAGATGCGCGAAGCCGGTGTCGAAATCAGCGGCCGTCCGGCAGAGCAAGCGAGCATCTGGACCTATGTCCTGCTCAACCTGCTGCCCTTCATCCTGATCTTCGGCATCGCCTTCCTCATCATCCGCCAGATGCAGAAAAATGCGGGCGGCGGGGCGATGGGCTTCGGCAAGTCCAAGGCCAAGATGCTGACCGAAAAACAGGGCAAGGTGACGTTTCAGGACGTCGCCGGGATCGACGAAGCCCGCGAAGAGCTGCAGGAAATCGTCGAATTCCTGAAAGATCCAGGCAAATTCTCCCGCCTCGGCGGCCAGATTCCGAAGGGCGCGCTGCTCGTCGGTTCGCCGGGTACGGGTAAAACACTGCTCGCACGCGCCATTGCGGGCGAAGCGGGCGTCCCCTTCTTCACCATTTCAGGTTCGGATTTCGTCGAGATGTTCGTCGGCGTCGGCGCGAGCCGTGTCCGCGACATGTTCGAACAGGCCAAGAAGAACGCGCCCTGCATCGTTTTCATCGACGAGATCGACGCGGTCGGCCGCCATCGCGGTGCCGGGCTCGGCAACGGCAATGACGAGCGTGAGCAAACGCTCAACCAGCTGCTCGTCGAGATGGACGGCTTCGAGGCCAATGAAGGCATCATCATCATCGCCGCCACCAACCGGCCCGATGTACTCGATCCCGCCCTTCTGCGCCCCGGCCGTTTCGACCGCCAGGTTGTCGTGCCGCGCCCCGATATCGACGGGCGCGAAAAAATTCTCGACGTCCATATGCGCAAAGTGCCTTTGGCGCCGGATGTCGACGCGCGGGTTATCGCGCGCGGCACGCCGGGCTTTTCGGGCGCCGATCTCGCCAACCTCGTCAATGAGGCAGCGCTCATGGCTGCACGGCGCGGCAAGCGCCTCGTCGCGATGAGCGAGTTCGAGGATGCGAAAGACAAGGTGATGATGGGCAGCGAGCGCAAGTCCATGGTCATGACCGAGGACGAAAAGCGGATGACCGCCTATCACGAGGCCGGCCACGCGATCGTTTCGATCCACGAACCGGCGTCCGACCCGATCCACAAGGCGACGATCATCCCGCGCGGCCGCGCGCTGGGCATGGTGATGCGCCTGCCCGAGCGGGACAATTACAGCTATCATCGCGACAAGATGCACGCCAATCTCGCCGTGAGCATGGGCGGCCGCGTCGCCGAGGAAATCATCTTCGGGCACGAAAAAGTGTCGAGCGGCGCGCAGGGCGATATCCAGTACGCCACCAAGCTCGCCCGCGACATGGTGACGCAATGGGGCATGTCGGACGAGATGGGCCCGCTGCAATATGAAGAGGAACAGGGTGAAACCTTCCTCGGCTATTCGCAGTCGCAGCGCGTGCACATGTCGGACGAGACCGCGAAGAAGATCGATACGGAAATCCGCAAGCTGATCGACGACAGCTATGACCGCGCGCGGCAGGTGCTGACTGACAACGAGGACCAGCTCCACGCCCTGGCCAACGCTTTGCTCGAATATGAAACGCTGTCGGGCGACGAGATCGACGAGCTGATCGACACCGGAAAATTCGAACGGCCTGACGGGGAGACGGTCAAACCCTCGACCATCCCTGTCGGCGGATCGAGTATTCCGAAAACCAAGCGGCGCAAACGGCCTTTCGGCGACGCCGCGCCCGAAGGCGCCTAGCCGGAACGCATAGTAGAAGGGAAAGGCTCGCTGCGGCGGGCCTTTTCTTTGTCCGCTAGCCAAGCGCGCCGATGGCGAGCAGCAGAACGAAGAAGATCAGGGCCGTAAAAAAACAGAAAAAGGCGAGGATGCAGGTCCGCAGAAATGCGGTTATTCGCCCGATATCGTATGTTCCGCGCAACTGCTTATACATATGCACGAATGGCACGACGATCGCAGCAATCGGTATCCAGGGTGCGCTCATTCCTGAAAAACCGACTACCGTAAGCGCGATCGCTAACAGCGACATGAAGGCCAGCGAATAGGTGACGAAAACCGTGTGGTCGTACATTTTGAAACGCCGCGTGTAGAAGAACAGCAGCCAGACGAACGGCACCGATAGCGGTATCAGCAGCCAGGAGAATTTGTAGAAATTAGCCTGCAGCTTGTAGAGCGCGAGGCTAGGATTGTCCCCGATTTTCTCTATGCCATAGTCGAGGCGCTCCCAGCCGGTGCGAAAATCGCGCAGATCCCTGGTACCCGTCGGGTTTCCATTGCCATCAACTGGCCCCGCATTTTCGCCGGTCGTGCTTGAAATCACGGTGTCTAGATGCGCCTGACCTATGTCGAGCTCCTCGATACGGCCGTCGAGATTTTCGAGCCGCGTCCGAAGCGCATCGGCATCCGCCTGCCGGCCCGGCTGACTTTCGAGCACAGCGAGCTCTCGATCGAAACGGGCGCGTTCCTCACGCGCGTTGGCAATCTGGTTTTCGAACTCCTCCTGCGCCAGCTCGGTCGATACATTGTCAACATCGATGTTGGAGAGCGACACGCCGTAGATCGTCAATATCCCGAACATCAGGAAGACGCCGAACAGGAACATTCCGAGCGGCGAGACGAATTTCGCGCGTTCGCCATGGATGTAGCGCCAGGTCAGCTCGCCCGGACGGAAAATCAACAATGGCAGGGTCCGCCAGAATTTCCCGTCGAGATGGAGCACGCCGTGAATAAGCTCATGCCCGATCGCGGCGATGCTGCGATGGACATGGGCTTTTTGGCCGCAATAATGGCAATGGGTGCCTACGAGTTCGGTCGAACAGTTGCCGCAATGGGTCTCGCCATGGCCGTCCCGGCCTTCGCCATGTTCGCTTTCGACCGCCCGAGCGGCCAGTCCGCCCGTAACCGCTTCGCCGATCCCTTCGATGCCATTGTCCATCGCTTGCTCCCCTGCCCCGCCCATAGCGCCGAAAACCATCGTTCGTCGATAGCCGTTCCCGCACGGGGCGGGGCGTGATATGCCGCCACTGATGAACGAACACCGCGCCATTCCCGACGCCGACGCCCTGATCGTCGATATGGGCGCGCGCGCGCGTGCGGCCGCAACGCTCGTCGCTCAGGCTCCTACGGAGACCAAAGCCGCGGCATTGCGCGAAGCCGCCACCGCGCTACGCGCCTCGGAAGACGAAATACTCGACGCCAATAGGGCGGATATGAAGCGCGGCGCGGAAAACGGCCTGACATCGGCGCTGCTCGACCGGCTGAAGCTCGACGCCGAACGGATCGCGGACATTGCGAATGCGCTGGAATCGGTCGCCGCGCTGCCCGATCCAGTCGGCGCGATCATCGACGAAAGCACGCCGCCCAACGGCCTGAAGCTGAGCCGCGTCCGCATTCCGCTCGGCGTGATCGGCATCATCTATGAGAGCCGGCCCAATGTGACGGCCGATGCCGGCGCGCTCTGCCTGATGGCCGGCAATGCCGCGATCCTGCGCGGCGGCTCCGAGGCATTTCGGTCCAACCAAGCGATCCAAAGCTGTCTCGTGGAAGGATTGAAACAGGCGGGCCTGCCTGAAGATGCCATCCAGCTCGTTCCGACGACCGATCGGGCGGCGGTCGGCGCGATGCTGCGGGCGAACGGCCTGATCGACATTATCGTGCCACGCGGTGGCAAGGGACTTGTCGCCCGCGTGCAGGACGAAGCGCGGGTGCCCGTGCTCGCTCATCTCGACGGGCTTTGTCACACCTATGTCCACGCCGCGGCCGACCCCGCCATGGCACGCGCCATCGCCGTCAACGCCAAGATGCGGCGGACGGGTATATGCGGCGCGATGGAAACGCTGCTGATCGACCGGGACTTTCCGGAACCGGCGACGCTCATTTACGCGCTGATCGAGGCCGGATGCGAAGTGCGCGGCGACGATGCCGTCCGAGCGCTCGACGACCGTGTGCACGCCGCAGAGGACGAGGACTGGGACACCGAATATCTGGAACCCATCGCGTCCGTCACGATCGTTGATGGCATGAGCGCTGCCCTCGCGCATATCGCGCGCCATGGCTCGGGTCATACCGATGCCATCGTCACGGACGACCCCGATGCGGCCGCAACCTTCCTGAATACCGTCGACAGCGCCATCGTCATGCATAATGCGTCCACCCAGTTCGCCGATGGCGGCGAATTCGGGCTCGGCGCCGAAATCGGCATCTCCACCGGCCGCCTGCACGCCCGCGGCCCGGTCGCGCTTGAAGGGCTGACGACGTATAAATGGATCGCGCGCGGCGAGGGCACGATCCGGCCGTGAGTGGCAAGGCCTGGCTGATAATCGGTGGTTCGCTTTCGGCCATCGCCGCCTTGGCGCATCTCGCGATTATCGTCGGCGGCCCTGCTTGGTATCGTTTCTTCGGAGCGGGCGAGCGCATGGCCGAGATGGCGGAGCGGGGGCATTCCTATCCGGCGCTCATCACCTTGGGAATTGCTACGATATTGGCGCTTTGGGCGGCCTATGCCTTTTCCGGTGCGGGGCTTTTGCCGCGCTTGCCGTTGCTGCGCACAGCCCTTGTCGCGATCACGGCCATCTACCTGCTGCGCGCCCTGGCCTTTGTTCCAGTTATGGCCGCAAGCGGAGCACCGATAACGCCTTTCGCCGTGTGGAGTTCGCTGATCGTGCTGGTGTACGGGTTCACCCACGCCCTGGGCACCTGGCAGCGTTGGCCGCTTCTCGCGCCGGCAAGCGGGCCGTTAGCGCCTTGAAACCCACGGGCCTTCTCGGCGGTTCGTTCAACCCGGCGCATGGCGGGCATCGCGGGATCAGCCTGTTCGCGCTCGATGCACTCGGGCTCGACGAGATCTGGTGGCTGGTATCGCCCGGCAACCCGCTCAAGGACGGCGCCAACGATATGGCCCCGCTCGGCGCGCGGCTGGCCTCGGCGCGCAAAAAAACGCGCCGCGCCCGCATCCGGCCCACCGCCATCGAACGGGAGCTGGGCACGCGCTATACGGTCGAAACCCTGGAAAAGCTGATCCGGCGCTATCCGAAGCGCAGATTCGTCTGGATCATGGGATCGGACAATCTCGCCCAGTTTCACCGCTGGAAAAACTGGCGGCGGATCGCCCGGCATATTGTGATTGCCGTGATCGCCCGTCCGGGGTATGAAGATCAGGCCTTGACCGCTCCGGCCATGGCTTGGCTGCGGCGCTTCGTCCGGCCCGCAAGCCAATCGCGTGATTGGACCGATTGGAGACCGCCAGCGCTCGTGTATCTGCGCTTTCGACCCGATCCCCGCTCCGCCACCCGCTTGCGGCGTGCCAATCCGCAATGGCATCTCGCCTTTCCCGCAACAGCTTCGCGTGATCCGGTCACGCGACGGCGCATCCCATAGGAGACATCTTGCCCGCTTCATCAGCTGCGACGCTCCCGAAAACCGACGCCCATACGGCCGAAGACCTTCACCAGCTCATTTTGCAGTCCCTAGATGACGATCAGGCGCAGGAAGTGACCTCGATCCCGCTCGCCGGGAAATCGTCGATCGGCGATTATATGGTCATCGCCAGCGGTCGCTCGACCCGTCATGTCGCATCGATCGCCGAAAAACTGGCCGAGCGGATGAAGGCGGAATTCGGCATCCCGACGCGGATCGAAGGCCTGCCTACGGCTGATTGGGTGTTGCTCGATGCTGGCGATGTCATCGTCCACCTGTTCCGCCCTGAAGTCCGCAGCTTCTATAATCTCGAGCGGATGTGGGGTTTTGGCGAGCAAGAGAGTGCCGAAGAGGCCGATAGCTGAGCCTGACGCTCCACATTGTCGCGCGCGGCAAGATCGGCCGCGGCCCCGAAGCAGAGCTTGTCGACCGCTATGTCCAGCGGATCGGCTGGGATGTGCGGATCACCGAACTGCCCGAAACCGGCGGCAAGCTGCCACCCGCGCCGCCCGCGACAAAGATCGTGACGCTCGACGAAACGGGAAAGCAGCTCGGCTCGGTCGAGCTTGCAAACCGGATCGGCGACTGGCGCGATCAGGGCACTCGCGAAATCCGCTTCCTGATCGGGGCGGCGGATGGGCTCACTACCGAGGAGCGGCAAAGCGCCGACCTCTCCATCGCCTTCGGCAAAGCCACCTGGCCACATTTGATGGCGCGGGCGATGCTGGCCGAGCAATTGTGGCGGGCGAGCTCGATCCTTGCCAATCACCCTTATCATCGCGAAGGATAGCGGCATGATCCTGCGCCTCACCGCCATGTTCGCGCTGTTCGCCGCCATTCTCGCCCCGTTTGCGCTCGCCCAGCCGAACGGCAGCGCCAGCGAGGCCGAAGCGCTGGAAGAAGCTTTGCGTCAACGCGCCATCGCCCGGCAGCGCGCCGAACAGTTCGAGACGCAGGCGGAAAATGCCGAAACCCGCGCCGAACGGGCCGCCGCCGACGAAGCCGCCGCAGCCGCCCAGGTCCAGGCCGCCGAGGCCGATCTGACCGCCGCGCAAAGCCGGATCGAACTCATCGAACAGCTGCGCGCCGAACAACGGGCGCGGCTGGCGGAGCGGCAGGGTTCGATTATCGGGCTCACCGCCGCACTCCAGACGATGGCGCGCCGACCGCCCGCACTCGCGCTCGTGCACCAGGGCAGTATCACCGATCTCGTCCATATTCGCTCACTCTTCTCCACTACTCTGCCGATCGTCCGGGAGCGCACGGCCGGCCTGCGCGCCGAAGTCGTGCGCGGATCGAATTTGCGGTTGCAGGCCGATCGCGCCGTCGCCCTGCTCGCGCAGCGCCAGAATGAGCTGGAAGAACGCCGCGTGCAGCTTGCCCAGCTCGAACAGGGTTCGCGGTCCCAGGCCCGGCAGCTCGAGCGTTCGGCGATGTTCGAAACCGACCGCGTCCTGGCGCTTGGCGAGGATGCGCGCGATATTCGCACGCTTATGGCCGAACTCGAACGCCAAGCCGAAGTCCGCGAAGACCTGATGGCATTGCCGGGGCCGCGCCTGCGTCCCGCCCAGCCCGGCGAAGCGCGCGCGCCCGTCCGCCAGGCCTCGAACGCAAACGCCGACCGCCGCCCGCCCTATCGCCTGCCCGTGATGGGCGAGGTCGTCGAAGGATTGGGCGAAGTATCCGATGCCGGAGTCCGCTCGCGCGGTCTCACCATCGCGACGCAACCGGGCGCCCAGGTAATCGCGCCCACTGCGGGCCGGGTCAGCTATGCCGGCGATTTTCGCGGCTATGGCCGGATCGTGATCATCGATCATAGCGGCGGCTGGACGACCCTGATCACCGATCTGGCGTCGATCAGCGTCCAGGTCGGGCAAGTCGTGCGCCAGGGCACGCCGATCGGGCGTACAGGCCAGGAACGGCCCACGGTAACGGTCGAGCTGCGGCGCGGCGGCGAGCCGGTCGATATTTCCTCGCTCGTAAGCCGCGGTTAAGGCGGTCACGTCTATCCTTTGCCGCAGCCGTGAAAACCGCTATCATGCCGCCTTCTGTTGAGAGAGTGAAACCCATGGCACGACCCTTTATCAGCGCGATCGGCGCAGCCGGCACATTGGCCCTGATCCCCGCCTTTACCGCCGCTCTGGCGGCCGTCGATGTCGATACCTATCGCGAACTCGACCAGTTCATGGATGTTTTCGAGCGCGTGCGCGCCGAATATGTCGAGGAGATCAGCGACGAAGACCTGATGCGCGGGGCCATAGACGGCATGCTGTCCAGCCTCGATCCGCACAGCTCCTTTCTCGACGAAACCGGCTTCGAACGGCTGACCACCCAGAGCCAGGGCGAATATGGCGGGCTCGGGCTCACGGTCACGCTCGAAGACGGTGCGGTGAAGGTCATCGCGCCCTTCGAAGATACCCCGGCCGATCGCGCCGGTGTGCAGGCCGGCGATTATATCACCCATCTCGACGGCGTCTTGATCTTCGGCGGTACGCTGGACGAAGCGGTCGAACAGATGCGCGGCGCACCGGGCACGTCGATCGACATCACGGTCGTTCGCCCCGGCCAGGACGAGCCGCTCGAATTCACGCTGACCCGCGAAATCATCGAACTGCGCGCCGTCGAATGGGAAGTGCAGGACCGGGTCGGGATCATCAATATCAACACCTTCAACCGGAATACGGGCGAAGAGGTGGAGGCGGCCATTGCGGCGATCAACCAGTCGCTCGGCGGCCAGCCGACCGGCTATGTGATCGATCTGCGGTCCAATCCGGGCGGCTTGCTCGACCAGGCGATCGCAGTGTCCGACGTGTTCCTCGAGCGCGGCGAAGTGGTTTCGCAGCGCGGCCGGCGCAGCAGCGATATCCAGCGCTATTATGCGCGCGCCGGAGACGCCACGAACGGCTTGCCCATCGTGGTCCTCGTCGACGCGGGAACGGCTTCGGCCTCCGAAATCGTCGCCGGGGCGCTGCAGGATCATCGCCGCGCGCTGATCATCGGCGAACAGACCTTCGGCAAGGGATCGGTCCAGACCATCCTGCCGCTGTCGGAAGACACCGCGCTCCGCCTGACGACCGCCCGCTATTATACGCCGGCCGGCAATTCGGTGCAGGAGGGCGGCATCGAACCCGATCTCGACGTGCCGCAGCTGACCAATCCCGACTGGCGCGATGCACCGCGGTTCCGCGAAGCCGATCTCAGGCGCCACCTGATCAACGAGGAAAGCGTCCAGGAGGATGTGATCGAGGACGATGTCCGCGACGATCCGCGCTTCTCGGCTACGCCCGAAGAATTGGCGGAACAGGGCATCGACGATTTCCAGATGCATTATGCGGTGGAGACGATCGCCCGGCTGGCCCGCGCGGACTCGCCTCTGAGGACGGCATCGGCCGAGCGCCGGTAATCGGGGCTGACGCAGCATGACGGCAATCGGACTTGCCCGCGCGCTGGCGCTCGTCGTTCCGGCGGCGCTGCTCGCCGGCGCGCTGGGATCAGAATATCTGGGCGGGCTCTATCCGTGCGAAATGTGCCACTGGCAGCGCTGGCCGCATTATGCCGCCGTGCCGCTCGCCCTCCTCGCGATAATCCTGCGCGGCGGCAGCGCGGGAACCGTCTTTCTTTGGCTCGCCACGCTCGCCATCTTCGTGAGCGGCGCGATCGGCGTGTTCCATGCCGGCGTCGAATATGGCTTCTGGGAGGGCGTGACCGGCTGCGCAACCATGCCGACGGCGGGCGGCGATTTCCTGACGGATATCGCATCGACGCCGATCATCGCCTGCGACCGGCCGCAATGGACGCTGTTCGGCATTTCGCTGGCCGGATTTAACGCGATTATTTCAATCGGCGCTGCTATGGTGATTGCATGGCTGATACGCAAACCGACACGCTGACACTACCCGGCGATCCGCGCCCCGACGTGGAGTCGATGATCCGCGTCGACCAGGCCGGCGAATATGGCGCCACGCGCATTTATGCCGGGCAGCTCGCCATATTGGGCGACCGCAGCCCGGCCGCCCGCTCCATCGCGCATATGGCCGAACAGGAAAAACGCCATTGCGAGCGGTTCAACGAATTGACCGTCGAACGCGGCGTCCGCCCGACCCTGCTCCAGCCCTTCTGGGACAAGGCAGGCTATGCGCTGGGCGCGGCCACCGCCCTGCTCGGGCCGGAAGCCGCTATGGCCTGCACGGCGGCGATCGAGACCGAGATCGACAAACATTATGGCGAACAGCTGGAAGAGCTTGGCGATTCGGACCCCGAACTCAGCGAGATGATCGCCGAATTCCAGGCCGAAGAGGTCGAGCATCGCGAAACCGCCTTGGCCGAGGGCGCGGAACAGGCGCCGGCCTATCCGCTATTGTCCGGCGCGATCCGGCTCGGCTGCCGGCTCGCCATTGCCGCGGCCAAGCGAATCTGACCCGTTTCGGGAGTTCAGGCCAGCGCAATAATCGCTCTGGCATCTTGCCGACATGGTTCCAAAGGCTGTAGCGTCTGCGCTGCAATAGGAGGATGAGAATGACGCGTTTGCTTGCCGCCACGGCCCTGATCGGCGCACTGGCCGTCATCCCCTCCGCGCCTGTCGAAGCGCAGAATAATGTCCGCATGCAGATCGTTTACGGCGACGACGAATGCACGACCTCGAATGGCGAGATCATCGTGGTCTGCGTCCGCCGCGACGAGAGCGAACGCTATCGCATCCCGCCCGAATTGCGCGATACGCGCGATCTGGCCGCCAATGAGAGCTGGCTCGCCCGCGCGCAGAGCGTCGAATATGTCGGTCGCAGCGGCACGATGAGCTGCTCGCCAGTCGGCCCGGGCGGCTTTACCGGCTGCACCGATCAGCTGCTCCGCTCGGCCCGGGCCGAGCGCGGCGCGCTGCTCGAATTCTAGACCGCAGCCCGAGACGCGCCGACCGGCATCGCGGTCAGCCGCCCTGTTGCTGTTCCGCGACCCAATCCATCACCTGCTGCTCGAGTACGTCGAGCGGAACCGAGCCCTGTCCGAGCACCGTATCGTGGAACTGCCGGATGTCGAACCGGTCGCCGAGCGCCGCCTCGGCCTGCGCGCGCAACTCGCGGATGCGCAATTCGCCAATCTTATAGGCCAATGCCTGGCCCGGCCATGAGATATAGCGGTTGACCTCCGCCTCGATATTGGCGTCGGTCAGCGCCGTATTCTCACTCATGAAAGCGATCGCCCGGTCCCGCGACCAGCCCAGCGCATGGATGCCCGTGTCGACGACGAGCCGGCAGGCGCGCCACATCTCATAGGATAGCCGGCCCATATGCTCGGCCGGCGTATCGTAAATCCCCATTTCGATGCCGAGATGCTCGGTATAGAGGCCCCAGCCCTCGACAAAGGCGGTGAAAAAGGCGGCGTTGCGGCGCAGCGGGTGGATGTCCATCTCCTGCTGCAGCGCGATCTGGTGATGATGGCCGGGCACGCCTTCATGCGCGGAGAGCGCCGGAATCTCCCAGAGCGGCCGCTGATCGAGCAGCGAGGTGTTCACATAATAATAGCCGGCGATGCCCGATTCCGGCGAGCCGGGGCTGTAATAGGCCGTCGTCGTGCCTTCCGCGATCTCTTCGGGCACGGCGCGAAGACCATAGGGAAGCCGCGCCGGCGTGCCGAAGAACTGCGGCATCAGCCCGTCCAGCTCCTTGGCCATCAGCGCCGTGGTGGCCATAAGCTCTTCCGGTGTTTCCGCATAATATTGCGGATCGGTGCGCAGATGCTCGATAAAGGCCTCGCGCGTGTCGAAGCCCGCTTCGGCGGCCACTCCCTCCATCTCGGCCCGGATGCGCGCGACTTCCGAGAGACCGATCTCGTGAATCTGTTCGGCGGTCAGGTCGGTCGTCGTCATCTGGCGGATGCGGAAATTGTAGAATTCCGCGCCGCCCGGCTGGGCCGAGATACCGACTTCGGTGGCGCAAGCCGGTAGATAGGTCTCGCTATACCATTGCAACTGCTCGTCATATTCGGGAACGAGCACGGTTTCGATGATCGTGCGTGCCTCTGCGGCATATTCGGCAAAAGCGTCTTCGCTGACCCCGGCGGGGCGCGGACGGCGGAACGGCTCGTAGAAGCGCGATTGCGTGATGTCGTCGCCGATCACGCCGGAAATCGCGCTCTCATAACCGTCGAGTATTTCGCAGGGCAGCGTATAGCCGCCCTCGGCCGCCATGGTGCTGATCCGGATCGCCGTGTCGTTGATCGACGGGTAGAGACGCAAGCGCGCCAGATAGCTTTCGAAATCCGCCGATGTCTGGAGCGGTAATGACGAGGGCAGCGAGGCGAAACTCTGCTGCCAACTGGAAAAGGTCGTGAACAGCATCATGCGCTGCGGATAGCTGTTGGCCTCGACCGTTTCGGACAACAGCCGTTCGAGGATGCCGTAATCGGCGCGCGCGGAGGCCGACAGGCCGTCGCGCGGGACGGCGCGCAATCTCGCGAGAAAGGCCTCGGCTTCCGCCGCCCGCCTGTCCCGCGCGGCGAGGCTGATATCGCTCAGCCGGTCGTCATAGTCGCGCACGCCGACGCGCGTCGCCATCACCGGGTTCTCGCGTAAGGCCGAGGCCCAGACTTCGTCCATCAGCGCACCGAGATCGTCCTCGGGCGCCGCCATGGCCGGCGCTGCTGAAGCCAATGCGAGAGCCAATACCAATGCGCGCATCATCCTGTCCCCTAAATCGTTGCGCATACTGAATAATCGCGCCGGGCAGGAATGGCCAGCGGCGCTTCGACAAGCGGCATGCTATAGTCTGCGCGCGCCCTGTTCCTTCGGGAAGGTCGCCGAAAACTCGGCGTGGCGATGCAACGAATACGCCGCTCGCGCTTTGACAGGATAACCGGAAAGGAAAATCATGAGCGACAATATCTACAAGGTCACCGAGGTCGTCGGCACGTCGAAGACGAGCATCGAAGACGCGATCGAAGGCGCCATCGAACGGACGGCAAAAACCGTGCGCGATATCGGCTGGTTCGAGGTCACCGAGACGCGCGGCCATGTCGTCGACGGCAAGGTTGCCCATTATCAGGTGACGCTCCGCATCGGCTTCCACCTCAAAGACTAGGACCCGACCGGGCAGACGCGCTGTCCGAGCAGTCGCCGGGCGACGGGCTCCTCCAGATCCAATATTCTGAGCGGCGATCCGAGCGAGGCCCCGGCCGTGCCTATGGCAAGCGTTGCGAGGCCGAAACCGCGCTGCGTCAGGCCGCGGACCAGGCTTGCCGATTGCACGCGGTCGAGCGGCAAGATGGTGACGCGCGGACGCCAGAAACCACGCCGCACGAACATCAGGTCCCCGTCGATACAATAGCCATGGGCGCGGTATTGCAGCACCGGCGCGATGGCGAGGAATGGAGCCAGTAACAGCAGCCAGGACCAGCCTGTCCAGAATAGCGACACGCCGACCACGACGACCCCCAGTACGATCCCGTCCTCCAGCCAGCTGCGATAGATCAGGCCCGGCGAAACCCGCTCGAACTGGTCGTCGGGCGGTGGCGGGCGTGAATGCAGTTCATCCAATATCGGCTTCAGATCGTCCGTATGGGCGAGCGGCGCGACGACATGATTGGTACCCGCTCCGCCATCCGTGCCGAGACTCTGGACGGCCATCCCATGCCACCCCAAAAAACGCTTGAGAATCGATGTCGAGATGACCACCGCCTGCACGCGTTTCAGCGGAATAACGACATCGGTGCGGGTGAACAGGCCTCGCTGCCGACGCAGCCCCGTCTCGGTTCGCGTCAGGCGGAACCCGAACTCGCGGGCGATGGTGCGCACGAGCCCGGTGATCGCGCCGATCGCGATGAGTAGCAGAGCAAACCAGAGGATCGGAAGCGCGGTCATCAACCCGGCTGCCTGATCGCCATAAGTATCGATCCACTGGCGCGGATCGAGATAGTCCGACGGCAGATAGCTGCCGACATATTGCCAGACGCCGCCCAGCACGGCGAGAAATACGAGCGAGAAGTTGAACAATCCCGCGATCACAAGCCGGCCAATCGACATGGTATAGAGAACGGGTTCGGACACTTCCGTCGCTTCGTTTGTCGTGTCCGTTTCAGATGCACTACCCGCCCGATAGGCGCGAATGCGATCCCGCAGCCGGTCCGCTTCCTCGCGGCTGATACAGTCCAGCTCGCCCTCGTCGCCGCCCGATCCGCCGGTTTCGATCCGTGCGACCGACACGCCGAACAGCCGCGCCAGCAGTTTCTGTTCGAGGCTGACATCCTGGATGCGGTCGAACGGGATGGTCCGGCGATTGCGGTTGAGAATACCGCTCTCGATGATCAGCTGTTCCTCGCCGACATGATAGGCGAAGCGCAACCAGTAGAGATAGGCGAGCCCCACCGAGAGCGCGATCCCGACGAGCGCGAACAGCAATGCTACCATTATCCCGCTATTGCCGATGAAATAGGCCGCCGCCGGCAAACCGAGTACGAACTGCGGCAATTGCTCGAGCGCACGGATGGCGAACGTCGCGGGATGCAGCCGCGACCAGCTTTCCGGCGGCTCGCTCACGGCAGGTCGTGCCGGATAAAAGTGCGGATCTCATCGCGCATCCGCTCCGCATCTTCGTGCGCAAGCCCGGGAAGATCGACCGTGCTGTTATAGCTGCCGGCGGTATGGAGGGTCAGCATCGCGACGCCGAAAAAGCGCTCGATCGGCCCGCGCGATATGTCGATATGCTGCACCCGGTCATAGGGCACGACCGTCTCGCGGCGCACGATCAGGCCCGACGCGATGCGGATACCCTGCCCCTCCTGCCGATAACCCCAGCGCCGATAGCGCCGTTCGGGCAACAGAAGTATCGTCGCCATGTAGAGGAAAATGCCCGCGCCGATGATCCAGAGCGACGAAAAGCCGGCTTCGCGCTCGAGGATCGACGCGCCGACGCTCAGGATGATCAGCGGCACCAGCCCCGCGATGATCGAGCGCACACGCAAGACCGCTTTCTGATGCGGATCGAGCGGCGTGAGCCTACCCGAATCGACGTCTTCGACTGTCCTCACGTCCGTCATCTACGTCCTTTCGTACAGGGTTAAGTCGTTCCAGTTAATAACGATTCTTAGGTGAAACAATCGCCTTGCTCGCCCGTTGATAGGGCATGCACACACAGGAGACACGTATAATGGCAAATGAAAAGATTTTCGCGCGATTGAAGGAAGATCATGACAAGCATCGCACGATGCTGGACCTGATCGACAAGACGCAGGGCGACAGCGAAGGTCGCCGCGAACTTTTCGAACGATTCAAGACCGAAGTGACCGCACATGCGGCGGCGGAAGAAGAAACGCTGTACGCGACGATGCTCGCCGATCCCGATTTGCGCCATGAAGGGCAGCACTCGGTCGCCGAGCATAAGGAACTCGAAGACTATTTCGCCGAACTGGAAGAAATGGATTATTCCTCGACCGGCTGGCTCGCACGCTTCCGCACGATGAAGGATCGCTACCTCCATCATATCGAGGAAGAAGAGAATGAAATGTTCATCGCGGCGGCCAAGGGCCTGAGCAAAGAAACCGAGAAGGAACTCGCCAAGAAGTTCGAAGAGCGCAAGCCTGCCGAACTGGAGCGCGCTGCCTAACCTACCCGTGAGGCAAAAACACAGTTGCTCGAAAGGCGGTGGGCTCTAGTCTGCCGCCTTTCTGCTATCGGGTCGCGATGTTTCGGCCGCTAAAGGCAGGATTATGCGATCAGAGATTGGAAGGATGGGCGATTATGCGACTACCGTTTCTCGTCTTGCTGTGCGGCTTGCTATCAGCCTGTATGACCACGCCTCCGGCCACTGACAGCGCCGGCGCGAGGGACATATTGATCATTGCGCATCGCGGCGCGTCCTCGGAGCTGCCCGAGCATACGCTGGAAGCCTATCAGCACGCGATCGACCAGGGCGCCGACTATATCGAGCCCGACCTGGTGATGACGCGCGACGGCGTGTTCATCGCGCGCCACGAGAATGAGCTTTCGGACACCACGGACGTGGCGGACCGCGCGGAATTTGCCGAACGCCGCACGACCAAGACGATCGACGGACGCGAAGTGACGGGATGGTTCGCGGAGGATTTCACACTGGCCGAGATCCGCACGCTGCGCGCCCGCGAACGCCTGCCCGAATTGCGGCCGGATAGCGCGCACCATGACGGACGCTATGCCGTTCCGACACTCGCCGAGATCATTGCGCTGGTGCAGCGCCAGGATCGGCCGGTCGGCCTGATCCCGGAAATCAAACATCCGAGCTATTCCGCATCGGTAGGCTTGCCGATGGAGGACGCGCTGGTCCGCCAGCTTGCCGATGCCGGCTATGACAGCGCGGACGATCCAGTCATGATCCAGTCATTCGAGATCGCGCCGCTCGCGCAGATCGACATGCTGACCGAACTCCGGCTGGTGCAGTTGATCGCCGGACGCGGCAGCCCGGCCGATGCGCCCGACACTAGCTATGCGCACATGACGAGCCCGGCCGGGCTGGAGGCCATCGCCGCCTATGCCGATGCTATCGGGCCCGACAAGAACCTCATACTGCGGCGCGCAGCCCATTCCCTGGGCCTGCCGACCGGACTTGTCGCGGATGCGCAGGCGCGTGGCCTGTTGGTTATCCCCTATACATTCCGTCCCGAAAATCCGTTCCTGCCGGACGATTTGCATATCGAGGGCGGAGAGACGGTCCATGGTATGGCTGAACGGGAAATCGAAGCCTTTCTTGCGCTCGGCATCGACGGTCTGTTCACCGATTATGTGCCTGCCGCGCTGCGGGCGAGATATCATATGCGCACGCGCGGCAACGCGGGCGAATAGGTCGGCAATCGGAAGGCCGCCGCTATTCCGCCGCCAACAAGGTCTCCGCACCGCCCAGATCGACGGACACCAACCGGCTGACGCCCCGCTCGACCATCGTCACGCCGTACAGCCGGTGCATGCGCGACATGGTCACCGCGTTATGCGTCACGATCAGATAGCGTGTGTCGGTCTCCGCCGTCATCTTGTCGAGCAGCTCGCAGAAGCGCTCGATATTGGCATCGTCGAGCGGCGCATCGACCTCGTCGAGCACGCAGATCGGCGCCGGATTGGTGAGGAACAGCGCGAAGATCAGCGCGATTGCCGTGAGCGCCTGCTCGCCGCCCGATAGCAGCGTCAGCGTCGCCAGCTTCTTACCGGGCGGCTGGGCCATGATTTCGAGCCCCGCTTCAAGCGGATCGTCCGAATCGATAAGCGCCAGATGCGCCTGGCCGCCCTGGAACAGCGTCCCGAACAGCCGCCGGAAATGTTTGTCCACTTCCTCGAACGCCGCGAGCAGCCGCGCGCGGCCCTCGCGATTGAGATTACCGATCGAACCGCGCAACCGGTTGATCGCCTGGCCCAGTTCCTCGCGCTCGGCCAACGACGCCTCGCGCTCGGCATCGAGCTCTTCCAGCTCTCGTTCGGCCACGAGATTGACCGGCCCGATCCGTTCGCGATCCGCTTTCAGCTTGTCGAGCGCCGCCGATTCATCCTCGGCGCCGGCAACCGTTTCCGCATCGAATTCGAACTTCGCCGCCAATCCGCCCGGCGCCGACTGGAAACGCTCGCTCGAAACCCGCTCGAACTCGCGCCGCCGGCTTTCGGCATTTTCGAACCGCGCCTGACCGCCCGCGCGATGCTCGCGCGCCGACGACAGAGCTTCGATGGCCTCGGCCGCGAGCTGTTCGGTCTCCGCAACGCGCTCTTCGCCTGTGCGCTCGGCCGTCCGAGCGTCTTCCGCCTTTTGCTCGGCTTCGGCGCATTGGGTGTCCAACACGCCGATCCTGGCTTCTATGGCCTCGGGCGCATCGACCAGCGATTGCGCTTCGGCTTCCGCCTCCGCCTCGCGCTTGGCCATTTCCTGCACGCGCCGCGCCGCCTCGCCGGCCCGGTTTTTCCAGCTATCGGCCTCGGCGCGCGCCGCATTCAGCCGCGCCTTGTCGGCATCGATCGCCTGACCGACCGTCGCCGCTTCCGCACGCGCCTCCGCCAGAATAAACCGCGCGGCCTCGCTGGCCGACTTCAGCCGTTCGACCGAGGCATCCGTATCGCCGCTGTCCGGCAAATCCGCGATGCCCGTCTCGGCCGCCGCCAATACGTCCTTCGCCTCGGCCAACTCGGTCGCCGCCCGCTCCCGGCGTTCGGCAAGCCCGGCCTGCCGATCGGCCAGCCGTTCGATCGCGGCGCGCGCCATATCCTGATCGCGAATGGCCGCGCGCGCTTCGTCTTCGGCGGTGCCGAGCGCAGCCCGCGAATCTTCGAGCGTCGTCCGCGCCTCGGTTACCGCGGCAATCGCTTCCGCCGCCTGCGCTGCTGCCGTTTCCACCGCTTCTCGCGCTTCGGGCAACTGACCCTCGATCGCTTCGAGACGATTGGCGCGCTCTAGCCGGTCCGCCGCCGCCGCGCCTTCGTCGCGCGCCACATAGCCGTCCCACCGCCGCAAGCCGCCATCGCGCGTAACCAGCCGCTGACCGACCGCCAGCGCAACCGATCCGTCGTCGCTATCGACGACACCGATCTGCGCGAGGCGGCGCATCAACTGCGCCGGTGCCGTCACATGGTCGGCGAGGCGATCGACCCCTGAGGGCAAATCGGGATCGCCGCTCGCCGTATCCGACCCTGTCCAGCGCCGCGCACTGGCTTCGCCGAGCCCGGCTTCGAGATCGTCGCCCAACGCGGCCGCCAGCGCCTTTTCGTACCCGGCCTCCGCGCGCACATGGCCCAGCGCCTTGTCGTCGACGGCATCGTCCATGCCCTTCGTCAGCGCCTCGGCTTCGGACTCGAGTGCAGACAATGCGGCCCGAGCGGCGGCCGTCTTGCTTTCCGCCTCGTCGCGCTCATGCGCGGCGCGCGCGCGTTTCTCATCGGCCGTCTCGATCGCGGCCCGCAAATCGGCAACGCGCTGCTCGGCCTGATCGCGCGCTTTTTCGGCATCCCGATAGGCCCGTTCGAGCGGTTCGACATCGCCAAGCTCGGCCAGTTCGGCCGAAATCCGCTCGGCCTCCGATTCGGCCCGCGCCAGGCGCTGCCGCGCGCTTTCGGCATTGGCTTCGGCTACGCGGATATCGGCCTGCTGGGCTGCCTGCGCTGCGAGCGCACGCGCCATCGCAAGCTCGGCATCGCGCGATACGGTTTCGGCTTCCTGGACCTTCTCCTGGCTTTCGGCGAGCCGTTCATCCGTGCCTTCCAGCCGCGCGGCGATTTCCTCCTCTTCGCCCTCCAGCCGCTCGAGCGCCGCCGCCGCATCGCTCGCCAGCGCATCTTCGCGGCCGCGATCGCGCGCGAGATTTTCCCGCTGGCTGGCCAATTCGCCGATCCGCCGTTCCAGCGCAGTGCGTTCGTTTTTCAATGCCGCCAGTTCATGGCCCAGCGCCGCCGCACTCTCGCGCGCTTCCTGGGCCGCGTTGCGTTGCTCCGAAAGCGTGCGCGCCGCGTCGGCCTGATGCGCGGCCGCCGCGCGTTGCCGTTCGGACGCTTCGGCGACCGCCGCTTCGGCCTGCTCGGCCTCGGCCTTGGCGCTTTCCGCCGCCTGCGCCGCGTCGCGCC
This sequence comes from Pseudomonadota bacterium, assembly GCA_039819365.1. Taxonomy (GTDB): domain Bacteria; phylum Pseudomonadota; class Alphaproteobacteria; order Sphingomonadales; family Sphingomonadaceae; genus Parasphingopyxis. Next base: position 59,816 of record JBCBSD010000003.1, read on the forward strand.
AGCGCGCAAACACGAGCCGTGCCTCGCCCAGCTCGATCCGCTCGGTCAGTTTCCGATAGCGCCGCGCCGCGCTCGCCTGCCGCTTCAAAGCACGAACCCGGCTTTCCATATCGGCGAGCAGATCGTCGAGCCGGGCAAGATTGGTTTCGGTCGCGCGCAGCTTCTGCTCGGCATCCTTGCGGCGCACATGCAGGCCGGCAATGCCCGCTGCCTCTTCCAGCATCTGGCGGCGCTCGGCGGGCTTGGCGGCAACCACCGTGCCGATCTTGCCCTGGCTGACCAGCGCCGGGGAGTGCGCGCCCGTCGCGGCATCGGCAAACAGCAAGGCGACGTCCTTGGCGCGCACATCGCGGCCATTCACCCGATAGGCGGACCCCGCGCCGCGTTCGATCCGCCGGACGACCTCGACCTCGCTCTCGAGCGCAACCGTATCATTGTCCGGCCGGTCGCTCTCATCGCGCTCGGCGAGGATCGAGACTTCGGCGAAATCGCGCGCCGGCCGGGCGTCGGTGCCGGCGAAGATCACATCTTCCATGCCGCCGCCGCGCATCGACTTGGGCGAGCTTTCGCCCATCGTCCAGCGCAAGGCTTCCAGAAGGTTGGATTTGCCGCAGCCATTCGGCCCGACGACCCCGGTCAGCCCGGGTTCGATGCGCAGCTCGGTCGGATCGACAAAGCTTTTGAAGCCCGCAAGTTTGAGGCGCTTTATCCGCATCGGCTTCGCGCCCTGTCCTCGATGTGCGGTGTCCCCAATTCCTTCAACCTACTCGACCATCTCCTGGAGCCGCGACTCGAGCTGCGCCCAGCTCGAAACGCCGCTGACCAATTCGCCGTTGATCAGGAAAGAGGGCGTGCCCGAGATATTGAGCTGGTTCAGCGCGCGGTTGCGCATTTCTTCGAGCTCCTGAATCGCGGACGCGTCGGTCAGGCACTGGCGCGCCTGCTGATCCGAAATACCCATCCCGCCGACAAGCTCGATCAGGCCGGACGCTTCGGCAAAGCCGATAAAGGTCTGGCCGCTCTGCAACGCTTCCTGCGTCGTCAGCGCCTGGAGCTGTGCCTGGTCGGCGGTCTGGATCGTCTCGAACATCGCGTTCTGGTTCATGAACAGCCGCTCGTTGAGCTGGAAGAACGGGCCTTCGCCGTTGCAGCGAGCGAGCAGCGCCGCGCTGAGATCGAGCGGATCACGCACGAAATTGCGGATTTCAAAGCTCACAAGCCCCTGCGAAATATAGTTTTCCGTCAGCGGCTCATAGCTCTGCTCGGAAAAGGACGCACAGGCCGGGCAGGTCAGCGAGGCATATTCGACGACCTTGATCGGCGCATCGGGGTTGCCCATCACGAAACCGCCATCTTCGGTCTTGCTGACGACTTCGACCCAGTCTTGCGACGTATCGGCTTCGACATCGCCGGTCGCCGCGCCGCCATTGGCGCTGGTTTCGCCGCCACAGGCCGCCAGCGTCATGCCGAGGGCAATCGCGGATATTTTCAAAACGCTTTTCATTACTCGCTCACTCCATTGTGTCCGTCGCGGCCAATATCGCCGAGACGCTTGATCTGCAATTGCCGGGGCGGCGCCTGATCGTCGACCAAAGGCGCTCCGTCCGTCGCCGCGACCGATGCGGCCAGCCCTTCGAGACAGGCGCGCAATTCCGGATCGGCGATCTCGCGCAGCGATTCGCCCAGCGCTTCGGGTATCGGCCGCAGGGACGGCGGCGCGGGTGGCCGCTTTTCGGGCCGGGTCGGGCGGCCCTGCTGGATCGCGATGCGCGCCACGGCCGCATAGCCGAAAAACCGGTTTACCCGTTCGATGATCGTCGGCTCGATATGCTGCATCATGGTCGCATGCGCGCCCGCGACATTGAGCCGCAACGTGCCGTCGGACCGTTTGCCCGGCGGAAAGCGGATCGATTCCGGCGTGGACACTTCGGCATAGCGTTCGCCGACGATTTCCCGCCACCGCGTGACCACCGAACTCTGGACGAAACCGAAGCGGCGGAACGATGCCTTGCCGATCTGCGGCAGCATATCGCCGACCGCGCGGGTACGGCGGCTGCGCCCTGCAGGCTTGCCGCGTCCCTTGGCCGTATCGCGCCCTGAAATATTGCGGGTTTTCGCCATCCCGTCGCTCATGCCATAGGCCCCCAATGGCTGCCATAAAAACTTTGCGGGCAATGTGGATAATCACGGCCCGCGCGAATCCCCGCTAAATGGCTGATTTCGAGGCTCCGGAGGCGCTGAGCGCGGCGCTTTTGCGCTGGTATGACGCCAATGCCCGCGCCCTGCCCTGGCGCGCGCCGCCGGGCGAACCGGCGCCCGATCCCTATCGCGTATGGCTCTCTGAGGTCATGCTCCAGCAAACGACCGTTGCGGCGGTAAAGCCCTATTTCGCCAAATTCGTCGGAACGTGGCCGACCGTGGACGCGCTGGCGGCGGCGGACAGCGCCGATGTGATGGCGGCCTGGGCCGGGCTTGGCTATTATGCCCGGGCGCGGAATCTCCATGCCTGCGCCAAGGCCGTCGTCGCCGATCATGGCGGCCGCTTTCCCGAAACCGAGGCCGAACTGCGCACGCTGCCGGGCATCGGCGCCTATATCGGCGCGGCGGTCGCGGCGATCGCGTTCGGGGAAGCGGCAACGGTGGTGGACGCCAATGTCGAGCGGGTCGTTACCCGGCTGCGCGCGATCGAAACGCCGCTGCCCAAGGCGCGGCCGGACATCCGGGGCATCACCGAAGCACTGACACCGAAGTCCCGCGCCGGGGATTTCGCCCAGGCGATGATGGATCTGGGTTCGACGATCTGCACGACGCGCAATCCGAACTGCGATGCATGTCCTTTGAGATTCGGCTGCAAGGCAAGCGAAACCGACGATCCGGCCCGCTTTCCGGTCAAGGCGGCGAAAAAGCCCAAGCCCGTTCGTCGCGGTACGGCCTTCTGGCTGGAAAATGACGGCAGCGTCCTTCTGGTCCGCCGTCCGGACCGCGGGATGCTGGGCGGAATGCGCGCGCTTCCGAGCGGGCCATGGGAGGACGCATCGCCGGGTCTTGCCGAAGCGCCCGCCGATATCGACTGGGCCCCGCTTGGAACGGTCAGCCATGTCTTCACCCATTTCGCGCTCGAACTCGATGTCGTCGGGGGCAACGCCTTGACGGATACGGATATGAAGCGCGAATGGAGCGGCGAATGGTGGCCGCTCGATACGATTGAAGATGCCGGACTGCCGACTTTGTTCGCCAAGGCCGCCACCCTGGCCCTTGCGCAGCGGGAGAATGACGCGTGATCACCCCCTTCCATCCCGGCCTGACCGACTCGCGCCTCGATCGCGCCGACCAGATCAGGATCGACGAAGAGAAGCTGGCCGAGGTCCAGTACAGCCTGCGCGCGCGGCTGCTGAAGCTCGACGATCTCGACCCCGAAATCGGGCCGGACGGCGCCCTGTCCTGGGGCTCGATGGCCGACCGCCCCGACAATGCCGACCTGTTGTTCTTGGGGCTGGACGGCGAGACGCCATGCTTCGCGCCGCTGGTCGAAGACGGACAGCCCGTCGGGCAGCGCGCCTATGCCGTGTGGCGGCATCTCGACATGATGCCATCCGAAGAAGCGGCGACCTACGCCGCCGCGCGCTCCTTGATCGAATGGCATCGCGGCCATCTGTTCTGCAGCCGTTGCGGCACCCGGTCCGAGGTCTCCAAGGCCGGCTGGGGCCGCAAATGCCCGAATTGCGGGGCCGATCACTTCCCCCGCGTCGACCCGGTCGTCATCATGCTGGCAACCTTCGAAGACAAGGCGCTGATAGGCCGCCAGCCGCTGTTCCCGCCGGATCGCTACTCTGCGCTGGCCGGGTTCGTCGAGCCGGGGGAATCTCTCGAAGGCGCCGTCGCGCGCGAGCTTTTCGAGGAAGCTGGTGTCCGCGCGACATCGGTCCGCTACCTGACGAGCCAGCCCTGGCCCTTTCCCAACACGATGATGATGGCCTGTATCGCCCCGGTCGAGGACGATGCGCTAACGCTCGACACTCAGGAGATCGAAGCCGCCAAATGGGTAACGCGCCAGCAAGTCCAGGACGCGTTCGACGGCGCGGTCGATGCGCAATTCATCGCCCCGCCGCATTTCGCCATCGCCCATACGCTGCTGCGCGCATGGGTCGACGGCAAGTGATTGTGCGCTTGCGATAATGCGCACCGCTCTTTAAAGCGCAGCGCAACCAATCCGGACAGGCGGGAAGCAAAAAATCATGAGTCAGTTCAACACCATTGCAGGCTGGTCTTTGGCAGGCGGCATCGTCGCGCTCGGCGCATCGATCGTGACTGATGGAATGTTCCACGGCGAACGGCCCGAAACCATGGGTTATGTCGTCGAAGGCGTTGTTGAAGAGGGCGGCGAAGAAGAAGCCGAGATGACGATGGCCATGGCCTTCCCGCAAGTCACCGTCGAACAAGGCGAAGCCGTGTATCGGCGCTGCGCCAGCTGCCACACGATCAACGAGGGCGGCGCCAACGGCATCGGCCCGAACCTGTGGGGTAAGATCGGCCGCGACATCGCGTCCGTCCCGGGCTTCAACTATTCCGATGCACTGCTGGCCGTCGAAGGCACATGGAATTTCGACAATATGTCCGACTGGCTCGCCCGGCCTTCCGCCTTTGCGCAGGGCACGACGATGAGCTTTGCCGGCCTGTCCGATCCGCTCGATCGCGCGGCGCTGATTCTCTATATGAACGCCAACGGCTCCAACATGCCGCTGCCCGAACCGCCAGCCGAAGACGAAACCGAAGCCGAAGCGGAAGATGCCGAGATCGAAGGCGAAGAGGCCGCCGATCCGGAAGCCGAAGCCGATATCGAGGGCGGAGAAGCTGCGGAAGCCGAAGCCGCCGAATAGATCCGGCTAACCGCCGTTCAGAACAGTCGGCCCGGTCTTCCAGCCGACCGGTCCCACGTAAAAATCGTTGATCATTTTCCACGCTTCGTCGGCCGTTTCGACGAAGCGGAAAATGTTCAGATTGTCCGGCGAAATCGTGCCTTCCTCGGCCAGCGCCCGGAAATCGATCACCCGCGTCCAGAACTCCTTGCCGAACAACAGGATCGGTAGCGCCTTTATCTTGCCCGTCTGCACGAGCGTCAGCAGTTCGAACATCTCGTCGAACGTGCCGAACCCCCCGGGAAAGCAGGCGACGGCCCGGGCGCGGATCAGGAAATGCATCTTGCGCAGCGCGAAATAATGGAACTGGAAGCTCAAGGAAGGCGTCACAAATTCGTTCGGCGCTTGCTCATGCGGCAGCACGATATTGAGCCCGATCGATTCCGCGCCGACATCGGCCGCGCCGCGATTGGCCGCCTCCATCATGGACGGCCCGCCGCCCGAGCAGACGACGAACTGGCGCTTGCCGTCTTCGTCGCAATCGCACTGGCTCGCCAGCCGCCCGAGCTTGCGGGCTTCGTCATAATATTTCGCCTTGGCGCGGAGCCGTTCGGCGATCTTCTTTTGCGCCTCGGTTTCTGCCGCCTCGACCACAGCATCGGCCTTGTCCGGCTCGGGAATGCGCGCGGAACCGTACATCACGAGCGTCGAACCGATATTGGCCTCGTCGAGCAACAGTTCGGGCTTCAGCAGTTCGAGCTGGAACCGGATCGGCCGCAAATCCTCGCGGAGCAGGAAATCGGTGTCCTGAAAGGCCAGGCGATAGGCCGGATCCTCGGTCTGCGGCGTCGAAATGCTTTCGCGGGCATAAGCCGCGTCCTCGCCGGATGTGTAGAAGATGTGATCGGGAATAGTTGGGTCGTTCATAGCTTAGGCCGTGAGATGAGAAACGATCCCATCCTTTAGCGACAATATGGCCCGCGGCTACCCATATCGAAATGAAAATGATCGCGATGCGCCGCATTGGCTTCCGGACCGAGTACGATTTCGAACCGCTCGCAGGCGCCGCGATGCAAATCGCGCAAAAAGGCGCGCTCGCGCCGGTCGTCATTGTTCCAGCCGGCCAGCACCGTGATCCGCCGCCCATCGGCCAGCCGGAAAGCGGAGATATCGATCGCGTTCGCCTTGCCATGTTCGGAGAGCCGTCCGGTGCCCGCAATATTGCGGCAGCCATAGGTGCCGAACGTCTCGACCAGCGTGACCTGCTGTCCAAAATGATCGCGAGCAGCCGGCTGAAGCACTTCGCGGGTCCATCGGGCGTAGCGCTCCGCCAAAGGACAGGTCATCGCGCCGAGATTGTTGGTCGGCGTTCCCACCTGGACCAGCTGCACCGCGCCGATCGCGCGGCATCCGTTCGAAAACCGCCGATCCGGGAGGCGGCGATACTGCACATTCTGCGTACGCAGCAGCGCAAGGCACTGGCGCGTGTCGGCGCTCGGTTCGGGGAGTCGTTCGGTCCGCTGCGACGGGCTCGGCCCATCGGTGCGGCCGTCGACCATACCGCACGCGCCGAGAAGCAGCAGAAGCGGTAAAATGAGGAAGCGAACATGCATGGCCATATCGTTATCGATTCATGGTTATCGCTTCGTTAACGACGCGCCGCATGGGGCACCGACCTGTGCAATGCCGACCATGCCGTGCTTTTTTTACGACGAACCGGCGCCTGGCCGCCGTGCGAAGCCGGCCGGGTACTTTTCTCGCCACTCATGTTGACATGCTGCGCTGCAAAACGCATTGCGGCTCCGGGCCACGCTGTCCCAACGCAGCGCGTGCTCTCTGTAAGGAGAGAATGACATGACTAACGAACCTACGGTCCGTCCGGGCCGCCCCTTCTTTTCATCCGGACCCACCTCCAAATTTCCCGGCTGGTCGCTCGACAAGTTGAGCACCGATTCGCTCGGGCGCTCGCACCGGTCGAAGCTCGGCAAGGGCCGGCTCAAATATGCGATCGATCTCAGCCGCGAGATTCTCGGCATTCCCGACGATTATCTGATCGGCATCGTGCCGGCGTCCGATACGGGCGCGGTCGAACTCGCCATGTGGAACATGCTCGGCGCGCGCCCGGCCACCGTCGCCGCCTGGGAGAGCTTCGGCAATGTGTGGATTCAGGACGCAGTCAAGCAGTTGAAGCCTGACGGGCTGAGCGTCCTCGAAGCCGATTATGGCGAAATTCCCGACCTTCGCCAGATCGACCCGGGCGACGATATCGTCTTCACCTGGAACGGCACGACGTCGGGCGCGAAAATCCCCGACACCGACTGGATTTCGGACGAACGCGAGGGCGTCACGATCAACGACGCGACCTCGGCGATCTTCGCGCAGGAGATGGACTGGCCGAAGCTCGATGCGACGACCTATAGCTGGCAGAAGGTGATGGGTTCGGAAGCCGCGCACGGCATGCTGATCCTTTCGCCCCGCGCCGTCGAGCGGATCGAAAGCTACGATCCGCCTTGGCCGCTGCCCAAGATTTTTCGCGTCAAGAAGAACGGCAAGCTCAACCGTGCGATCTTCGAAGGCGCGACGATCAACACGCCGTCGATGCTGGCGACCGAGGATTATATCGCAGCGCTTGAATGGGCGAAGTCGATCGGCGGTTTGCCCGAACTGCAGGCTCGCGCCGACCGCAACGCGGCTGTCGTCCATCAGTGGATCGAGGCGACACCGTGGGTCCGCAACATGGTCGCCGATCCGGACAAGCGCACCAATACCGGCGTCTGCATGGTCTTCCAGGGCGATTGGTATGACGGCCTGTCGGCGGACGATCAGGCGGCGGTGCCCAAGAAGATCGTGGCGATGCTCGAAGAGCGCGATATCGGCTATGATTTCAACGGCTATCGCGACGCGCCGCCCTCTTTGCGCATCTGGTGCGGATCGACGGTGGAAACCGACGATGTCGCAGCGCTGCTGCCTTGGATCGAATGGGCCTATGCGCAGGTCCAAACCGAGCTTTCAAACTAATCACGTGCTCCTGCGGAGGCAGGAGCCCAGGGCGGCGAACGCCATCGCTTGCAGCTCTGGATTCCTGCCTTCGCAGGAATACAGCAGGAGACAATTCCATGCCCAAAGTGCTTATTTCCGACAAGATGAATCCCCGAGCCGCCGAAATCTTCCGCGAGCGCGGCTGCGAAGTCGACGAGAAGGTCGGCCTCGATCCCGAAGAGCTCAAAGCCATTATCGGCGAGTATGACGGCCTCGCTGTCCGCTCATCGACCAAGGCGACGCCCGAGATCCTCGAAGCCGCGACCAATCTCAAGGTGATCGGCCGGGCCGGTATCGGGGTCGACAATATCGATATCCCGGCGGCTTCGGCGAAGGGCATCGTCGTGATGAACACGCCGTTCGGCAATTCCATCACCACTGCCGAACACGCGATTGCGATGATGTTCGCGCTCGCCCGGCAAATCCCGCAGGCCGACGTCTCGACCCAGGCCGGCAAATGGGAAAAGTCCAAATTCATGGGCGTCGAGCTGACCCACAAGACGCTCGGCCTGATCGGCGCGGGCAATATCGGCTCGATCGTCGCCGAGCGGGCGATCGGCCTGCGCATGAAAGTGATCGCCTATGATCCCTTCCTGACCGAGGAACGGGCCGTCGAACTCGGTGTCGAGAAGGTCGATCTCGATACGCTGCTCGGCCGGGCGGATTTCATCACGCTTCACACGCCGCTCACCGACCAGACGCGCGGTATCCTCTCTGCCGAGGCGCTGGCGAAGACGAAACAGGGCGTGCGCATCATCAATTGCGCGCGGGGCGGCCTGATCGACGAAGCGGCCCTAAAAGAGGCGCTCGAATCGGGCCATGTCGCGGGTGCGGCGCTCGACGTTTATGCCGAGGAGCCGGCGAAGCAAAATCCGTTATTCGGTACGCCGGGGTTGATTTCGACCCCGCATCTCGGCGCTTCGACGACCGAGGCGCAGGTCAATGTCGCGATCCAGGTCGCCGAACAGATGGCCGATTATCTGGTCAATGGCGGCGTCACCAATGCACTGAACATGCCCTCGCTGTCGGCCGAGGAAGCGCCGAAGCTCAAACCCTATATGAAGCTCGCCGAGAAGCTCGGTTCGCTTGTCGGCCAGCTCGCGCATGACGCGGTCAAGGGGATCTCGATCGAGGTCGAAGGCGCGGCCGCCGAGCTCAATCAGAAACCGATCACCGGCGCCGTGCTGGCCGGTTTCATGGGGGCCTATTCGGACACCGTGAACATGGTCAACGCGCCCTATCTTGCCAAAGAACGGGGTCTCGACGTGCGCGAGATCCGCCATGATCGCGAAGGCGTCTATCATACGCTGATCCGCGTCTCGGTGATGACCGAAGAGGGCGAGAAATCGGTCGGCGGCACGCTGTTCGGCGAGGATGCGCCGCGGCTCGTCGAGCTGTTCGGCATTCAGATCGAGGCCGATCTCGATGGCGCGATGCTGTACGTCGTCAATGACGACAAGCCGGGCTTCATCGGACGCATCGGAACGACGCTCGGCGAAGCGGGCGTCAATATCGGCAACTTCCATCTCGGGCGGCGCGAAGGCGGCGGCGACGCGGTACTGCTGCTTTCCGTCGACCAGGCGGTCGAAGAGCCGGTGATGTGGAACGTCTGCAACCTTGAGGGTGTGAAAACCGTCAAGGCGCTGCGCTTCTAGCGAATCGATAAAGCCGCTAAGGCCTTTGCCATGAGAACCATCCCGCCCGGACTGTTGCCCGAAGGACTGCGCGACCGGCTTCCGCCCGAAGCGGAGGCCGCCGCGCGGCTTTTGCGCTCGGTCATGGATAGCGTCGCATCCTATGGCTATGAGCGCGTGTCACCGCCCCTCGCCGAGTTCGAGGAAGGGCTGGTCGGCCAGCTGAAATCCGACGGTGCGCAGGACCTGCTCCGGATCATCGATCCGGTCTCACGCCGGACCCTGGCGCTGCGCCCGGATATCACGGCACAGATCGGCCGGATCGCGTCCACCCGGATGGCGGCACGCGCGCGGCCGTTGCGGCTTGCCTATGGCGGCGACGTACTGAAGCTGCGCGCAACCCAACTCCGTCCCGAACGACAGTTATCGCAGGCGGGCGCCGAACTGATCGGCGCGGACAGCGTCGCCGCGGCGAGCGAAATCTTGTCGATGGCCGTCGATGCGCTGACCGAGGCTGGCGTCGCCGATATCACGGTCGATCTGACGCTGCCCGACCTTGTGCCGACCCTGGCAGACGGCCCCTTTCCGCTTGCGCCCGAGCTCGTCGAACCCGTGCGTGCGGAGCTGGACGAGAAGGATGCCGGCGCGATCGCCGCGCTGGGCGCCGACGCCTATCTGCCGCTGATCCGCGCCGCTGGTCCGGTCGATCGCGCGCTCGAACGGATGCGGGCGATCGATGCTGGCGGCACGCTCACATCGCGACTGGACGCGGTCGAAGAGATTGCGAAGGCGCTGGACGGCCGTGCGACGATCACCCTCGATCCCACCGAACGCCACGGTTTCGAATATCAGAGCTGGCTCGGCTTCTCCCTGTTCGGCGCGGACATTGCCGGCGAGATCGGGCGCGGCGGCAGCTACACGATTTGCAGCGCGGACGGCGGCGAAGAACCGGCGATGGGCTTTTCGCTCTATCTCGATCCGCTGGTGGACGCGGGATTGGGCGCAAAGGACAAGCGGCGCCTGTTCCTTCCGCTCGGCACCGACACGGCGCTCGCGAAGCGGCTGCGCTCCGAGGGCTGGCGCACGGTCGCCGCATTGACCGATGGGGACAGCGCGGAAAGCCTCGGCTGCACCCACCGTCTCGACGGTGACGACCCCGTCCCGGCCTGATCCGCGGACCTGATTCGAACTGGCCGTTGAACAGCGGCGTGGACGCGCGCGCGCGGGGCGATTAGGAGCGGAGCGCAACCCCCAAGCGAAAGCAAATCTCCATGGCTAATGTTACCGTGATCGGCGCCCAATGGGGCGATGAGGGCAAGGGCAAGATCGTCGACTGGCTGTCCGCGCGCGCGGATTGCGTCGTGCGGTTCCAGGGCGGGCACAATGCCGGCCATACGCTCGTTATCGGCAATACGACCTACAAGCTCTCGCTGCTCCCCTCGGGTATCGTCAGTGGCACGCCGAGTTTCATCGGCAATGGCGTGGTGCTCGATCCGTGGGCGCTGCGTGACGAGGTCAAGAAGCTGCAGGGCCAGGGCGTCGAGATTACGGCGGATTTGCTCCAGATCGCCGAGACCTGCCCCTTGATCCTGCCGATCCACCGTGATCTCGACGCGCTGCGCGAGGATGCGAGCGGCGAAGGCAAGATCGGCACGACGCGGCGCGGCATCGGCCCCGCCTATGAAGACAAGGCGGGCCGCCGCGCGATCCGCGTCTGCGATCTCGCCCATCTCGACGCGCTCGGTCCGCAGCTCGACCGGCTTTGCGCGCATCACGATGCTTTGCGCGCCGGATTCGGGGAAGCGCCGATCGACCGCGAGCGGCTATTGGCCGACCTCTCCGAAATCGCCGATTTCGTGCTGGGTTTCGCGCGGCCCGTGTGGCGCTCGCTCAACGAGGCGCGCGAACAGGGCAAGCGCATCCTGTTCGAAGGCGCACAGGGCGTGCTGCTCGATATCGATCATGGCACCTATCCCTTCGTTACCAGTTCGAACACGATCGCGGGCACGGCGGCGAGCGGCTCGGGTCTCGGCCCCAGCGCCGCCGGCTTCGTGCTCGGCATCGTCAAGGCCTACACGACCCGGGTCGGCGCGGGGCCCTTTCCGACCGAGCTCGAGGACGAGATCGGCCAGCGCCTGGGCGAGCGCGGCCATGAATTCGGCACGGTGACGGGCCGCCAGCGCCGGTGCGGCTGGTTCGACGCGACCCTTGTGCGGCAAACCTGCGCGGTGTCCGGTGTCAGCGGCGTCGCGCTGACCAAGCTCGATGTGCTGGATGGCTTTGCCGAACTCAAGATCGGCATCGGCTATGATGTCGACGGCACCCATTACGACTATCTTCCACCCAATGCCCGCGAACAGGCGCGCGCCGTGCCGGTCTACGAGACGATGGAAGGATGGAGCGAGTCGACGGCCGGAGCGCGAACCTGGAGCGAGCTACCCGCCCAGGCGATCAAATATGTGCGGCGAGTGGAAGAGCTGATCGGCTGCCCCGTGGCGCTCGTGTCGACGAGCCCGGAGCGCGAAGATACCATATTGGTGCGCGATCCGTTCACTGATTGATCGTTTACAGCGTTGTTAGTAGACTGATCCGCGTTAGGGAGAGGATCAGAGATATGAAATATATCGCAGCTGCGGCAATGCTGCTGGCATCGACCAGTGCATTCGCCGCCGTTCACACCGTGGAAACCGGGCCGGACGCGCAGGAGCGTCTGCAAGAGGCGCTGATCATCGCCGAACCGGGCGATACGGTGGAAATCGGCGCAGGCCGGTTCGAACTGACCGACGGGCTTTCGCTCGATGTCGCCAATGTCACGGTGCGCGGCGCTGGGCCGGATAGCTCGATCCTCGACTTCTCCAACCAGGTCGGATCGGGGGAAGGGCTGCTCGTTACGTCCGATGACGTCGTGCTCCGCGATTTCGCGGTCGAGAATACGCGCGGCGATGGGATTAAGTCCAAAGAAGCCGACCGGATCGTCTATCACAATATCCGCGTCGAATGGACGCGCGGGCCGCATCCGGACAATGGCGCCTATGGCATCTATCCGGTGGAATCGACGCATGTGCTGGTCGACGGGACGACCGTGACCGGCTCGTCGGATGCCGGCATTTATGTCGGCCAGTCGGACCAGATCGTCGTGCGCAATAATATCGTCAGCTATAATGTCGCGGGGATCGAGATCGAGAACTCGATGCATGCCGATGTTTACAACAACATCGCGACCAACAACACGGGCGGCGTCCTCGTTTTCGATCTGCCCAACCTGCCGCAGGTTGGCGGGCATTCGACCCGCATCTTCCACAACCTCATCACCGATAACAATACGGCAAATTTTGCGCATGAGGGCAATATCGTCGCCAGCGTGCCGGCGGGTATGGGCATCATGGTGATGGCCAATCGCAACGTTCATGTGTTCGAGAACGTGATCGGCGATCACGGCACCGGCAATGTGCTTATCGTCTCCTATACCGAGACCTTCGACGATGAGAATTACAATCCCTATCCGCGCGAGGTTCTGCTCGAACGCAACGCTCATGGCCGCGCCGGTTATGCCCCCGATATACCCGGCGGCGAGGCGCTGGCGGCCGCGCTCGGCGGATCGCTGCCCCCCATTTTGTGGGACGGCACAGGCGAGATCGTACTGAGCAACGACGAAGCAAGCGTAGTCTCGTTGGGCCTGACCCAGGCCGGCCAACCGCTGACCGACGCTCAGCCGCGGCCGGTCAGCCTGGCGACCGACGACGTCCCCGAAACGCCCGCGGCTGTCGTCCTGCCCGAAACCATGGAGGCCGCGCTCCGGTGATCCGGGCGTTCGCCGCACTGGCCGGCTGGCTGACGCTCGTCAGCGCCAGCGCGCCCGCCCCTGTGGCGACCGAGCTCATCGCCGGCGATACACTGCCGCGCACCCTGTCGGAATTCCACTTCTTCACCGATGGCATCGGCCAGACGCCGAACGAGCGCGTCACGCATTACACGCTCAATACGCCGCTGTTCAGCGACTATGCGATCAAGAACCGCTTCGTTTATGTGCCCGAGGGCCAGACGGCGACTTACAATGCCGATGGCGTGTTCGAGTTTCCGGTCGGCTCCGCGCTCATCAAGAGCTTCGGCTATCCGGCCGATTTTCGCGATGCGGACAGCCCGGTCCGCTGGCTGGAGACCCGCGTGCTCTTGCGCCGCGCCGATGGTTGGGTCGCGCTGCCCTATGTCTGGAACGAAGACGGCTCGGACGCCGTGTTGCGCCGCGCCGGGCGGCGGATTCCCGTTTCGTGGATCGATGCGCAGGGCGCGCAGCAGGCGATCGACTATCGCGTGCCCAACCAGAATCAGTGCAAGACCTGCCATTCCAACAATGACGAGATCGCACTGATCGGACCGAACGCGCGCAATCTGAACGACGGCCAGCGGCTCGCCCAATGGGTCGACTGGTCGATCCTGGACCGCGCACCGGCCGGTGCTCCCCGCGTGCCCGTATGGAACGACGAGAGCGACGGCACGCTGGACCAACGCGCGCGCGCCTATCTCGATATCAATTGCGCCCATTGTCACAGCCGTTCGGGGAGCGCGAGCAATTCCGGGCTGTTCCTCGGCTATAACGAGGTCGACCAGGTGGCGCGCGGTATCCTGAAACGGCCGGTCGCCGCCGGGCGCGGCAGCGGCGGACGAGATTACGATATCGAACCGGGCCATCCCGAACGTTCGATCTTCGTCTTCCGCATGCGCTCGCAGGATCCCGGTATCGCCATGCCCGAACTCGGCCGCGGGATGTTGCACGAAGAAGGTATCGCCCTGATCGAGCGTTACATCGCCGCGATGGACGAACCGGGCTGAACCCATGACCTCGCGCGAATCCACCCAGTTGCTCCCCCGCGCGCATGCCGACGAGGCCGCGTTCGACCGCAAGCCGTCCGACTGGGCGGCGCTAATCGGCATCGGCGCGGTGCAATGGCCATGGCTCCTGCGCTCGCTGCGCGGCGGGAGCCAGACGGATAAACGGAGACTGTTGGCGCGGCTGGAGCTTCCCGCTGATGCGCTACCCAATCTCGGCAGCTGGAAAGCCGATGTCGCGCTGCTCGGCAAGATCGCCGATCGTATCCTGAAAGCCCGGCCCAAACGGGTCGTCGAATTCGGCGCTGGCGCGTCCACCCTGATCGCCGCCCGCGCGTTGCAGATGGTCGGCGAGGGCGGGCAGCTGATCAGTTTCGACCAGCATGCCGATTTCGTAGAAGCGACGCGCCAATGGCTAGCCGAGCACGGACTGTCCGCCGATATGCATGCGGTACCGCTGGCCGAGCCTGCAGAACCGTGGGACGGTCTGTGGTACGATCACGGCGCGCTGCCGGACGATATCGACCTGATGCTGATCGACGGGCCGTGCTGGACGATCCACCCGTTCACCCGCGGCGGGGCCGCGCAGGCCTTCGAGAAGATAGCCATTGGCGGGATGGTGATGCTCGACGATGGCGCCCGGCCGGGCGAGCGCGTCATCCGTCGCCGCTGGGCCAAGGCCTATCCGAATTTCGATTTCGAACTGGCCAGCGACGGTACCAAAGGTACGGTTGTCGGCATCCGCCGCGCCTAGGGTCCGGCCCCTAAATATCGTCGGCGCTTCTGAGCTCTTCCTTGTCGAGTTCGCCAAGCATGCTCGCGGTCGTAACGGTCACCGTGGCGTCGCCGGTCACATTGGTCGCGGTGCGCATCATGTCCATGATCCGGTCGACCCCGGCGATGAAGGCGATGGCTTCCAGCGGCACGCCGACTGCCGCGAAGACCGCGCCCATCATCACCAGTCCCGCTCCCGGAATACCCGCCGCCCCGACCGAACCGACCGTCGCCAGGATCGCGATTGTCACATAGTCGGTCATGCTCAGATCGACGCCGAACATCTGTGCGCCGAACAGGGTGGCGAGGCCCAGATACATCGCGGTGCCGTCCATATTGATGGTCGATCCCAATGAGACGACGAAGCTCGAAGTCGGTTTGCTGATGCCGAGATTGCGCTGGGTGCAGCGCAAGGTCACCGGCAGGGTCGCGGAGGAACTCGCAGTCGAATAGGCGACCGCGATCGCATCGATCATGCCGCGGAAGAAGCCGATGATCGAAACCCGCGCGAGAAAGGCGAGGATGCCGACATACATGACGCCGATTATCAGCAGGCAGCCAAGATAGTTCATGCCCACCAGCTTTGCGAGCGCATAGACCGCGTCGAGCCCCAGCGTACCGACCACCCAGGCGATAAGCGCAAAAACGCCGAACGGGGTCAGCTCCATCACCAGGATGGTGATCTTCTGGAAGATCAACGCGCCGCCATCGAAGGCCTTGGCGATCATGGCGGCGCCGTGCACGCCGCTGTGGGTCTCTGCCTCGTCGTCATCCTTTACATCGCCGCGCGCAAGCAGGATGCCGATCCCAACCAGCAGCGAGAAGACGATCAGCGGTAGCACCTGCACCTTGGCCATCACGTCGACCGGGCTGACAGGAATCATCGAGCGGATCATCTCCTGCCAGGTCGGCTGGGCCGGATCGGGCACGTCACCCATCTGCAGGTTGGTGGTGTCGACGCCGATGCCCGGTTCGAACCAGGTGCCAAGCGCGAGGCCCAACCACACCGCGACTTGCCCGGTCACGACGAACAGCACGATCGCGCGCCAGCCTACACTGCCCAGCCGCCCGATATTGCCGATTGATGCGACGCCGGAGACGACGCTGAAGAAAATCAGCGGCACGATCAGCATCTTGATGAAATCGATGAAGATATCGCCGACAATCTTGATGCTTTCGGCGCCGGGGCCCCAGATGTAGCCCGTAATCCCGCCGAGGATCAGCGCCGCAACCACGCGCCGCCAGAGCGGGATTTCAAACCATTTCCTGAGCACGCAACATCTCCCCCGCCCTATGGCGCGTCAACGCTATCGCCCGAGCCGCGGCACCGCAACCGCTACGCAAACAGGAATGCGATGGTGCAGCAGGTGGTGAAGCCCACGGCCGCGGTCAGCGGCAAGCCCGCTTTTACGAAATCGAGGAAGCGATAATTGCCGGCCGCATAGACGAGCGTGTTGGTCTGATAGCCGATCGGCGTCGCAAAGCTGGCCGAAGCGGCAAACATCACCGCGATCACCAGCGGGCGCGGATCGACGCCGAGCTGGTTCGCCAATCCGATCACGATCGGCGTGACAATCACCGCCACGGCGTTGTTCGTGACGATCTCGGTGAGCAGCACCGACAGGATATAGACGACGAAGATCAGCGCCCAGGT
Source organism: Pseudomonadota bacterium (assembly GCA_039819365.1). Taxonomy (GTDB): domain Bacteria; phylum Pseudomonadota; class Alphaproteobacteria; order Sphingomonadales; family Sphingomonadaceae; genus Parasphingopyxis. The sequence continues at coordinate 76,600 of JBCBSD010000003.1, forward strand.
CGGGACCGTTTCGAGGATCGGGACCACCGCGGCAACGATCAGCTGGACACTGCCCGCCTGTTGCAGCCCGACGCCGACCGCGAGCATCGCGAAGATCAATATCAGCACATTGCCGTCGATCGAGCCCCAGGCCTCCTCCGCGTCGATGCAGCGGGCGGCCAGGATCGCGCCCATGCCCATGATCGCGGCCACTGCGAGCGAAACGATATTGAGCGCGGCGAGCGTAACCACGGCGGCGAGCGCAAGGATCGCGATAGGCGCGCGATCACGGCGGAATTCGCGCGTGCGCGTCTGGCCGACACCGAGCAGATTGGGATTCTCGTACATCCGCCGGATCGCGTCTTCCGAGCCCGTCACCAGCAGATGGTCCGCCGCGCGCATGCGGGCATTGGCCATATCCGGCCCGGGTAGCTGGCGGTGCCGCGTGATACCGATGATCCGCACCCGCAACCGGCTCAGGAACGGGATATCGGCGAGCCGGCGCCCGAGGCTCGGATGGGTCGGCGCAATCGTCGCTTCGACCAGCGCCTCGCTGTTTGCGCTGGGGCCGTTCTTCCCGGCGATGCCCATCTCGAACTGCCGCGTACGGCGCAGCGACAGCAATTCGGTCATATCGGTTCGGATGATCACATGATCTCCGGCCATCGCGATTTCCTCGGAAAGCTCGTGCCGGATGAATTGCTCGCCGCGCTTGATCGACAGCACTTTCAGACGCGTCGGCCTGAGCGCTGCGAGTTCTCCGTATTTGCGGCCGATAATGTCGCCGTCTTCGGGAACGATCAGCTCGGTGAGAAAATCGGTATCCTCCGTACTGCGATAGAGCGACGAGGGATCGCCCTTGGGCAACAATATCGGCCCGAAAATCGCCAGCGTCACGGCACCCGCCAAAGCCGCCATCAGACCATAGGGCGAAATTTCGAAAATCCCGAACGGCTCCATGCCTTCCTGCCGAGCGACCGCGTCGACGATGAGGTTGGTCGAGGTCCCGATCAGCGTCATCGTGCCGCCCAGGATGCAGATATAGGATAGCGGGATCAGCAGCCGTTTGACCGACATCCCGGTCGCCTCGGCCAGCCGCGCCATAATCGGAATGAGCACGAGCACGACCGGCGTGTTGTTCATGAAGGCCGAAGCGACAAAGGCGCCGATAAACAGTTCGAACAGCGCCAGCTTCGGCCGCTTCGCCGCGCGCGCGACGATCCCGGAGGCCAGCGCGTCGATCGTTCCGGTCCGCAGGAGCGCGCCGGACAGCACGAACATCGCGCCGATCGTTATCGGCGCCGGGTTGGAGAATACCGACAACAGGCCATCGGAATCGAGGATGCCGAGAAAGAGGAATGTACAGGCGCCGAACAGCGCGATGACCGCCGCGGGGAAGCGCTCGAACAGAAAGGCGACGAACATGATGCCGAGGATAGACAGGCCGATAACCGCCTGATTGGCATCGATAAAGGCTTGTATTGCTTCCAACTCTACCCCCAAACGAGTCGGTCTATCAGGCGCATTGCGCCCGGTGAAGCAACATTTGATCGGCCAGCACGAGCGCCATCATCGCCTCGACCACGGGCACACCGCGAATCCCGACGCACGGATCGTGCCGGCCCTTCGTGGAAATCTCCGTCTCTTCGCCGTCGCGCGTCACCGTTTTGAGCGGGGTAAGGATCGAACTCGTCGGTTTGAAGGCGGTGCGGCAGACGATCGTATCGCCATTGGATATCCCGCCGAGAATGCCGCCGGCATTGTTCGAAAGGAAGCGCGGCCCCTTGTTGCCAGCCGCCATCTCATCGGCATTGTCGCGGCCCGTGATCCGCGCCGCCTCGAAGCCGTTGCCGATCTCCACGCCTTTGGTTGCGTTGATCGACATCATCGCGGCGGCCAGCTCGCCGTCGAGCTTCGCATAGACGGGCGCGCCCCAGCCTGCCGGTACGCCGGTCGCCACGCATTCGGCCACGGCACCCAGGGAATTGCCATCCTTGCGCGCCGCGTCGACGGCCGCCTCCCACTCCTCGGCCGCGGCCGGATCGGGACAGAAGAAACTGTTCGCATCGATGGCGGTATCGTCGAACCGAGTCCGGTCGATCGGAATGCCGCCAAGCTCGGTCAGATAGGCGCGGATCGCGATATCTTCGCCCAACACCTTGCGCGCGACTGCGCCGGCCGCGACCCGTGCGGCCGTTTCGCGCGCGGAGGAGCGCCCGCCGCCCCGCGGATCGCGAAAGCCGTATTTCGCGTCATAGGTATAATCGGCATGGCCGGGCCGGTATTTGGCCACGATGTCGGAATAGTCTTTCGAGCGCTGGTCGACATTCTCGATCATCAGATGGATCGGCGTACCAGTCGTGCGGCCTTCATAGACGCCCGACATGATCTTGACGGCATCGGGTTCGCGGCGCTGGGTCGTGTGGCGGGACTGGCCCGGGCGGCGCTTGTCCATCCAGGGCTGGATATCGCCTTCCGACAGCTCGATCCCGGGCGGGCAGCCGTCGATCACGACGCCAAGCCCCGGTCCATGGCTCTCGCCCCAGGTCATAAAGCGAAAAACGCGTCCGAATTGGTTATAGCTCACAAGTCCCTCACCTTCTCTCCCGGCGGGAAGACGGACTCACTTTTCCAACGCGATATCGGGGGCATCTTCGGCCTTCATGCCGATGACATTATAGCCGGCATCCACATGATGGGTTTCGCCGGTCACGCCCGCCGACAGGTCGCTCAGCAAATAGAGGCCAGCCCCGCCGACATCCTCGATCGTGACATTGCGGCGCAGCGGCGAATTCAGCTCGTTCCATTTGAGGATATAGCGGAAATCGCCGATGCCGCTCGCCGCAAGCGTCTTGATCGGCCCGGCCGAAATCGCGTTCACACGGATATTGTCCGGCCCGAGGTCCATGGCGAGATACTGGACACTCGTTTCCAGCGCCGACTTGGCGGGACCCATGACGTTGTAATGCGGCACAACCTTTTCCGCGCCGTAATAGGTCAAAGTCAGGATCGATCCGCCATCCGGCATCATCTCGCTCGCGCGTTTAGTGACGGCCACCATCGAATAAACCGAGATGTTCATCGTCATCAGAAAATTGTCGAGGCTGGTATCGACATATTTGCCGCGCAACTCGTTTTTGTCGGAAAAGCCGATGGCATGAACGAGGAAATCGATCGTCTCCCAACGCTCTTTGAGTGTCGCGAACGCGGTATCGAGCGCGTCCATATCCGAAACGTCGCATTCGATCAGGAAATCGGAGCCTACTCGCTCGGCGAGCGGCCGCACGCGCCGCTCGAGCGCTTCCCCCTGATAGCTGAACGCCATCTCCGCGCCCTGCTCGTGCAGCTGCTTGGCGATGCCCCATGCCAGCGACCGGTCGTTGGCGAGCCCCATGACAAGCCCGCGTTTACCTTCCATCAATCCCGCCATTACGGTTCCTCGATTTCATTTTCGGACGCAGTTTCGTCCACCCGCTCCCTTAGCTCGCTTTCGGGCACTTCCGCCAGTGCCGCGTTGAAATGCGCGCCGACGACAACGCCATAGCCGATCACGAAGAAGAACATCATCGACAGCATGAAGCCGGCGAGGCTGCCATAGGTGAGGTCGTAGCTGATGAGATTGGCGAGCATGATCGGCATCAGGGCGGTCGTACCGAGCCACCAGACCGTGACCAGCAGCGCGCCGGGCCATTTGGGATAGCGCCGGGCGCGATATTCGCGCGGCGTGAGCGTCCAGAAGACGAGATAGAAGGCGAGAAATATCGCAAAAGCCGGCACGATGCGCGAGATCGAGACCAGCACGCGATATTCCTCGAGGACCGGCAGCACGTCATAGATAAACTGCTCGATGCCGGTGAGCAGGAACTGGAGCGCGAAGGCCAGCAGCGCCAGCGCAACCGCGACGATCACCAACCCGATCGAAAACAGACGATATTCATAAAAAGGCCGGCCATAAGACGTGCCATAGGCGCGGCGCAGGATTTCGCGGATGGTTTCGATAAAGCTCGTCGTCGTCCACAGTCCGATGGCCGCGCCGATCCACAACAGGCTGCCCGTCCGCGCGGACAGGACGCTGGCGATAGGGTCTTCCAGCGCCGATGCGACGGTCGGCGGTACGCTCTGGAGAAATAGCGAAACGGCCTGTAGGCCGTCTTCGGTTCGCCCGACGATCTGCGCGATGGCCGCCATGACGATGAAAAACGGGAAGAGCGCGAGCAATGCCATAAAAGCCAGATTGCCCGCATGGACGAAGCCTTCGGCATAGACACCCTCGGCCATGCGCTTGAGCGTCGTCCAGCCCCAGGTTCGCGGCTCCGGCTTTTCCACCGGCCGCCCTTCGCGGATCCGAAGCTCGGCAAGCCTGCGGCGCGCCTCAGGCGATTGCGAAGCTTCGTGCGTCAAGGATTTGTCCGTAAACTCAAGGCTTAGCCCTAGACACCGAATTCCGAGCGGGGGTTTTGCGGTTTGCCCGGTTTCCAGCTCTTGACGAACTCGGCGAGGTCCTTGTCATCCTCGGGCAAATCGATCTCGAGCTTGACGAGCTGGTCGCCGCGCCCGCCGCCCTTTTTGTGGAAACCCTTGCCCTTGAGGCGCAGCGTTTTTCCCGATGCCGCATTTTTCGGCACGGTCAGCATGACCGGCCCGTCGACCGTCGGCACCTTGATCTTCGCGCCCAGCACCGCTTCGTCGAGACCGATGGGAATATCGAGCCGGATATTGTCGCCGTCGCGTTCGAAAAATTTATGGTCCTGGACAAGGATGGTGACGATCGCATCGCCGGCACCGCCCGGACCCTCCTGCCCCTGTCCGGTCAGCCGCATCTGCGTGCCGTTTTCCACACCGGGTTTCAGCTTGAGATCGATGGTCTTCCCGCTCGACAGGGTGATGCGCTGATCGTCGAGACGCGCCGCCGCTTCGAACGGAACGGCGAGCCGATATCCCATGTCCGCACCCTTGCGCGGCGGTGCCTGGCGTCCGAAACCGCCGAACGGTCCGCGCGACGAACTCGTCGTGCGACGTCCCCCGCCGCCGAACAGCCCCTCGAAGATATCGCCGATATCGCCAGCCTCGGAGAATTCGAAATGCTGCGAACCGCCGGCGCCGCCCTGCCCGCCGCCGAAGCCTCCACCGGCAAAGGGATGGGTCGGATTGCCATCCGCGTCGATCTCTCCGCGGTCGAACTGGGCGCGCTTGTCCTTGTCGCTCAACAGGTCATAGGCATTGGTGGCCGCCGAGAATTTTTCGGCCGCCTTCGGATTATCGGTATTGCGATCCGGGTGCAGCTCCTTGGCGAGCTTGCGATAGGCGGACTTGATCTCCGCCTCGCTGGCACCGCGGGAAACTCCAAGTGTTGCATATGGATCTGCTGCCATAGTGTCCGTGTCGTACATCATGTCCCATTAGCCAACTGTTGCAAAAATACAACAACTGAAATGGGGTAGAGTTCCCTGTTTTTCAAGCCGTTTCCGGCATCCCATGTATCCGCCTTACGATAAGGTAGATGACCAGTCCAAACGGTCCGAACAGGAAGGTTGCGAGCAGGATCGGTGCCTGCACGAAACGGGACAGGGCAATGGAATCCGCGTTGCGCGCGACCCACAGGCCGACGAACAGGTCGAACGCCAGATAGTGGACCCAGCCGAGCGTCAGCCCCGCATCGGTCGCGAAAATCGTGCGCACGCCTTCGATGGTGGTGAAGTCCGGCCCGTCGCCACCGGGGGCCGGCGCGATGACCACCAGGTAGATCAGGAGCGCGGCGTAAAACAGGCTAAGAAGCCCCACCGCGCCTTCCCGCAAGATAGTGAATACGATCTCGCGCCGCGGCCCGAAGATCAACGCGACCCAGGCCAGCATGGCCAGCAGGTTCGCGGTGCTGAATATCGTCGGCCAATCCATCTTGGTTCCCCATTACCCATCGAACTCATCGAATGATTTCTATCGTTGATAGACGATGGCCGGCTGGCCTAGAAGCCCCGGCATGACAGAGATCCCTACCGGCAATCCTCACGCGATATTCACCGAATGGGCCGCCGAGGCGCGCGCCAGCGAGATCAACGACTCGAACGCGATGGCGCTCGCCACCACCACGCCCGATCATCAACCCTCGGTCCGCATGGTGCTGTTGAAGGGTCACGATGAACGCGGCTTCGTCTGGTATACCAATCTGGAAAGCCGCAAGGCCGACGAACTGCTCGCGACCGAAAAGGCGGCGCTTCTCTTTCACTGGAAATCGCTGCGCCGCCAGGTGCGAATCGAAGGCCCGGTCAGCCGCGTGTCCGACGAAGAAGGCGATGCCTATTTCGCCACCCGCAGCCGGGATTCGCAGCTCGGCGCCTGGGCATCGGATCAGTCGCGCCCACTCGACAGCCGCGAGACATTCGAGGCGCGTTACGAAGAAGTGCGTCTGCGATTCGAAGGACGGGACGTGCCGCGCCCGCCGCACTGGTCCGGCTTTCGCCTCGATCCGCAGCGCATCGAATTCTGGAAGGACGGGGAGCACCGCCTGCATCATCGCCATGTCTTCACGCGCACGGACGACGGCTGGGACGAAGGGCTGCTTTACCCCTGAAGAGATAATCCGACTTTCTTGGATGCTTGCGCGCGACTAAGCGCCGAAGCGAAGGGAGACAGTCCATGCCAACGTTACGCCTCGTACAGATCGATGCATTCTCGAAAAGCGCATTCGGCGGTAATCCGGCCGCGGTGATGCCGCTCGAGACATGGTTGGAGGACCACATCCTCCAGGCCATCGCGGTCGAGAACAATCTCAGCGAGACGGCTTACTATCTGCCCGCCCAAGACGATTCCGAGGCCGATTTCGAGCTGCGCTGGTTCACGCCGGGCGCCGAGGTGGCGATGTGTGGCCATGCGACGCTTGCAACCGGCCATCTGTTGCTCAGCGAGAATCCGGATATGGACGCCGTCCGCTTCCGCACGCGCAAAGCCGGTGTGCTGGAAGTGCGACGCTCGGACGACGGCTATGAACTCGACCTGCCGATCACGCCCGTCGAACCGGCAGACCGGCCCGATCTGCTCAAGGCGCTCGGCACGCCCGATGGCGAGGTGTTTCTGTCGGTGGCGGATTCGGCGGAAGACACGGCGATCATCCGGCTGTCGGACGACGCTGCCGTGCGGGCATGCAGCCCCGATTTCAAGGCGCTGGCCGATATCCATCTGATGGCGATCGTCACGGCCGAAGGCGCCGACACCGATGTCGTGAGCCGCGTTTTCGTCCCCGCCTGGGGGATCGACGAGGATCCGGTGACTGGCTCCGCCCATGCCGCACTCACGCCCTTCTGGGCCGAACGGCTGGGCCGCAACAGCTTTTCCGCCTTTCAGGCGAGTGCGCGCGGCGGCCATCTGGGATGCCGGCTAGACGGCGATCGCGCCGTGCTTTCGGGGCACTGCGCGACCGTGATCGAAGGCGAGTTTTTCTTCTAGCGCGCGCCGCCCATCACGCCGAACTGTTCGGGCAGGGTCACAAGGATATCGTCGACCTGCACACTGCCGCGCTGCACCACCAGTTCCTGATGGTTGCGCTGCGCATCGCCGGTTTCGGCCTCGATGCAGTTGCGCCCGTCGCACTGTTCGCGAAACCGGTAGCGGAGATAGGAGACGAGTTCGCCGGCGGTGACATTGCCGTCGGCATTGTCGTCGGCCTGCCCGGCCACGCCGTCCGAGAAGAAGCGTGAGAGATAACCGCCCGCGTTGAATTCCGAGGCGACAAGGCTAGTCAGATCCTCTTCCGAGCTGAACAGGCCCATCATGTTTGGACGGGTGATCAGATCGCGCTCGAACCCGCCCGAGAAACAGGCGTCCAGCACGATCATCGTCGTGCCCGCATTGATATTGGCGAACATGGCTGCCAGATCGTCGTCGGTCAGTTCCGCGCCATCGCCGAAGACCAGCGTCTCGTCCCGCCCATCCAGCTCAGCGCGATCATTGGGATCGTCGACCTGGCTGCCATGGCCGGAGAAGAAGAAGAGGAAGATATCGTCCGGACCGGCCTGCGCGGCGACCCGCTGAAAGGCGCGGCGAAATTCAGGCAGCGTCGCATCCTGGTTGGTCAGCAAGATGCTCTCCTGCCGCAGCAGGCCGAGCTCTTCGAATTTCTGGTACAGTTTTGCCGCATCGCTGTCAGTGAAGCTCAGATCGGACGTGTTGCCGCCATAATCGGCGATGCCGACGGAAATCGCGAAGACCTGACGCTGTTCCGGATTGGCCGGGATGCGCGTCGTGCCCTCGCTGAGAGCCAGCCGGAACGCGCCGGTTTCGCCGGGCGCATAGCTGGTCGCGATCAGCGTATAGACGCCATCTTCCTCCAGCACGCGCTCGAACCGGCTGTTCAGCGATTCGCCGGTATCGTCGATATCGACCTGCTCGCCGGACGGCGATTGCAGGATCAGATAGGTGTCGAACTCGTCGGAGCTGAGGTCAATCGTCACCGGCTGGCCGCGCCGGCCTTCGAAGCTGTAACGCTCCAGATATTCCCCGCTCCCCAGCGTTTCATCGTCCTTGCCAAGCTCGCTGGTCAGCGTCCGCCCGAAAGCGAGCGGCGCGGCATTGCCGGCGATCGTCGCGGTATCGGCCACTTCGTTGCGGTTGAGACCGGTGGCCAGTTCATAGTCGCCGGTCGCGCCCCGCCCATAGCTGGTGACGGCGATCGTATATTCGCCATCGGCCGGCAGCGTCGCGAGCACGCGACTGTTGAGCGTCGGCTCGCCCGCCGTGCTGTCATCGTCGTTGCGGACCCGGAAGCTGTCGGGACCGGACAGGGTGAGCATAGTGTCGAAATCGCCCGAGGCGCGCAGATCGATGCGCTGACCGCGCGTGCCGCGGAAGACGAAGCGATCCGTGTAGCGCCCGGCAATCTCGCTATCGCTGTCCGAAGACAGGCTGCCGTTGCGGGTCTGTCCGATCGAAATAGTCTGCGGCGCTATGACACTGGCCGCGACCTGCAGCGAGTCGGTGGGCACAAGGCGGATCGTATAGGCGCCGTCGTCCGACGGGCGGAAGGATTGCGCGCGGACGGCGAGTTCCCCGGACGCCGGCATGGTGAAGTCCAGCCGGCTGTTGGTCGTTTCGGGGACCCAATGGTTATCGTCGTTGACGAGCCGCGTGCCGTCGGGAAGGCGGGCCGCGAGTTGCGTATCGAAGGCTTCGGATTCCAGAATGACCGAGACGCGCTGGCCTGCGGCGGCGCGCACCGTCCATTCGTCATAATATTGGTCCTTGCCCCCGGCCACCTGATCGCCGGCGGTCAGCTCGCCCTGTGCCGTCTGGCCCAGCCTCAACGCGCCGTCTTGCACCTGGCCCATGACCGGCGGGCTGAGCGCGATCGCCATCATCGCCACACCGCAACTTGCCAATATCCTGGATTTCATGTCCGTTTCTTCCCCAATGCGCCGACCCATGACCCCCATGGCATGGCTGCGGTGAAGCGGGGCTGAACAGCGATAAGCCGTTTTCTGGCCGCTTCTGGGGCGTGTTTAGCGGCCCATCGCCCCACAGGCTATGACCTGCGACACAGCTTTGTCGTCAACCAAAGGCTTCGAATATCCGGGCCAGCCGCATAACCACGGCCTCGCGCAATTCGCCGTCCGGCGTATTGCCGAGACGGACGACCGTCAGCCCCTGTTCCGGCGACACCATGACATATTGCCCAAGATGCCCGTTGAACGCGAACAGCGAATTGGGCGCGTGATCGGGAAACAATACCGGCGTCTCGAAAACGCCGCCGGGCCGGTTGAGCCAGGTCTGCCCGCCATATTCGCCGTTGAGCGGCGATGGGGTCAGCATGAACTCGCGCCATTCGGGCGAGATGATCGGCGTGCCGTCATGCGCCTGGCCGGTGCGCATGACTTCGCCGAGCCGCGCCCAGTCGCGCGCGGTCGCATGGATCAGGCTGCCGCCGATCTGGGTGCCGCTCGCGTCGAACTCGAAATAGACGCTCGATATGCCGGCCGGCCCGAGCAACCGCTGTTCGGCAAAGCGGCGATAGGCTGCGGCGCGTTCGCCCGGGTCTTCCGAATCCGTCAGCGCATCGGCGATGATGCGCGACAGGATCACCGTCGTCGCGCTCGAATATTCGTATTTCTCGCCGGGATCGGCCTCGAGCGGCCGCGACACGGCATAGGCCGCCATGTCGTCGGTACCAGTCGTAAAGAGCATCCGGTTCGTATCGGAATCCCAGATCGGGTCGTTGACCTCGGTATGATCGAGCCCGGATGCCATATGCAGCAGGTGCCTGAGCGTAATCGCCCCGCGCGGATCGTCTTCGCCGCGCCATTCGGGGATGGGCGCGGGCGCATCGAGTTCGAGCACGCCATCGTCGACGAGGAAACCGACCAGGATTCCCGTCACCGTCTTGGCCATCGACCAGGAGATATAGCGCATATCGGCCGTGTATCCGGGCGCATAACGCTCCGCAACGATCTCGCCCTCATGCATGACGAGCACGACGCGCGTTTCGCCGACCACATCCTCGCTGAACAGATCGTCGACCAGCGCCGCGATATCGGGACGCGACTCGGCCACAACGTCTTCGGCGAGAGCTTCCTCCGGAAGCGCAGCCTCGTCCGTCCGATCGGTTTCGAGCACGGGTGCCGCCGCAACCGCCATCAGCGCCGCCCCGGCGGCGAGGGGAATGAGCCATCTTTGCTTCATCATCGCTTCACGCTACGGCTGAGCGCCATGAAAGTGAAGCGGCCAATTCTCACCGGTACGATCATCGTGCTGATCGTCCTGCTGATCGCCGTCGTCGTTTACGCGATGCGGATGAAACCGACGGTCGAACTCGGCGTCGGTTATGGCGCGCATGTCGTCTGCTCCTGCCGCTATATCGGCGGGCGCGACATGGAGAGCTGCTACAATGATTACGAGCCGGGCATGGAGATGATCTCGATGACCGAGGACGCAGAAGAGAAACGCATCACAGCCAGCGTCCCGCTGCTCGCCAGCCGGTCCGCGCAGTTCCGCGAGGGACTGGGATGCGTGCTAGAACCGTTGCCGGATGCCGACTAGGCAGTCAGCGGTTGACCGAGGTCTGGCCGGTCTTTGCCCAGGCAATTCCGAACAGGATAGCCAACAGAAGATCCGGCGCCGTCGTGGCAATCAAAGAAGCTTCAACGCGCCCTTGCGCATAGAGCGCCACGCACGCGCCGAAAAAGGAGAGCTTGCCGAGTGCGCCGATCAGCATGATCGGCCGATAGCGGACAGGGTCGGTCGCGATCAGCGCGTAAACCAGCTGCCACGCCAGCACGACACCGATAAAGCCGTAATAGAGTTCGGGCCGGGCTACCGGCGGCGGGAAATCGGCCGCAATCCGGCTTTCGAGAAAGTAGAGCGGTGCGATGACCGCGATGCCCCAGACCGCGGCAATGCCGAAGGTCCAGCGCGCGAACCGCATCAGGCCGCCAGCGCCGCTTCGGCCGCGACCGTCTCCGCGATCCAGCCGCCGCCCATGACCCGGTCGCCCTGATAGAGGACGGCTGCCTGCCCGGGCGCGACACCGAATTCGGGGGTGTCGAACGTGACCAGATCGCCATCGAAGCGCCCGGGCGCGGGCTTGGCGAGCGAACGGACCTTGGCCGTCATCGCGCCGTCGAAACCATCCCCGAGCCAGTTCAGATCCTCGATCCGCGCCGCGGCAACCGCCAGCGCCGATTTCGGGCCGACGACGACGCGCCGCGTTTCCGGCTCCAGCTTCACGACATAGAGCGGTTCGGGCTGGCCGCCGATCTCGAGACCGCGGCGCTGGCCGACCGTATAATGGATCAGCCCCTTATGCTCGCCAAGGACCTCGCCGGATCGCGTGACGATCTCGCCGCCCTCGCCCGCTTCAGGCCGAACCTTCTTGACGATTTTCGTATAATCGCCATCGGGCACGAAACAGATATCCTGGCTGTCCGGCTTGAGCGCGACGGCGAGACCAAGCTCCTTCGCGATCTCGCGGACCTCCGACTTGGGCATGCCGCCCAGCGGAAAGCGCAGATAATCGAGCTGATCCTTCGTCGTCGCGAAGAGGAAATAGCTCTGGTCTCGCGCCGGATCGTGCGCGCGATGCAGTTCGGGGCCCTGCTCGCCGATCACGCGGCGGACATAATGGCCGGTGGCCAGACAATCCGCACCGAGATCGCGCGCCATGCCGAGCAAGTCGTGAAATTTCACGCTCTGGTTGCAGCGGATGCACGGGATCGGCGTCCGCCCCGCCATGTACTCGTCGGCAAAATCGTCGATCACCGATTCCCGGAAGCGCGACTCATAATCGAACACATAATGGGCGATGCCGAGTTTCTCGGCCACGGCGCGCGCGTCGCGGATATCCTGCCCGGCGCAGCAGCTGCCCGTGCGGCCGGTCGCCTCGCCATGATCGTAGAGCTGCAGCGTGATCCCGATCACCTCGGCGCCGGTCTTTGCGGCGAGCGCGGCCACGACCGATGAATCGACGCCGCCGGACATGGCAACGACGATCCGGCTTTCGTTCGCCGGGCGGCCCAACTGGAAATCGGTCTCGGTCATGGCGAGCTATTTAAGGTTTCGGAACGCCGCACGCAAAGGGCAATCCGTCCCGCATTTTTGCTTTGCTAACCAAAACCCGCGAATTGCAGCGAAAATCCTCACCAAAGCGTTGCCGGCGCCTTTACCACGTTTTCAACCTTGGCCCCTAAGACGGGTGTCCATGGAGATGAACTTCAGCCCCTTTGGCGGACGCATGGACGCTGCCGGCAGGATCAAGCCGGACTTCCGCGCGCTGGTCGCTCTGCATGCCGCGGCGCAGGCTGCGCAGCCGACTGCCCGGCTCGCAACACGGCTGGCTATGGGGAATGACCGCACTATGGACACCGCCCAGTCTTTGATCGCGCTGTTTGCGCCGCAACCGCATGACGACGCCTTTGCCGCCGTCACGCAGGCGGCGGTTTTGCGCGGCAGTTTCAACCCGGCGGTCCCATATTGGAACGCGCCGGTAACCGAAAAGAAGGCTTGGTAAAATGGCTGTTTACCTTGGCATTTTAGGCTTCCTTCAACGCCCTTTGATTATAAGGCGTTCATCGTAATGCTGCGGACCAAGCCCGGATCGGCTGATCCTATCGAGGAAAGAATGATCGAAAACCAGAAGATACGCCCTGCGCAAGTGATCGGCCCCTTGGGCGAACCCTTGACGCTGGATACGCTGCCGCCGCCCTCGACCCGCCGCTGGGTCGTCCGCCGCAAGGCAGAGGTCGTCGCAGCCGTTAACGGCGGTCTGCTGACCGTCGACGAGGCCTGCGAACGCTACGATCTCACGGTCGAGGAGTTTGCCAGCTGGCAACGCGCGATCGACCGTTCGGGCATGCCGGGTCTGCGCGTCACGCGCCTCCAGCATTACAAGTCGCTCTACGAACGTCAGCAGAAATATTAGAACCGGATTTGTCGCACGGCCGAGCAGCGGTCGCCAGCGAGCAACGGATTCCCCGGTCGCCATCTCCGTCGGCGGCCGGGGAATTTGTTTTTGGGACGTAACAGTCTACTCTATCTCTCTGTAAGTCAGAATCCCGTCGCGGAACCGAAATGGATCGCCGCGCGTAAAAGCGGATATAGCCTAAGGCGCTCGTCGTGGTGACGACGCGATACAGGGAGAGAAAAAGATATGGGTATCATCATCGCAATCGTTGTCGGCGGTGTCATCGGCTGGCTTGCCAGCATCGTGATGAACCGGGATGCCTCGATGGGCATCTTCTGGAACATCATCGTCGGCATTGTCGGTTCGTTTCTGGGGAAGTTTATCGGCGGCTTCTTCGGTGTCGGCGCGACATTGACCGAATGGTCGCCCATCGCATTGGGCATGTCTTTCATCGGTGCGGTAGTCCTGCTGCTGATCATGAACCTGATCCAGCGCGGACGCGTCCGCTAACAAGCGGCGAAAGAAATACGGGGCCGGGCAGCGATTCGCCCGGCCCTTTTTGTACGTCTATTGCAGCTTACTTCTACTGAAGCTCGAACGTCACCGAGACATTCGCCGTGAGCCGCTGTTCGCCGGGCGCAACCTGCAGGGGCGCCGCTTCTTCGACAGCGTCCATCGCCATCGCGCGGCCGGCCATGATGACGGGCGGCTGCGCCGCGCCGGCTTCGCTGATGGCGACTATGCGCACGACCTGCATCCCGGTGGCGGCGGCATAGAGTTCGGCGCGCTCGCGCGCCTTGCGCACCGCATCGCGCCGCGCCTCGTTCAGCGCCGCCTCAGGCGAATCGATCTGAAAGCTCGGCCCGTTGATCTGGTTCACGCCCTGCGCGACCAAAGTGTCGATCACCGATCCCGCCTGTTCGATCTCGCGAAAACGGATCGTCAGTTGGTTCGAGGCGGTATAGCCGAGCAGGCGGCGTTCGTTCCGGTCCGAATAATCGTAGCGCGGACTGAGGCTGATCGATGCGGTCTGGATATCGCGATCGGCGAACCCGGCGGCCTCGAGCGCATCGAACACCCGGCTCATCTGGCGATTGTTGGCCTGGAGCGCGGCCGAGGCAGTCGGCGCCTCGGTCACGATACCGGCACCGATGACCGCCACATCCGGGGTCCGGCGCGACTCGCCGGTGGCGACGATATCGAGTCGCGTTCCGTCGATCACGGACATTGGCGCGGCGGTCTGAGCCGTTGCCGAAGGCGAAACGGTCACCGCGAAACAGGCAAAGGCGAGCGTTGGAACAAGATATCTCATCAATGGCACTCCCGATATGATATGAGCCGATACTATTGAACCATCGGCCCGCTATACCCGTTCCTCCGAGCAGATTCGTGGTTGCGCTTCGATGAACGGTCGAATCCGTCCGTTAGGACACCTTGATTTCGCACTGCAAAAAACGCAAACGAACCGCGAAAACACTTACCGCTTGAGCCTTGTGTTTTATTAATGTAATACAGCACGACAGTGAAAGATGCGGAGTAAGGCCAAGGTGGCAGATATGAATATCGAACAACGCTTTACAGGCGAAGAGGCAGCGCCGATGAGCGAATTTGAAGAAGAAGAAAGGCGGCGCGACCGCCGGCGGCGGGTCATCATCATCGGGACCGTCGTCGCCGCGCTCGCCATCGTCGCCGCCTATTTCCTGTTCGCCGGCGGGGCCGGAGAGAATGCAGGTCCGGCAGCGGGCGAAGACGGCCCGGCGCGCGCATTGCCGACGGTGACCGTAATCGTTCCCGGTTCACAGTCGATATCGAACACGATCAGCGCCAGCGGCACACTGGCCGCGCGGCGCCCGATGCCTGTCGGCGTCGCCGGCGAAGGCGGACAGATCGCGCGCGTCCTGGTGGATGCCGGCGACTGGGTCGGCGCCGGCCAGGTTCTGGCGACCATCGAGAGTTCGGTCCAGTCTCAACAGGTCAGCGGCGCAGCGGCGCAGCTTGAGGTCGCGCGCGCCAATCTGGCGCTCGCCCAGGCCAATCTCGATCGCTCGCTCCAGCTCGTCGAGCGCGGCTTCATCAGCCAGGCCGATATCGACCGACTGACGGCGACCCGCGATGCCGAACGAGCGCGCGTCAACGTATCGGCAGCCCAGCTCAACGAGTTGCGCGCGCGCGCTGGGCGTCTGGCGATCCGTGCGCCGTCTGCCGGACTCGTACTCGCGCGCGACGCCGAGCCGGGCCAGGTCGTCAGTGCCGGCAGCGGCGCGTTGTTCATGCTCGCCCAAGGCGGCGAAATGGAAATGAACGCGCAGGTCTCCGAATCCGATCTCAGCCGGATGTCGGTTGGCCAGCAGGCGACGATCACTCCGGTCGGCACGGCCGATCGCTTTGTCGGACAGATCTGGCAGCTCTCGCCGACCATCGACGCTACGAGCCGGCAGGGCCGCGCGCGTATTGCGCTACCCTATCAGGAGGGCCTGCGCCCGGGCGGGTTCGCCAGCGCCGAGATTGTCAGCGGCTCGGTCGATGCGCCGATGCTGCCCGAGTCGGCCGTGCAGAGCGACAGCGACGGCAATTATGTGTATATTATCAATGAGGATAACATCGTCGAACGCCGCGACGTGACCATCGGTACGGTCGGCACCGCGGGCATTACGATCCGCGAGGGCCTGCGAGGCAATGAGCGGGTCGTACGGTCGGCAGGGGCGTTCCTCAATCCGGGAGACGAGGTCATCCCACGGCGTATGTCCCAGGAAGAAGAGAGCTAGGATCCATTCATGAGTTTCCGGACAGTATCGACCTGGGCCATCAAGAACCCGACTCCGCCGCTCGTGCTGTTCCTCGGGCTGATGCTGGCCGGTATCGTCAGTTTCGTCAGGCTCGACGTCAATGACAGTCCCGAGGTCGATTTTCCCGCCGTCCAAGTAATCATCGCGCAGCCGGGCGCGGCGCCGACGGAGCTGGAAAACCAGGTCACGCAGCGGGTCGAGGCGGCGGTACGGAATATCAGCGGCGTCAACACGCTGTCCTCCTTCGTCAACGAAGGCAATTCGCGCACCTTTATCGAGTTCACCATCGGCACGCCGGTCGACCGGGCCGTGAACGATGTCCGCAACGCGATCGCCCAGATTCGCGGCGACCTGCCCGAAGGTATTCTCGAACCGCAGATCATCCGCGTCGAGATCAATGGCGGCGGGACCATCGCCTATTTCGCGGTCGAAAATGTCGACATGACGCTCGAGGAACTGAGCTGGTTCGTCGACAATACGGTGGCGCGCGAGCTGCTCTCCATCGACGGCATGGCGGCTGTCGATCGCGGCGGCGGGGTCAGCCGCGAGATTCGCGTGATCCTCGATCCGGCACGCCTCCAATCGCTCGGTATCACGGCAAGCCAGGTCAATGCGCAACTGCGCGCGGTCAATCTGAACGCCGCCGGGGGCCGTGCCGAAGTCGCGGGCTCCGAACAGTCGGTCCGCGTGCTCGGCAACGCTGAAACCGCCTATGAACTGGGGCAGACGGATATTGCGCTGGGCGGCGGTCGCACTATCAAGCTTGCCGATATCGCCGATGTGCGCGATCTTTATGGCGAACAGCGTTCGCTGTCCAAGATGAACAATCGCCAGGTGTTGAGTTTCGGCATCGAGCGGGCGAAGGGCGCATCCGACGTCACGGTCTATGACGAAGCGGAGCGGGTGCTGGCGGAGATCGAGGAAGACAATCCGGGCGTCCAGTTCACCCGGCTTTTCACGACGGTCGAATATACGCGCGAGAATTACGAATCGGCGATGATGGCGCTGATCGAGGGCGCGATCCTGGCGGTGATCGTGGTCTGGTTCTTCCTGCGCGACTGGCGGGCGACGCTGATCTCGGCGATCGCGATCCCGCTGTCCGCCATTCCGACCTTCTGGTTCATGGATCTGTTCGGCTTCTCGCTCAACTTCATCAGCCTGTTGGCGCTGAGTCTGGTGGCCGGTGTCCTTGTCGACGACGCGATCGTGGAGATCGAGAATATCGTCAGACATATGCGGATGGGCAAATCCAGTTATCAGGCATCGATCGACGCGGCCGAGGAAATCAGCCTTGCCGTGCTGGCCACGACCATGGCGATCGTCGCCGTGTTCATGCCTGTCGCGCTGATGCCCGGCATCTCCGGCCAGTTCTTCATTCAGTTCGGCGTGACGACGGTGGTCGCGGTGATCATGAGCCTCGCCGTCGCGCGATTGATAACGCCGCTGGTCGCCGCCTATTTCCTGCGCGCCGAAGGCGTGCGCGAACATGGCGAAGGCCCGGTGATGGACCGCTATATGGCGCTGCTCAAATGGTCGCTCGTCCATCGCTGGAAAACGGCGCTGATCGGCGGCGGCGGCGCGCTCGTAGCTACCATATTCGCGTTCAGCCAGCTGCCAATGACGTTCCAGCCGGAAACCGATGACGATTTCAGCCGGGTCAATATCGAGATGGTGCCGGGCACCACGCTCGAGGAAACCGAACGCGTATCGGATCAGGTCGCCGCGATCCTCCGCGAGCAGCCCGAGGTCCGCACCGCTTTCCAGCGGATCGACCCGGGCAGCGGACGCATCTTCATGACCTTGCATGACGATCGCGAGCGCAAGAGCACCGAATTCGAACGCGAAACCGCACCTCTGCTGCGCGCGATTCCCGACGCGCGCGTCACCTTCATTTCGCAGCAGGGCGGGTTCAGCGGCCGCGATATCTCTATGGTTATCGGCGGCGACGACCCGGATGTACTGCAAGAGGCCGCCGACGAACTCGTCCGCCAGATGAGCGAGCTGGACACCGTCGTCGCGCCGCGCATCGATGGCGATCTCCGTCGACCCGAGATCGTGGTCACCCCGCGTCTCGATCTCGCCGCCGATCTCGGCGTAACCACGGCCGAACTCAGCCGCGCCATCCGCATCGCGACGCAGGGCGAGATCGATCAGAATGCCGCGCGCTTCTCGCTCAGCGACCGGCAGATTCCGATCCGTGTAGCCCTCGCCGAAGAATCGCGCCGCGATCTGTCGACGATCGAAAACCTGCCGGTGACGACGCAAAATGGCGGCTCCGTGCCGCTGCGCCTGGTCGCGGAAATCGGCTTCGGATCGGGCCCGACCGAGATCCGCCGCTATGACCAGCGCCGCCGCATCGTCGTCGGCGCCGATCTCGCGCCCGGCTTGGTGACCGGCGATGCCATGTCGGAAATCAACGCCCTGCCCTTCTGGGAAGATTTGCCGCCGGGCATCGACCGGGTGATCGCCGGCCCCGAGGAATGGCAGGCGGAAATGCTGTTCAACTTCGTCGTCGCCGTGCTGTCCGGGGTTTTGCTCGTCTTCGCGGTCCTCGTGCTGCTCTATCGCCGGATAATGGCGCCGCTCGTGAACATGGGATCCTTGTTGCTGGCGCCGCTCGGCAGCGCGATTGCGCTGCACATCGTCGGCCAGCCGCTCTCCATGCCGGTCTTTATCGGCCTGCTGATGCTGCTCGGCATCGTCGCCAAAAACTCGATACTGCTCGTCGATTTCGCGATCGAAGAGATGGACAAAGGCGTCGACAAGGACACCGCGATCATCGATGCGGGCCATAAACGCGCCCAGCCTATCGTGATGACCACAGTCGCCATGACGGCCGGCATGATCCCGACCGCGCTAGCCCTGACCGGGGACGGCGCATGGCGCGCGCCCATGGGCTGGACCGTGATCGGCGGTCTGCTGCTCTCGACCGTGCTCACGCTGGTGATCGTTCCGGCCTGTTTCAGCCTCGCCGACAGCACCGAGAAACGGCTGCGGCGCTTCTTCGGACGGGCAATCACCTATAAGCCCGGCGATGACGAGAAGGCGACGATCCAGCCCGCCGAATGACGTCCCACGATCCTTCCCGGCCGATCAGCCGGTTCGATTCGACCGAAGACCGCGGACGCGCGATGCGGCGCACCGCAACCGCCATGCTCTTCCTCATGGGCGGGATCTTCGTCCTCGCGCACAATATGGAAGAGGCGCACCCGGCCTGGGGATTCGTTCGCGCCTTCGCCGAAGCGGCCATGGTCGGCGGACTCGCCGACTGGTTCGCAGTGACCGCGCTGTTCCGCCATCCGATGGGCATTCCGATCCCGCACACCGCAATAGTCCCGCGCAAAAAAGACCAGATCGGCGAACAGCTGGCCTGGTTCCTGCGCGACAACTTCCTGACGCCCGCCGTCGTGGCGCGCCGCATGAAGCGGTTTGACGTCGCCGATGCGATCGGCAATTTCCTGACCAATCCCGAAGGCGGCGGTGGCCGGATGCGCGAAGGCGCGTCCAAGCTGATCGCGATGATCCTCGAAAATCTCGACGATGAACGACTCGGCGGCACGACCAAGACGATGATCGCCAACCGGCTGCGCGAACTCGACGTCGCACCCTTGCTAGGACAGTCCATGGTCGCCGCGATGCGCGAGGACCGGCACGTACCAGTGGTCGACGGTATAGTTCGCTGGGCGGCGAATATCCTCGATTCCAACGAGGAGATCGTCCGCGCGATGGTCTATGAGCGGGCCAATAATTTCATGCGCTGGCTGGCGATCGACGACCGATTGTCCGACGCGATCATCAACGGCCTGCGCCGCCTGCTCGTCCAGATGGAAGGCGATCCGCACCATCCGCTGCGCGATCAGGCGAATGAAGGCTTTGTCCGCCTCGCCTTCGATCTCCAGCATGACGCCGAGATCCAGGCGCGGGTGGAAAAATTCAAACTCGAAATGATCGACAATCCGGCCGTTACCGAATGGCTGGACAGCCTTTGGGAACAGGCCCGCGAAGCGCTGCTTCGCGCCGCCCGCGATCCCGACCGGGCGATGGAAGGCCGGTTCGGCGAAGCGCTGCAGGAACTCGGCCGGACGCTGCAGGACGACCCGGAAATCAAACGCGCGATCAACAGCTTCGCCCGCCGCGCAACGGTTGGCGCCGTCGCCGATTATGGCGACAGCCTCGTCCGGCTCGTCTCCGAGACGGTCAAGAGCTGGGACGCGGAAACGATCACCGAACGTGTCGAAAACGCCGTGAGCCGCGATCTGCAATATATACGGATGAACGGAACGCTCGTCGGCGGCTTGGTCGGCCTCACCATCCACACGATCATCACGATTTTCTGAGCGCGCGCTTGTTTGTCAGGCTCGACCTGTCGGTCGAGCGCGGCACCGGCCCTCTCCCCCTCCCGGCCTCCCACCAGGATATACTCAATGGGAGGCCGGGAGGGGGAGAGGGCCGGTGCGGCGACATTGCGTCAGCAATGTTCTGACAGATAAGTCCTAGTGCCGCACTCGATCGACAGGTCGAGTCTGACAAGAAATACCTTCTTACCCCTCGCTGACGCGCTCGATATCGGCACCCACGCCGCCAAGCTTCTCTTCAAGCCGCTCGTAACCGCGGTCGAGATGGTAGACGCGCAACACTTTCGTTTCGCCCTTGGCGGCCAACCCGGCCAGCACGAGGCTCATCGACGCGCGCAAATCCGTCGCCATGACATTGGCGCCGACCAGTTCCTCGACGCCCTTCACGACCGCCGTCCGACCGCGCACGTCGATATCCGCGCCCATCCGCGCGAGCTCCGGCACATGCATGTAGCGGTTCTCGAAGATCGTTTCGGTGAGCGTACTCGTGCCGTCTGCCAGTGCCAGCATCGCCATGAATTGTGCCTGCATGTCGGTCGGAAAGCCGGGGAAAGGCGCGGTCGAAATCGTCGCAGGATCGAGCCGACCATTGGCGGTCACGTTAACACCATCGTCCAGCTCCTCGACCGTAAGCCCCACGTCGCGCAGGCCTGCGATGATCGAGGGCATGTCGGCGGCGCACGCGCCTTTCAGCACCAGTTCGCCGCCTGTGATCGCCGCGGCACAGGCATAGCTGCCGGCTTCGATCCGGTCCGGCATCACGCTGTAGGTCGCGCCGTGCAGGCGATCCTTGCCGTGGATGACCAGCCGGTCCGTCCCGATATTCTCGATCTCCGCGCCCATCGCGACCAGGCAGTTGCACAGATCGACGATTTCCGGTTCGCGCGCGGCATTTTCAATCACCGTTTCGCCCGTGGCGAGAACGGCGGCCATTACGGCATTTTCGGTCGCGCCGACGGAGACGACCGGAAAGGATATAGTCCCGCCCCTCAGCCCGCCGTCCGGCGCGCTCGCCTTTACATAACCGGCCGCGAGTTCGATCTCCGCGCCCAGCGCTTCCAGTGCCTTGAGGTGCAGGTCGATCGGCCGGTTGCCGATCGCGCAGCCGCCGGGCATCGAGACCGTCGCCTCCCCGGCGCGCGCGACGAGCGGGCCGAGCACGAGGATCGACGCGCGCATCTTGCGGACGAAATCATAGGGCGCGACCGTCGATGCGATGGTCTTGGCCTTGATCGTCATCGCGCGGCCATAGCCGCCATTATGCGCGCCCTTGAGCATCGTCGATGCACCATGCTGGTTCAACAGGTGCATGAAACCGTCGACATCGGCGAGCCGCGGCAGATTTTCGAGCGTGAGGATTTCGTCGGTCAGCAATGCGCACGGCATGAGCGTGAGCACGGCGTTCTTGGCGCCCGAGATCTGCAAGGTTCCGGAAAGGCGGTTGCCGCCGCGTATTACGATACTGTCCATGAGCGGCTTCTAGCGAAAGCTGCGGAACGCGCAATCCCGCGGGGCGGCCAGAACGGGCCGGTCAGGCTTTTTCGAGCGTGCATTGCAGCGGATGCTGGTTCTCGCGCGCGAAATCGATGACCTGGTTGACCTTGGTCTCCGCAACTTCATAGCTGAAGATGCCGCAGACGCCGACGCCGCGCTGATGGACGTGCAGCATGACGCGGGTCGCATCGTCCATGCTCATGCTGAAGAAGCGCTGCAGGACAAGCACGACGAACTCCATCGGCGTGAAATCGTCATTCAGCATCAGCACCTTGTAAGGCGACGGCTTCTTCGTCTTGGTGCGCGTCTGGGTGGCGACGCCGACATTGCCGTTCCCGGCATCATCGTCTTCGTCGCGGTCGTCCGCTGCGGAGATTGCGAAGCTGTTGAGCATGATGCGATAAATATCGTGAAGCGGGCCCCGGACGCAAGGGGTCGATTCGACGAACCTCCAAAGAAAAAGGCCGCCCCGTTGCCGGAGCGACCTTTTCTTATCTTCGCAAAAGCGCCTGAAAGTTAGGCGGCCTTGCGGAAGTTTTCCATCGCAGCAGCGAAACGATCAGAGATCGGCTGGAAGGCTTCGCCGGCCAGCTTCATCATCGCTTCGGTGTTGTGCGACGCCTGCGAAACCATCGTGTCGAAACCGGCACGGGCACGCTCGTTCTGCATTTCGATCAGATCGCGGGGCGACTTGACCGACGCATAGCCCTGCATCGCGTTGCTGGCATTTTCCAGATTTTCGCGCGCATATTCGGCGTTCTGCTTGGCAATGTCCTGCACGCCCTTGGCGGTGATCTTGCCGCTTTCGATCATGGCTTCGACATTCGCCTTCTGGAACTCGACCATGTCGGTCCCGATCGTGGAGAGCTTCTCAGCCGTTTCCTTGGCACGGTCCTGCGCCTGGGCAACGAAACCTTCAACGCGCTCACGCGTCTTTTCGGCGGTTTCTTTCACGCGCTCGCTGGCGGTTTCCATTGCTTCCTCGACGCGGTTGGCGGTCTTGGTGTTGGTCGCCTTGGCGCTCTTCGCAACCTTGTCGGCAGTTTCTTTCGTCGTCTTCTTTGCATTCGTAGCCATTGTCGTCATCCTTGTGTTGTGGCCGACCATTAACGGCCTGTTTTCGCTGAGCCCTTTCAAAAAAGCGGCCCTTCGATCTCTTATGTTGCATTGCACAATATAGGATGATTCGCCGAATTGCAAGCATTTTTTTGTGCAGTGCAACAAAAAGGCTAAGCGATTGTCTTATTGCCGTAATATTCCGACTTTCTGTCAGAAATCAACCGAAATTTAGCTTATCGCGAAGACACATAGCTGCCCGGCGCGTCTTCCAGCGCCTTGAGCTTGCCCTTGCCCGGCTTGCGCGCGCCCTTCGGCTCGATCTTCTCCCCCGAACGCTTTTCCAGCCATTTGAGCCAGTCCGGCCACCAGCTGCCCGGCGTTTCTGTCGCCCCGGCGACAAAATCTTCGAGCGAGTCGGCGCCCTTCCTGTTCGTCCAATACTGGTACTTCTTCGCGTCGGGTGGATTGACGACCCCGGCAATATGGCCCGAGCCCGCGAGCACGAATTTGAGCGGCCCGGTAAAATGCTCGGTAATCTTCCATACGCTTTCGGGCGGCGCGATATGATCCTCCCGCCCCGCCTGCACATAGGATGGCGTCTTCACCGTCCGCAAATCGATCGGCGTGCCATCGACCGACAGCCCGCCGGGCTCGGCCAGCTTGTTGTCGCGATAAAAATCCCGCAGATAATTTTTGTGCCATCTGGCCGGCAGGTTCGTCGTATCGCCGTTCCAGTGCAAGAGGTCGAACGCCGGATATTCTTCGCCCATCAGATAATTGTTGACGACATAATTCCAGATCAGGTCGCGCCCGCGCAGCAGGTTGAATGTCGCGGCCATATAGCGGCCGTCGAGATAACCGTCTCCCTCGCCGATCTGCTCGATCAGCTTCGTCTGCATATCGTCTATGAACAGTTGCAGATCGCCGGCGTCGGCGAAATCGACCTGGGCGGTGAAGAAAGTCGCGCTCTCGACCTTGTTCGCCTCGTCCCTGGCCGCGAGCCAGGCCAGCGTCATCGCCAGCGTCGTCCCGGCCACGCAATAGCCGATCGCGTTGACGCTCTCGACATCGAGCAGCTCGCGCACCGTATCGATCGCATCAACCTGGCCGCGCACGACATAATCGTCCTGCGTTACATCGGTCATGCTCTCGTCCGCCGATTTCCAGGAGACGACGAACACCGTGATCCCCTGCGCGACCGCCCAGCGGATGAAGCTCTTCTTCTCGTTGAGATCGAGGATGTAATAGCGGTTGATCCAAGGCGGGAAGATGATCAGCGGCGTCTCGAAGACTGTCTTGGTCGTCGGTTCGTACTGGATCAGCTGATAAAGCGGCGTTTCCTTGACGACCTTTCCGGGCGTCGTCGCAATATTCTCGCCCAGCGTGAAAGCATCGGGATCGGTATGGGTGAGCTGGCCCTTGTCGAGGTCCGCGAGCATATGTTCGAGCCCCTTGAGGAAGCTCTGACCCTTGGTTTCGAACGCCTTTTCCAGCACCGCGGGGTTGGTCAGCGCGAAATTGCTCGGGCTCATCGCATCGACGAATTGTTGCGTGGCGAAGCGGATCTGCTCCTTCTGCTTGGGATCGGTGCCGTCGATCGCATCGACGCTGCGCAGCATGTGATCGGCGATCATCAGATAGCTTTGGCGGATCATGTCGAAGACCGGATTGTCCTGCCATTGCGGCGCGGCGAAGCGGCGATCTTTGCGCTTGGGCGCTTCCCCGCCCTCCGCATCGTCATCTCCCGGATTGAGAAAGCGTGTCCAGAGCTTGAGGCTGTCCTCCCAGAAATCGCTCTGCGCCTGGGCGAGCTTTTCGGGATCGAGCGTCATGGTCGGAAAGCCGGGGAACATGGCGGGAAGCGGATTTGGCGACGGCACGGCCTCGGCCAGCTTTTCCCCGCCCGCCTCCTGCGCCTGCTGCATCTGCTTGGCGCCATATTCGAGCATCATCTGCTGCGCGCGGCCGAGGATACCGGTCCAGTGCTGCATGTCTTCGAGCGTCGGCACCGTCGCACCTGCCGTCGGATTGTCCCTGCCATCTGTCATCAACGCTGTCCTCCACCACATGTCAGCCTATCCGAAAGACGGGCGCATACAAGCGGCCTTTCGGTCAAAGTCCGCCTTCATAGACGATGATCGCGATACCGTTCGGATCGGTCAGATAGAGATAGTGCGAACCCCAGGGCCTTGCCACAGGTCCTCGCCTTTCGATTTGCGGGTCGAGCGCCGCGACGAAACCGTCGAGATCGTCGGTTTTGAATTGCAGGCTCAAACCGGAAAAATCGAACGCGTCCGGCCCGTCATATATTTCGAGAAACGCCTCTTCCCTGCCCTGCGCGAAAGCCAGAATAACGCCCTTGTCATCGGCCCCGTCCCATTCCTCGGCCACCGTCATGCCGAACACCCGGACGTAAAAATCGCGGGTTTCGGCGAAACGGGGCGTCGTCACCTTGGTCTTGAGCGAAAAATCCATGCGCGGGCTCCACAATGATATTAGCCATGACAATGCCGATTCGTTGCGTATAGGGAAAGCGTCATGAACACCGATTTCTACCGCATCCGCCGCCTGCCGCCCTATGTATTCGCCGAAGTTAACGCGATGAAGGCCGAGGCGCGCGCGGGGGGCGAGGACATCATCGATCTCGGCATGGGCAATCCCGATACGCCGCCCGCCCAGCATGTGATCGATAAACTGTCGGAGGTCGCCAACGATCCGACCGCGCATCGCTACAGCGCATCCAAAGGCATCCCCGGCCTCCGCAAGGCGCAGGCCGCCTATTACAAGCGCCGCTTCGATGTCGATCTCGATCCGGACAGCGAGGTCGTCGTCACTTTGGGCTCCAAGGAAGGCCTTGCCAATCTCGCCCAGGCGATCACCGCGCCCGGCGATGTCGTGCTTGCGCCCAACCCGAGCTACCCGATCCACACCTTCGGCTTCATTATCGCCGGCGCCGCGATCCGTTCGATCCCCGCCCAGCCGGGGCCGCAATTTTTCGACCGCCTGCGATATTCGCTGGCCTACAGCGTGCCCAAGCCCTCGGTGCTCGTCACCGGCTATCCGAGCAATCCGACGGCCTATGTCGCCGATCTCGATTTCTACGCAAAGGTCGTCGCATTCGCGAAGGAGCACGAGATCTGGGTGATCAGCGATCTCGCCTATGCCGAGCTCTATTATGGCGACACGCCGACGCCCTCGCTCTTACAGGTGCCGGGCGCGAAAGAGGTTGCGGTCGAGTTCACCAGCATGTCCAAGACCTATTCCATGGCGGGCTGGCGCATGGGCTTCGCGGTCGGCAACGAGCATCTCATCAGTGCGCTGACGCGGGTGAAGAGCTATCTCGACTATGGCGCCTTCACACCGATCCAGGTCGCCGCCGTCGCCGCGTTGAACGGGCCGCAGGACATTATCGAGCATAACCGCACCATGTATCGCAATCGCCGCGACGTGATGGTCGAAAGCTTCGACCGCGCGGGCTGGGACGTCCCGTCGCCGCAAGCCAGCATGTTCGCCTGGGCTCCGATCCCCGAGCAATGCGCACATATGGGCGCGATGGAATTTTCGAAGGATTTGCTGCGCCATGCCGGAGTGGCAGTTTCGCCAGGCGTGGGTTTCGGCGAGGAAGGCGAAGGCTTTGTCCGCATCGCGCTCGTCGAGAATGAGCAGCGCATCCGGCAGGCGGCGCGGGGGATCAAGAAATATCTCGAAGGTTACCGGTCGAACAGCGCGGGTGCCGACGCCGATTAATGCCTGCCCCCTTCACCCATCGTTTCCGCGTGCGCTATGCAGAGGTCGATCCGCAGTCGGTCGTCTTCAATTCGCGCTATCTGGAATATGCGGACCTGATGATCACCGAATATTGGCGGTCGATCGATCTCCATTTCAGTGGCGAGGATGCGCTGGAATTTCACGTCGTCAAAGCCACGGTCGAGTTCGTGCAGCCGATCCGCGCGGACGAGGAAATCGACGGGACGGCGGTCACCAGCCGGATCGGCACCAGCAGCGTGACGACCGAGATCGAGCTGTACGGGCTGAATGACAAAGAGCGCGGCGAAGACGATCTGCGCGCGAAGATCGAGCTCGTCCATGTCCATGTCGATCTCGACAGCGGCAAGCCAACCCCTATACCTGAGGGCGCTCGTGCCAAGCTTGCCGGGGATACCGATTGATCGATCTCTATTTCGCGCCGACGCCCAATGGCTGGAAGATCAGCATCATGCTGGAAGAATGCGGTCTGCCCTACGCCGTCAAATGGGTGAATATCGGCGCGGGCGAGCAGTTTGCGGAAGAATTCCTCGCAATCAGCCCCAACAACCGCATCCCCGCGATCGTCGACCATGAGCCGCTGGGTGGCGGCGGGCCGCATTCGGTATTCGAGACCGGCGCGATCCTCGTCTATCTCGCCGAAAAGACCGGGCAATTCCTCCCTTTCGACCCGGTCGGCCGCTCGACCGTGCGCCAATGGCTGATGTGGCAGGTGGCGGGGCTCGGCCCGATGCTCGGCCAGCACGGCCATTTCAAACTCTATGCGCCCGAAAAAATTCCGTACGCGACCGAGCGCTACCGGCGAGAGGCAGAACGGCTGTACGGCGTGCTCGACCGGCAGCTCGCCGATAACGAGCATGTGGCCGGGACGGAATACAGCATTGCGGACATGGCCTGTTTCCCCTGGGTGCAGACGTACAAGCGCCAGGAAATCGATCTCGCGCAATTCCCGCATGTCCGGCGCTGGTACGACGGGCTGAAACAGCGCGAAGGACTGCGCCGCGGCATGGATCTCGGCCGGGATCGGATAAATCGGAACCCGCAGGATGATCCCCAGGCCGCGAAAATACTACTCGGTATCGATGTGAAGGACTGACATGGCCGCCAAAATCGAATTCTTCTTCGATCTCTCCAGCCCCTGGACCTATCTCGCCTTTCACAACATCCGCCCGATCCTCGACGAGACGGGCGCGGAAGCGGCGTTCCGGCCCTTTCTCGTCGGCGGCGTGTTCAATGCGGTGAACAAATCCGTTTATGCGGCGCGCGAGGACAGCAAGGGCCCCAAGGCGCGATTCTTCATGAAGAGCCTGCGGGACTGGGCCGCCTGGTCGGACCTGCCGCTTAACTTCCCGGCCCCATGGCATCCGGTGCGCAGTGTTCATGCGATGCGCGCCTGTTGCGCACTGGAAGACGATCAGGACGCGCTTGTCCGCTTCACGGACGCCGCGTTCGCTGCCTATTTCGACCGGCAGGAGAATCTCGACGAACCGGACGTGCTCGCCGCGATCGCCGACGGCATCGGCATGGACGGGGCAGCGCTGGTCGCACGAACGCAGGAGGATGCGGTAAAGGCGAGGTTGCGCGCCAATACCGCCGAGGTAATAGACCGGGGCGGTTTTGGATCGCCCAGCATCTTCGTCAATGGCGCGGATATGTATTTCGGCAACGACCAGCTACCCCTCGTTCGCCGGGCCATCGAGCGCGCAGGCTGACGAACTTACTGTATTAGTCGACAAACACGCCTTCCGTTTGCCCGAGACGCGCGGTAAGATGGAACCAGAGAATCAGGGAAAATATCGTGACTTCCGAACCGACACCCGAACCCGATCCGCGCCGAAAGCGCGCGCTCTATATCGGCGGCGCCATCCTATTGGCGGCGATTGTATGGAATTTCGAGGGCTGGCGCGACGATCCGGTCCAGGTGACCGTGGTCGGCGACCGGGAGGATATTCGCGAAGCGCGCGACGCGATCCGCGAGGCCATTCGCGAGGAAGTCGGCGACGACATCCGCGCCGGTTTCCGCGGCGATCGCGACGAAGCTGCGGCGGAGTCCGAAGGCGATGCCGAGACCGCCGAAGACGCTGAGGAAACTGGCGACGAAGGCGGCGAAGCGGATACAGCAGAAAGCGCATCCGCCAGCGACGAGATCATCGCCGAAACGCGGGACGGCGATCAACGGATCGTTGAGACGGCGTCGGGCGAGAACCAGCGCAGTTTCCGCATCGAAGGCGATGACGGGCGCGGCGTGACGATCAGCGTGGATACGGGTTCGGAAAACTAAGCCTTTCCGCGCAAATTGTTTCTGCAGCCGCGGGGTCTTATATTGGCATAATGCGGTACGAACTCGCCTATACGGTGGGGCTGTTTTCGGCTCTCGGCATCGTCGCCGGCTTTTATGCGGGCGGGCTGTGGCTCGTTGCGCTCGTGCTGCTGCTCTATTTCGCCCTGCCGGTCGCGGAATCGCTGGTCGGCGAATCCCGCTGGCCGTCCGACGTGCGTATCGCACAGCTCGATGACCGGAAAATCGCCCGCTACGACTTTATCGTCGGCCTGACGGCGCTGTCCTTCATCCTGCTGGTCGGCTGGGCGCTATGGGCGGTATCGGTGACGGAGCTTGCTTGGTGGGAATTCGCCGCTTTCGCCGTTCTCATGGGCGAATATGGCGGCTTCGTCGGCATCGTGACCGCGCATGAGCTCATGCACCGTAATCGCACCAACAAGCGGCAACTCTCCTTCCTGCTGCTCTCGCTCGTCAGCTACCCGCATTTCGCGATCGAACATGTGCGCGGCCATCATGTGCGCGTCGCCACGCCCGAAGACCCGGCGACCGCGCGGCGCGGCGAGACGCTCTATGCTTTCCTCCCGCGCACGATCATCGGCGGTTTCAAAAGCGCCTGGGGCCTGGAAAAGGAACGGCTCGCGCGCAAGGGCATCGGCCCCTGGTCGCTTCAGAACAATATGCTCGTCTGGTGGAGCTTCACGCTGGCGCTGATAGCGGCGATCGCCTTCCTGCTCGGCCCGGCCAGCCTGCTGCTGTTCGCCGTCCAGAGCGCCATCGCCATCGTCGCGCTGGAAACGATCAACTATACCGAACATTACGGGATGGAGCGCGCGCGCAAGCCCGACGGCAGCTATGCCCGCGTCCGGCCCGAACATAGCTGGAATTCGAGCCATATCCTCTCGAACATCAACATGTTCAACCTGGGCCGTCATTCGGACCATCATTACCAGTCCAACCGGCCCTATTATAAGCTCCGCCATTATGACGATGTGCCGCAATGCCCGTTCGGCCTGGCGGGTATGATCATGATGGCGACGATCCCGCCGCTCTGGTTCCGGGTCATGGACCGGGAGCTGGACCGTTTCCGGGACCGCGCGGACGCAGCGGCGAGCGTTTAGACGCCCGCTGCCTCGTTTGCATCTGCTGCCATCAGAGCCTCGGTCGCTTCCAGGCTCTCCTGATTGTCGACATCGATCGCGAGCCGCCCGTCCTCGAATAGGTGCGCCGCCGCGCGGACACCGAAACGCCGGGATAGCCGCCGCATCGCGCCGTCCAGCGTGTCCATCCTGAATCTGAACCGGATCAGGCTGATCAGGCCGAAGGCCCGGCGCAGCTCGCCCTTGCGCTTGGCGAATTGACCGCCGCGGCGAAACGGCTCGGCCACGGCCAGCGCACTTGCGTCGCGCAGCCAGAACAGGTTGCAGTTCGAAATCGCGACATCGCGAAACTCGTAGAAGCCCTTTTTCTTGTAGGGATAGGCCGCCTGGATCGCCGCGCTGCTGACGACTCCGATCACCGCATCGACCTGCCGCTCGTCGCCGACGGCATTGATCCTGTGCAACGCCTCGACCGTCACCAGCGCATTGTCGCCGGTCGTGATCAGCAGCGGCCACTCGGCGGTTTCCGCGGCCTTGTACACGCTTTCGACCAGCCCGTCCTCGGCCTCGACGATTTCGATCCGCCCGGCCTCGCGCAGACGCCGGACGACCGTGATGTGATCGAGCACGTTTGGATCGTGGATCGACACGACGATTTTCGCATCGTCCCACGCCTCTTCCAGCCGGCGCAGCACATGCGATATCAAGGGCTTGCCGGCCACCGGGATGACCGCCTTGTGGCTGACGCCCGCGCGTTCGGCCAAGGGATCGAGCGCGCCGTCGCGCTTCCCGGCCAGGACCAGAATCGTCGGCACGCTCATTTCAGGCCTCCAGCAATTCCTCGGTGACACGGTAGGTGCGCGCATTATCGACATCGATGGCAAGCCGTCCATCTTCAAACCGATGCGCGATCACCTTCACTCCGAACCGCTTGGATAGCCGCACCATCGCGCCATCCACAGTCTCGGTTTTCAACACAAAACGGATCAGATTACCCAGCCCGAACGCCTTGATGATCCGGCCGCGGTTCTTGAAGAACTGCCCGCCGCCGCGAAACGCCTCGACCGCCGAAAAGGCGCTGGGATTGCCGAGCCAGAACAGATTGCAGTTCGAAATCGCGATATCCTTGAACTGGTAGAAGCCATATTGGCCGTCGGGATGCGCCGCCTGGATATCCTCGCGCCTGGCAAGACCCAGCACGACATCCGCGCCCTGCTCGACACCGCTCGCATGAATTTGGTGCAAAGCGTCGGCGGTGGTCAGCGCATTGTCGCCTGTCGTGATCAGTAGTGGCCATTCAGCCTTTTTGGCCGCCTCTTCGACGCTCTCCACTATTCCCTGTTGCGCGGCGCACATCTCCAGCCGCCCTGCCGCCTGCAGCCGCTGCACCTCCTCGACGCCGTCCAGCACGGACGGATCATGGATCGAAACGAGTATCTTCGCGTCATCCCATGCCCGCTCCAGCGTCGCCAGCACAT
Source organism: Pseudomonadota bacterium (assembly GCA_039819365.1). Classification (GTDB taxonomy): domain Bacteria; phylum Pseudomonadota; class Alphaproteobacteria; order Sphingomonadales; family Sphingomonadaceae; genus Parasphingopyxis. The sequence goes on from JBCBSD010000003.1 coordinate 108,275, forward strand.
GGCCGATCAACGGCTTGCCGCCAATCGGAACGACGGCCTTGTGGCTGACGCCTGCGCGCTCAGCCAAGGGATCGAGTTTGCCGTCACGCTTGCCCGCAAGCACGAGAATGGTCGGCGGAGTATGGTCGCTCGTCATATTTTGCCCGGTAGCATTTGAACCGGGACACAATTAAGGCCGGGCCTGCCGAACTTAAAGGGCATGAACCAAAGGGCGAATGACATGAGCGAATCTCTGCGCGTGGCGCTGGCGGGCCTGGGAACCGTGGGCGCGGGCGTCATCAAGCTGCTCGACGAGAACCGCGAGATCATCGAGCGGCGCGCCGGCCGCCCAATCGAGATCACTGCGGTATCGGCGCGCGACCGCAGCCGGGATCGCGGCGTGGACCTTTCGCCCTTCGCCTGGGAGGATGATTCCGATGCGCTGGCGATGCGCGACGATGTCGATGTAGTGGCCGAGCTGATCGGCGGCGCGGACGGCCCGGCCCTCAACCTGGCGCGCGGCACGCTGAACGCCGGAAAATCATTCGTCACCGCCAACAAGGCGATGATCGCACATCACGGCCTCGAACTCGCAACCATCGCGGAACAGGCCAAGGTGGCGCTGAAATATGAGGCGGCGGTTGCCGGCGGCATTCCGGTCATCAAGGGGCTGCGCGAGGGCGCGGCGGCGAACGCCATCACTTCGGTCTACGGCATCCTCAACGGGACCTGCAATTACATCCTGACCGAAATGGAAGCGAAGGGCAGCGACTTTGCGGACGTCCTCGCAGACGCGCAGGCGCTCGGCTATGCCGAGGCAGACCCAACCTTCGACATAGACGGCGTGGACGCTGCGCACAAGCTGGCGATCCTGGCCAGCCTGGCCTTCGGGACCGAGCTGGACTTCGATGCCGTTGCGACGAGCGGGATCCGCCAGGTAATCGCTGAGGACATCGTCGAGGCCCGGGCGCTCGGGTTCAAGGTGCGGCTCGTCGGTACCGCGGAAACGAGCAGCGGCAAGCTGTTCCAGCGCGTTCATTGCTGCCTCGTGCCGCGTACCCATCCGCTGGCCCATGTCGCCGGATCGCTGAACGCCGTCGTGGCGCAGGGCAATTTCGTGGGGCGGCTGTTCTTTGAGGGCGCGGGCGCGGGCGAAGGCCCGACGGCGAGCGCCGTCGTCGCGGACCTGATCGACGTCGCGCGCGGCGAATATGGCCCGGCCTTCGCCATGCCGTCCGCCAGATTGACGCAGGCCGGACCGGCCGATGCCGGGGACCGTCGCGGCCGCGCCTATCTGCGCTTTGCCGTGCATGATCGGCCCGGGGTTCTCGCCGATATCACAGCGGCGATGCGCGACGCCAATGTCTCGATCGAGAGCATGATCCAGCGCGGCGGCGCGGAACCGACCGAGGATAGCGACGATATCGTCAATCTGATCATGGTGACCCATGAAGGGCCGGAACGCTGCGTCGCGGATGCGCTGGAACGGCTGCGCGGTTCGCAAAGCCTCGCGGGCGAACCGATGCTCATGCATATTCTGGACCTTTAGGGAAAGCTGGCAGCGCGATGAGCGACACGATCGATATCTTTACGACGGGCGGGACCATCGACAAGGTCTATTTCGACGCGCTTTCGGAATATCAGGTCGGCCCCACGGCGGTCGCCGATATCCTGCGCGAGAATAATGTCCAGTGCGATCACCGTGTGACGCAGTTGATGCGCAAGGACAGCCTCGAACTGACCGATGAAGATCGGGCGACGATCCGGGCGGCAGCGGAAGAGAGCGAGGCGGACCGCATCCTGATCACCCATGGCACCGATACGATGGTGGAAACCGCGCGAATGCTGGGCGGCGTTGGTGGCAAGACGATCGTCCTGACCGGCGCGCTCCAGCCGGCAACGCTCAAGCACAGCGATGCCGAATTCAATATCGGTTTCGCGCTTGCGGCGGTGCAGGCGCTGCCGCCCGGCGTCTATGTCGCGATGAACGGCCGGATCTTCGATCCGGCCACCGTGCGGAAGGATCGCGCCGCCAAACGGTTTATCGACTGAGACGGACCGGTCTTTTCGTGAAACCGGGGATGTCATTTCTCGACAATATCGCGGCGCTAGCTTATCGCGCGCGCATACCGACGGAAGGATAACCGGATAATGCCGAAAGCCAGCGAAGTACTGGATCGCGTACTCGTTCTCGAAATGGTCCGCGTGACCGAAGCGGCCGCGATCGCCGCGTCCAGGCTGATCGGCCGCGGCAACGAAAAAGCGGCCGACGCCGCCGCCGTCGAGGCGATGCGCGACGCGTTCAACGGACTCGATTTCGATGGGACGGTCGTGATCGGCGAAGGCGAACGCGACGAGGCGCCGATGCTCTATATCGGCGAGAAGGTCGGCCGCGCGGCCAAGGGTGCGCCCAAGGTGGATATAGCGCTCGATCCGCTCGAAGGCACGACGATCACGGCGAAGGCCGGTGCCAATGCACTCGCCGTGCTGGCGATTGCCGAGCAGGGCTGTCTGCTCAATGCGCCCGACACCTATATGGACAAGCTGGCCATCGGGCCGGGCTATCCGAAGGGCACGATCGACCTCTCCAAGTCGGTCACCGAGAATATCGAATCGATCGCCAAGGCCAAGGGGGTAAAGCCCAACGAGATCATCGCCTGCGTGCTCGATCGTCCGCGCCACGAGGCGCTGATCGCCGAGCTGCGCGAAATCGGCTGCGGCGTCCAGCTGATCCCCGACGGCGATGTCGCGGGCGTAATCGCGACGACCGACGAGGATACGACGATCGATGTCTATATGGGCCAGGGCGGCGCACCCGAAGGTGTACTTGCTGCGGCGGCGCTGCGCTGCGTCGGCGGGCAGTTCCAGGGCCGGCTCGTCTTCCGCAACGACGACGAAAAGGCCCGCGCCCGCAAATGGGGCATCCCGGACGAGGAATTCGACCGGATCTACAGCCTCAAGGAACTAGCCAAGGGCGACGTCATCTTCGCCGCAACCGGCGTCACGGACGGCTCGATGCTCGACGGCGTCAAGCGCCTGCGCAAAGGCTGTATGACCACCGAAAGTGTCGTGATGCGCGCCTCATCGGGCACGGTCCGCTGGGTGAAGGGCGAGCATTACAAGGTATAGGTTACGCACTGCCATGGCCCAGACCCGGTTCCGCCTATCCCGCTGGATTTCCTCCCTGGGCCTGTCCCCCGATAACATTGCAGACGTGGCGGCTAGCGCACCCGAAGGCGCGCGGATCGCGATTATCGGCGCCGGCGCTGCCGGGCTCTATGCGGGCAAGACACTCCACGATCACGGCATCGATTTCACGATATTCGAAGCGTCTCACAGCATCGGCGGCAGGCTCGGGAAGAGCACCGAACTGACGGACATGCCGGTCGATCTCGGCGCCGAATGGATCCATGGCCATCGCACGCTGACCTATAAACTGGCGCGGAAAGCCGGCGCCGATATCCTCGAAGACGAGAGCGAACTGGCGCTCTGGTTCGACAATCGGCTGCACGCTGAAACGCGAATGCCGAAAGAATTTCGCACGCTTTATGCAAGGGCCATGAAAGGCCGAGGGCCCGGTAGAGACCTGACGCTGACGGATTGGGCCATTTCGGAGCGACTTCCCGCCGAGCAGATGGCCCTACTCCCGGCACTTGCCAACGACACTGGGGGATCGCCCGATCGCGTGTCGATCTATTCCGCGATTCGCGAAGAAAGCCGCAGCAGGTCGGGCGACGAAGACTATAAGGTGCGCGACCGGACCTATTTCGATCTCGTCCATGATCTCATTGCCGAGCCGATTGGGGATCATATCGTCACGGACGCTCCGGTCGAACGGATCGGCTATGACGAGACCGGCGTTACGCTCACCATCGGCGGCAAGCAGCATCGGTTCGACCGCGCGATCCTCACCCCGTCCGTCAATGTCCTCAAATCCGGCCGCATCGCCTTCGAACCTGCCCTGCCCGCGCCCAAGATCGAGGCGATCGGCAAGATCGGCATGGAGGCGGGCCACAAGATGTTCCTGGCGTTCGCCGAGGACTTTTTCGGCGAGCAGGAAGTTGCCGGCGGAGCAGTCGGCAACCTCTATTACGATGCCCGTGTCGGCAAGAGCTGCGATCGCCTGACCATCGGCGTGTTCACGACGGGCGAACGCGCGCAGGCGATGAGCGATATGGGCCGCGAGGGCGCGATCTCCGCGGTGATCGACGATCTCGACCGTATCTTCGGCGGGCAGGCATCGGAAACATTCACCGGCGACGCCGTGGTGCAGGACTGGACGACTAAACCTTTCGTACTTGGCAGCTATTCCTATCCGACCGTCGGCATGGGCGATGCCCGCGAAGCGCTGGCCGCGCCGGTGGCGGGCGAACTGTTCTTCGCCGGCGAAGCGACCCATTGCGACGGCGAGAGCGCGACCGTGCACGGCGCGATGGAAACCGGCGAACGCGCGGCGCTGGAGGCCGCGCGGTCTTTTGCCGCGTAGCGGATCAGTCAGACCAAGACGACCGATACGTTGGAAAAGCCCCGGGGAGGGTCGCAGGCTCCCCGGGGCTCGCTGTCTGCGCCGGGTTCAGGGGCGGCAGACGAAATACATGCTCTGGATATCGTGCGGCAGGCGATGGGTTTCGATCGTGCCGAAGCCCGCATCCTTGAGCATCGCGATGGCCAGCTGCTCGCCCCAGGCCGCGCCGAGACCGACGCCGCCTTGCGCGAGCGACACCGTCATGCAGTGCATGCAGGAGATCGTGTAGGTGAAGGTGCCGAGCGGATTGTCGATATTGTCGGCCACCGGCGTCTGCGCGTCGATTTCCTGGACCAGATAGACGCCATCATCCTTCAGCAAACGCCGGATATGGCCGAGCACGACGGCGGGATGCGCCTGATCGTGCACGGCATCGAAGGTGCAGATCAGGTCGAACTGCGCGTCGCCCTCGAGCAGCGTCGCGTCCTGCTTCTCGAAGCTGACATTTTCGAGACCGAGGTCGGCCGCTTCCGCGAGCGCCCGGACGATGGTTTCCTCGCACAGGTCGTAACCGGTGAAGCGGCTGTTCGGGTAGAGCGAAGCCATGCGGTTGAGCGCGCGGCCCGCGCCGCAGCCGATATCCGCAACGTCGATGCCTGTTTCCAGTCGTTCGACGAGACCCGGCGCCATCGGCAGGATCGCCTCTTCGAGCATGGCGACAACCGTGCCGTCGCTCTCTTCGGCCATGCATTCGTGAAACCGGTCATAGGCCTCGTAGGGAACGCCGCCGCCATTGCGAAAACAGTCGACGATGCGGTCTTCGACGCCGCCGAGCACGGCGATAAACTGGAACATCCCCGCCATATTGGCGATCGCCGCATCGTTTCCGAGGAACGCGGCGTGATCGGCCGGCAGCGTGAAGCGGTCGCTCGACGCGTCCGTCCGAACGATCCCGGCCGTCGTCATCGCGCCCAGCCATTCACGGACATAGCGTTCGTCGAGACCGGCTTTTGCGGCCAGCTCTCCGCTGGTCACGGCTTTGCCATCCTGCATCGCATCGAACAGTCCGACACGATGGCCGATCGAAATCATCAGCGCGGCGGAGGCATGGTTGATGGTTGCCAGCAGCTCTTCGGAAAAGGCTTGCTGGCCGGGCGTCATGTCCGACTGCGCCGGAACTTCCGGTGCCAGGGTCATGGAATTGCACATGTCGAATACTCCTCATTGGCGGATCAATGAGGAGCGTATGTCAGCCGATCGTTGGAGCCAGCGTTGGAGCGAGCGTGGAAAGTGACACGCCCGCCTCGCTTCGTCTCAGAAAACCCCCAGCTCAAGCCCGGCTGCAAGCGCCGACTCCCCGCCCGTTTGCCGCGGAGCTCCATTGACCACATATGTGTATTATTGTATTAGTTCACCATGACTGATGCTATCGCAAATCTCTCCAGAGGTTTCACGGCCCTGCTGTGTGCAATGCTCCTATCCGCGGCGGCTTCTGCGCAGCTTTCTTCCGAGAATTTCGAATTCAAGCAGATTTCTTCGGGCACGAACCGGCCGGGGGTAAGTCTCGACGATCTGACGCGCGATATCGTCCTGATCGTGAATGCGGGTAATACGCTCGCCGACTTGGCAGGCACGGGCTCTCACGACGTTGCCGATATCGAGGAGCGCGCAGCCGCCCTCGCCGAAGAAGGGTTGCTCAGGGAGCGATCGGACGGGAGTTTCGCGCTCGCTTTTCCTGTGATGACGCTCGCCGAGACACCGGAATCGATGCCGGTACCATCCACGCTTATCGATAACAGCGTCGCGCTGATCACCGCCCATCTGCCGGAGGTTCGTACCGGCTATGCGCAATTGGCAGGGTTCGAACATGTGGCGTTCGAGGAGTCCTCGTTGCTGATCCTCAGTAACGTCTTGCTCGACAACTGGCAGATCAACGGCATCGAAGCGGACATCTTGGGAACCGAACGGCCGGCGCGCGGCGGGGGCAACTATTATCTGGCGTTGATGGAAAAAAGCGGTCCGGAGGAAGAGGCTTTCGGCATTTATGGGAACCACTTCACCATGCTCGACGGTTTGGCGGTCGGGCTGTATGGCAACCGCCGATATTCCGGCCCGGCGAACATCATCAATCTCCCTGATGCGGAAACTCTTGCGGCCCGGCTTGGGACAGATGCCGATGTCGCGCCTGCCGCTGTACGCCAGCGGCTCGCCGAAACGCTGCATGCCCTGCATCGCGACTCCGGGCACGAAGCAGTTGCAGGCGAGATTACGCTGCTCCGCGAATTCGGCCTGATCGACGAAGACAATCGCGTGCTAATCCCGGTTTTCGGAATGGCGGTCTATGAAGCCCTGTCCGAGATGGCGAACGCCTTCCGTCCGGAATTGGCAGCCCTGTTGCAGGCGCATCTGCCGGAGCTGCAAACGCACTATGAGCGATCACCCTATGCCGCCAATGGGGTCAGCTTCGAAGAGTATTTCATCTGGTGGTACCATCTCTATTATTCGCGCGTGACCGATGCGTTGGCCGAAAGCGGCGAAATACGGATACCGGCGACGGTCAACACGACCTATCTCGGTGTGCTGACCGAATAGCGAAGCCTCAGAAAACCCCCAGCTCAAGCCCGGCGGCAAGCGCGGCGCCGATTTCCCGGCACTGAGCAAGATGGGTTTCGGGAATCGTCTTCTCCGCCAAAATCTCTTCCTTGGTTTGCGCATGGGTGCAGATTATCGGCGTGTCGGCGATCTTTTTGAGCCGCCAGCCGGTGGCGATGCGCTCTAACTGTTTGCGCGCATTCTCGCCGTCCGAACCGGCGCAGATCATCGCCGCATAAGGCCGACCTTCGATCTTGCCGAGGACGGGATAATAGCAGCGATCGAAAAAGGCCTTCATCACGCCGGCGATCGCGGCGAGGTTTTCGGGCGTGGCGAACAGATAGCCATCGGCGGCGAGCAGGTCCTCCGGCTGCGCATCGGGCGCTTCCTTGACGATCACATCGGCGCCGTCTGCCTCCCGCGCCGCATCGGCTGCCGCCTCGGCCATCTGGCGGGTGCCGCCGGTCATGCTGTGATAGACGATCAGCAAGCGCGCCACGGCTATTCCTTGAGCCGGTAGCCGGTGCGGAAGATCCAGATCACGAGGCTGAGGCAGATGACGAGGAAAACGCCGGTGATGCCGAGGCTGAGCCCGATACTGACATCGCCCTCGCCGTAAAAGCTCCAACGGAAGCCGCTCACAAGATAGACGACCGGGTTGAACAGGCTGATCGTCCGCCAGAGCTCGGGCAGCATGTTTATCGAGTAGAAGGCGCCGCCGAGAAAGGTGAGCGGGGTGACGATCAGCATCGGGATGAAGGAAAGCTGTTCGAAGCCGTCCGCCCAGATGCCGATGATGAAGCCGAACAGGCTGAAGGTGACAGCCGTCAGCACGAGAAACGCCACCATCGCCAGCGGATGCTCTATCCGGACGTCGACGAACAAATTGGCGGTAGCGAGAATGATCAGGCCGAGCAGGATCGACTTGGTCGCCGCGGCGCCGACATAGCCCATGACCAGCTCTATCGGCGACATTGGTGCGGAGAGCATTTCGTACACCGTGCCGGTGAATTTCGGGAAATAGATGGCGAAGGAGGCGTTGGAGATGCTCTGCGTCAGCAGCGACAGCATGATGAGCCCGGGCACGATGAACGCGCCATAATCGACCCCGCCGATATCCTCCATCCGCGATCCGATCGCGCTGCCGAAAACGACGAAATAGAGCACAGTCGTGATGACCGGCGTGACGATGCTTTGCCACAGCGTCCGCCAGGTCCGCTGCATCTCATAGGTATAGAGCGCCCAGACGCCGCGCACATTCATGCCGCGTGCTCCTCTTCGGGCGCGGATTCTTCATGTACGAGGCCGACAAAAATATCCTCCAGCGAGCTTTTCGACGTATCGAGATCGGCGAACCCGATGCCGAGTTCGCCCATCGTCTTGAGCAGCGAGGGGATGCCCGTGCGTTCGTCATTGGCATCGAAGGTGTAGATCAGGCAGTGGCCTTCATCGGCCAGTTCGAGCTGCCATTCGCCCAGGGCGTCGGGCACGGCATCCATCGGCTCATTGAGCGTCAGCGTGAGTTGCCGCTTACCGAGCTTGCGCATGATCGCCGCCGTTTCCTCGACGACGATAATCTCGCCCTTGCGGATCACGCCGACCCTGTCCGCCATCTCCTCCGCTTCTTCGATGTAATGCGTGGTCAGGATGATCGTGACGCCGCGCTCGCGCAGCCCGCGCACAAGGTTCCACATATTGCGGCGCAGCTCGACATCGACGCCGGCCGTCGGCTCGTCGAGGAACAGGATTTCGGGTTCGTGGGAAAGCGCCTTGGCGATCATCACCCGGCGCTTCATGCCGCCCGACAATTCCATGATCTTCGCGTCGCGCTTGTCCCAGAGCGAGAGGTCCTTGAGCAGCTGTTCGATATAGGCCTTGTCGCGCGGCTTTCCGAACAGCCCGCGGCTGAAATTCACCGTCGCCCAGACCGTCTCGAACGTGTCGGTGCTGATCTCCTGCGGCACGAGCCCGATCATCTTGCGCGCTTTTTTGAAATCGCGAATCACGTCGTGCCCGCCCGCCATCATCGTGCCGGATGTCGGCGTCACGATGCCGCATACGGCGCTGATCAGCGTCGTCTTGCCCGCGCCGTTCGGCCCGAGCAGCGCGAAAATCTCGCCCGGCGCGATGTCCAGGCTGACATCGTCGAGCGCCTTCACTCCGCCATCATAGGTCTTGCACAGATTGGAGATGGATATGATCGGCTGCATGGCGGCTCTCTGCACGTCCCTTGGCGCCGGTTCAAGCCGACAGCGGTCGCAAGGTGAGGCCGTGCGGATTTGCAATCTTAACGCAACGGTCGGAGACGGGTAACCAAAGAGGTCGGAGGGGAGAATAATAGCCATGGAAGCCGGGCATCTGCTCGCGGCGCTCGCGCTGCTTTTTATCGGCTATGGCGTATTTTCCCGTCCGCTCGGCGCCACCATCGCCCCGGCGCCGCTCATCTTCGCCCTGGCCGGGCTGGCGCTCGCCTACGCCGGACTCGTCGATTTCACGATCAATCCCGGCTCGGAAATCCTCCTGCTGTTTGCGGAGTGCACCCTCGCCCTGGTGCTGTTCGGGGATGCGTCGCGTCTGTCGTTTCGTAAGGTGATCGGGATGAACATCATCGCCCAACGCATGCTGCTGTTCGGCCTGCCATTGGCGATCCTGTTCGGCACACTCGCCGCGCTCGGACTTTTCCCGCGCATGTTCTGGATGGAGGCGGCTTTGCTCGCCGCGATGCTCGCGCCCACCGACGCCGCATTGGGCGCGGCAGTCGTTGAGAATGAGAACGTGCCGCTGCGCATTCGCCGCGCAATCGTGACCGAGTCCGGCCTTAATGACGGCCTCGCCGTGCCGTTCGTCCTGCTGTTCGCGGCGCTGGCGGGCTATGTCGAACTCGGCACGCAGGGCGATTGGAATTTCTGGCTGCGGTTCGCCGCGCAGCAGATCGGGTTCGGGCTGGTGGCGGGGATCGCTGTCGGATTGGCAGGCGGTTTCGCCATCGTTTGGTCCGCGCGCGCGAACTGGCTCGACCCGCGCTTCGAAACCCTGGCCTGTATCGGCGTTGCGGCGGGATCCTTCCTCGCGGCCGAAGCGATTGGCGGCAATGCTTTCGTCTCCGCCTTTGTCGCGGGGCTCAGCTTCGCTGCCATCTGCGAGGAGCGCACCGGCATGGTCGCGGAATTTGTCGAACAGGAGGGAAAATTCTTCAGCCTGACGCTGTTTTTCGTGTTCGGGCTGGGGCTGGCGCCGATGGTGATTGCCGAATTCGAATGGGTGTATCTGATCTATGCGCTGCTCAGCCTGACGGTCGTCCGCATGGGCGCCGTGGCGCTATCGCTGATCGGGACGGGGCTCCGTCTGCCGACCATCGCCTATCTCGGCTGGTTCGGCCCGCGCGGCCTCGCCACCCTCGTCTTCGTATTGCTCGTGTTCGGCGAAGGCATCACCAGCGAACCGATCCGCGCGACCGCCTGTCTCGCTATTCTGCTCAGCATCGTCCTGCACGGAATCACCGCCGCGCCCTTCGCCGCCCGCTATGCCCACAGCAAAGCAGCCAAAGCCGATGGCAAGGAATAGGCCCGGCGGCTAAAGCGGGAGCCATGAAGCCCGCGCTCGATATTGCCCATTCGATCTCCGGCCAGCCCTGGCGCTGGCGCGGCGGCGCGATCGACGGGCTGAGCGGGAGTTTCCAGCCCGACGACCTGGTGACCGGGCTTCTGCTGTCGCGCGGCTGCGCGCGGGACGAGATCGACATCTATCGCACTCCGACGATCCGCGGTTTCATGCCGGACCCGTCGATCTTCCGCGATATGGACCAGGCCGCGGAGCGCATCGTGGCCGCGATAGACGCGCAGGAACAGGTGACGATCTTCGGCGATTATGACGTGGACGGTGCGACCTCCGCGGCGCTGCTGATCCGGCTGCTGCGCGGTCTTGGGCTGGAGGCCGGCTACTACATCCCCGACCGCCTGATGGAGGGGTATGGCCCGTCGGGCGCGGCGCTGGTCAAGCTGGCCGAACAAGGGTCTTCGCTGATCGTAACCGTCGATTGCGGCGCGCAGGCCTTCGAAGCGCTGCAGCAAGCGAAAGACGCCGGCGTCGACGTGATCGTGGTCGATCATCACAAATGCGCCGCCGAGCTCCCGGTCGCCCACAGTCTCGTCAATCCGAACCGGCTCGACGAAGGGGAAGGCGCCGCGCATGGGCATCTGGCGGCAGTCGGCGTAGCCTTTCTGCTGGGCGCGGCCATCGTCCGGCAGCTCCGCGCGAAGGGCTATTTCGAGACCCGCCCCGAACCGAAATTGATCGAGCTGCTCGATATCGTCGCGCTCGGCACCGTCGCCGATGTCGCGGCGCTGCACGGCCTCAACCGGGCCTTCGTCGCGCAGGGCCTCAGGGTCATGGCCGCGCAGCGCAATATCGGGATCAACGCGCTGCTCGAAGCTTCGCGGCTGGACCGTGCGCCGATCGCGTCGGATCTCGGCTTCCGGCTCGGCCCGCGCATCAATGCCGGCGGGCGGGTCGGCAAATCGGATCTCGGCGTGCGGCTGCTGACGACCGAAGACCCCGAAGAAGCCAGGGAAATCGCCGCCGAACTCGAACATTTCAACGAGGAACGCCGCGCCATCGAAGCCGCCGTGACCGAACAGGCGCTGGAACTCGGCAAAGGTCAGGATAACCGCTCGGTTGCACTCGTATCGAGCAAAGGCTGGCATCCCGGCGTGATCGGGATCGTCGCCAGCCGGTTGAAGGAAAAGCTCCACCGCCCCGCCATCGTGATCGCGCTCGACGATGACGGGATCGGCAAGGGATCGGGCCGCTCGGTCGCGGGCGCCGATCTGGGCAGCGCCGTGCTGGCTGCCAAGGATAGCGGGTTGCTGATGGCTGGCGGCGGACATCCGATGGCGGCGGGCCTGACGGTTGCGGAAGACAAGATCGAAGCGCTCGCCGATTTTCTCGACGCACGCATGGCCGACGATGTGACCCGGTCGCGCGGCGAACGCGCGCTGCAGCTCGACGCCGTGGTCGCGCCCGGCGGCGTAACGCCCGCCTTTGTCGAAGCGCTCGAGGAAGGCGGTCCCTATGGTATGGGCTGGCCCGCGCCGCGCATTGCGACCGGGCCGGTGCGCGTCATCAAGGCCGATATCGTCGGCACCGATCATGTCCGCGCGATCGTCGCCGGCGAGGACGGCCGCAGCCTCAAGACCATCGCCTTCCGCGCCGCCGCTACGCCGCTCGGCCAGGCTGTGCTCAGCGCCGGGACGACCCGCAAGCTCTGGGTCGCAGGACGCGCCAAGATCGACGATTGGGGGCCGCGCCCGGCCGCCGAACTCCATCTGGAGGACGCGGCCTGGGCGGACTAAGGTAAGTCGCCCGCAAGAGGAGACAGGGATGTTCGGTCATATCACGCTGGGTTGCGACAATTGGGAACGCGCCAAGCCCTTCTGGCTCGCCGTCATGGACGTGCTCGGCCACCCGCTTTTCATGGAAACCGACACCGGCGCGGCCTTCGGCGAAGCGACGGGACAAAAGACCTTTATCGGTCCGGCCTATAATGGCGAACCGGCTGCGCCCGGCAATGGCGTGCATATCGCCTATCTGGTCAAGGACCGGGAAACGGTCGATGCTTTTCATGCGACCGCCTTGGCCCATGGCGGATCGGACGAAGGGCCTCCGGGCCTGCGCCCCCATTACCATCCCAACTATTATGGCGCCTATGTCCGCGATCCCGACGGCAACAAGCTCCAGGCGGTCTGTCACAGCGCGAAGGGATGATGCGGCGCAACACAATGCTTGACCCGCCCCGCGCCCTCGCTTATTGGCGCATCCGCTGGGACGGCCCCTTCGTCTAGCGGTTAGGACGCGGCCCTTTCACGGCTGAAACACGGGTTCGATTCCCGTAGGGGTCACCAGCATTTTCCCATCCCGCAAGAAATGCGATGCAGACCAGCGGTCGCGCAGAACCGACGCGAATTGGGTAGCTTACGCGGTTCTTTTCTGGTCAATCCAAAGGAAAGAATGTCGAGGAGCGCCCCTCGCCGAGCGATTGCCGCGGCGGTCGGCGATGGCTTATCCAGGCCAACTGCGTCGGACCGCCATCCTATGTCCCGATTGAAAGGCCAGCTGGGTTCGTTCATGAAGCAAGGCCTGTCCGCCAGTTGGCGGGGAATGGGGTGCGGATGGCCGGCAAGAAAAGACAGATCGTCGTGGTCGGCGGCGGGGCCGGCGGATTGGGATTGGTGCGACGGCTCGCCGCTCGATACGGTAATCGAGATCATGACATCATTCTCGTCGACAGGAATGTGTCGCATATCTGGAAGCCGCTGCTCCACGAGGTCGCCGCCGGATCGCTCGATGCCAATCTCGACGAGGTCGGCTATGGCGGGCATGCGGCCCGGTGGAACTATCGCTTCTTTCACGGCGAACTCGAAAGGATCGACCGCGAACAGCGCGAGATCGTCACCGCGCCCTCCTATGACGATCGCGGCCGTCTCATCACCAGCCGCCACGCTATCCGCTACGACTATCTGGTGCTGGCGGTCGGCGGCGTCTCGAACGATTTCGGCGTTAATGGCGTGCGCGAACATGCGATGTTTCTCGAACATCGCGGCCAGGCCGACGAATTCCGGCAACGCCTGCTCAATGCGTGCTTGCGGACGAACGACGAACAACGTCGTGGGGACAGGCACGCAAAGGTGCGCGTGGCCATCGTCGGCGGCGGCGCCACCGGCGTCGAGCTGGCAGCCGAACTGTACAATGCGGCCAAGGCGCTGCGCCATTACGGACTAGAAGTGTTCGACGAAACCAAGCTCGAGGTGACGCTCGTCGAGGCCGGGCCGCGTATCCTCCCCGCGCTCGACCCCGAGCTTGCGGACACCGCGCGGGACGAACTGGAAAAGCTCGGCGTGGCGGTCAAGGTCGATACGCAGGTCAGCAGCGTGGCCGAGGATGGCATCGAAACCACGCAAGGAAACCGTCTGCCGGCGGAGATCGTGGTGTGGGCGGCCGGGGTGAAGGGTCCCGACGCATTGCCGTTCGAAAGCGATCTCGAGACGACCACGCTCAACACATTTGTCGTAACGCCGACACTCCAGACATCGAAGGACGAGCGGATTTTCGCGATCGGGGATTGCGCGAGCTGCCTCCTGCCGGGCGAAGCGCGGCCGGTTCCGCCACGCGCGCAGGCCGCCCATCAGATGGCCGATTGCGTCTATGACAATCTCGAGCGGCTGCGGCGCGGAAAAGAACCCAAGCCGTTCCGCTACCGCGATCGGGGTTCGCTGGTTTCGCTGAGCCGGTTCTCGACCGTCGGCAGTCTCATGGGCAATCTGGTCGGCGGGCGCATGGCTGTCGAGGGACGCCTGGCGCGCATCGCCTATCTATCGCTGTACCGGCTTCACATCATAGCCATTCACGGCTGGCGCCGCGGGCTGGCGATGATCCTGCTGGGTCACGTCAACCGGGTCGTCAGACCGAAGTTGAAACTGCACTAAACAGACAAGATCGCCCGCCTCCCCTGGGGCAGCGACTAACGAATGGGTCGGGGTCGCCCCCATCCTCGTTGCCAACATCTTTCGAACGCCCGCCGATAGGAAGCACCAATGGCATCCATGATTGCACTCGATCACTTTCTCGCGGATAAGGTCGGCTTTGTTATCGCGTAAGGGTGGGGTTGTATGAGCGACGGAACGGCGGCAACCGAAGAGCCGCGCGGCATATTGGCGTGGATCGAACGGACCGGAAACCGGCTGCCCGATCCGGTTTTCATCTTTTTCTATCTGATCCTGATTCTCATTGCGCTCAGCGTTCTCGCCGCGCTCACCAGCTGGTCCGCCGCCCATCCGACGGAGATCGACGACGCGACCGGGGTTGCACGGATCATCACCGCCGAAAGCCTGCTATCGGCCAACAATATTCAGCGACTCTGGGTCGATATGCCGACCACCTTCACCCATTTCCACCCGCTCGGTTATGTGCTCGTCGTGATGCTCGGTGCCGGCGTCGCGGAACGCTCGGGGCTGTTCGGCACGGCGATGCGCGCGGGCGTGCGCAACGCGCCGACTTTCCTCCTGACGCCGATCGTTGCGCTGGTCGCGATGCTCGGAAATCTTGCCGCCGACGCCGCCTATGTCGTGCTGATCCCCTTGGCGGGCATTATCTACGCTGCCGCCGGGCGTCATCCGATTGCCGGCATCGCGGCTGCCTTTGCCGGGGTTTCCGGGGGCTTCTCGGCCAATCTCCTGCCCGGCCAGCTCGACGCACTCCTGTTCGGCATTACCCAGGCTGCGGTCGAAACCGTGTTCCCCGGCTGGGAAGCCAATATCGCCGGCAACTGGTATTTCATCATGGTGATGACGGTAGTCTTCCTGCCGGTGATCTGGTTCGTGACCGACAGGATCATCGAGCCGCGGCTCGGTTCCTATACGCCGCAAGGTGGTGCAGCCGTCGCGGCCGGTGGCGGCGCAACCGCGCATGTCGACGGCGACCCGGCCATGCTCGGCGGCGGCGAACCCGATACCGGCGAGATGCCGGATCCCGATGCGCCGCTGACGACCGATCAGAGCAAGGGCCTGCGCAATGCCGGGCTGGCCGCGCTCGCGGTGATCGGCCTGTGGCTGTTCTTCACGCTCGGGCCGGGCACGCCGCTGATCGACGAGAGCGCCCCCGCCGAAGCGCAGCTTTCGCCTTTCTACCGCTCGCTTGTCGCTGCCTTCTTCATCCTCTTCCTTGCATGCGGCTGGGCCTATGGCCGCGCGGCCGGGACGATCGGCGACCATCGCGATCTCGTGAAAATGATGTCGGCATCGATGGCCGATCTCGCCTATTATCTCGTGCTGGCGTTCGCCGCCGCGCATTTCGTGGCGATGTTCGCCTGGTCGAATATGGGCCTGATTCTCGCGGTAAAGGGCGCGGACGGCTTGCAGGCGCTCGCCCTGCCCGCACCGCTGCTCCTCGCGCTGATCGTGATCTTCGTCGGCCTGCTCAACCTGTTCGTCGGATCGGCGAGCGCGAAATGGGCGCTTGTCGCGCCGGTCCTCGTGCCGATGCTGATGCTGCTCGGGATTAGCCCGGAAATGACGACGGCCGCCTATCGCGTCGGTGACAGCGCGACCAATATCATCACACCGCTGATGGTCTATTTCCCGCTGATCCTGATCTTCTGCCAGCGCTGGCAGAAGGATTTCGGGCTCGGAAGCCTTGCCGCGACCATGCTCCCCTATTCCATCTTTATGATGGTGGCAGGGATTGTCCTCGTGTTCGGCTGGGTCGCCCTGGGTATACCGCTCGGGCCGGGGGCGGAGGTCTTCACCGAACTGCCGGTAACGCCCTGACCGGCAAAGCGTTTGGCCAAGCACGGAAAAATCCTGCTATGGTCCGGCGATGAGCATGACCGTTATCTTCGCCGTCGCGGCGGTTGTCATCCTGTTGGGCGCGGGCGGCGCGCTCACGAAAATCGGGCCCTGGTACCGCAACCTCGACAAACCGAGCTGGAATCCGCCCGACTGGCTGTTCGGCCCGGCCTGGACGATCATTCTCGGCCTGGCGGGTTGGGCCGGAGTCATCGCCTGGGAAGTCGCGGAGACGGCGGCGGACCAGCAGCGGATACTGGTCCTGTTCGGCGTCAATTTCATGCTCCATCTCTTATGGAGCCCGCTCTTCTTCATCGCGCGGCGGCCCGACTGGTCGCTGATCGAGGCCTTTTTCCTTTGGGGATCGGTGCTCGCGCTGATGATCGGCCTTGCGCCCTATTCGACGATGGCGAGCTGGCTGATCGCGCCCTATCTGGCCTGGGTCAGTTTCGCGATTTTCCTCAACTGGACGATCGTGCGGCTTAACGCGCCTTTCGCCAAAGAAAGCGCTTGATCAGCACTCGACGACATTGACGGCCAGACCGCCCTGGCTGGTTTCCTTGTATTTGGACGACATATCGAGGCCTGTCTGGCGCATGGTTTCGATGACCTGATCGAGGCTCACCCGCATCCGCTCATGCGCGTGCAGCGCCAGCCGGGCCGCGTTGACCGCTTTCACCGCGCCGATCGCGTTGCGCTCGATACAGGGAATCTGGACGAGCCCGCCGACCGGATCGCAGGTGAGGCCGAGATTATGCTCCATGCCGATCTCCGCCGCGCTGGCGACCTGGGTCGGCGTCCCGCCCCAGACGGCCGCGAGCCCGCCGGCCGCCATCGAACAGGCCACGCCGACTTCTCCCTGACACCCCATTTCCGCCCCCGATATCGAGGCGCGCTGTTTGTAGAGCAGGCCGATCCCGCCCGCCGTCAGCAGGAATTTGCGGACCGCGCTTTGGTCCATATCGTCGCGCGCGCAATAATGGCGGATCACCGCCGGTATGATCCCGGCCGCGCCATTGGTCGGCGCGGTCACGACCTGTCCACCCGATGCATTTTCCTCGTTCACCGCCATGGCGTAGACGTTGAGCCAGTCGAACAGCTGTTCCTGCTCGTTGGATTGCGGGGAGGCGCTGAGCTTGGCCCAGAGGCCGGGCGCGCGGCGCGTGACCTTGAGTTCGCCGGGCAGCATCCCCTCGCGTTTCAGCCCGCGGTCGATACAGGCCATCATGACCGAAGCGATCCGGTCGAGCGCCTGGTCCGTCGCGGCGCGCGGTCGTCGCGCATCCTCATTGGCGTAGATCAGCTCGTGGATCGCCATATTCTCCGCTTCGCACCAGTCGAGAACCTCCTGGGCGGAGCCGAACGCATAGGGCACGGGTTTTCCCGCCCGGATGATATCGTCCTTCGCCGGTCGCTCGAGCTGGCGGCGCGACGCGATAAAGCCGCCGCCGGTCGAATAATAGGTCCGCTCGGCCAATGTCGCGCCGTCGGCATCCCTCGCCAGCAAACGCATACCGTTCGGGTGCAGGTCGGGAATCACATCATAGGCGAAGACGATATCGGTCCCGGGATCGAAATCGATGGTAACGTCCTCGCACAGCGTCAGCCGCTTCTCCGTGTGGACCACTGCAACCGCGGCATCGGCGGATTGCGGATCGAGCGTTTCGGGCTTCAGCCCCATCAGCCCCAGGATCGCGGCCTTGGGCGTCGCGTGGCCCGCCCCCGTCAACGCCAGCGACCCTTGCAACTCGACCGTGATCTGCGCCGTGCGTTCGAGCAGGCGCTGCCGTTTCAGGCTGCTGACGAACCGCCGGCCGATGCGCATCGGCCCGACCGTATGCGAGCTCGACGGCCCGATACCGATGCGAAAAAGATCCAGAACAGACAGCATGCGTGGCGCGTCCCCGATAATGCCCGGCCCCATTAGCCGGTTGCCAGCGGTCCCGCCATCCCGCGCACGCATTTCCAATTGACCCTTGGCGGATAGCGGCCAACCGCTATGAGGGCGGCATGCCCCGGCCGCGCCTCGTCCTGCTCACCCGCTATCCCGAACCGGGCAAGGCGAAAACGCGCCTGATCCCGGCACTGGGCGAAGCCGGCGCGGCGGCGATCCATCGCAAGCTGGCCGAGCGCACCGTGGCCGTGATGCGCGAGAGCGGGCTGCCGATGGAAATCCACTTCACCGGCGGGCGGGAAAGCGATTTCGAACACTGGTTGGGCGAAGGTCCGGCGTATCGCGAACAGCGCGAAGGCGATCTCGGGGAGCGGCTGCGCGCGGCCATCGATCCGCCTCCGGTGGTTTTCGTCGGCGCGGATTGCCCGAACCTTGCGGCCAAGCATCTTGAACAGGCGGGTACGGCTCTGATGGAAAATGACGTCGTGATCGGCCCCGCCGAAGATGGCGGCTATTGGCTGATCGGCATCGCGCAAAACCATGGCTGGCTGTTCGCGGATATGGATTGGGGCACGGATGCGGTCCTGCCCGAAACGCTGAAGCGGCTGGCGAAGCACGATATCGAACCCGTGCTGCTCGAAACGCTGGCGGATTGCGACCGGCCCGAAGACCTTGATCGCTGGCCTTGGCTGACCACATGACACAGCGATCCCGCAGCGAAGTCGCGATCGTGATCCCGATGCTCGACGAGGAAGCCGCGCTCCCGACCGTTATCGCCAATATCGCCGCGCTCGATCCACAACCGGCCGAAGTGATCGCCGTCGATGGCGGAAGCTCGGACGGTTCGGTCGAACTCGCCCGTGACGCTGGTTTCCGTATCGTCGAGCATGGCCGTAAAGGCCGGGCGATCCAGGTCAATCGTGGCGTCGAGGAAGCGACGGCACCGCTCATCTGCGTGCTTCACGCCGACACTGCCTTGCCGGGCGATGCGCTGGCGATCGTCGAGCGCACGCTCGCCAATCCGAAGCGCGCGCTGGGCGGATTCACGCCGCTCCTTACCGGCGCCAGAACACGCTGGGGAACAAGCTTTCACAATTGGGCGAAGACCTATTACGGCCCGATCCTGCTCCGTCCGCACCTGTTCGTCCGCGGCCTGCGCCTCTTGTTCGGCGATCACGCGATGTTCTTTCGCCGCATGGATTTTCTGGCCGTCGGGGGCTGCGATCCGGATATGAACATCATGGAAGATGTCGATCTGTGCCTGAGGCTCTGCAAAATCGGCAGCGTGAAGCTCGTCCCGCGTATCGTGAAGACGTCGGACAGGCGGATCGCCGAATGGGGCGCGCTCAAGGCCAACTGGATCTATATGAAATGCGGAATGAGCTGGGCGTTCGGCCGAAGAACCGGCTTGGACCGCTGGTATCCGGATATCCGCTAGGACGAGCGCCTAGAAACCCAGATCGCTGGCCGACCATGTCTTCTTATAAACAGGAACGCCATTGCTCACTTCGTAAAACGCTTCGCTGAACCCGCCATCTTTGTGAAGCGTCACGAGCGCATAGCCGTTCCTCACATGGGGATCGTCAGGCGGAAACTGGCCATCATGGGTATGTGCGTAATAATCGATATTGCTGTTATCCTCGAGGCCCCAGCCATCGCCGAACGGGATTGCGGCATGCCCGCAACAGCGCCCTTTGGTCGGCACCCAGGGGATCGAATTGCCGATCGACAGTTGGTTGTAGACGATGCCGTTATGGACATGGCCCCAATACCAGACCGCCGGTCCAACCGCCCCTATCGCCTCGCTGACCTGCTTGAACAGAATATTGGTCTCGGCTGTAAACGTGTCGCAGGGATTGTGATGGGTCATAACCATGATCGGCTTGTTCCGGCCATGACGAGCGCAAACCGCCTTTATCTGCTCGACTTGCTCCTGATGGATCGCCGTGCCGATCGCGCCGTCCATATAGAATTTCAGGCCGTTTTCCTGATCCGAGAAATAGCCGGAATCGAGACCAAGCAGGAGCCAATCATGATATTCGAGCGCGAAGTAGCTCAGGCCCTGCTGGTGACCGAACGGGCCTCCGGACTCGAGAGCGACATCGAAATAGCCGCTCCCGTCGCCATACATTTCATGATTGGAGTTGAGCGTGAAATTCCTGCCCGATCCCTGGTCTGGCCATAGCATCTTGAAATTGAGATATTCCTCGCCCGGCAAAGGCCGCCAGTCGGTGCCCGCATAATAGACGTCGCCCAGATGCATCAGATAGTCGATCGGCTGGGCTGTAATGTCGGCAAGCACCCGCTTGGCGGCGCAATCGCCGCCATTGCTGTCGGTGTAAAAGCCGGTACCCCAATCCCCGATGATGCCGATCACGGGATCGGGCGGTTGCTGACCGGGGTGAACATGCTCCGGCTTCGGCGTCAGCGTAGCCGTCGCGATGGTCCCCTGGTTCGGCGGTACGGGGAACGGGCTCACTATGCCGCCAATAACGATATTGATCGCATAGTTGATCGCAGCAAGCATCCAGCCCGGATCGAGCTGTTCGAAGGACTTCGTGCCGATCAGCGTCCCATCGTTCCAGGGCACCGCCTTGGTATCGATCTTCTCCACCAGCACATCATATTGCATCGGCGTAATACGGGTCGGCGGCGCGAGCTTTTGCAGTTCCTTGAAAACGCCATCGAGCAGTGCGTGCTGCTCCAGCCATTTGTCCACTTCTTTGGGTGGATAGTGGATCCAATATAGCAGGAAGCCGGCTTCGATACTGCCCTCCGCCGGGACGGCGGGCGCCGGTTCATGCGGATGATCGACATAGTAGATTAGCGCCAGAGCATGGTCTTCGCTCTCGACGAGATAGTGAAAAAACTTGTCGAGAGGATTGTCCCCGTCGAGTTTGAGGCCGGCTTTGAATTGCTCAAGCTGTGCCTGCTCTTTTTCCGGATTTGCCTTCGATGCCATGCGAACTCCTCCCCTTCGGAAAGATAATAGCACGGTTTATGCCTGCCCGGCGGATCGACTGATCCGGCGCGGTTCAATCAGGCTTGTCGGCGAAACGTCCGGTGCGTCTTATGCCAGTTCTACCGGCGAAACCTCATAGCCTTCGCGCTCGAGCGCGCCGATCAAGCGTTCGAGATGCGCGCGGTCGCGGGTCTCGCATTCTATATCGGTGATGAGGCCCTTGGCGGGCAGCGTCGTGAACACGCGCTGGTGATAGACTTCGATGATGTTGACCTGCTGCTCGTCGAACACCTTGGCGACATGATAGAGCGCGCCGGGCCGGTCCTTGAGCCGGATGCGCAGGCGCGCCAGACGGCCGTCGCGCGCAAGATCGCGCAGCAGCACATTGGCGAGCAGCCGCGTATCGATATTGCCGCCGCACAGGATCAGGCCGACATTCTTGTCCTTGAACTTGGCCGGATGGTCGAGCATCGCGGCCAGCCCCGCCGCGCCCGCGCCCTCCACGACGGTTTTCTCGATCTGCAACAGCAGCGCCACCGCGCGCTCGAGATCGCGTTCGCCGACCAGCAGGATATCGTCGACCACCTCGCGGATGATCTCCAGCGTCAGCTCGCCCGGCTGTTTCACCGCGATACCTTCGGCCAGTGTATCGCCTTCGCAGGGCAGTTTGAGCCCGCGCATCTTCGAATAGGTCGACGGATAGAGCTCCGCCTCGACACCGATCAGCTCGATCCCCGGTTTCATCGCCTTGGCCGCCACGCCCATGCCCGCAATCAGCCCGCCGCCGCCGATCGGCACGCACAGCGTATCGATCTCCGGCACGTCCTCGAGCATCTCGATCGCGATCGTTCCCTGGCCCGACGCGATATCGGCATCGTCGAACGGGTGTACGAAGACGAGGCCGCGCTCTTCGGCGATTTCGCAGGCCCGCGCCTGGGCATCGTCGAACCGCTCGCCATCCAGCACGACGGTCGCGCCATGGCCTTCGGTCTGCTGGACTTTCACCGTCGGCGTATGCTGCGGCATCACGATCGTGACCGGGATGCCGAGCCGCGCGCCATGATAGGCGACGCCTTGCGCATGATTGCCCGCCGAGGCCGCGATCACGCCGCATTTCTGCTCGCTGTCCGAGAGCTGCAACAGCTTGTTGAGCGCGCCGCGTTCCTTGAACGCCGCGGTAAACTGCAGGTTTTCGAACTTCAGCCAGACATTGGCGCCCGTCATCTCGGACAGCGTCCGGCTGAGCATCGTCGGCGTGCGGACGATCGCGTCCGCGATCCGATCATGCGCGGCGCGGACGCTCTCCAGCGTGACGGTCGAATCGGCTCCGGTATCTGCTGCTGTCGCCATAATGGGCCCGCCCTAGCCTATCTGGCGTCTGCGGCAAACACATCCTATGGGTCGCGCTACGGCACGAACGGCAGGCGGCAACCCAATGGCAAAAATCGCATTTCTCGGGCTCGGCGTAATGGGCGCGCCCATGGCGGGGCATCTGCTGAACGCCGGCCACGACGTAACCGTCTATAATCGCACGACATCCAAGGCGGCCGATTGGGTTGCGCAGCATGGCGGGCGCAGCGCCGAGAGCCCGGCGCACGCGGCGGACGGCGTCGATGCCGTGATCGCCTGTGTCGGCGCCGATGCCGATGTCGAAGCGGTGACGCTCGGCCCGGACGGCGCGTTCGATGCGATGCATGAGGGCACGCTGTGGATCGACCATACGACCGTATCGGCCAAGCTCGCGCGCAGGCTGGCCGAAACGGGGGAACCGCAAGGCATTCATTGCGTCGACGCGCCGGTGTCCGGCGGGCAGGCAGGCGCGGAGAACGGTACGCTCGCCATCATGTGCGGCGGCAGCCGACGCGCAATGACGCTCGCCGAGCCGATCATGCAAGCCTATGCGGCGCGGATCGTCCATTGCGGCGATGCGGGCGCGGGCCAGCAGACCAAGATGTGCAACCAGCTCGCCATCGCCGGCGTTTTGCAGGGTCTGTCCGAGGCCCTGCATCTCGCCAAACGCTCCGAACTCGATCTCGACCGGGTATTCGATGCGATTTCGGGCGGCGCGGCGCAGAGCTGGCAGATGGACAATCGCTGGACGACGATGGCGCGTGGCGAGTTCGATTTCGGTTTCGCGGTGGACTGGATGCGCAAGGATCTCGGGCTGGCGCTCGAAGAGGGCGAGGCCAAGGGCGCGACGCTGGACCTCGCGAAGCTGGTCGACGGCTATTATGCCGAAGTGCAGGCGATGGGCGGCGCGCGGCAGGATACGAGTTCGCTGGTAAGGAGACTGGAAGAGTGAAATCGATGATCCGCCGTGCAGGCGCGTTGGCAAGCCTCGCGCTCGCGGCAGCCCTCCTCCCCGCTCCGGCCCAGGCCGATGCGCTGATAGACAACGCTAATGGCTATACGCTGGACGAGCAAGGCGACCTCGTCCGCTTCACCGGTCTGCTGTTCGATCCCGAAACGGGCCGGGTGACGCAGCTGCTTCGCCGCAACGACGATCGCCCGCGCGAACTCGATTTCCGGCACGATGCGCGCGGCCAGACGGTCATCCCCGGCCTGATCGATGCGCACGGCCATCTGATGGGGCTGGGCTATAATGCTATCCAGCTCGATCTGTCCGACACCACCAGTCTCGAAGAGGCGATGTCGCGGCTCGCCCAATATAGCGCGGAAAACCCGACATTGCGCTGGTTGGTCGGCGGCGGCTGGAACCAGGAACGCTGGGGCCTGGGCCGCTTTCCGACTGCCGCGGACCTCGACGCCGCCGTTTCGGACCGCCCGGTATGGCTGGTGCGCGTCGACGGACATGCCGGCGTCGCGAACAGCGCCGCCATGGCCCAAGCCAATGTCACAGAGTCGGCGCAATCGCCGGCGGGCGGGCGGATCGAGCGTGACGGCCGCGAGCCCAATGGCGTCTTTATCGACGCTGCCATGGCGCTGGTCGAGCAGGCGATCCCCACGCCGCAGCCGCCGGTGCGCGATATGGCGCTACGCGAGGCACAGGAATTGCTGTTGAGTTATGGCGTGACGACGATGCACGATATGGGGACGAGCGCCGACGACTGGGGCGTAATCCGCCGCGCGGGCGACCGGGGCCTGTTGCAGATTCGCGTGATTTCCTACGCCAACGCACTCGATACGCTGCTCGATATCGCCGGGGATGCGAAGACGCCCTGGCTCTATGACGGGCGACTGCGGATGGTCGGGCTCAAGATTTACGGCGATGGCGCGCTCGGATCGCGCGGGGCGCTGCTCAACGCGCCCTATGCCGATGCGCCCGGCGAAACCGGGCTGGCGCTGATCGACGGGATCGCGCTGCGCAACCGTCTCAGCCGCCTCTCGCTCGATCGGTTCCAGGCCGCGATCCACGCGATCGGCGACGGCGCGAACCGCGAGGCGCTGGGTGCGATCGAGGAGCTCGCCTCGCGCTATACCGACGATCGGCGCTGGCGGATCGAACATGCGCAGGTCGTCGATCCGGCCGACCTGCCTCGCTTTGGGCGGCACGGCATCATCGCCTCGATGCAGCCCGTCCACCAGACGTCGGACCGGCTGATGGCCGAAGCGCGGCTCGGCCCGAACCGGTTGACCGGCACCTATGCCTGGAATTCGATGCTCCGCGTCGGATCGCGGCTCGCCTTCGGTAGCGACTTCCCGGTCGAAAGCCCCAACCCGTTCCCGGGCCTCGCCGTGGCGATCAGCCGTCGGGACGCCAGCGGCCAACCGCCAGGCGGATGGCAGGCCCATGAACGCGTGTCGCTGCAACAGGCCTTTGCGGCTTTCACGACGGATGCGGCGTTCGCGGGCTTCGCCGAAGACCAGGTCGGACGGCTCGGCGAAGGACTGTACGCCGACTTCCTGATCCTTGACCGCGACATTTTCGATGCGACGCCCGAGGAAATTCGCGCAACACAGGTGGCGGAAACCTGGGTCGGCGGCGAACGGACCTGGGTGCGCGGCGCGGCCGACGCGCCGCCGATGGATGCACCCGTCGGGCCGATGATTTCCGAAGATGATGAGGTTGGGCGGTAAATATTTTGTCAGAATTTCCTTTCAGGAAATCGTCGCACCAGCCCTCTCCCCCTCCCGACCTCCCAATAAGTGTACCCTGTGGGAGGTCGGGAGGGGGAGAGGGCTGGTGCGGCGACATTGCGATAGCAATGTTCTGACAAACTAACCCGACAACTCCATCAGCATCCCGGCAGTCAATATCTGCGGCAGTATCTCCGGTTCGCTGTCTGCGCCGTAAAACAGATAGAGCGGCACGCCCGAGCGGCCATGGCTTTCGATAAAGCGGCCGATCACGGGATCGCCGGTCGTCCAGTCGCCGACCAGCACGGCAATATCCTCCACTGCGAAATGATCGGTCACGGCTTCGCGGCTCAGCGCACCGGCTTCGTTGGCCTTACAGGTGATGCACCAGTCGGCGGTGAAATAGACGAAGACGGGCCGGCCCTCGGACCGCAACTCGGCAAGCCGCTCTTCGCTGAAACTCTCGGCGGCGAGTGCGCCGCCTTCATATGACCCGCTCTCGGCGGAGGTCGATGTCGGGACAAAGACCAATGCGGCCAGTGTGACAGCCAGTGCCGGTACGATAGGCAGCCAAGCGCGCTTGCCTGCCACCTGCCGGTTACCCGCCCACCAGAGCATCAGCGCGAGGCCGAGCGCCGCGGCAATACCCAGCGTCATACCGTTCACACCGGTCTGACGCCCCAGAATCCATCCGAGCGCCAGCGCGGTCAGGAACATCGGCACCGCCATCAAGTGCCGGAACCGCTCCATCCACGGGCCGGGTTTGGGCAGTTTGGCGCGCAAAGCTGGCACGTAAGCGAGTATCAAAAACGGCAGCGCGAGACCGAGGCCCAGCCCGGCGAATATGGCAAGCGCTACGATGGTCGGCACCACGAGCGCTGCCCCCAAAGCAGCCGCCATGAACGGCCCGGTGCAAGGCGTCGCCACGAAGGCCGCCAGCGCGCCGGTGAAGAAGGAGCCGGTTGCGCCGTCCTTGTCGGCAAAGCGCCCGCCGCCCGATACGCTCGGCACTTCGAACAGTCCGGCCAGGTTCAGCGCAATCGCCGTGACCAGCAGCAGCAGGAACAGGATCATCCGGGGGTCTTGCAGCTGGAACGCCCAGCCCGCGGCCGCCCCGCCTGCGCGCAGCCCGAGCAATGCCGCGCCGAGGCCGAGACAGACGATGATCACGCCCGCCGTATAGGCCAGCGCGTCACGCCGCACGGCCCGCTCCTCCCCGCCCGCCTTGGCAAGGCTCAGCGCCTTGAGGCTCAGGATCGGAAAGACGCAAGGCATGATATTGAGCAGCACGCCGCCCAGGATCGCGCCGCCCAGCGCGAACAGGACGGTGCCGATATCGGCGCTCATGACGCCGGAGCTGTCAGGTTCGCCCGAAATCGGCGTCCCCGCCGCCGGAACATCGCCCGGCATGGCCGTCAGCATCAGCCCGTCATGCTCGCCGATCTTGATTAAGCCCTCGATCCGTTCGGCCGCACCCGCATCGCCTTCTGCTGGTACTTCGACGATCAGCATATCGCCGTTGCGGGAGATGCTCTGCGCGGCGCTGTAATCCAGCACCCGATCGGTTTCGGCGAAGAAATAGGGCGCGGAGACAGCAGCATCGGCCGGAAAGGGGATGGCAAGCCGCAGCGTCTCGCCTGCGACCTCGAATGACGCGTCGCTGCCCAGCGGGCGCGGCATGGTCGCGCGATACGTATCGAACCGCGCGGCATCGCTCGCATCTCCGGTGCCCGCCACCAGATCGATCGCCAGCGGTCCGTTCTCCGGCACGCAAATCTCGTCCGTACAGGCCAGCCACTGGCCCTCGGCGCGCAGCGGCAATGCCGTACCCGGCGCGACGCTCTCGTCTAGCGTCACCTCGGCGAGCATCGCATATTCGCCATAATAGATGTAATTCATGATCCCGCTGATCGAGAGCCGCTCGGGAACCGGATAGCGCAGCTCTCCGACGCTCACGCCTTCCGGCAATGTCCATTCGAAGCGGTTCGGCAGCCCGGCCTCGCCCGGGTTCAGCCAATAGCCGTGCCAGCCTTCGTCGGGCTGCATCCGGATCGCGATAGTGAAGCTCTGGCCGGGCGCCGGGGCCGCGGCTTCGGACAGCAAATCGGCCTGGATCGCATTCTCGCGCGGGACCTGCGCCGTCGCGACGGCAGGCAGCAAGCAGAAAACGGCCGCGACCAACGCTACAACGGTCTTCAAAGCGGAAAATCGCACCTGTTTGCTCCTTCGCGAGCGCGCTATAGCAGCGCTATATGTGCCATGCACTATCAAGGGGTCCTCGAATGAAATTCGCTCGCATTGCTACGCTGGTTACAGCTCTGTCCCTGCCTTTTGCAGCCTTTGCACAGGATACGGAGCAGGAAGCGAGCGCCGAATCGGGTGCGCCGCAGCTGATCGTCGCGATCGCGGTCGACCAGTTGAGCGCCGATATCTTCGCGCAGCACCGCCAGAATTTCACCGGCGGTTTCGCGCGGCTCCTTCAAGGCGCGGTCTTCCCGTCCGGCTATCAGGCGCATGCTGCGACCGAAACCTGCCCCGGCCATTCGACGATCCTGACCGGCGCGCATCCGGGCCGCGCGGGGGTCGTCGCCAATCGCTGGTTCGATATGAGCGTGGCGCGCGAGGATACGCGGATCTATTGTTCGGAAGACCCGAGTGTCGAAGGCTCCTCGTCGGACGATTACACCGTCTCCACCAACCACCTGCTCGTCCCGACGCTGGGCGATTTGCTACAGCGCATGGACGCCGCGAGCCGGGTCGTTTCGGTTGCGGGCAAGGACCGGGCGGCCGCGATGCTGGGCGGCGCCGAGGCCGATCACATGTTCTGGCCGGGCGATGCGGGCTTCACGACATTCGAAGGCCGCGAGACGCCCGAAGCGCTGGCCCGGGTGAACGAGACGGCGATGCAGGCCGCCGTGTCCAGCCGCGAACCGCTGCCGGTTCCGCAGCACTGCGCGCCCTATAACCGCGCCATCCCGATCGGCGACGACAACACAGTCGGCACCCATGTCTTTTCGCGCGGGCCGACCACCGACGGCCGCGCCATCCTCGCCTCGCCCGAGGGCGATCTGCTGACGCTGGTGCTTGCCGCCGATCTCGTTTCGGAGCTGGAACTCGGCCAGCAGGGTACGACGGACCTCCTCGCGATCGGCCTCTCCTCGACCGACTATATCGGCCATGCCTATGGCACGCATGGCGTCGAAATGTGCGTCCAGCTCAGCGCGCTCGATACGATGCTCGGCGATTTCTTCGCCCGGCTCGACGCGCGCGGCATCGATTATGTCGTCATGCTGACCGCCGATCATGGCGGGCTGGACCTGCCCGAGCGCCAGACCGGACAGGCCGCCCCGCGCGCCGCGCGCCTGCTCCCCGGCTTCGAAACGCTGGACGAGCGGCTGGCGGCGGAAACCGGCCTCGAAGCGCCGATCCTGCGCGCGGACAGCCCGTTCGGCGATTTCTATGTCGATCGTTCCGTGCCCGAAGACCGGCGCGCCGAGGTGATCGACCGGGCGATCGCGCTGATCTCCGCCCACAGCCAAGTCTATCGCGTCTATGCCCGCGACGAGATCATGGCGCAGTCTGTCACCAACGCGCCGCCCGAGCATTGGACGGTGCTCGATAGGGTCCGCGCCAACTACCATCCCGACCGGTCCGGCGATTTCATCGTGGTGTTGCAACCGCGCGTCACGCCGATCCCCGAGCCCTTCCCCGGCGCCTATGTCGCGACGCATGGCAGCGTGTGGGACTATGACCGGCGCGTGCCGATCCTCTTCTGGTGGCCGGGTGCCGAACATGTCGAACAGCCATTGGGCGTGATGACCGTCGACATCATGCCGACGCTTGCCTCGTTGATCGATCTGGATATCTCGGACGTCGAGATCGACGGGCGCTGCCTGGACCTGATGCCGGACGTTGCGGAGAGCAACTGTCCCTAGGCGAAACCGGTGCCGCAAGAGGTGTTAAGTTGACATAGTAGACACGCAGCGCGCTTTGCGGATGCGCCGTCTTTTTCGGCATCGAGCAGACTATGCTCGGTTGGTGCGCATCGATTGCAACCGAAACTCTCCAACATTGCAAGTCGCATTTACGCCATGCGGCGTGATCGGCGGCGATAGAGGACGATGGCGATTGGCAGGACGATAATCCCGCCCAGCAGCGCCAGCACCCACCAGTAACGGCGAAGCAGCGGCCCTCGGCTATGCGCCATCAGCGTTTCGAGCGGGTCATAGCCCTCGGGCATCTCCAGAACCCCATTGTCCTCCGCCCAGCGTGCATAGCCTGCCTGCATCTCGGCGAAGAGTTCAGGCTCGCTCGCCGACAGGTCGCGCGTCTCCCCCGGATCGGCCTCGAGATCGTAGAGCCGCCAGATATTGTCGCCTAAAGGCGGGCCGTTGCGGACCAATTTGTAGCGCCCCCGGTAAAAGGCCATGCGCCCGGCCGTCTCGATACCGAAACTGTCCTCTGGGCCGTAAATATCCGCATCCGCGCCGGTCAGCGCGGGCATGAGGCTGCGCCCGGTCATCCCGTCGCCATCGGCATCGGCCAGCGCCGCTATCGTCGCGGGAATATCGCTGATCAGGCCGAGCTGGTCCGCCATTTCGCCTTCGGCAACGCCCGGCCCGGCAACGATCAGCGGCACCCGGGTGCCGCCCTCATTGGCGTAGAATTTGAACAGGCTGCTCGGCGAGGCGTTGGCGCTCGCCCATTCGGGGCCGATAAAACCGAAGCTGCCGCGCTCGCCCATCGTCTCGATATCGGTCGAATAGCCGACCAGCCACATCCAGGCGCTCATCAACAGATTGCCCTCGGCGGAATTGCCTTCGGGGCCATTGTCCGACGTTACGATGAAGATGGTATTCTCATACTCGCCGATGTCCCGCAGATGCGCGATCAGCCGGCCGAGATGATGGTCCATCGCCTCGAGCATTCCGGCGTTCACCGCCATAGCGCGGGCATACCATTGCTGCTCCTCGGCCGTCAGATCGTCCCAGTCGCGCAGGTCGGGATGGATGGCACCGAGCGGCGCATCGGCGGAAATCAGGCCCGCTTCGATGGCTGCCGCGTGCCGCCGTTCGCGATGCGCCTGCCAGCCGTCGCGATAGGTATCGGCATAGCGCATCGTATATTCGCGCGGCGCCTGGACCGGGATATGGATCGCCTGAAAGGCGACATAGGCAAAGAAGGGATCGTCGCCCTCGCCCCCCAAGAAATCGATCATCCGGTCGACGAGGAATTCGGACGAATAGAAATCGTCGGGCAGCGTATCGATCGGCTCGCCATCGGCGAACCATTCGGCGCGGTCATAATAGGGCAGATAAGGCCTGTGCTCCCAATTGTCCGCGCCGGTGGAATCGAGGATGAACGTGCGGTCGAAGCCGCGCGCGCTGGGCAGCGTCTCCGGCGTATGGCCGAGATGCCATTTGCCGGTCATGTACGTTCGATAGCCCTGCTGGCGCAGCCGGGTCGCGATGGTCGGCAAGCCCTCGGCCAGCAGGCCCCGATAGGCGGGCGATCCCTGATGCTCTTCAGGCGTCGTTTCGGGCAGATTGCCGAGCCCTGCGCGATGACTGCTGACGCCCGTCATCAACATGGCGCGCGAGGGCGCACACATCGGGGTCGCGTGGAAGTTGGAGAAGATCGTGCCGCGCCGCGCCAGCGCGTCAATATGCGGCGTCGCTATCTCGCTCCCATAGACGCCGAGATCGGTAAAGGCGACATCGTCGGCGACGATCAGAACGATATTGGGGCGCTCTGCGGGCTGCGCATGGGCCGGCACCGCGAAGATCATCGCGGCGGTCAGCGCCATCAGGCGCGCAAGAGCCCTTCCCCCCATGGCGAAACTGTCGGCGATAGGCCGTATCTTGTCAATTTGGGCGGGCCGGCAATGCTCAGATTTCGAGGTTCGGGCGCAGCCAGCGTGTCGCCGTGTCGAGATCGACAGCGCGCCGGTCCGCATATTCCTCGAGCTGGTCCTGCGCGACCTTGGCGACGCCGAAATATTGCGACTGTGGATGGCCGAAATAGAAGCCCGAAACCGCCGCGGTCGGCCACATGGCGAAGCTCTCGGTCAATTCGATCCCGGCCGGGCCGTTATGCCCCGATCCGCCGCCGAGCAATTCGAACAATAACGGCTTCAGGCTATGGTCCGGGCAGGCCGGATAGCCGGGCGCGGGGCGGATGCCGGTATATTTCTCGCGGATCAGCTCCGCGTTCGTCAGCTCCTCGTCCGCCGCATAGCCCCACAATTCCTCCCGGACATGCGCGTGCATGCGCTCGGCAAAGGCTTCGGCGAGGCGATCGGCGAGCGCCTTGAGCAAGATATCCGAATAATCGTCGGTATCGGCCTTGAAGCGTTCGATATGATCGTCGATCCCGTGGCCCGCGCAGACCGCGAAACCGCCGATCCAGTCACCCGCCGGATCGATGAAATCGGCCAAACACATATTTGCGCGGCCCGAACGTTTGAGCACCTGCTGACGCAACATCGGCAGCCGATGTTCGCGGCCCTCATCGATGACGACGATATCGTCGCCCTCGCGGCGGCATTCCCACAGCCCGGCCACCGCGCGCGGCTTGAGCCAGCCCTCCGCGATGATCGTATCGAGCATCGCCTGCCCGTCGGCGAAAAGATCGCGCGCGCTCTCGCCGACCACATCGTCGTCGAGGATCGCCGGATAGGAACCGGCGAGCTCCCAGGCGCGGAAGAAGGGCGTCCAGTCGATATAGTCGCGCAGGTCGTCGAGCGGCCAATCGTCGAAGACATGGAGGCCCGGCTTGGCCGGCGCGGGCGGTTTCAGTGCCAGATCGGCCTCGAACGCATTGGCGCGGGCGTCCGCCAAGGGCACGAGCTTGCTCGCCCCCCTGCCCTCGCGCGCCGTGCGGATTTCGTCATAGTCATTGGCGACCTGTTCGACGAACGGATCGCGCTGGGTCTGCGAGACGAGAGTCGAGGCGACGCCCACCGCGCGGCTCGCATCGAGCACGTGAATGGTCGGCCCCGCATAAGCCGGTTCGATCCGGAGCGCCGTGTGCACCCGGCTCGTCGTCGCGCCGCCGATCAGGAGCGGCACCTGCATATCGGCCCGGTCCATTTCCTCGGCGACCGTCACCATCTCGTCGAGCGAGGGGGTGATCAGACCGGATAGCCCGATCATGTCCGCATCGTTCTCATTCGCGGCTTCGAGAATATCGCTCCATGGAACCATCACGCCGAGATCGACGACCTCGAAGCCGTTACACTGGAGGACGACGCCGACGATATTCTTGCCGATATCGTGCACGTCGCCCTTCACGGTCGCCATGATGATCGTGCCCTTGCCCTTGGCCTTTTCGTCCTTCTCCGCCTCGATAAAGGGCAGGAGATGGGCGACCGCCTTTTTCATCACGCGCGCGGATTTGACGACCTGGGGCAGGAACATCTTGCCCGAACCGAACAGGTCGCCGACGACGTTCATGCCGTCCATCAGCGGCCCTTCGATCACCTCGATGGGCTTGCCGCCGCGCGCGAAAACCTCCTGCCGCGCCAGCTCGGTATCGTCGACGACATGCGCATCGATGCCTTTGACCAGCGCATATTCCAGCCGCTTGACGACATCCCAGCTCCGCCATTCCTCGGCCTCCTTCTCGGCCCTGGCGTCGGTGCCGCGATATTTTTCGGCGAGCGCGATCAGATTCTCGGTCGCATCGTCACGCCGGTCGAGGATCACATCCTCGCAGGCCTCGCGCAGTTCGGGGTCGATCTGGTCGTAGACGTCGAGCTGCCCGGCATTGACGATGCCCATATCCATGCCAGCGGGAATCGCGTGATAGAGGAACACGCTATGCATCGCGCGGCGAACGGGTTCGTTACCGCGAAAGCTGAAAGAGAGGTTGGAGAGACCGCCCGAGATATGCACGCCGGGACAGGTTTCGCGGATTTCCTGCGCCGCCTCGATAAAATCGAGCCCGTAGCGGCGATGTTCGTCGATCCCCGTCGCGACCGCGAAGACATTGGGATCGAAGATGATATCCTCGGGCGGAAAGCCGTTTTCCGTGAGGAGTTTATAGGCGCGCTGGCAGATTTCGACTTTGCGCTTCTTGGTGTCGGCCTGCCCCGTCTCGTCGAACGCCATGACGACCACGGCAGCGCCATAGGCCCGGCATTTGGCGGCATGGGCGAGAAACTCCTCTTCGCCTTCCTTCATCGAGATCGAGTTCACGATCGGTTTGCCGGACACGCATTTAAGGCCGGCTTCGATCACCGACCATTTCGAGCTGTCGATCATGATCGGCACGCGCGCGATATCGGGTTCGGCGGCGATCAGCTTAAGGAAGGTCGTCATCGCCTTTTCGGCGTCGAGCAGACCCTCGTCCATGTTGATGTCGATGATCTGCGCGCCATTCTCGACCTGCTGGCGCGCGACCTCGACCGCGGTTTCATAGTCATCGTTGAGGATGAGCTTTTTGAACCGGGCGGAGCCGGTTACGTTCGTGCGTTCGCCGATATTGACGAATGTTGCGGTGCTGTCGGTCATGTCGGCTTTCAGGCGGCGAGCGTCATCGGTTCGAGACCGGCGAGGAAGGTTTGCGTCATGCGGTCGGGAATGGCGCGCGGGGGTTTGCCCTGGACCATCTCGGCGATCGCGCGGATATGCTCGGGCGTCGTCCCGCAGCAGCCGCCGACAATATTGACCAGCCCCTGATCGACCCATTGGCTGATCTTGTCGCGGGTATGCGCGGCATCCTCGTCATATTCGCCCAGATCGTTGGGCAGGCCCGCATTGGGATAGCCGATCACCAGCGTGTCGGCGATATCGGATATCGCCTGCATATGCGGGCGCAGCCGGTCGGCGCCGAACGAGCAGTTGAGGCCGATGGCGAGCGGATTGGCGTGCCGCACAGCCGCCCAGAACGCCTCGATCGAATGGCCGGAGAGGTTGCGGCCAGACATGTCGGTGATCGTCATGGAGAGGATCAGCGGCAGCGACGTGCCGTGCCGGTCGCCCGATTCATGCGCGGCCATGATCGCCGCCTTGGCGTTCAGCGTGTCGAAGATCGTCTCAACGAGGAGCATATCGACGCCGCCTTCGATCAGCCCGTCGATCTGCTCGGCATACACCGCTTTCATCTGATCGAAATCGACCTCGCGAAAACCCGGATCCTCGACATCGGGCGAGAGCGAGAGCGTCTTGTTGGTCGGGCCGATCGATCCCGCGACGAAGCGCGGCTTGTCGTCGGTCGCGATGCTGTCCGCCGCATGCCGGGCGAGCTTCGCTGCGGCGATGTTGAGTTCGTGGACGAGGTCTTCGTCGCCATAATCGGCCTGGCTGATCGTCGTGCCGCTGAAGGTGTTGGTCGAGATGATATCGGCCCCCGCCTCGAGATAGGCGGTGCTGATCTCCTCGACGATCTCCGGCTGGGTCAGGCAGAGCAGATCGTTATTGCCCTTCTGGTCCATTTCAAAATCGCGATCCCGCCGATAGCCGGCTTCGTCGAGTTCGTAATTCTGGATCGCTGTACCCCAGGCCCCGTCGAAGACGAGGATGCGGTCGGCCGCGAGGGCGCGGATGCGGTCGGCAGTATCGGTCATGCGCTATCCTCTTTCTGGGCTTGCGGCCGGATGCCAAGCAGGTGGCAGATCGCATAGGACAGCTCGGCCCGGTTGAGCGTGTAGAAATGAAACTCGCGCACGCCGCCGGCATAGAGCTTGCGGCAGAGCTCGGCGGCGACCGTGGCCGCGATCAGCTGACGCGCGGCGGGCAGCTCGTCGAGTCCGTCGAACAGCCGGTCCATCCAGGGCGGAATGGCCGCGCCGCACATGCCCGCGATCCGCTTCGTCGTCGCGACATTGGATACCGGCAATATGCCGGGCACGATCTCGGCATCGATCCCGGCCGCCGCCGCTTCGTCGCGAAAGCGGAAGAAATTCTCGGCGGAAAAGAAGAATTGCGTGATCGCCCGGCTGGCCCCGGCATCGAGCTTGCGCTTCAGATTGTCGAGATCGGCCTGCGGGCAATCGGCCTCGGGATGCACTTCGGGATAGGCGGCGACCGAAACTTCGAACGGTTTGAACGCCTTGATGCCTTCGACCAGCTCGGCCGCGCTCTTGTAGCCGTCCGGATGGGGCTGGAACGCTTCGAACGCATCGCCCTTGCGGGGCGGATCGCCGCGCAGCGCGACGATATGCCGCACGCCCGCATCCCAATAATCGCCAATGACGTCCTCGATCTCGGCCTTGCTGGCATCGACGCAGGTCAGGTGCGCGGCGGCCTTGATCGGCGTTTCCTGGACGATCCGGCGAACGGTCGCATGGGTGCGCTCGCGCGTCGAACCGCCCGCGCCATAGGTGACCGATACGAAGCGCGGGCCCAAGGGCTCCAGCATCTTGACCGACTCCCACAGCGTCGCCTCCATCTTCTCATTCTTCGGCGGGAAGAATTCGAAAGAGACTTGCGCATCGCCGGCCAGGTCCGCGAACAGCGGATCGTCGGTCGCGCGGCGCGCCTCGTGTAATTGATCGACCGTCAGATTCATGCCGCCACCACCTTCAGCCGCCGGTCGGCCTTGCGCCGGCCCAGCCATAATTTCACCGTCAACGCGCCGCCTTCGAGCTCCTCGAAAAGCCCGCCCTCGATCCCCGCATCGCCGAACCATTTGGCGATCTGCTCGTCGGAAAAGCCGAGCCGCGCATGCGCCGCTTCGCTGCGCAGATCCTCGCGCTCATGCGCCGCGAAGTCGACGATCAGCAATCGCCCGTCATTATCGAGCAGGCGCGCCGCCTCCGCAATCGCCGCGCCCGGCTGCTGCGCATAGTGCAGCACCTGATGCAGGATCACCGTATCCGTTGTGCCGCCCGGCAAGGCCAGCGCATACATGTCGCCCTGCCGGATCTCGACCGTATCGAGTTCGGCCTCGGCGAGCTTGGCCCGCGCCAGCCGGAGCATCTCGGGGCTCCGGTCGATCCCGATGGCGCTGTCCGCCCGGCCCGCGAACAGCTCGAGCATCCGCCCGGTTCCCGTGCCGATATCGACGAGCCGGCCGATCTCGTCCGTATTGAGTGCCCGGGCCATCGCCGCCTCGACTTCGCTTTCGGCAACATGGAGCGAGCGGATCGCATCCCATTGCTCGGCATGGGCGGCGAAATAGGCCTGGGCCGCCGCCTGGCGGTCGGCGCGCACGGCTTCGAGCCGCGCGATATCGGCGCGCATCCAATGATCCTCGCCATCTTCCGACCAGCCGTCGATCGCATTGAGCAACGGCCGCACGCGCGCCGAATCGCCGAGTCCGAGAAACACCCAGCTGCCTTCCTTGCGGCGCTCGGCGAGCCCGGCATCGACGAGAATCTTGACGTGGCGCGAAACGCGCGGCTGACTCTGCCCGAGCACCTGGGCCAGTTCGCCCACGGACAATTCCATCGCCCGCAACAGCGCGACGATCCGCAACCGCGTCGGGTCGGCCAGTGCCCGGAAAATCTCCAATTCAGCGCGCATGTATAAAGACATAAAGATATCTTTATATGTGGTCAACCACGGAGGATGAACGAAAAAACGATAGCGCCACAAGCAGTTGGCCGAAGCGACCGGCGCGCATGGTAACAGTTAAAACATTCAAATGACTCGACACTATCGCCCGACCGGGGCATTTCGTTTGCCCGTCACGTTCGACTCCGGGGAAGATTATCTTGCGTAAAATCCTGACTGCTTTGCTGCTCATGCTGTTCATGAGCGCCTGCGCGACGACCCAGGCCGGGCCCAACGGCATGGCGGACCGCGATCCGCACGAAGGGTTCAACCGCGACATGTGGGCCGTCAATCAGGGCATCGACACGGTTGCAGTCCGCCCGGTCACCGAAGTGTATCGCGCGATCACGCCGGTGCCCGCGCGGCGCGGTATCTCCAACGTCTTTCGCAACCTGACCGAGCCCTGGTCGTTCATCAACAATCTGCTGCAGGGCCGGCCAGGACGCGCGCTGCGCAATCTCGGGCGGTTTATCGTCAACTCGACGATCGGCGTGGGCGGGCTCGCCGATCATGCGACCGATCTGGGGATCGCACCGGCGCCGGAGGATTTCGGGCAGACGCTGGCCGTGTGGGGCGTCGGCGATGGCGGCTATGTCATGAACCCGTTTCTCGGCCCCTCGACCCAGCGCGACACGGTCGGCGCGATCGTCGATTTCGTTGCCAACCCGGTAACGATCTTTTTCGATCGCGGCCTCAACCTGACCACGACCGAGCAATGGGCGATCCGCGGCATGGGGATCGTAAGCACACGATCCGACCTGATCGACGCCGGCGTCGACGATTTTCTGGAGAGCAGCGCCGATCCCTATGCGGCATCGCGTTCGGCCTTTTTCCAGCAGCGCGAAGCCGCGATTCTGAACTACGATACGGACAATTTCTCCGGCGATGGCGACGATCTGAGCGATGGCGACGATGCGGCTTTCGAAGCGGCGATCGAGGAAATGGACGAGCTGGAAGAGCTGGAACCGGCCGCGCCGGAGCCGCAGGAATAAGCCGAATCCGCCGGCCTCAGACCCTGAACGTTGCTTTAAGCGGCCAGGGACGGTAAAAAATCGGCGACCGGTTTCGGGGGATGACCTCGGGGGCTCAGTCATACTTACATTCAACATGCCAACAACTGGGAGAGTAGACCCATGACCAAGACTTTTGCATTGCCATTGGCCCTGGCGGCCTCGCTTGGCCTCGCTGCCTGCACGCAAGCCGATCAGGACGCGGCCGAAGCGGAGACCGAAGAAACGGCCGCCGAAGTGGACGCTGCTGTCGATGAAGCCGCTGCCGATATGGAAGCCGCTGCCGACGACATGGCCTCCGACATCGACGCCGCCGCTGACGACGCGATGGCCGAAATGGACGAAATGGCCGACGACATGGAAGATTCCATGGATGAGGAAGCACCGGCCGAGTAAGGCTCGCTTCCATCCGATTGAAATGGCGAAGGCCGCGCCCGGCATCGGAGCGCGGCCTTTTCTTTTTGGGGACATGCGGCCCGGACCGATCGGTGCTATGGGCAGAGCGGACGGGGGGACGGATCTATGAGACGATTTTCGATGGCGATTCCGGCGGCGTGCGGCGCGGCGGTCCTGTGTCTGACTGCCTGTTCGGGCGCATCGGACGAAACCGGGATTACGAGCGCGGAAGAACGCGAGCTCGATGAGGCGGCCGCCGCGCTGGACGAGGCGCAAGCCGAATATGAAGCGGCGATCCAGGCCGCGGAACCAGACCCGCAAGCGCCGCCGGAAAGCGAAGAATAGCGTCGCGCGCTATGCCGGCAACGCGCCGGTCAAGAGCGCCTTGTTGTCGCGGATCACCTCTTCGGCGAAATCCATGAAAGCGCGCACCCGGGCCGTGCGGCGCAGATCGTTATGCGTCAGCACCCAGATATCGCGCCCCGGTTCGGGCTTGCGCTCCGTCGCACGGACGAGGCCCGCCGCCACATCGCCCATCATGCACGGCAGCATCGCGATACCGAGCCCCGCCTCGGCGGCGGCAATCTGCACCGCCGGACTATCGAACGCGCCCCAGACCGGCACGCGCGCGAACTCGGTCTTTTGCGTCCATTCCGGATAGCGATCCTCGGTATCGCCCCAGCCCAGCCAGCGCGCCTTTTCCGGCTCCGCGGCGAGATCATGGCGCTCCAGATAGGACGGCGCGGCATAGACGGTCGAGAAATAGGGAAAATAGCGTTTCCCGACGAGCGTTTCGGGCGGATCGTTATTCATCCGCACGGCGACATCCGCTTCCCGCCGCGCCACGTCCAGCTCCGCATAGCTGACGATGATATCGAGCTCGAGTCCGGGATAGCGATCGCTGAATTCGGTCAGGCGCGGGGCGAATATTCCGGTCGCCAGCGGTTCCACCATGGTCACGGTCAATTTGCCGGGAACGATGTCGTCCTGTCCGGCCAGGCGCCGCATGACGGCATTGACCGCCTCGTCGAAGTCGCCGGCCGCCTCGGCAAGCTCATCGCCGGCCTGGGTCGGCGCATAGCCCTCCGGCCGGCGGTCGAACAAGCGGACCTTGAGGCGATATTCGAGCGCTTCGATCCGCCGGCTCACCGTGGAATGATGGACGCCGAGATCGCTCGCCGCCTTGCGAACCGTCCCCGCCGCCATCACGGTCTTGAACGTCTTGATGCTCTCCCAATCGGGGTCTGCGATGCGGGCCACAAGCCAACCGTCCTCGTGTTCATGGCTAATATACGCAACAAAATGGTGCATAATCAGATTTAGACGTTAGATATACGCACCACTAAGTCTCGTCCATTCGCCCGTCAACTTCTGTCCGAAAGGATCATCATGCCCCTACCCGTCATATCCGCCAGCGTCGCCGCCATTATCCTCATTCTGCAACTCGTCCTGATGATCCTTGTCGGCATGCACCGCGTGCGGACCAACACGGGCGTCGGCATGGGCGACGATAAGGAGCTGGAGCGCAAGATCCGCCGTCATGGCAATCTCGCGGAGAATGCCGCGCTGTTTCTGGTCGTGCTCGCGCTTGCCGAGCTGGTCGGTGGATCGGCGCAGGTCCTGACGATCGTCGCGGTCGCCTTTGTCGTTGCGCGGCTGTCGCATGCCCTTGCTTTCAGCTCGCTCACCGGCTCACACGGCGAAGACGGCAACAGAATTTTCATCGCCGCCCGGATCATCGGCGCTTTCGGCACCTTCGCCTCTGGTCTCTTCCTGAGTGGTTATCTTCTGTACGTGCTGAGCCAGGCCTAAGGATCCCCATGCGACGAGAATAGCTGGCTAAACGTCTACATCAGCATGCCGCGATCGATCGTATCGCCATCCGCAGGCAGGCTGAAAAGCATGCCATCGCGGGCCAGCACGATATCGCCGGAGTAGACATCGCCCGTGCCCCGCAGAAAGGCGGCTTCCACGAAACGGTTGGGAACCGCCGGCACGATATGGGTCAGCACGAGCATCCGCGCCTCTCCGAGCGCAGCGACCTCCTCGGCCTCGACCGGCGTCGTGTGATAGTTGAGAATGTCTTCCAGTATCTGAGCGAGGCGATCATCGCCCGACGCGGCGACCCTGCGCTCCATCACATTGACCATATCGGCGTTGAGCGCCTCATGGATCATCAGATCGCACCCGCTGCATGCCTCGGCGACGGTCTCATCGCGCGCCGTATCGCCGCTGATGACCAGTGATCGCCCCGCATAATCGAAGCGATAGCCGATAGCCGGCCGCACCGGATCGTGATCGACGCGGAACGCCTGCACGCGCACGCCGCCCTCCTCGTACACCGTCTGCATCTCGCCTGTGCCGGGCACCGCGAATGGCAAAGCCTGTCCGCCGCGCCCGGACGGAGGAACGATCGCTGCGCCATGATGATCGACGCGATGCCGGCTATCGATGGTATAGGCGGTTGCCAGCCCGTCGATGACAGTCTCGACGCCCGTCGGCCCGAACACCGGGAGCGGGCTTTCGTTGCCGCCCCCGGTCCAGCGCAGCAGCAGCAGCTCGCCAAGGCCGTCGATATGGTCCGAATGGAAATGGGTGAGGAAGACGGCCCCGACATCGCCGACGGGCAATCCCATCGGCCCGAAACTGCGGACCGCGCCCGCGCCGATATCGACGATGAAAAGACGATCTCCGGCGATGACCGCGGTGCACGGGCCGGCGCGGGTCGGATCGGGCAAAGGCGAACCGGTGCCGCACATCGCGACATGAAGGCCGTCCGGCAGCGCGCCGATCTCGTCGCGCTCCACTGCGGCGGCGACGCCGCGCTCGAACAGCCATGTCCCGATATCCGCCCGAAATAGCCACGCCCCGCCAAAAGCAAGGACGGCGAGCAGGACGAGTGCTCCTATCCATTTCATGCGTCTCGCCAAAAACCGTCCCCCGTAAAACGGCGGTCAGCCTAGCAGAGGCGCGGGACAAAAAAAGGGCCGGAAGCTCGTGCCTCCGGCCCTTCTTTTCGGTTTGGCTGACGCCTTGGCTTAGAAGCCCATGCCGCCGCCCATGCCGCCCATATCGGGCATGGCGGGCGCCGGGGCATTCTTGTCTTCCGGAAGCTCGGCCACCGTCGCTTCGGTGGTGATGAGCAGACCGGCGACAGACGCCGCATCCTGCAGCGCCGCGCGCACGACCTTGGTCGGGTCGATCACGCCGGCCTTGACCAGATCCTCATAGATATCGGTCTGGGCGTTGAAGCCGAGCTTGGCG
Source organism: Pseudomonadota bacterium (assembly GCA_039819365.1). Lineage (GTDB taxonomy): Bacteria > Pseudomonadota > Alphaproteobacteria > Sphingomonadales > Sphingomonadaceae > Parasphingopyxis. The sequence goes on from JBCBSD010000003.1 coordinate 149,711, forward strand.
TCGTTGCCGTCGAGCAGCTTGCCCGAAACGACCGCACCGTCATGGCCGGCATTTTCGGCGATCTGGCGGACCGGCGCATAGAGCGCCTTGCGGACGATATCGACACCGCGGGTCTGGTCGTCATTTTCGCCTTCCAGGCCGTTCAATGCCTTGGTGGCATAGAGCAGCGCGGTTCCGCCGCCCGGGACGATGCCTTCTTCGACCGCAGCGCGGGTGGCGTGGAGCGCGTCGTCGACACGGTCCTTGCGTTCCTTCACCTCGACTTCGGTGGCGCCGCCGACCTTGATCACGGCCACACCGCCGGCGAGCTTGGCGAGACGCTCCTGGAGCTTCTCGCGATCATAATCGCTGGTCGTGGTTTCGATCTGCTGGCGGATCGCTTCGACGCGCCCTGCGATCGCCTTCTTCTGGCCCGCGCCGTCGACGATGGTCGTATTGTCCTTGTCGATGGTGACGCGCTTGGCTTCACCGAGCATGCCGAGCGTAACCGATTCGAGCTTGATGCCGAGATCTTCGGAAATCATCTCACCCTTGGTCAGGATCGCAATGTCCTCGAGCATCGCCTTGCGGCGATCGCCGAAGCCCGGTGCCTTGACCGCGGCAACCTTGAGGCCGCCACGCAGCTTGTTGACCACGAGAGTCGCGAGCGCTTCGCCTTCAATGTCTTCCGCGATGATGAGAAGCGGACGGCCCGACTGCACCACGGCTTCGAGGATCGGCAGCATGTCCTGCAGGCTCGTAAGCTTCTTCTCGTGGATCAGGATGTACGGGTTTTCGAGCTCGACATTCATCTTTTCCGGATTGGTGACGAAATAGGGGCTCAGATAGCCGCGGTCGAACTGCATGCCTTCAACGACATCGAGTTCGAATTCGAGGCCCTTGGCCTCTTCCACGGTGATCACGCCTTCTTTGCCGACCTTGTCCATGGCTTCGGCGATCTTTTCGCCGACTTCCTTGTCGCCATTGGCCGAAATCACGCCGACCTGGGCGACCTCATCGGAGCTCTTCACATTCTTGGACCGCTTCTGGATGTCCTCGACGACCTTGCCGACGGCGAGATCGATGCCGCGCTTGAGATCCATCGGGTTCATACCGGCCGCGACCGACTTCATGCCTTCCTTGACAATCGCCTGAGCGAGAACCGTCGCAGTCGTGGTGCCGTCGCCGGCGATGTCGTTGGTCTTGGACGCCACTTCGCGGACCATCTGCGCGCCCATATTCTCGAACTTGTCCTTCAGTTCGATTTCCTTGGCGACGGTGACGCCGTCCTTGGTGATGCGCGGGGCGCCGAAGCTCTTGTCGAGCACGACGTTGCGGCCTTTCGGGCCGAGCGTGACTTTTACCGCATCGGCGAGAATGTCCACGCCCTTCATGATGCGCTCGCGCGCGTCGCGGCCGAATTTTACGTCTTTACCTGCCATGATAGCTTACCTCTGTATGGTTCGTGTTCGTGAAAGAAAAAGAGCGAGACCCTCAGGCGACAACGCCGAGAATATCGCTTTCCTTCATGATAATCAGATCTTCGCCGTCGAGTTTGACCTCGGTGCCCGACCATTTGCCGAACAGGATGCGGTCGCCCTTCTTGACGTCCAGCGGCGTAACCTTGCCGTCATCGGCCTTCAGGCCCGAACCGGCGGCGACAACTTCGCCTTCCTGCGGCTTTTCCTGGGCGCTATCCGGAATGATGATGCCACCGGCCGTTTTGCTGTCGGCCTCTACGCGGCGTACGAGCACGCGATCGTGCAGCGGACGAAATCCCATTGTAATTCCTTTCCTCAATTCCCAAATTCAAAGCGATTGGAGAGGCTTTTCCTTCGTGGAGCGCCCGGCCAATCGCCAATCGTGCGAAAACAGTTTTTAGCACTCCCCATTAGCGAGTGCTAACAAAGGTCCATCTAGGCCTCCGCCCGCGGTTTTCAAGCAAAAATTCGCACATTCCGGAATTTTTCCGTTTGGCGGGTGTAACCGACCGGCAAATGGCTGCGAACCGGATTGTGAACAACCGGGCCCGCATAATGAACGAGTGTATTTCCCCTCGAATCGTATCTTTCCCAACCGCTTGCACGTTGCCCCCGGGCAGGCAGCCGGGAACCGTGCGCGCGAACGATGCCTCCCTGCGCGTATGGGCGATCGAGGGCCGGGGAACTGTCCGGCGGCCGCACTGTACGGGTCGCACTCTGCCGGATGGTTCCCCACCCCTTTTCAGCCGCACGGCCAGGTCCGGGCTACACAGCGCGGATTTGCATGCTAAACCGGTGACGTGGTTGCCGACGACGAGACATTGGCGCGCCTCATGGCGCTCGCACAGGGCGGAGACAAAAAGGCCTATCGCGCCCTGCTCGGCGAGTGCGAGACCTGGCTCAAACGCTATTATGCCCGCAAGATCGGGCGGCATGTCCTGGACGATCTCGTGCAGGACACGTTGATCTCCCTCCACCGCAAGCGCGCATCCTACGATCCGTCCCGGGCCTTTCTGCCCTGGCTGGCCGCGATCGCGCGCTACCGCTGGATCGACCATCTGCGCAAAGCCTATCGCGCGAAAGAGGTGGAACTGAACGAAGAGCTGACCG
>JBCBSD010000004.1:0-127472 GCA_039819365.1 Pseudomonadota bacterium
CCGATCGTCGTCCAGGGTCTCGAGCCCGGCGGTCAGCTGACCACGACGACCGAAGTCGAGAATTATCCGGGCTTTGCCGATATCATCCAGGGCCCCTGGCTGATGGAGCAGATGCAGAAACAGGCCGAAAATTGCGGCGCTCGGATGATGTGGGACAGCATCGTCGAGGTCGATCTGTCGCAGCGTCCGTTCCGGATGAAAGGCGATGGCGGCGACGAATATGTCGGCGATGTTCTGGTTATCGCAACCGGTGCGCAGGCGCGCTGGCTCAATATCGAGAGCGAAGCGGCATTGCGCGGCAAGGGGTTGTCGGCCTGCGCGACGTGCGACGGTTTCTTCTTCCGTGGCAAGAAGATCGCGGTCGTCGGCGGCGGTAACACGGCCGTCGAGGAGGCGCTTTATCTCACCAATCACAGCGACGATGTGACGCTGATCCATCGCCGCGACGAGTTGCGCGCGGAGAAAGTGCTGCAGGATCGCCTGTTCGCCAACCCGAACATCACCGTGCTTTGGGACAAGACTGTGGATAAATTTGTGGGCGGTGGTGACCCCGAAGGCTTGGTCGCGATCGATCTCGAGGACACCAAGACCGGCGAAATCTCCCGGATTCCGGCCGAAGGCGGGTTTATCGCCATCGGCCACGATCCGGCGACCGCGCTGTTCAAGGGCCATCTCGAACTGGACGAGGATAATTACATCAAGGTCGAAACCGGCAGCACGCGCACGAGCGTGCCCGGCGTCTTCGCATGCGGCGACGTGATGGACAAAATCTATCGCCAGGCCGTTACTGCCGCCGGGACGGGCTGCATGGCGGCGCTCGATGCCGAGAAATTCCTTGCCGAGAACGAATTCGAAGCCGAGTTGGAAACGGCTTAGTCTGCGCCTTCGAAACGCCGGATCGCGGCAAGGCAGCTTTCCAGCAACTGCTCGAAATCGCCATCGCGCGCAAAGCTGTGCGCGTCGGTATCGATCATGTCGATCGTAAAGCGTGCATCGTCGGACAGCGCCGCCATAGCACCGTTGCGCCATTCGTCAGCAAAACCGATGGCCGTGGCGTCATCCTTGGCGAGCAAAATATGCGCAGGGGCTTGCGATGCAATCAGCGCATCCGCGACCCGCTCGCCCAAACTGCCCTCGGTTTGGCGCGGCTTGGCGATCTTCAGAACGCCGCTGACCGCCTTGCGATAATCGATGCCACCGGTCAGCAAGCGCTTCCAACCGGAGAGGCTCATCAGCTGATCGCGATAATGGCTTTTGATCGCTGCGGGCGGCGGCACGTTCGCTTCGGCCTCGACGACCCAGGGATTGGCGAGGATCATGGCGTCGATGCTACACTGGCGGTGATGCAGGCACAGCGTCGTGGCGCCATCGCACAAGCCGAATCCGATGATGCGGTCCAAAGCGGGCACTTGATTGCGAAACGCGGAGACCGCGGCTTCCAGATCCGGCGCGCTCGCCTCGAACCCCGGGTCTTCGCCCGAACTGTCACCGACTCCGCGCCGATCGTAGCGCAATACCGGATATCCGGCTGCCGCGAGCCCGGACGCCATCTGGGCAAAGCCGCGATGCGCGCCGAAACGCGTCTGGCCGCCGCCGGTGACGATCACGATCCCAGTCCGACCGTTCGCCGCATCGATGGACGCGGCCAGCACCTCGTCATGGCATGCAAAGGAAAATTGTGTGCGCACGATCAGCCGATCCGATTCGCGACGGCTTCGGCCAGACTTGCCGCCAGTTCCGGCGACCCGCTCGGTTCGGCCCGTCGCCATAGCGGCGATCCGGTGACTGTAATGTCCGCGTCGCCATGATCGCTATCGAGGCGGATGGTGGTGACGTCATTGCGTTCCGCGAACTCCGCATCGCGAACGGCGCAGGCAAGCGCGGTGCTGACCGGATAGCCGCCGAGATTGGTCGGCCCGTCGACGAATACGGCCTTTTGCGCTTCGGCATCGAAACCGGCGTCGGTCAGGCTCCGCGCGCGGATCAGGTCGCGGATCAATCGCTTTCCCGCGACGGGCGAGAAGCGGATATGCGCTTTGGCGTCTACCGCGTCATCCAAAAGGCATCCGCCGCGAACCGCCAATATTGCTGCGGCATCGGCATGTGCTACTGCGTCTGCAATAGCCTGACGCCAATCGTCCCAAGCGATGTCGGATAGCGATATTTCGCTTTCGCCGGTTCCAGGCAGATCGGGCAGATGGGTCGCGACATCCGCGGCGGCCAATGCGCGCATGATATCCGATATCAGTTTCCGCGTCCGGTTCAGTTCCTCGAACAGCGGCGGGACGATCAGAATACCGGCATCGCGATCGGGCCCGAAACTCATCATCGGATGGTCGGCGCCCTGCGATTCATATCGCGAGAATCGCGGAGCAGGTGGCGTCACTGCAGCGCCTTTTCCTTGGCGAAGGCGAGCAGGTTGCCGAATGTTTCGAGCATCTCGGTCTCGAACTCGTCATCCTCGATCCAGATATCGAGACGATCCTCGATTTCCGTCAACAGGCCCGCGACCGCCATCGAGTCGAGCTCGGGTATGGCACCGAACAATTCGGTATCGGCGTCGAAATCGGCAACCTGGGCTTCATGCAGACCCAAAACGTCCACCAGCGCCGCGCGCAGCGTTTCCTCGACCTTTCCGGCGGCTTCAGTTGCCATCAAAGATTCCCCTGCAAAACAGTTGCGACCGCCTAATCACTCGAAGCGCGGCGGACAAGGCCCGAAAGCGCGTTACGGGCCAGCGACGGCCAGGCCGCCGGCTTGCGCGGATTGAGCATTTCGAGCCGGTAAAGCGGGCGGGCTCCGTCCATCCAGTCGGCCTTGTAGCCCTGGTCTCCGGTGCCATAATCGATGATTGCGGGCGCATCTTCCTCGATAACGTGGCGAAACATTGCCTCGCTCAATATCGATCCGGGCGAGAAGGATTTGGCGCTTTCCGCATAAGCGAGCTTGTAGATCGTGGCGTATCCATTCTCGACATGCCAGAATTGCGCGGCGACCGGCTCGCCCTCCCGATAGGCGATACCGAGCCGCAAAGTGCCGGCTTCTCCCTCGGTTTCCGCGAATTCGCGCATGAAACTCCATGAGCCTTCTTCGGGTTTCCAGCTATTCGCATAAACGTGGCGGTAATCGTGCCAGGCCTGCTCGTCGAAGGCCCGATGGATCGCAATATCAAGATTGGCCTTCTTGCCCTTGCGTTTCACCGTGCTGCGCAGCTTTCCCGGGCGGGCTTTCCAGAAGCTGTCGAAATCGGACGGAGCGGAAAGCCGCCAGTTCTGAGTCGCAACGCTCTTGACGACTTTCCATCCGGCTTTTTCGAATGCGTCTGCGATGGCGTCCGGATCGGCGATCGGCTCCAGCGATATTTTCGCGAAATCCTTCAGGCGATCGGCCATGGCCTTCAGAAGATCCGGATTCTCGCCGTCTCGCACAATATCGAACTGCAGCGTATACCAGCTGGCCAGAGCTTCGGCCCGGCCGGGTCCGTCTTTCCAGAGGAACAGCCAGGCGGCGGACTGATCGTCCCGGGCGCGTACGACGAGCGGTGCGACGCCGTCATCTGCGCAATGCCTGGACGTCATCTCGAACCAGCTCAGCCGGTCATACAGTTTCGACTGATGGGCGCGGTCGAGCGCGGTACCCGCATCCGCCGCGACATCGGCGAGGCTATCGAATAGCTTTACGTTAACGGTCATGACGCTATCCCGGTGATAGCCGCGATGCGGCCCGTGACGCCACCATCTAGCCGGAAGCGATGACGAAAGCCTTAAATCCCGATCTTCAGCTTCCCGACCCGCGACCGCTCGATCATTTGCCGTCATGCGGTGCGCCGCGCGATCTCGCATTGGTCGACAAGCAGGGAGAACTGGATTTCGCGTCGTTGGAAGCGGCTGTCGGTGCATTGGCGCTATGGCTGAGCGGGCAGGGCCTCCAACCGGGCGACCGCGTGGCGTCATGGGCTAACAAGACGCGTCTGGCCTGCCTGATGCCCCTGGCGAGTGCTCGCGCCGGTCTTGTCCATGTGCCGATCAACCCGTTGCTGAAGCGCGCGCAGGTTCGCCACATATTGGCGGATAGCGGCGCAGGGCTCCTCATCGCGGGAAAATCGCGGCTTGCTTCGTTGGAGGATGGAGACGTGCCGGGCGATTGCAGCGTCGCCGATGAGACCGAAGCGGGTTTCACAGGCGACGGTCTGCCGCCATCCGCCAACGATCCGGACAGTCTTGCCGCCATTCTCTACACGTCGGGTTCGACAGGGCGACCGAAGGGCGTCATGCTGAGCCATGCCAATATGTGGCTGGGGGCAGTGAGCGTCGCGCGCTATCTCGATATCCGGCCGACCGACAGGACGCTGTGCGTTCTGCCGTTCAGCTTCGATTATGGCCAGAATCAGCTGCTTTCGAGCTGGTATGCGGGCGCTTCCGTCGTGCCCTTCGACTATCTAATGGCGCGTGACGTCATGAAGGCAGTGGGACGTCATGACGTCACAATTCTTGCCGGCGTGCCGCCGCTCTGGGTGCAGCTGGCGGAGATCGAATGGACGCCCGAAACGGTCGGGAAACTGCGGGTTTTGACCAATAGCGGCGGCAAGATGCCGGTGCCGCTGATCGAGGGGTTGCGCCAGAGGTTCCCCGATGCCGCGCTGCATTCGATGTACGGCCTCACCGAGGCTTTTCGGTCCACCACGCTGCCGCCGGCGCTGATCGACGAGATGCCGGAGAGTATCGGGAAGGCGATCCCCTTTGCTGAAATCATGGTGGTTGCGGCCGATGGGACGGAAACCGCGGCCGGCGAACCGGGCGAACTCGTCCATGCCGGACCGCTGGTCGCGCTCGGTTACTGGCAGGATCCCGAACGAACCGCCCGGCGCTTCAGGCCGGCGCCGGGTTTCTCGGCCTATGGCGGCCTGGCGGTGTGGTCGGGCGATACCGTGACGCGCGATGAGGACGGATTTCTGCGCTTTGTCGGGCGCGACGATGCGATGATCAAGAGCGCGGGCAACCGTATATCGCCAAGCGAGATAGAGGATGCGGCGGTCGAAAGCGGACAAACCGCGGAAGCCTGCGCTTTTGGCGTGGCTGACGAGCGCCTGGGGCAGGCGATCCGGCTCGTCGTGCGCGGGGCGGGCGGCGCTGCGGACGAGGCGCTGAAACGCTATCTCAAGACCGAGCTGCCAAACTTCATGCAACCGGACGCGATTATCTGGCAGGATATGTTGCCGCGTAATCCGAACGGTAAGATCGACCGCACTGAAATTGAACGGAAATGGAGCCAATGAAACCGATAGGACCGATTCCGTCAGATTTTGCGGGGCAGGAGGGCGAGCTCACGATCGGTGGGATCGGCGTGAGCGAACTGGCAGAAGCGGCCGGTCGGACACCATTTTACGCCTATGACCTCGAAATCGCTTCGCGGCAGGTCGAACGGTTTCGGTCTGCCATGCCCGATGAACTGGATTTACATTTTGCTGTGAAAGCAAACCCACATCCTTTTGTAATTAAACATTTTATGGGCCTGACGGACGGCCTGGATATGGCCTCGGCCGGCGAATTGGAGCGGGTGCGCGACTGCGGCGCGGATATGGAGCATGTGAGCTTCGCCGGGCCGGGGAAACGCGATTCCGAGCTCGAGTTGGCGATTTCACTCGGTGCGACAATCAACCTCGAATCGGAAAGCGAGTGCGCGCGTGCGCTCAAGATCGGCACAGATCTGGGCATCACGCCCCGCCTGGCCGTGCGCGTCAATCCGGATTTCGAGCTGAAAGGCTCCGGCATGAGTATGGGCGGCGGCGCAAAACCGTTCGGCGTCGATCAGGAGCGTGTGCCGGCGCTCGTGCGCGATATTCTGGCGTCCGGCGCGGAATGGCGCGGTTTTCATATCTATTCCGGGTCCCAGTCGCTCGATGCGGACGCCATTGCGGAGAGCCAGCGCGCCAGCCTCGCCCTCGCGGCGGAATTGGCGCATGCGATCGGAGAAGTCCCGAAAAGCGTCAATCTCGGCGGCGGATTCGGCATTCCCTATACCGCCAACGACACGCCGCTCGATGTCGATGCGATCGGCGAGCAGCTCTCGGCCGCGCTGGATACACGCGACGATATCCTGGGCAGCACGCGCTTTATCATCGAACTGGGCCGCTGGCTGATCGGCGAGGCCGGCGTCTATGTCGCCCGTATCCTCGATCGCAAGGTCAGCAAGGACCAGCTCTTTCTGGTCACGGATGGCGGTATGCACCACCATCTCGCCGCATCGGGCAATTTCGGCATGGTCATGAAGCGCAACTACCCGGTCGCGATCGCATCGCATATGGGCGCAGAACCGGCCGAAAGCGCCACCATCGTCGGCCCGCTCTGCACGCCGCTCGACAAGCTGGCGACCGATATCGCCGTGCCGCACGTGGACATCGGCGATTATGTCGCGGTCTTCGCATCGGGCGCTTATGGTTTAAGCGCCAGCCCGATTAACTTCCTCAGTCATCCGATTGCCGCGGAAATAGTGGTTAACGACGGAAAAATAACCATTTAGCTCAACACCAATTTAACCCTTTCCGGTGCATGCAGCGCATCAGAAAGGGCCGGAATCCCAGCGCGTTTGGCTGGGAATGACGTCATCGGCCCGGAAAAGAAGGGCTTAATGATGCGCATCAAATCCTCGAAAGCGGTCTTTTTCCTGGGTGTTTCGGCATTTGCACTGTCCGGTTGCGCGGGCGGCTCCGGCCAGCAGCTACCGCCGGCTTCTTTCGTCAGCACGAGCCAGGGACCGGGCGAACAATATGTGATCGGGCCGCTCGACCAGCTTACGGTTTTTGTCTGGCGCAATCCCGAACTGGGCGCGGAAGTACAGGTGCGGCCCGACGGACGCATCACGACGCCGCTGATCGAGGATATGGTGGCGGTCGGCAAAACGCCCGCCATGCTTGCCGACGACATCTCGGTCATGCTCGCCCAGTACATCACCGAGCCGCGCGTGTCGGTGATCGTCAACGAATTTTCAGGCACCTATGCCCAGCGCATCCGCGTGATCGGCGCGACCGAAGAACCGGCCTCGATCCCGTATCGCGCCAATATGACATTGCTCGACGCCATGATCGCGGTCGGCGGCCTCTCGGAGTTCGCCGCCGGCAATCGCGCGCGCCTCGTCCGGCATGACCGGACGACCGGCGAGCAGCAGGAATATGATCTGCGCATTTCGAGCCTGCTCCGGCGCGGCGACACGAGCGCCAATGTCGACCTGGAACCGGGCGACGTGATCATCATCCCCGAAAGCATGTTCTGATCGAACGCGCCCCGGCCCACCACTCGATAAAGGCGACGACCACGGCATGAACGGAATTTACGAAGAAATCAGGATCGCGCTGCACGCGATATGGCAACGGCGCTGGCTCGCGCTGGCGGTTGCCTGGGGTGTCGCCGTGCTGGGCTGGCTGATGATCGCGCTGATCCCGAACAGCTACACGTCTCAGGCGCGCATCTATGTGCAGCAGGATACAGTGCTGACCAGTGAGATCGGCGTGTCCGATCGCGAACAGCGCGCGAATATCGAGCGTATCCGTCAGACGCTGGCATCCACCGCAAATTTCGAGCAGGTCGTCCGCCAGACCGATCTTGCGCAACAGGCGACCACCGACGAACAGATACGCAGCCTCGCCGGTCAGCTCCGCGCGAATGTCGTCGTCGCCGCACAGCAGGACCCGAACAGTTTCGGCCGGCCGGGCAACATGTTCGAGATCAGCGCGAGCTGGGAATCGCCGGGCCTCGCGCAGCAGATCAACCAGAAGCTGATCGACGTATTCGTCGAGGAAAATCTCGCCGGATCGCGCGCGCAAGCGACGCAGTCCGTCGAGTTTCTCGACCGCCAGATCGCGGAGCGCGAGGAACGGCTGCAGCAACTCGAAGAACGTCGCGCCAATTTCGAGCGCGAATTCAGCGGCGTGCTGCCGGGCACCGGCACGATCACGCAGCGGATGGAGCAGGCGCGCTCCGAGCTGCGCGACATCGAGAATGACCTTGCCGCCGCGCAGAGTTCGCTATCGACGATCCAGGCGCAGATGAATGCGACCTCGCCGACGACCCGGGTTCCCGGTTTCGGCGGCGGATCGGCCGCAGCCGGCCCCGCGACAGCGCGCCTCAATGCGCTACAAGCGCAGCTGGCGGACGCGCGCAGCCGCGGATGGACCGATCAACATCCCGACGTAATCGCGCTCGAATCGCAGGTCGCTCGCGCCCGCGCGGCAGCGCGCGGCGAAGGCGGTGGCCGCTCGGGTGTCGGTGGAACGGCATCGAATCCGCTCTACACGTCGCTCAGTTCGATGATGGCCGACCGTCAGGCGCAGGTTGCCGCGCTGACGGCGCGGCGCGACCAGATTCGCGACGGTCTCGAGGCGATCGAGAGCCAACGCCGGACGAACCCGGGTTCGCTCGCCGAACAGCAGCAGCTCGACCGCGATTATCTGGCGCTTCAGACGCAGTATAACCAGCTCGTGGCCGATCGCGAGCGCGTGCGCCTGCGCGGCGACGTTGCCACCGAAACAGACAGCAATACGTTTCGCGTTGTCGACCCGCCCAGCATGCCGGGCGCGCCTGCTGCGCCCAATCGTCCGCTCCTGCTTGTGCTCGTGCTCATCGCGGCGATCGCAATGGGCCTCGGTGCGGCGTTCGCCCAGGCTCAGCTCACGACCACCTATCCGACCGCCCGCCGGCTTGGAAACGGCACCGGCCTGCCGGTGCTCGGTGCGATCAGCGAGTTTGTAAGGCCCGCCGAAGCCGAAATCCGGCGTCAGAATTTCCGCAAGTTCGCCGCGGCCTCGATCGCGCTGTTCGGCGTCTTGGGGCTGCTGATGGTGGCCGAATTCATTCAACGCGGCATGGCGGCATAGGGGAGCGACAGGATGAACAAGCATAGCTCGATAGGCTCCGCCGGCTCGCTGCTCGAACGCGCTTCGGAGAAATTCGATTTCGCCGGCGCGTTGCGCGCGGCCGAGACCGAATTTCCGGCAATCGTTCCCGAACAGGATAGTCCGGTGGCGGAAACCGCCGCACCCCGGATGCGCCCGCAGCCAGCCGGCGAAACTGTCGCCATCGATCGCGTAGCCCTGGCCGAGGGGGGCTTTGCGCTCCCCGACCAGCGCCCCGATGCGCTGGCGGAAGAGTTCCGGATCGTGAAACGCCAATTGCTACTGCGCGCGGCGGGCGAGGGTGGCGTTGCGATCGAAAATGGCCGGATGATCCTCGTCTGTTCGGCAAAGCCGGACGAGGGCAAGACTTTCTGCTCGGTCAATCTGGCGCTTTCGATGAGCCGCGAAACCGATCTCGATATCGTGCTCGCCGACGGCGATCTCAGCAATCCGCAAATTGCCGCGCTTATGGGCATCGAAGACGGGCCGGGCCTGATGGATGCGATCGACGATCCTGCGATCGACATCGAATCCTGTCTCGTGCGTACGGACATTCCCAATCTGTCGCTGCTGCGGGCCGGCAAGCGCACCGATGACGCCACCGAACTGCTGGCGGCACGGCGTACGGAAGATGTTTTCCACCAGCTGCTGGCCAAAAGCCCGACGCGCGTGGCCATCTTCGATTCAACGCCCGCGCTCTCGGCATCTCCGGCCTCGGTACTCGCCATGCATGCCGGTCAGACCGTCATGGTCGTCAAGGCCGACACGACGACCGAAGAAGAACTGCGCGAGGCGCTCGGCCTGCTGAGCGGCTGCGACCATATCCAGCTCCTCCTGAACAACGCCACCTTCACACCGAACGGCAAGCGTTTCAGCAACTATTACGGTTACGGGGAATAGCCATGCGTATCCCATCCAACCGCCGGGTCATTCATGCCGCGATAGCGGGCGCGACGATCGCCATGCTCGGCTTGTCGTCGCAGGCGCAGGCGCGCTCCGATATCGCGCCCTATGTCGAAGTGCAGCAAGTTCTGGATTTCGATCTCAGTGGCAACGACCCGTTTAATGACGATGTCGTGACCTATACGACGATCGCCGCCGGCGTGGATGCCGTCGTGACGTCGCGACGCATCGAAGTCGGCGCCAGCTACCGTTATGAGCGCCGGATCGGTTGGGACGATTCAATCGCCGATGACGACGTGCATAGCGGCGTTGTGCGCGCCCGCGCCAATGTGACGCGCGGCCTCAGCCTCGAGGCCGGGGCTCTGGCCGCCCGCGCCCGCACCGAAATCGGCGGGGACGGGCTCGGCTCGCTCACCGGCGACAATGACAACAGCACGCAGGTCTATTCGATCTTCGGCGGCCCGACTTTGTCGACGCGCGCCGGGCCGCTCGATATCGGCGCCGGTTACCGGGTCGGCTACACGCATGTCGAAGATAATTTTGCCGCTAACACCGACCCGAACCAGGCACCGGTCGATTATGTCGATCACAGTACATATCATCTGGCGACCGCCAGCGTGGGTATGGCGCCGGGCGAATCGCTGCCCTTTGGCTGGATCGTTTCGGGCGGCTATGAACGCGAGGACGCAAGCCAGCTCGATCAGCGCTACGAGGCCTATTATGGCCGGGTCGACGTCACGGTTCCGGTGACGCCAACGCTCGCGCTGCTCGGCGGTGTGGGTTACGAGAATATCGAGATCAGCCAGCGCGACGTGCTCGTCGATGCGAACGGCAATCCGGTACTCGACGGCAATGGCCGCTTCCAGAGCGATCCCAATTCGCCGCGCTTGCTCGCCTATGACGTCGACGGCTTCATCTACGATGCCGGCATCTTGTGGCGGCCAAGTACGCGCCTCGAACTGTCGGCGCGCGTCGGCCATCGCTACGACACCACCATCTATAACGGTTATCTGACTTACCAAGCGAGCTCGTCGAGCGTGCTTCAGGCGGCCGTCTACAACGAAATCAGCAGCTTCGGACGCGGTACGACCAATACGCTGGCCGGGCTTCCGACAAGCTTTACCGTCGGACGCAACGGCTTCGGCCAGTTCAACGGCTGCGCGTTCGGCGATGACGGCAGTGCCGGCGGATGTTTCGACACCGGCTTTTCGTCGCTCAACGCCGCGAATTTCCGCAGCCGGGGCGGCAGCATCGTCTGGACCGGCGGCCGCGGGCCGTGGAGTTATGGCGTCGGCGCGGGCTATCAGAACCGCCGCTATCTGACACCGACAACGGCCGCCAATTTCTCGCTCGACCGGGTGACGGACGAGGCCTTCGCGCTCCAAGCCGGTCTCGGACGGCAGTTGACGCCGAATTCGAGCCTTGACGGCAATCTCTATGCCACCTGGTTCAACAGCGGCATTCCGGGCGAGAGCGATGTGTTCAGTTCGGGCGGTTCGGCAACCTATAGCATCGGCCTCTACAGCGGGTTGAGCGCACAGGCGACGGCCGGACTCTTCGCCAACGATATCGAGGGTGAAGAGACCGACTGGCTCGGCACTCTGCTCTTTGGCGTCAGATACGGGTTCTAGGGGAGATACGCGCAAGCGTTCGAAGGAAAAAACTATGTATAGCGAACATTACGGCCTGACCGGGAACCCGTTCCAGCTGACGCCCGATCCGCGTTTCTGGTTCGAGAGCGATACCCACAAAAAGGCGATGGCCTATCTCGGCTACGGCCTGGCGCAGGGCGAGGGCTTCATCGTCATCACCGGCGATATCGGCGCCGGCAAGACGACGCTGGTCGGCCATCTGATGGCTACCATCGATACGTCGCGGCTGACCGCGGTGCAGGTCGTTTCGACGCAGGTCGAAGGCGACGACATGTTGCGGCTTGTCGCGCAGCAGCTCGGCCTGAACGCGCATGGCTATGAGAAAGCCGAACTGCTCGACCAGATCGAGCGTTTCCTTCATGGACAGGCACGGGAAGGCAAGCGGACGCTGCTCGTCGTCGACGAGGCCCAGAATCTCTCGGTGTCCGCGCTCGAAGAGCTGCGCATGCTCTCCAACTTCCAGTCGGCCGGCCGCGCATTGCTGCAGATATTCCTGCTCGGCCAGCCCGAATTCCGCGATCGGGTCCGCAAGGCGCCCAATCTCGAACAGTTGCGTCAGCGCGTGATCGCGACCCACCATCTCGATCCGATGCATGAAAACGAGGTCGAACCGTATATCGTCCACCGGCTCGCCATCGCGGGCTGGGAGGGCAATCCGCAATTCACGCCGGACGCCTATACCGCGCTCTATGCCGCAACCGACGGCGTGCCGCGCCGTCTCAACACGCTGATGGCGCGCATCATGCTGTTCGGCGCTGTCGAGGATCTGAAAGTGATCGACGCCGCATCCGTGCAAGCGGTACTCGCCGACCTTGCCGGCGACGAACCGGATACAGAGACCGAGCCCGTTGCCGAAGAGACACCGGTGCCGGAGCCGGTTGCCGTGCCTGTGCCGGACGAGGTTTCCGACGAACCGGTCGAAGAAGACGAACCGATGGTCGACTCCGATATCTACGCGTCGCTTGCAGCAATCGGGCCGCGCGAAAATCCGGAAGTCGAAGAGGTAATCCCGGTCGAACCGGTAGAAGAAACCGTCGCGTCCGTCGCGGAAGTCGTTACGCCCATGGAGGAAGTCGCCGCGCCGGTCGAGGAGGATGATGCTGCGCGAACCGAGTCCGCCGAGCCGGATACCGATGCGGAAAACCGCATCGCTGCGCTCGAAGCGCGCGTCGAGGAACAGGAAGCGGCGCTCCGCCGGGTCTTGACGCTGCTCATCCAATGGGCCGAGGAAGACGAGGACCAGCGCAGCTTCGGCGTCGTCAGCGGCGACGCCGCCTAACCCGCGCGAGGAGGAAATGACCTGCCATGCGCAATGCGCTTTCGGTCGATATAGAAGACTGGTTCCAGGTCGGCGCGTTCGAGACCGTTATCGCGCGCGGTGACTGGGATGCGCTCCCGCATCGCGTGGAGCGCAACAGCGATGCCGTGCTCGACTTGTTCGAGCGGGCAGGGGTCAAAGGCACATTCTTTACGCTTGGTTGGGTCGCCGAACGCTATCCCGCATTGATCCGCCGAATCGCCGACGCCGGTCACGAAATCGCCAGCCATGGCTGGGACCATCTTCGCGTTTTCACCATGCAGCCGGAAGAGTTCAGGGCAGATCTGAAAAAAGCGCGAACCGCGCTCGAAGATGCCGCGGGTGAAAAAGTGAGCGGCTATCGTGCGCCCAGCTTCTCGATCGATGCCCGGACGCCATGGGCGCATGAGATTCTCGCCGAAGAGGGATATCGCTATTCTTCGAGCGTCGCCCCGGTCGTTCACGATCATTATGGCTGGCCCGAAGCGCCGCGTTTTGCTTTCACGCCTGTATCGGGCTCCGATCTGATGGAGTTGCCCGTTACGACCGCTCGACTCGGTGGGCGGACAATTGCGGCGGGCGGTGGCGGCTTTTTCCGCCTCCTGCCCTATCGATTTTCGCACTGGGCCATCGGCCAGGTGAACGAGCAGGAGCAGCGGCCCGCAATATTCTACTTCCATCCATGGGAGATCGACCCCGATCAGCCGAGGGTCGAAAACGCGCCGCTGCGCTCCAAGGTGCGCCACTACAGCCGGCTCTCAGCGATGGAGGGCAAGCTCGAAAAATTGCTCGGCGACTTCGAATGGGGCCGCGTCGATCAGGTCGCCGAAGCCCAGAAAGCGACGATCCAATGAACGCGCCCATGTCCCTCCACAAACTGAGTGTGCGGGCTGCAGACCTGGGCGATCCGGAACAATGCAGCCGGATCGAGGCCTATGTCCGCGAAACGGAGGGCGGTACGCCGTTCCACCTGCCGCAATGGCTGAAAGCGGTCGAGCAGGGCTGCGGCCAAAAGGGCCATATGCTTGTCGGCGAGCGCGCCGGAACGTTGCGCGGGATTCTGCCGCTCACCGAAATGCATTCGCCCCTGTTCGGCCGGGCGCTTGTATCCAGCGGTTTCGCCGTGGGCGGCGGGGCTCTGGTGTCCAATCCCAACAATGCCAATGCGCTGGCCGAAGCGGCCTGGCAGCTGGCGGGACGGCTGAGCTGTCCGGAAGTGGAGCTGCGCGGTGGAGCGCTGCCCAAGGGCTGGAACAAGCGAGAAGGCGTCTATGTCGGCTTTGCCAAAGCGCTCGCCGAGGATGACGAGGCGCAGCTCAAGGCAATACCGCGCAAATTGCGCGCCGAAATCCGCAAGGGCCTCAAGAACGATCTCGAAATCACGGCTGGCACCGACGAACGCGAGCGGGCCGATCATTATGCGGTCTATGCGACGAGCGTCCGCAACCTTGGAACGCCCGTCTTCCCCCGAAAGCTGTTCGACGCCATGCTCGATCAATTCGGCGACGGGGCCGATATCCTGACGGCGCGTTACCAAGGCAAGGCCGTCGCATCGGTTCTCAGCTTCTATTTCGGCGGAACGGCCATGCCCTTTTGGGGCGGCGGCCTGATCGAGGCACGGCATCTGCGCGCCAACGATGTGCTCTATTATTCGCTGATGAACCATGCGCGCGAGCGCGGCTGCACGCGTTTCGATTTCGGGCGATCCAAGGTTCGCACCGGACCCTATAAGCACAAGAAGAATTGGGGCTTCGAGCCCGCGCCGCTCGTTTATGCCGGGCGTGTGGCCGACGGCGCCGCGCCGCGCGAGATCAACCCGGACAACCCGAAATACCGGCTCCAGGTCGCGCTTTGGCAACGGCTGCCGCTGCCCATCGCCAACCGGATCGGTCCATGGATCGCCAGGGGCCTGGGCTGATGGGCGATATCCTCTTCCTCGCCCACCGCATTCCCTATCCCCCAAACCGGGGCGACAAGATCCGGTCCTTCAACATTCTCAAACAATTGTGCGCGCTCGGGACCGTGCATCTCGCGACATTCGCCGATGACGATGCGGATATGGGCCATGCCGAAACGCTGCGGCCCATGCTCGGTTCGCTGCACATCGAAAAGCGGACGGTTTCTACACCGGTCGGTGCGGCAAAAGCGCTCCTGACCGGCAAGCCGGTATCGCTGACAATGTTCGACAGCCCCGGAATCCGTCGCTTTGTACGCGGCACGCTCGATGCCCAGTCGGTCAACGCCGTCTTTGTTTTCTCCGGGCAGATGGCGCAGTTCGTGCCGGATCTGCCGACTGAGACACGGTTTGTCATCGATTTCTGCGATGTGGATTCAGCAAAGTTCGCCGCCTATGCGGAGAACTCCAAAGCAGTGTTTCGCTATATGCACACCCGTGAAGCGCGTCTGCTTTCGGCCTTCGAGCAGCGTATTGCGCGCAGGGCGGACAAGAGCCTGTTTGTGAGTTCCGCCGAGGCTGACGTTTTTCAGCAAAGCGCGGCGATCGACGCGGATCGGATTATGGCGCTCGAAAACGGCATCGACTGCACATTTTTCGATCCCGGCGCCGAATTCGAGAAGGTCGATCCACCGGCGGAAAGCCTGATCGTCTTTACCGGCCAAATGGACTATCGCCCGAATATCGACGCCGTGGCGAGCTTTGCCGACAAGGTGTTTCCGGCCATTCGCGCTCAAAAGCCGAAGGCGCAATTCGCGATTGTCGGCCGCAATCCGACGTCCGAGGTCACGCGAATGGGGGACCGGGACGGTGTGATCGTGACAGGCGGGGTTGCCGATATCCGCAGCTGGCTGGCTGCAGCCGATATCGTCGTCGCACCGCTCCGGATCGCGCGCGGGATCCAGAACAAGGTCCTAGAAGCGATGGCCATGGCGCGCCCGGTAGTCGCGTCGGCCGCGGCGTTCGAAGGTATCGATGCGCGTCCCGGCGAGCATCTGATGGTCGCGGACAGCCCGGCTCAGGAAGCGCAGCATGTGCTGGCGCTGCTGGCCGATCCTGGGCGCGCGGAAACCATGGGACAGGCAGCGCGGCGTCATATGCTGGACCGCTATGTCTGGAGCGAAACGCTTGCGCCGATCGGAAAACTGATCGGCATGGAAGCATCTCCGCAGGACGATGCCGCGCCGGCGCTGGTGGGTTGAGATGACCGCGAGCCAGGCCATCGAACAATCTGCGATCTCGCGAGGCGGTGTCGGCGCATGGCGCGTCCATCTTGTGGTGCTCGCAACCGTCTTCGCCGCGCTCGGTATCCTGTTCCGCAACGATATTGCCGATATGGCCACGGTCTGGTGGACCAGCGAGACGTTCAACCATTGCATGCTGATCGTGCCGATCATCGGTTGGCTGGTGTGGCAGCGGCGCGACGAACTCGCTCAGCTCAGCCCTGCGGCATGGTCGGCCGGGCTGATCGTCGTCGCGGCCGGCGCGGCAAGCTGGCTGGTCGGGGAGGGCGCTGGCATCACCGTCGCGCGCCATTTCGGCGTCGTCCTGATGTTCCAGGGCAGCGTTGTCGCGGTCCTCGGGCGCGGCGTCACACGCGGCCTGCTCTTTCCGCTCGGCTATGCGCTATTCCTCGTACCGTTCGGGCAGGAATTCGTGCCCTATCTTCAGTCTATCACGGCCGAGCTCAGCATGGTGCTGCTTGGCCTGTCCGGGTTGCCCGCGCATATGGAGGGCGTCTTCATCACCACGCCGTCCGGCTATTTCGAGGTGGCCGAGGCCTGTTCGGGCGTAAAATTCCTGATCGCGATGGCCGCGCTCGGCGCGCTTGCGGCCAATCTGTGTTTCAAGACCTGGCCGCGACGCCTAGCCTTTATGGCGCTGTGTCTCGTCATTCCGATTATCGCCAACGGCATCCGCGCTTTCGCCACGATATACATCGCAGACACCAATGGCATCGAGTTCGCGGAAAGCTTCGACCATGTCGTCTATGGCTGGTTTTTCTTCGCCTTCGTGATCGTGGCGGTGTTCGCGATGAGCTGGAAATTCTTCGATCGCGGTCTCGACGATCCGGCATTCGATCCCGCCGATATTCAGCCCGACACTCCCGCAGTATCGGCCCCCGCCCGGACAGCGGGCATGGCCGCTTTGGTGCTCGCAATTGCCGTAATACCAATGATCTGGCTCGCATCGACGGCGGCTACCAGCGTGGTAGAATCCCAACTGGGACTGGACGTGCCGCGCGTCGCCGGTTGGGAGCGTACCGACGCCCCGATGCGCTATCCCTGGCAGGCGGCCTATGCCGGGGCTGATCGCATCGTCAGCGGCCGCTACCGCAATGCCGACGGGCAGGTCGTCGATCTCGCCATCGGTTATTACGCGATGCAGAGCGAAGGGCGCGAGCTGATCGGTTTCGGCCAGGGCGGCCATCCGCCGGAAACCGAATGGTCCTGGATCGAGAATAGCCCATCACCGGAATCGGGTCGCGCCTATCGCATCATGGCGCCGGGGCCAGTGTCGCGCACAGTGTTCCAGTATAACTGGATTGCCGGGGCGACGGCCGGCGGAACGGGTCAGGCGAAACTGGCCACGCTCCGTGCCCGGCTGTTCGGCGGCGACCAGAGCGCCATCGGCATCGTCATTTCGAGCGAGGACCGGGACGCGCGCGCCGCGATGCAAACCTTCCTCACCGATGCCGGCGGTATCGAAAGCCTGGTTGACCGGGCCATGCGCTTGGACAACTAAGCCGCCATGTGCGGGATTGCGGGCATTTTTCACCTGGAGACGGCCAAGCCGGTCGATGAGGCGCGAGTCCGCGCGATGGCGGACAGCCTCGCGCATCGCGGGCCGGACGGCTCGGGGGTCTGGACGGCGCAGGGTGTCGGGCTCGGTCATCGGCGACTGGCAGTTATCGATCTGGAAGGCGGCGATCAGCCGATGGCGACGCCGGACGGCAAGCTCGTCACCATCTTCAACGGCGAAATCTATAACTTTCAACATGTCCGTGCCGACCTGCGGGCGCTCGGTCATGAATTCCGGACGGACAGCGATACGGAGGTCATATTGCACGCCTGGCGGCAATGGGGGCCGCTGTGCATCGAGCGCTTCCACGGCATGTTCGCCTTCGCGCTTTATGACGAGGATGCGAAGACACTGTTCCTCGGCCGCGACCGGCTCGGCGTAAAGCCGCTCTACTATGCCGAAATATCCGACGGCAGCCTGATCTTCGCATCGGAACTCAAGGGCCTGATGGCCCATCCGCTGCTCCGTCGGCGTCCGAGCGAAACGGCGGTCGAGGACTATATGGCGTTCGGCTATGTGCCCGACGATGCCTGTTTCGTTGCGGGCGTGCACAAACTGCCGGCCGGCCATTATCTGATGACCCGGCGCGGACTGCCGCTCGCCGAACCGCGCCGCTATTGGGATGTCGCTTTCGCCCCGGAACGCCGCAAGCCGGAGGCGGCGCAGGACGAGCTCGTCGCGCATATGACCGAGGCCGTGAGCGGCCGGATGATCGCCGATGTGCCGCTCGGCGCGTTCCTGTCCGGCGGGGTCGACAGTTCGTCGGTCGTGGCGCTGATGGCGGAAACGAGCAGGGAGGCCGTCGAGACCTGCTCGATCGGTTTCGACGAAGCGGAGTATGACGAGACAGAATATGCGGACATGGTCGCGGAACGGTTCGCCACCAAACACCGCAAACGCATCGTCGCGGCAGACGATTTCGCGCTGATCGATACGCTGGTCGAGGCTTTCGATGAGCCGTTTGCCGATGCCAGCGCCATTCCGACCTACCGGGTGTGCGAACTGGCCCGGGAGAAGGTGACGGTGTCGCTCTCCGGCGACGGGGCGGACGAGATTTTCGCGGGGTATCGGCGGCACGTTTTTCATGCCGGAGAAGAGCGCGCCCGGTCCGTCCTTCCGCAAGCGATCCGGCGGCCGATATTCGGGGGGCTCGGCGCGGCATACCCCAAGCTCGACTGGGCACCCCGGTTTTTGCGCGCCAAATCGACATTTCAGGGCCTCGGCATGTCCGGCGGGGAAGCATATGCGGCCTCGGTCGGCGTGACCGGACCGGCCCTGCGGCAGGCGCTTTACAGCGACAAGATGCAGGCCGCGCTCCGAGGGCACCGGGCCGAGGACCGCTATGTGCATGCGATCGAAAACGCACCCGCCGAAGATGGGCTGGCGGCCGCGCAATATGCCGATCTCAAAATCTGGCTGCCAGGCGATATCCTGACCAAGGTCGACCGGACCAGCATGGCCGTCAGTCTGGAGGCCCGCGAGCCGTTGCTCGACCATCGCCTCGTCGAATTCGCCGCGACCCTGCCGCTCAAGCAGCGGGTGCGCGGCGGCACGGGCAAATGGCTGATGAAACAGGCAATGCGGCGCTATCTGCCCGAGGACATTCTCTTCCGCCAGAAAATGGGGTTCGTAACGCCGATCAGCGCCTGGTTCCGGGGTGCACTGGCGAGCGAGGCCGACGGTCTCGTCAGCAGTACTGCGCTCGCCGAAACCGAATGGTTCGACCGGCAGGCGATCAAGCGGGTCGTGACCGCCCATCGCAGCGGCAAGGAGGAACATGGCCGGCTGATCTGGCAGCTGATGATGCTCGACCGGTCCTTGCGTCGGGTCTTCGGTCTCGGCCGCTAATCCGGATAATCGGCGCGCACGAAGTAAAGCCCGTCCGGTGGCGCGTTCAGCCCCAACCGGTTCCGGTCCGCCGCCTCCAGCGCATCCTTCAGATCCTCCGCCGACCAGCGTCCCATGCCGACGAGCGCGAGACAGCCGACCATGGAGCGGACCTGATGGTGCAGGAAGGAGCGGGCCGTCGCAGTCACGCTGACGCCGTCGCCATCGCGCTGCACGGCCAGCGACGACAGCGTCTTGACCGGACTTTCGGATTGGCAATGGGCCGACCGGAACGTCGTGAAATCATGCTTGCCGACAAGCGATTGCGCCGCCTCATGCATTGCGGCTTCGTCGAGCGGCTGCGGAATGCGCCAGGCGTGGCCTTTTTCGAGGGCCAATGGCGCGCGGCGATTGACGATCCGGTAGAGATAGCGGCGGCCGATACAGTCGAACCGCGCATGCCAGTCATCAGCGACTTCTTCGCAATCGAGGATCGCAATCGGTTCGCCGCGCAGTTTCGCGTTGATACCCTCGCCGAGCCGGAACGCGTCGATATCCTTTTCGATATCGACATGCGCGGCCATGGCGAGCGCGTGAACGCCGGAGTCCGTGCGGCCCGCACCATAGACCAACACATCCTCGCCCGTGATCGCCTGACACGCCTCTTCGATAGCCTGCTGGACGCTCGGCCCATGCGGTTGGCGCTGCCAGCCCATATAGGGCGCGCCGTCATATTCGATGGCGAGGCGAAAGCGCGTCATCCGAGTCCCGTACCGGCTGGAATCGGATAGCCGCGCAGTAACTCCGGCGTATCCATGGGACCCTTGCCGGCGCGTTGGACGCGGGTCGGGCGGATGGCACCGCTTCCGCAGGCGATGGTCAGCACGCCGTCGAGGACGGTGCCGGGATCGCCGGATTGGTCGGAAAGCTCTGCGGCCAGCACCTTGAACCGCTCGCCGTCATGTTCGAAAAATGCGCCGGGCATTGGATTGAAGGCGCGGATCGCGCGTTCGAGCTGTTCGGCGGGCTGCGAGAAATCAAGCCGCGCTTCGGCCTTGCTGATCTTGTCCGCATAGGTGGCTTCGGTATCGTCCTGTGTCTGCGGTTCGACCGTGTCGAGCGCGTCCAGCGTATCGCAGATCAGCGACGCGCCGATTTCGGCGAGTTCGGCAGTCAATTCGCCGGCCGTCTTGTTCTCGATCGGCGTCGCTGCGACGGTGAGCATCGGCCCCGTATCGAGCCCGCGTTCCATCTGCATGATCGTGATGCCGGTAGCAGGATCGCCAGCAAGGATTGCGCGCTGAACGGGCGCGGCGCCGCGCCAGCGCGGGAGGAGAGAGGCGTGGATGTTGAGGCAGCCGCGCTTCGGCGCATCGAGTATCGCCTGGTTGAGGATCAGGCCATAAGCAGCCACCACCGCGACATCGGCCTCCAATGCCGCAAAGGCCGCTTTCTCCGCGTCGGACTTAAGGCTGGCCGGTGTCCGGACTTCCAGTCCCAGCGCCTCGGCAGCCTGTTGCACGGCGGAAATGCGCGGTTTCTTGCCGCGACCTGCAGGGCGAGGCGGTTGGCTGTACACCGCGACGATATCGTGCCCGGCATCGGCCAGCGCGCGCAGCGCCGGCACCGCGAAATCGGGCGTTCCCATGAAAATGATCCGCATGTCGCTGCTTCAACCGCTTGGCAAAGGGGAGCGCAACCCCTTAACTGGAAATCATGGCATCCGTAGAGATCGATCAGCTGACCAATGCACTCGCCCGGCTTCCCGGGTTGGGGCCGCGTTCCGCGCGCCGCGCGGTGCTGCATTTGCTCAAGAAACGCGAGGCGTCGCTGACGCCGCTGCTGCGTGCGCTGGAAACGGTCGAGGCCAAGCTCGCCACGTGCAGCATTTGCGGCAATGTCGATACCAGCGACCCATGCGGTATCTGCACGGATACCAAGCGCGATACGCGATCGCTCTGCGTGGTCGAGGAAGTGTCGGACCTCTGGGCGCTCGATCGTTCCCGACTGTTCCCCGGGCGGTTCCACGTGTTGGGCGGGCGGCTGTCAGCGCTCGACGGCGTGCGGCCCGAAGACCTGCATATCGATACGCTGATCGCGCGCGTCTCGGGCGGCGAGATCGACGAGGTCGTGCTGGCGATGAACGCGACGCTCGAAGGCCAGACGACCGCGCATTACCTGGCGGAACGCCTCGAATCCCATCCGGTGCGCATCACCCAGCTCGCCCATGGCCTGCCCGTCGGCGGTGAACTCGATTATCTCGACGAAGGGACGCTGGCGCAGGCGCTCAGGGCGCGGCGGCCTGTTTCCTGACTTACTCCCTCCCCTTCAGGGGAGGGATGACAGGGTGGGGTGAGACGACAAAGGCTCGATGCCTTTGTCGGTTCTTTTGCTTCAAACTCCGAACCCGGCATCGAGCCGGCTTCTCCTTCACCCACCCGAGCGCTGGGTGAATCTTGCCCGCAAGATTCAGAAATGCCGGGGGTATTTCGACCCGGCGCTCCCCTCCCTTGAAAGGGAGGGGAAGGAGATTTACTTATTCTGCATGGCCATTCTACCGATCGTTGAAGTTCCGGACCCGCGTCTGAAAACCGTCTCCACGCCCGTGGAGGAGGTGACGGACGAGACGCGCGCGCTCATCGCCGATATGTTCGAAACCATGTACGACGCACCGGGCATCGGGCTCGCGGCGATCCAGGTTGGCGTGCCGAAGCGTATTCTGGTGATCGATCTGCAGGAGCCTGCGCCGCACGACCATGAGGATGGCGAGGAATGCGACCACGATCACGGCGTGATCAAAGACCCGCGCGTGTTCATCAATCCCGAAATCCTCGAAACTGCGGACGATATGCGGACCTATGAAGAGGGCTGCCTCTCGATTCCAGACCAGTTCGCCGATGTCGATCGCCCCGAATGGTGCCTCGTGCGCTGGCTGGACGAAAATGGCGAACAGCATGAGGAGCGGCTCAAAGGCCTGCTCGCGACCTGTCTCCAGCATGAGATGGACCATCTCGAAGGCATCGTCTTCATCGACCATCTGTCGCGCATGAAGCGCAACATGGTGTTGAAAAAGCTCGAAAAGGCGCGGCGGCTGCAAGCGGCATAGCCGTCCTTTGGGCCGCACCAAGCGGTTCACGCTCCTAAGTTGACGTACTGGACACGCAAACTGCCCAAAGTGGGACAGTTACTTTAGCCTATCTGCGGTTTGTGCAAGAGGAGGTCTGCATGGCCAGACAATCTCCAACATAGCAAGCGGCCGATACTGGAGATTTTCGAGCGCCGTCCGGCAATGGTCCGCGCATTGGCGGCACATTTCGGCGCAGTGGTGGATTACTTGGTTGCCTGATAGGATCGGAGAATTGATCCGGAAATTCACAGGCGTCAACGACCGCCTGTTGGACTTTCTCGGTGATGGTGATATGTTCCCCTTTCGTTTCGGTAAGAGGAGGCGCCATTGATTTAAGGTAACGCCTGGGGGCGCAGAAACCCGAAATGGCCAACTTGGTTGAAAGAGCCGATTACGACACGCAGTGTGAGCGTCGCGAGCGTCGCAAAAGAACTGAGTTCATTCGGTTTCTCCACCGACCATAGGCCAATCGAAAACCACAAGCATAAGGAGACGAGGCATGTTTTGCCCGCCTCATGTGCTGCAGTGGTCCGGCGGTCTTTGCTATTGGATACTCCTCACCGCAAACGGTGAAGTAGTCATGCGCCGCTCTCCTCGTGGATTTTCCACTGAGGAGGAAGCAAAGGCTGACCTTATTTGGTGGAATTCCACCTCAACGGACTAACTGCAACGGTGGCGGCAGCGCAGCCGCCACCAATGCAGTGGAGTTAAGCAAAATATGGAAAACCAACTTGCGCTTACACTTTTGGTATTGGCGGGCTTGGGATTAGGAGGCGTGATCGGCTGGCTTTTGGCGTCACGAGAGGCTCGCGCTTCTAGACGAACGAGCGAAAACCTGCGTTCCCAACTCGATGAGGTTGTTAAGGAGAGAGATCAGAATCTCTCCGATCTGAAGTCGGCGGAAAAGCGAGCCTACGAACTCGACATCGAGAATACGAAGCTCCAGCGAGACGCTGCCAATTTCGACAAGCAAATGGAGCAGATGCGTCAAGCCCGCGAAGAAATGCTGGGGCAGTTCAAGATAGTGAGCGGCGAGGTCCTTTCTCGCAGCCAAGAAGAGTTTCTTAAGCGCGCAGAAGAACGTTTTCGACAGTCTGAGGAAGCCGGAGAGGAAAAAATCAAGGCATTGCTCAACCCGGTGGGTGATCGTCTCAAGAAGTACGAGGAACAAGTTGAAACACTAGAGAAGCAGCGCGTGGATGCCTTTGGCCAGCTCACCGGCCTCATCCAGTCGATGCGAGATGGTCAAGAAGAAGTGCGACGTGAGGCGCAGCGGCTTGGCAATTCCCTGACCAATGCGCCGAAGGCTCGCGGGCGCTGGGGCGAGCGCGCTCTACAGAACGTCTTGGAACAATGCGGCCTGACGGAACATACCGACTTTCAACTCGAACATTCGCTCAACACGGAGGAGGGTCGATTGCGACCGGACGCGATTGTTAATGTTCCGGGACAGAAAAAGTTGGTGATCGACGCTAAGGTATCACTGAACGCCTATCAGACAGCATACGAGGCAGACGATGACGAGAAGCGGCAACAGCATCTCACTTTGCACGCCAAATCGATGCGTAATCACGTGCAGACGCTTGGCGCAAAAAGCTATCAGAACCAATTCGAGGACGCGCCCGATTACGTCGTGATGTTCGTTCCGGGCGAGCACTTTGTGGCGGCTGCTCTGGAACATGACCCCGAACTCTGGGATTTCGCTTTTGAGAAGCGTGTTCTTCTTGCGACGCCGACGAACCTGGTCGCCATCGCACGAACGGTGGCTCAGGTCTGGAGGCAGGACAAGATGGCCACAGAAGCGCAGGAAATCGGGCGTATGGGCGCGGAGCTTTACGATCGGTTGCGGGTCGCTGCGGAGCATATGAAGCGGGTCGGCGGCGGACTCGAAACCGCTGTCAAAAACTACAACAAGTTCGTCGGGAGCTTCGAGCGTAACGTTCTGTCGTCTGGCAAGCGGCTCGCGGAAAAGGGCATCGAAACCGGTAAGCGTGAGATCGAAGAGGTGCCTCTTGTCGAAACCAAGCCTACCTACAATGCCGAAGATGCAGACGAAGAAGTCGAGAGCGCCGATGCCAAATAGCACAGCTTAATGGCACGGGATGGGATCGCTTAAGCGTCGCCGCCGCAGCCCTCGACCGGTGAACCGCCGCGCTCGGTGATCGTTACGACGGCCGGGTATGGGGCGCCGCTCATCGAATCGGTGCAGGGCTCGTCGAGTATCTCGACGGTGATGGAGTCGTTCTCATAGCGCCGCCCGCCGGCAAAATTCTCGACCTCCGGCGTCCGGGCGGTCACGCGGCGTTCGCCATAGTCGGCCTCATAGACGATCACATCGTCATAGATGCGCAAGAACCATCCCGGCTCTTGCCCTACGCCGGTAAAAATCGGTTCGGGCTCGGCGGCTTCGTCCTCCGCAACGACGTCCGGTGAATCCGCAGCCGATCCATCGGCCTGCTCCTCGCATCCGGCGAGCGGAAGGGCGGCCGCGGCCATGAACGGCAAAAATGCGCGCATCCGCATCAGTAAACCGTATCTTCGTAAACGGGTTCGCCGCCCGCATAGGTGGTCGCACACGCCGCCAGCGAAAGCAGCAGCGCCAGTCCGAGAAAACGCATCAGCTGTCCTTTCTCCGTCGCTCGAGATTGAGCCTGATACCATTTTCCGAGCGCAAGGTCAGCCGGGCAATCGGCTTGGGTACATGGCCTTCGACCGGCGATACCGTCCAATCGCGCATGATCGTCGCGAGCACGATAACGGCTTCCTGCAAGGCAAATGCCGCGCCAAGGCACACCCGCGGACCCTTCGAAAAGGGAAAATAGGCTTTCTGTTCCGACGCTTTCGTTTCCGGTCGGCCGAACCGGTCGGGATCGAAGACGTCCGGGTCGTCCCAATGCTCGGTATGGCGATGCTCGAGCAGTGGCGAGACGAACAGGATCGCGCCGGGCAGGATATGCTTGCCGCGCATCTCCTGCGCCTCGGTCGCATCGCGCGGGATAAAGGCGACCGGTGGATAGAGGCGCAGCGTCTCGCGAAATACGTCGCGGGTGAAGGGCAGGCGGCGCATCTTCTCGAACTCGAGCGGCCCGCCCGCGAATACTGCATCGGCTTCGGCCTGCATCCGCGCCTGCACATCGGGGCATTGCGCGATCAGGTACAGCGCCCAGGCGAGCGCCGAGGCGGAGGTCTCGTGGCCGGCCAGGAACATGATGCCGATCTGGTCGACCAGCTCGCGTTCGTCGAACCGCTTGCCGGTCTCCGGATCTTCGGCGCGAATGAAGCTGGCAAGCATATCGCGGTCAGGTACATCGGCGCCGCCCTCGATTGCGGCAAGCCGCTCGCGGACCGGCTTGTGCAGCAGTTCGCGGATCGTCGCGGCGGACCGCCGGGCGCGCAGTTTTCCGAGCGACAGCCATTGCGGCACGCCGGCCAGCGTCCAGACGCCATGTTGCCAGGCGAGATGCTGGAAGCGCTCGAAATTCTCGAAGATGATCTCCGCCTCTTCGCGGGTGAACGGGCGGGAATAGATGGTGCGGAAAATGACGTCGGCGGTCACATGCGTCATTTCGAGATCGACCTGCGTGTCGGGTCCCGCCGCTCCCGCCGCGAACCGCTCCGCCATCGCGTCGACCGCCTCGCGCATCAGCGGGAAGATCGCCTTGATCCGCGTCGCCTCGAAGGCCGGATCCATCATCCGGCGCTGCTGCTTCCACAGGTCGCCGTTCGAGACGAAGATGCTCTCGCCGAGCAGCAGTTCGAGCATCGTCGCCATCAGGTCCGACTTCGGATAGCGATCGACATCGCCGAGCAGGATCTCCTGCACCAGATCGGGCTGGTTGACGAAATACATCGTACGGCGCGGGAGGCGCACTTCGCCGAGCTTCATCGAATAGCTGTTCGCGTAGAGCGGCGCGGTCGAGGAGTGGAAGCTTTTGATGAAGCGCGCGAGCGGCCCGAGCTTCTTCGGATTGCCGGCGGGTTTGGGGGGGGTGAACGCGCTCATCGCACAGCCTTCATGCGCCCGCGCCGGAGCCGTGTGAAGTCCCGCACCGAGGCGCGATGGGCGAAGCGACTAGCCAGGGTCTCCGGACCGGCGGTGATCGCGAAATAATCATAATCGGCGGGCTTGGCGGCGGCCATGATGTATTGGAAATGGAGCCGCATCCAGTTGCGCGAACTCTTGTCGAATTCGGCCCCGGGCATGATTTCGTGGAACTTCGCGTTGAGCAGCTTGGGGTTTTTGCGATCCGCATTGCGGTCGCCGATGGCCGTGTAGGGATCGACCAGCGCAAAACAGGCGCCGTCCGGCGGCGCGGAAATGTCGAGCCAGTCCACGGCATCGCTTTCCGCCACCGCGGCAATCTCTTCGCGCATGGCCTGCGCTTCGGGTAGCCAGGCGAGCCACATGATGGTCTGCCCCAGTGTGAGCAGCGACAGTGTCGGTCGGTCCGGCTTGCCCGCCGCGTCGAGCGCTCGCGCGACGATCGCGATGGCCAGTGCCGCGCCATAGCTGTGACCGACAACAAGTATTTCGTCGATATCGTCGCGTTCGAGCTGTTCGGCCAGATCGCGGCCGAAATCGTCGCGGCGCTTGTCGAGGATATGCGTCCGGCTCTGCTCCTCGCGCTCGTGGAAGCTCAATATCCTGCCGACCCAGGTCAGGTTGAATTTCTGCTCGAGCCGATACGCCAGCCAGAGCAATCCGAAACCGATGGCGAGCCCGCCGACCAGCCCCGCAATACCGATCGCCAGATAACCGGCGATGCTCAATCCGATGCCGAGCAGCAAGAGGAGCAATATCGCGATAGCCGGCATCGTCGCCGTGACGCCGGCGGGCCAACTCCACTGGAATGTTTTTGCGAACACGCCCGAGCGCAGCGCGCGCCACGATGCGGTCAGCGTCACCCAGGCGAGTTTGGCGGGTTGTTTGACCCAGAACTGGCGGACGATATCGTCCCATTCGCAATAGAGATATTCGGTGTCGGTCGTCGTTTCGCCGGCGGTGTGACTGACGTCCCAGCCGATCAGATGCTCGGCGACACGCTTTCGCTTGCCGACATCGATCTCATAGCCCGATATCGCTGCCTGCTTCGCCGCGTCCGCGCGATACAGCTGATGATAATAGCGCACGCCCCGCGGATCGAAGCCGCTCAGATACAGGACAAGGCGGCGGCCAACCTCGCTCATCGTCGGAGCTGGTTCAGCACTTCATAGGCCATGACGGCCGTCGCCACCGCCGCATTCAGGCTGTCGGCCTTGCCGCGCATGGGCATTTTGACGAGCAGATCGCACGCTGCGGCATAGTCGGCCGGCAATCCTGCGGATTCGTTGCCCGTGAGTATAAAGGTCGGCGGGATGTAATCGGGTTCCTGATAGTCGAGATCGGTATCGAGGCTGGTGCCCACGAGCATGGCTTCGCTGCCACGCAGCCAGGCGATAAATTCGTCCCAGCGCGCCACAGCCAACGACTGCGTGAACAGTGCGCCCATGGATGCTCGCACGGCTTCGACGGAGAAGGGATCGGCGCAATCGTCGATCAGAATCAGCCCGCCCGCGCCGACCGCATCGCCGGTTCGCAGCATCGTCCCCAGATTGCCGGGATCGCGGAGCGCCTGGGCGACAAGCCAGATCGGCGCGGCGCTGCGATCGAGCATGTCCAGTTTCGTTTCCCATTCCCGATAAACGCCCACGACGGCTTGCGGATTGTCCTTACCGGACAGTTTGGAAAGGATGGCCCGCGTGGTGGAAATCGCTTCTCCGCCGGCAGTTTCGGTTTTGGCAACGAGCGCTTCGGTACGCGGATGTACGGCGCCGTCGCCGGCGAAGAAAATCTGCTCGGGCAAACGCCCGCTCTCCTCCGCCTCGGTCAGGATGCGCAGCCCCTCGGCCAGAAACAGGCCTTCGCTGCGGCGGTTCTTCTTGTCGCGCAGGGATCGTGCCCGCTTGATCAGCGGATTGGAAAATGCGGTAATCTCGCGAGGCAGGAGTCAGTCCTCCCCGAACTTGGACTCGACCAGTTCCGCCAGCCTGTCGACCGCCTTTTCAGCGCCGTCGCCTTCTCCGGCGATCGTTATCGTGTCGCCCATCGCCGCGCCGAGCATCATGAGATCGAGGATCGAAGACCCGGCAACGGTCTGCCCGTCGCGCGACACCTGGATTTCGGTATCCAGCTCGCTCACCAGCGTCACGAACTTGCTGCTCGCCCGGGCATGCAGGCCGCGCTGGTTGGCGATAGTGACCGTCCGCTCGACCCGGCTCAAGCGGCTTGCCCCAATATTTCGGACGCGACGGAGATGTATTTCTTGCCGGCATCGCGCGCCGCCGCGATGGCGTCGGTCACGTTCATCGATTGGCGCGCGCTGGCAAGCCGGATCAGCATCGGGAGGTTCATCCCGGCGATCACTTCGACCTGTTCAGGACGCATCAGGGATATCGACAGATTAGAGGGCGTGCCGCCGAACAGGTCAGTCAGAACGATAACGCCGTTTCCGCCATCGACCTTTTCGACCGCTTTCGCGATATCGGCCCGGCGTTCTTCCATATCGTCATCCGGCCCGATGCAGATCGCCTCGATCAGCTCTTGCGCGCCGACCACATGCTCCATCGCGACGACGAATTCGCGCGCGAGATTGCCATGCGTAACTAGAACCAGCCCGATCATTCACTCACCTGCAGTGCCATTCTCACCGGCGGCCACCCGCTCGACGGAATCGAGCGACGGGAAGGCCAAGTCGCGATGGGAGATCGTGGGGGAAAATCCCGCTTCGCGCAACCGTTCCCCGACCCGCTCCGCCACATGAACCGAACGGTGCCGGCCGCCCGTACAACCGAAACCGATGGTGACATAGGATTTGCCCTCGGCCTGGTAACGCGGGAGCAACAGTACGGCCAGTTCCTCGATCCTTTGAAGGGCGTCCGCATAGGCCGGGTCCTCGGCGATATAGTCGCCGACCTGCGGCTCCAGGCCGGTATGCGATCGCAGCTCCTCGTCCCAATGCGGATTGCGCAGAAACCGCATATCGAAAAGCAGGTCCGCGTTGCGCAATATGCCACGCGCAAAGCCGAAGGAAACCACCGTCACGACAAGTTCCTCGACCTTGTCCGAACCGAAGCGGGCGCGGATGTCTTTTTGCAGTTCGTTCACCGCGCTGTCGGTCGTATCGACGATATGCTCGGCCCAACGGCGTAGCGGCGTTATGAGGTCCCGTTCGAGTGCGATGCCATGCGCAGCTGGGCGATCCAGAGCCATGGGATGCCGTCTGCGTGTTTCGGAAAAGCGACGCTCCAGCTCGCTTTCGGTGCAGTCGAGGAACAGCGTCTCGATATCCAGCGATCGGCCGGTCTTCAGCTGCTTGATACGTTCGACGATCGCATTGGCATCGAATCCGCGCGTACGACTGTCGATACCGATCGCGATCGAGCGCTCGGCCTTGGTCGGATCGAGCGGTTCGGCGGTTTCGAAAAGCTTTTCGAACAGGCTGAGCGGCAGATTATCGACGGTCTCCCAGCCCATATCCTCCAAGGTCCGCAAGGCCGTCGATTTGCCGGCGCCGGACATGCCGGTGACGAGCAGAACGCGTCGGTCGGAGGGAGCGGGGTCGGTCATGCCTGGGCCATCGGCAGCAATATAGTGAAGCGCGCGCCGCTTGCCGAATCGTCGCGATTCTGCGCGTGGATAGCGCCATCATGGCCATCGATAATGGCGCGCGCGATGGCGAGCCCCAGTCCGGAATGTTTGCCGAATTCCTCTTCTGCCGGCCGCAGAGTATGGAAACGGCGGAATATTTCCTCGCGTTGTTCCTCCGGAATACCGGGGCCCTCGTCTTCGACGGTAATAAACACCTGCTCGCCATCGGCCGTTGCCCCAATCCGCACGGTGGCGTTTTCGGGCGAGAAAGACACGGCATTGTCGAGCAGATTCTCCAGCACCCGGGCCAGCTGCGATGCATCGCCCATTACGACCGCGCTCCCGGTCCGCGGGCGCCCGAACGCGATCTTGACGCCATCGTTCAATCCACGCTCGTCGCGCGATGCGACAATGGACCCGATAAGGTCTCCGATATCGACCCTTTCGAAATTGGCGCGCGACAGTTCGGCGTCGATCCGGGATGCGTGCGAAATGTCGGTAATGAGCCTGTCGAGTCTGCGCACATCGTCCTGCACGACATCGAGCAATTGCTTTTGTAACTCCGGATCTTCGACCTTGCGCAGGCTGTCGACGGCCGAACCCAACGATGCGAGCGGGTTTTTGATTTCATGCGCGACGTCCGCGGCAAAGGCTTCGGTAGCGTCGATCCGTTGCCGCAGCGCCTGGCTCATATCGGACAGTGTGCGCGCGAGCAGGCCGATCTCGTCGCGGCGATCCGGGAGCCTCGGCAGCACGACCTCGCGTGCCCGGCCGAGACGTACTCGCCGCGCCGCAAGCGATAACCGCCGCAACGGGCGGACGATCGTACGCGCGAGAAACAGCGACAGCAGGATCGAAACGAGTCCCACCGAAAGAATGATGATCCCGAGGCGAAGCCGCTCGGCGCGCACGTCGCGGCGGATGTCGCGGGCATTGGCGGTCACCAATATCGTTTCGTCCGCGCCGTCCAGCGGCATTGCGACCGACACCATGGGCGTCCAGTCGGGCGCCAGGGCGAGTTGAGTCACCGGACCATCGGAATCGGCGACATCCCGGGCGAAGGACCATGCCGACAGCCGATCGACCTCCGGCTCCGCAAAGCTCGGCAGGGGTTCGGCGTTGACCACCGTTTCGATACCCTGGTCCATCCAGCGCGCGACGCGCCCTTGCCATGACTCCATCGCCTGATCGCGGTTCACATAGGTCGGTTCGGAAACAGTCCAGCTGTCCAGCGCGAGCGCGCCGTCCGCATCGTAAATACGAATCCGGTGCCGGCTGCTATCGCCGAGCTCTGCGACAGCGGTGTCGCGTTCTTCGGCTGTCGTGCGATCGATAACGCTGGCGATCAGCTCGGCCTGGGTCTCGGTCTGCCGCGTCCGTTCTTCGAGTAACCGCACGCGGTAATTGTCGAGCCAGAAAAAACTGCCGGCGAGCAACGCTATTGCGAATATGTTGACGGCGAGAATGCGACTGGTCAGCGACCAGCGGGCAGACCATGTCAGGTCAAGATCGGGATCGACAGCCACTATTCCTCGGCGAAACGGTAGCCGACCCCGTAGAGAGTCTCGATCGCGTCGAACTCGCCATCGACTTGACGGAATTTCCGGCGCAGCCGTTTGATGTGGCTGTCGATCGTGCGGTCGTCGACATAGACATCGTCGGTATAGGCCGCATCCATCAGCTGATCCCGCGACTTCACAATTCCGGGCCGCTGCGCCAGCGACTCGAGGATCATGAACTCGGTGACCGTGAGCGTCACATTCTCGCCGGCCCAGGTCACGCGATGGCGGGCCGGGTCCATGTCCAGTCGCCCGCGCACGATCCGTTCGGGCACAGCTTCGGCATCGTGCTCGTCCTCGGCAGTCTGCGCCGACAGTTCGCTTCGCCTCAGAATGGCGCGAATGCGAGCGATCAGCAAACGCTGCGAAAAGGGTTTGGAGATATAGTCGTCCGCGCCCATCGCGAGGCCGAGCGCTTCGTCGAGTTCATCGTCCTTGGAGGTGAGGAAGATGACGGGGATCGCGCTTTTTTCGCGCAGTCGACGCAAAAGCTCCATTCCGTCCATCTGCGGCATCTTGATGTCGAGAACCGCAAGATCGGGCGGATTTTCGATCAGCGCCTTCAGGGCGGTTTCGCCGTCCGAATAGATGCGCGTCGCAAAGCCCTCCGATTGAAGGGCAATCGACACCGATGTCAAAATATTCTTATCATCGTCGACAAGCGCGATCGTGGCAGTCATCCAGTCACCAATCCCTAGGCTTTGTGCGCCTGACTAGCCGCCTCCGCACGTCGCGGCAATGGGCGCTTTTACCCGATAAAGAGCGTCGCTGCGTTGATTTTTCATTCCTCAACTGCTTAGGGCTGTGGCGAAGGACAAACGCGCCTTTCGGGCTGCGGCGTCTTTCCCGGTTTTCTTAGGAGATTTGATTTGTCCGCTCGTACTCCCGCTTTCGATTTGTCCCGGCAGGGAATCGATACCGGCAGCGCCGACTTGCACTGGAACCTGACCACTTCGCCCCTGATCGAAACGTCCGTCAGCCGCGGCGAGGGCCGCCTGGCCAAATACGGGCCGCTGGTGGTCGAGACCGGCAAACATACCGGCCGCTCGGCCAACGACAAATTCATAGTCCGCGACGACGAGACCGACGATACGGTCTGGTGGGGCAAGGTGAACGTACCGATGTCGCCGGATCATTTTGCCGCGCTCAAGGAAGATTTCCTCGCCGAAGTCGCCAAGAAGGACACGCTGTTCGTCCAGGATCTATACGGCGGATCGCAGCCCGATCATCGCGTCCGCGTGCGCGTGATCAACGAACTGGCCTGGCATAACCTGTTTATCCGCACGCTCTTGTGCCGCCCGGAAAGCGACGAACTGCCCGGCTTCGAACCGGAATACACGATTATCGACCTACCGAGCTTCCGGGCCGATCCCGAACGTCACGGTACGCGGTCGGAAACCGTCGTCGCGGTGAATCTCTCCGAAAAGCTGATCCTGATCGGCGGCACCAAATATGCCGGCGAGATGAAGAAGTCGGTGTTCGGCATCCTCAATTACAAGCTACCGGTGGACGGCATCATGCCGATGCACTGTTCAGCGAATATCGGTCCCGGGGGCGATACTGCGATCTTCTTCGGGCTTTCGGGCACGGGGAAGACGACGCTGTCGGCCGATGCGAGCCGCACGCTGATCGGCGACGACGAGCATGGCTGGTCGGACACTGCCGTCTTCAATTTCGAAGGCGGCTGCTATGCCAAGATGATCCGGCTGTCGGAAGAAGCGGAACCGGAAATCTACGCCACCACGCGGCGCTTCGGCACGGTGCTCGAAAATGTCGTGATGGATCCGGTAACGCGCGAACTCGATTTCGACGATGCCAGCCTAGCCGAGAATAGCCGCGGCGCTTATCCGATCGATTTCATTCCGAACAGCTCGGAAGAAAATCTCGGACCCGTACCCAAAAACGTCATCATGTTGACGGCCGATGCTTTCGGCGTTTTGCCACCGATCGCGCGACTGACACCCGATCAGGCCATGTATCATTTCCTTTCCGGCTATACCGCCAAGGTCGCCGGCACCGAAATCGGTGTCACCGAACCCGAAGCGACTTTCTCGACCTGTTTCGGCGCGCCGTTCATGCCGCGTCATCCCAGCGTCTATGGCAATCTGCTCAAGGAACGTATCGCCAAGGGCGGCGTCAACTGCTGGCTGGTGAATACGGGCTGGACCGGCGGCAAATACGGCGTCGGCGAACGGATGCCGATCAAGGCGACCCGCGCGCTCCTCAATGCCGCACTGGACGGTAGCCTCAACGGCGCGGAATTCCGGGCCGATCCAAATTTCGGGTTCGACGTGCCGGTATCGGTACCGGGTGTCGACGATACGATCCTCGATCCGCGCGGCACATGGAGCGATACCGAGGCCTATGACGAGATGGCGGCGAAACTGGTCGGGCTCTTCATCGAGAATTTCAGCCAGTTCGAAGAGCATGTCGATCAGGGTGTAAGGGAGGCAGCCCCAACGCCCGCCTGATTTCGGATGCCAGTTATTCAGCTGGCGTCGGTTTCCGAACCGTTATCGGCGATCAGGCTATCGATCGGCTCGACAGCGAGGCGATTGCCTTCCGCCCCGACGATTTTCATCCGCGTGCCGATATCGGCATCGGGCCCCGACGCGGACCATACGCTGTCGCCGACCTTGACCCGGCCCGAACCGCCCTGGATCGGTTCAACCACTTCCACCGTTTGCCCGATCATCTGCGCGATTCGCGCGTTCAGGAGAGGCGCGCTGGAGAGGATGGGATACACATCGAACCAGCGTTTCGCGACATAGACGGACGCGACCGAACTCAGCGCGAAGATCAGCAATTGCACGACGAAGGGAAGGGGCAGGGCAAAGCTCAGCAGGCCGGTGAGGATGGCCGCGCCGCCCAGAAACATCAGATAGGCGCCGGGCGCGATCATTTCGGCGATCAGCAGGATTACGCCCAGAATGACCCACAGCATGTCGCCGCTGATTTCCGTGCCGCCGATATTCATCGACTTCGCCTCCTAAAGATTACTGGCCGGCGCGCGGCGGACGACCGGGAACAACGGTTGTTTTCTCGCCATCGCCAAATGCTTCCTTGGCCAGTTCGCCGATACCGCCCAACGTGCCGATAAGCTGCGTAGCCTCGATCGGGAACAGGATCGTCTTGGCGTTCGGCGATTTCGCAAATGCTTCGACCGTCTTCACATAGTCCTGCGCGATGAAATAGTTGATAGCCTGCGCGTTACCGCCAGCGATGGCGTCGGACACCAACTGGGTGGCCTTGGCTTCAGCCTCGGCCTCGCGTTCGCGGGCCTCGGCATCGCGGAACGCCGCTTCGCGGCGACCTTCAGCCTCTAGAATATTGGCCTGTTTCTCGCCCTCCGAGCGTAAAATCTCGGATGCCCGCGCGCCTTCCGCCTCCAGGATCGTAGCGCGTTTTTCGCGCTCCGCTTTCATCTGCCGCGCCATCGCATCGACGATATCGATCGGCGGGCGAATATCCTTGACCTCGACACGGGTGATCTTGACACCCCATGGCGTCGTCGCATCGTCGACCACAGCCAGCAGCCTCGCATTGATCTCGTCTCGCTTGGACAGGGTTTCGTCGAGATCCATCGAACCCATGACGGTTCTGAGGTTCGTCGTTACGAGGTTGAGGATCGCGTTATACAGATCCGACACTTCATAGGCGGCCTTGGCCGCGTCGAGCACCTGGAAGAAGACGACCCCGTCGGTCGAGATCATCGCATTGTCCTTGGTGATGATCTCCTGGCCCGGAATGTCGAGCACCTGTTCCATCATGTTCACCTTGCGGCCGACGCGATAGAGAAACGGGGTGAAAAAGTTGAAGCCGGGGGTCGCGACCGTCGTGAAGCGGCCGAAATATTCGATCGTGTAATTATAGCCCTGCCGTACGATCTTGATGCCCATGATCACGAATACGATCACGAGCAGCGTGAGGAACATCACGACGCCGAAAAAGCCTTCCATCTAACCGCTCCTGCAAATGCGAGATTTCACTCTATGGCGCTATATTGGGCGCAATCGGGCGGGCTGCCAAGGTTGAATCGCAGAAACATCTGCCGTTTATGGAGTGACATAGCACTTGGTCGAACCGCGGCGTGCAAAGCCTTGTCGCCCGGCGGAGCACCTGCCATGGACCGGCGATGATATTGCGATTGTTCGCCGTTCTCGCGGCTCTTGTCTCCCTTACTCCCGCTGCCGGACAGACGCCGACCGAAGCGGACCTGATGCGGCATATCGAAATCCTCGCCAGCGACGATTTCGAGGGCCGCGAGCCGGGCACAGCCGGCGAGGCGCTGGCGGTCAGCTATATAGCTGCCGAGCTGTCCGCCGCGGGACTGATCCCTGGCTATCGCGGCAATTATTATCAGCCCGTCGCACTCGTTTCGCGCGCTGACGGCCGGGCCGAGTTCCGTGCCACCTATGCCGGTTTAGAGCGCCGGGCGAGCGCCGAAATCATAGCGCTCGGCAACCGCGAAAACGTGGTCCTCGAGGATGTGCCGGTGATATTTGTCGGCCACGCGCTGGACATTCTTGCCGACGATGGTGGCGCGATGGCCGGGATGCGGTTTGACGGGCAGGCGGTCCTGCTGCTGCGCGGCAATCCCGGAACCGGCGACACAGCACCGTCGTTCCGCACCAGTCTGGCCTTTTTCCGCGATCGCGGCGCGGCTGCGATAATCGGCATCGCCGAGCGTGGCGTCCCCTGGGATGCATCGCTCGCCAGCATGCGATTTCGCCAAACTTATCGCGCGCGATCGCGGCGCGCAGCCATTGAAGGGATCGTTTCGGCAGAAACCGCCGACATATTATTCGGCGATGCCGGCTATACAGTCGAGCGACTCATCGCGATGGCGAATGCAAGCGATTTCCAGCCCATGCCGTTGGAGATCCATCTCGATATGCGCGCTGACACGCTGTTCGACCGCTATGACGGTATCAATGTCGTCGCGTTGCTCCCCGGCACTGACGATACCGGCGAGACGGTGATGTTTACCGCGCATCACGATCATTTCGGCATTTGCCGACCCGACAGTCCGGACGACCAAATCTGCAATGGCGCGGTCGACAATGCGAGCGGCACCGCGGCTTTGATCGAAGCGGCACGCGCCTTGGCTGCCGGCCCGCGACCGGGCCGCGACATCATGTTCGTCACCACGACGGCCGAAGAAAGCGGGTTGCTGGGTGCCTATGCCTTTGTCGATGCACCGCCATTGCCTCTCGAACACATCGTCGCGCTGTTCAACCTCGATACGATCGCGATCGCGCCGCGCGGAATGCCGGTCGGGATTATCGGGCGCGGCCGGACGCCGCTGGACACGCTGGTCGATACAGTCGCACGCGAGCAGGGACGGGGCGTCTATCGCGGTGCGGAGCTGGATGCATTCGTCCGGCGTCACGATGGCTGGGCGTTTCTCGAAAACGGCGTGCCCGCTGTGGCCGTGGGTGGTTCTTTCAGCGATCCCGAACTGCTGAACGGGTTCTTGCGCGGGCGCTATCATGGTCCGGAGGACGAGATCGACGGAATCGAATTGGGCGGCGCGCTGGACGATTTGCTGCTGCATATCGCGCTCGGCCGGGCATTCGCCGATCCCGCGCGTTATCCGACGCCTCAGCGCTAGCGTCTTACGCACTTCCTGCCTATAGACGCGCGACAGCGAATCTCGAGCAAGGTGAACGCGGTCATGGAAATCAACGAAGGACTCACATTCGACGATGTCCTTTTACGCCCGGCAGAATCCGAAATATTGCCCAGCGCCGCCGATACGCGGACACGCCTGACCCGGGAGATCGGCCTCAACATCCCGATCCTGTCGGCGGCCATGGATACGGTCACCGAAGCCGATATGGCGATCGTCATGGCGCAGCTCGGCGGCATCGGCGTCCTGCATCGCAATCTGTCCATAGAAGAACAGGCGGGCGCCGTTCGGGCGGTCAAACGATTCGAGAGCGGGATGGTCGTCAATCCGATTACCATGGCTCCGAACCAGACGCTGGCCGAGGCGCTCGAACTGATGGAGCGCAACCGCATCTCCGGCATTCCGGTTACCGAGAGCAGCGGGAAGCTGGTCGGCATTCTGACCAATCGCGACGTGCGCTTTGCCGAAAATCCGGATCAGCCGGTTTCCGAGCTGATGACGAAAGAGAATCTCGCGACGGTGGGGCAGGGCGTGACACAGGAAGAAGCGCGGCGCCTGCTGCATCAGCGGCGCATCGAAAAACTGATCGTGGTCGATGACGACTATCGCTGCGTCGGGCTGATTACAGTCAAGGATATCGAAAAGGCGGTGACCTATCCGCACGCGACGAAAGACGCGTCCGGCCGGTTGCGCGTCGCGGGCGCGACGACGGTCGGCGATGCGGGGTTCGAACGCACCGAAGCGTTGATCGAGGCGGAATGCGATCTCATCATCATCGATACGGCGCACGGTCATAACCGGTCGGTCGGCGAGGCCGTCGAGCGGGTGAAGAAACTCTCAAACTCCGTGCAGGTCGTGGCCGGCAATGTCGCGACGGCCGAAGGTGCCCGCGCTCTGATCGATGCGGGCGCGGACGGGATCAAGGTCGGTATCGGCCCGGGTTCGATCTGCACGACCCGCGTCGTAGCGGGTGTCGGCGTACCGCAATTGACGGCGGTCATGGAATCGTCGGCCGAAGCGGCGAAGTCGAACGTGCCGGTGATTGCCGATGGCGGCCTCAGAACCTCGGGCGATGTCGCCAAGGCGCTGGCCGCCGGGGCTTCCACGGTAATGATCGGATCGCTGCTCGCCGGAACCGCGGAAGCGCCGGGGGAAACGTTCCTCTATCAGGGGCGATCGTACAAAAGCTATCGCGGCATGGGCTCGGTCGGCGCGATGGCGCGCGGCTCGGCCGACCGCTACTTCCAGCAGGACGTGACCGAGCAGCTCAAGCTCGTACCGGAAGGCATCGAAGGCCAGGTGCCGTTCAAGGGACCGGCCAAGGATGTCATTCACCAGCTCGTCGGCGGCGTGAAAGCGGCGATGGGCTATACCGGAGCGGCGACGATCGAGGCGCTTCAGAATGGCGCTTCCTTCGTCCGCATCACCAATGCCGGGCTGCGCGAAAGTCATGTCCATGATGTCTCGATCACGCGCGAAGCGCCCAACTATCCGACGCGCTGAGCCATGACGCCCGCCGCACGCGTTCAGGCGGCCGTCGAATTGCTTGACCAGATAGTCGAGGCGGCGCAGTCGAACGGCCCGGCAGCGGACACGCTCATCAAACGTTATTTCGGCGAACGGCGTTATGCCGGATCGAAGGACCGCCGCGCCGTGCGGGAACTGGTCTACGCCGCCATCCGCCGCTATGGCTCGCCGCCGCCCGGCGGCCGCGCCGCGATGGTCGGCCTGACCCAAGACGAACCGGACCTGGGCGATGCGTTCGAT
The DNA here is from genome assembly GCA_039819365.1 of Pseudomonadota bacterium. Taxonomy (GTDB): domain Bacteria; phylum Pseudomonadota; class Alphaproteobacteria; order Sphingomonadales; family Sphingomonadaceae; genus Parasphingopyxis. Next base: position 39,035 of record JBCBSD010000004.1, read on the forward strand.
GGATCGCGCTATGGACCAGCGCCATTGGCCGCGAACGAGACGGGCGCCCTACCGTCGGGCCTCCCGTCATGGCTGCGCGCCAAATTCGCGGATGCTGTCGACGCCGCCGATATTGCGAGCCTGTCGGGGCGTGCGCCGCTCGACATCCGCGTCAATCTGAACCGGATCGACCGCGATACAGTGTTGGCCGCCATTGACGGCGCAGCGCCCGGCGCGCTCAGCGCCTCGGCCGTCCGGTTGCAACAGGGCTTTCCGATCGAACAACACCCGCTGTGGCGCGAAGGCTTGGTCGATATTCAAGACGAGGGCAGCCAGTATGTCGTCGATTGCTGCGAGGCGCGGCCAAGCATGACAGTGCTCGACCTGTGCGCGGGGGCAGGCGGCAAAACGCTCGCCCTGTACGATCGCATGGCGGGCGAAGGACGCCTGATCGCCTGCGACACCGACCGCAGCCGGCTGTCACGACTTGAGCCGCGCGCGAAACGATCGGCCATCAGCACTATCGAAACACGGTTGCTCGATCCCGGTGCTGAGAGTGAAGCGCTTTCCGATCTGGCGGATCGGGCCGATATCGTACTCGTCGATGCGCCGTGCACGGGGACGGGGACATGGCGGCGCAATCCGGAAGCGCGCTGGCGGTTGACGGACGCCGCGATCCAGCGTTTCGTCGCTACGCAGCGCTATCTGCTCGAAACCGCCGCACCTCTTGTAAAACCCGGCGGTTTTCTGGTTTATGCGGTCTGTTCGTTGCTGACCGAAGAGGGAGACGGGCAGATCATGCATTTCCTGCAATCCCGTTCGGATTTCAGCAAGGTCCCGCCTGCTAATCATGACGCGGCAGAGTCGGAGGCCGGTCTTGTCCTGACACCGGCTCGCCACGGAACGGACGGGTTTTTCTTCGCAAGACTGCAACGGTCATGCTAGAGCAGCGCCAAGAAACTGTAACGGAGCTTATCATGCGTTTTTCGCCGCTAGCCATTGCCCTTTCTTTGACCCTGGCGACGGTCTCGAGCGGAGTGCATGGGCAACGCAGCGACGACGATATCGACCCGCAGTCGATCGCGCTGGTCGAAGCGGGACGCGCGGCGCTTGCCGAGGGCGATAACGAGCGCGCGGCCAACCTTGTCGAAACCGCGCTGGCCGTCGATCCACGCAACCGAGATGGCTTTATCGCGCTGGCCGAGATTGCCGAGGCGAGAGAGCTTCCCGGCAAGGCTATCCGCTATTATCGCGAAGCGCTGACGATCGATCCGAACGACCTGGCCGCGCTAGCCGGGCAGGGCAGGGTGCTTGTGCGCAGAGGGGCCCTTGAACGCGCCCAACGCAACCTGACGCGCATCGAGGCGCTATGCGAAACGCGTTGCGCCGAGGCGACGACTTTGGCGGCTGCTATCGAAGCGGGTCCGCCGCCGGCCCAGATAGCGGCGCAGGAGAACAGCGTTCCCGTGCCCGAAGCCGAGGACGAAGTTACGCCTTAGCGGCATCCAGCGCGCGAGCCAGGGCGATATATTCGTCGACGGAGAGGGTTTCGGCGCGGCGCGTGCCCTCGATACCCAATTTCTCAAGCGCTTGAGTCGCATAGGGCAGGTTTTTGAGACTCTGTCGCAGCATTTTTCGCCGTTGCCCAAAGGCCGCCTGGGTCAGCGCGCCGATCGTATCGACGCTCACGCCGTCCGGAGCCTCAGCCGGACGGATATGAACTACGGCCGACATGACCTTGGGCGGCGGGACGAAAGCCGAGCGATGAACCTTCTGGGCTATTTCGGCCGTCGACCGCCACTGTGCGAGCACGGATAACCGTCCATAGGCGCCATCGCCCGGCCGTGCGACGATCCGCCGCGCCACCTCTTCCTGGAACATCAGCGTCAGGGACCGCCACCATGGCGGCCAGATGTCGACGGTCAGCCAGCGGACCAGCAGAGCCGTTCCGATATTGTAGGGAAGATTCGCAACGATATGCGCGCCGTCCGCGCCGATCTCGCGCTCGTCGATCTTCATGGCGTCGTCGGAGATTACGGTGAGCTGGCCGGGGAAACTGCCGGACAGTTCATCGAGCGCCGCCAGGCAGCGATCGTCGCGCTCGACGGCCACAACCTCGGCGCCCGCGTCCAGCAGGGCCCGTGTCAGCCCGCCCGGACCCGGCCCGACTTCATAGACGCGCTGGCCTTCGAGATCGCCGGGAATGGCGGCGATGCGGGCCAGTAGCTGCGTATCGAGCAGGAAATTCTGGCCCAGCGCCTTGTTCGCGCGCAACCCGTGCCGGGCGATGACCTCGCGCAGCGGTGGGAGCGCGGTCACGCAGCGACGCTGCCTTCGTAACGGACGCGCTGTTCGGCGCAAAAGGCGGCAAGACCGATGGCAGCAATCGTCGCCCCCGGATTTGCCCGATTCTGTCCGGCAATTTCGAAGGCGGTGCCGTGATCCGGCGATGTGCGCACGATGGGCAGGCCCAGCGTCAGATTGACGCCTTCGTCGAAATGCAGCGTCTTGAGCGGAATAAGGGCCTGATCGTGATACAGGCACAAGGCGACGTCATATTTCTCGCGTGCCGCGGCATGGAACATCGTGTCGGCTGCCAAGGGCCCGCGCACGTCGAAACCTTCCTCGCGTAACTGAGCGAGGGCGGGCTCCAGAAAATCGATCTCTTCGCGGCCGAGCGCGCCATACTCCCCGGCATGCGGATTGAGCCCCGCAAAGGCGAGCCGGGGTTTCTCGATCCCGAAATTGCGCATCATCCCACGCGCCGCCGCCCGGGCCTTGGTGACGATCAGTTCGACCGAAATCACCTCCGGTACGTCGCGCAGCGGGATATGGGTCGTAATCGGCACGACCTTGAGGGTCGGTCCGGCCAGCATCATCGCCGCGTTTTCGCGCGACACGCCGCAACGTTCCGCCACGAATTCCGTCTGTCCGGCATGCGAAAAACCGATATTATAGAGCTGGTTCTTGGACACCGGCCCCGTCACCACGGCTCCCGCTGCACCAGACCGGGCGAGCCCTACGGCCGTTTCCAGCGAATCCAGCGCACAGCGCGCGCTCTCCGCTGTGGCGTGTGCGGGCTGTGTCCGTTCGCCATTGTCGACGGACAGCAGCGGAAGAGCACTCTCGAACACCGGGCGCGCCTCATCGGGAGAGCCGATCTTTTTGACAGGCCCGTTCCAGACGGCGGCAAGCGAATGGGCGTCGCCGACAGCGAAAAAGGGCACGAGTCCATGCTTTTCACGTTCGTCCCAGGCCTTGCCCGTTATTTCTGGCCCGATACCGGCCGGATCGCCGAGTGAAACAGCAATCGGTTGCATGTCAGAAGCCAGCTCAGCGATATTCGATGACCGCATCGCGGCGGAGATCGCGAAGATAGCGCCGGGCCTGGCGATCGCCCCGCGATTGTTCGAGCGTCGCCAGAATGGCTTCGGCATCGGGCTCCGCCACAGCGGGCGGATCGTCCCGGCCGCACAGCACCAGCACGCGAACGCCGTCGGTAAGCGAACCGAAAGGCGCGGTTGCCTGGCCGACCTGAAGATTGGCAATGCTTTGCTGCAAGACGTCCGGCAGATCGCCGAGCCGTACACCGTCATTCTGCACGAGTTCACCCCCCAGTCGCGCGGCTATCTCGCTGGCAACGCCGCAGCCGCCACCGGCCTGGGTTGCAGTCGCCAAAGCTTCGACCTGGGGTTCGGCAACCTCACGATCGGTGCCCGGCGGGAAGCTAAGAGTGATCTGCGACAGGCTGAGCTGCGCATCGCGCGGATTGCTCATGAGAACCTGACGCTGGTCGATCAGGGCGATAATCGAAAAGCCGCCCGGGATCGGAATCGCCTGACTGATCCCGCCGACCGGCATCTGCGTCACGACCGCAGCGAGTTCGGGCGGCAGCTGCGCGGGCTGGACCCAGCCGAGATCGCCGCCGACGGCTGCGGTCGATGCCTGGGAAAACTGTCGCGCATAGGCCTGGAACGATCCGCCTGCGCTGATCTGCTCCAGAATGCGCCGCGCACCGGCGAGCACCTCGGCTTCGTTATCGGGGCGGGCCGGCAGATAGATTTCGGCGACGCGATATTCGGTCTGACCGCGATTCTGTTCGAGTGTCTGGATGATCGCCTCGACCTCGGCGTCGCTGACCGCGACGAACGGATTGACGTATCGACGCAGCACCCTCCGCCAAGCCAGTTCGCCCTGGATCTGCCGTTTCATCGTCCGCGCGGAGCTGCCCTGCGACCGCAAAAAGGCCGAAAATTCCTCCGGACTCGCGTCCGATCGTTGCGCCACCTGCGCGTAGGTCGCGTCGATATCGGAGGCCGGAACGGTAATGTCGTTGGCGAGCGCTTCCTGGATCTGCAGCGTTTCGTCGATCATGTTACGCACGATCTGCATCCGCAGCCGCATCCGCTCCTCATCGCTGATCTGAACCGAATTGTTGGCGGCCAGAAACAGGTTGACCCGATGATCGACATCGGTGCGGGTGATAATCTCGCCGTTTACGATGGCGGTCGGCGTGCGGATATTCGGATCGCGTTCGCCGAACACCGTGAAATTCTCGGGCAGCCCGAGTTGTTCCGCCGTATTGGCGATCGGATCGGCGGGCTGCGCCGCAGCCGGCGACGCCATACCCAGCGCCAGTCCCGTTATGGCGAATAGTCCGATACTCCGGCGCATGCGCCCTCGATTCATTTTAAACATGACTGATAAAGAATCCCATCTGTGTCACGGTACACGACCAGCGTGATTTTCCCGTCTATTTAGTATGATGTTTCCTGAACGGCAGCTTAGCGGCCCAAATTCGTTAAGGCAAAGCGAACGAGGAACGTGTTGCCGCGCCGCGCGTCGCCGGTATCGTCATAGTCGCGGCGCCATGTAAAGCCGAATTGCAGGCCTTCGTCCTCATAGCCGAAGCCGAGCCGGGTGCGGACCGGCTCGAAGCCGTCGGACTGCGATAACGGGTCCTCCTGGCTGCTCGTAAGATCGACGACGGCCGATCCGAAGACCGACCAATAGTTGCCGATCGCGACCCGTGCCGAACTGCGCAGCTCTTCCCGGTCGCGCAGATCCTCGACGTTGAAGGTGATATCGCGGTTGAGCCGCAGATAGCCGACCTGCGCATAGGTGGTTCGGGAGCCCACGGAAAAGTCGATCTCGTTGCGGCGCAGCTCGAGACTGTCCTTGTCGAGCCGGAACCGGTGGGTGAGGGCCAGAAAGCGCCCATATCGAACCTCGGTCCGGCCAACAATATCGGAAAACCGCTCGGCGAGCCCGGTTCCGTTGGGGAACAACGTGGTTTCGTTGTTCAAGCGATAGCTTTGCGCCAGGCTGCTGCGCAGCGAGAAGCGCGGCAGATCGAGCGCATATTCGCCGCCATAGGTGACGCGCGCACCGTCCTCGAAACGATCATAACCGGGAAAGCGGTTGAGCGAGAACACGTTCGCCACTTCGAGCTCGATCGAGCGGGAATCCTCGTTCGGCACTTCGAGATTAGACAGTGGCGGCGTCACCACGAACTGGACTCGCGGGGTGATCCGCTGAACCCCGCCAAAGGCCTCGCCGACGAACGGCCATGCGATATCCGCGGCGAGCGCGCTGATCCCGCGAAACTGCCAACCCTCCTCGCCGCGATACAGGCCGGTTATCGTGTCGGCATTTTCGTCCGAATGATAGGCGTCGCCGCGAACCAGCGCGGTCAGTGTCACCTGCTGCCCCATCGTGGTGATACGGCTCAAATTCCATTCGGCGCTGGCAAAGGCACGCTGCGTGTCCTGTCCCTCGGTCCGCACGATCCCCAGCGTGTTCGCCTGCAGCTTGATCGTGCCGCCCAGCACATCCTCGTCCATGCGAAGTCGATAGTCGATGACGGGGATCGCGAAGGGCTGCTGTCCGGAATCCGACGTCACCCGCAAGTCCTGCACAGCCCATCCGGCAATCGAGAAATAGCTGTCCGTACCGACACGCTCGGCGGCGATCGTCGAACGCAAGCGGTCGTCGCGCGAGATATCGTAGCGCCGGAGAAACGTGTCGTCGGTCGTCAGCCGGCCCGATCCGCTGATGCTCCAATGCGGCGTGAACTGGAACCGGCCATTGCCCTCGATATAGCCGCGCACATCCTCGTCGCCGACCGGGGTGAGGCCGCCATTGGGATTGATGTCGCGGCGCGTGCTATAGGTGATCATCCCGCCGATCTGGAACGCGCCTTCGGCGGCGAGATTGCGGTAGTTGGCGGAAATCGAAGGCAGGACCTCGGAATAGATTCGCGGCGTGATCGTCAGATCCCGGTTAGGCGCGATCTGGAGATAATAGGGAATCCCGATTTCCAGCCCGTTGACCCGGCTGAGCCGAAGATCGGGCACCAGAAAGCCGCTCGTGCCCCCGGCGGAGCCATCCGGATGCGAGAAAGCCGGCAGCGCCATGACGGTCACGCCGAAAAGCTCGAACCGCGCATTGCTGTAGCGGATCCGGTTGGTTTCGGGATCGTGGACGATCCGCGCCGCAGTGATCCGCCAGCTCGGATCGCGCGGATTGCCCTCCACATCCTCCGCCGGATAGGGCGTATAGGCCGCGCCCTCGAGCGTCGACACATTGTCCGCCCGCGCGCCCCGCAAGGCGGCGAGACGGCCGCCATTTTCAAGTACGATCAAGAGATTGTCGACCATCCCGTCCCGGAGCGTATCGGTCAGCGTGGCGGCGTCGGCATAGGCCGTTTCGCCCTGCGGCGTGCGGATAACAACATTGCCGCTTGCTTCGACGGCGCCGGTTCGGCGGTTCCACAAAATACGGTCGGCGCGCAGCCGGGCGCCGGCGCGCACCATGCGGACGTCGCCGGCTGCGATGACTATATCGTTCTCACCGTCATATTCGACCGTTTGCGCGCTGAACGCGATTTCCTCAGGATTTTGCGGCGACGCCAGCGGCACAATCTCGGTGTCGGTGAATTCGACGCTCGGTATCAACGTTTGAAACGGAGACGCGGCGTCAGTCTGTGCCTGCACAGGACAGGCGGCGGCGATGATGATCGTCGGCAGCGCTGTCAGACTGAAAATCGGGTTACGCGTCAAAATCCATCACCGGGCACAAATAGCGGCTCTCCGGACGCGCCTATCGCACCCCGCGGCCGATGCTGCAATCGCCTTTGCCAGAGCCGAGCGGCTCGTCTATCGGAAGACATCATCATCGCACCGTTTCTAGCGGCAGGAGAATAACAATTTCCATTACCGTCTCATTCGCATCCTCCGTTCCAGAAGATAGCTCCGCCCTCATCGTGCCGATCGGAGAGGGCGAGTTGCCCGACACAGTCACTCAAAATCTGCCTCGGGACGCGGCTGCCGCATTGAGGCGCGCGGCCGAAGCGAGCCGCTTCAAAGGCGAAGCGGGGGCACTCGTCGAGATTTTCGCTGACACCGAGAACGGCACGCGCCGCATCCTTCTTGTCGGAACAGGCAAGAAAACGGACGCGGATGCGCTCCAAAAAGCCGGCGGTGCGGCGATGGCCAAACTGCTGACGTCCGGGGAAACGGCGATCACGTTCGACGCGGGCTCCACCGATGTCGATCAGGCCGGGTCGAACATGGCGTTCGGGGCGTTGCAGCGTGGCTGGCGGCTCGACAGCTATCGCACCAAGCTGCCGAAGAAATCGCGGCCCAGCGTAACCGGGATCACCGTGGTCGCCGGTGACAAGGAGGCCAAGGGCTGGGATCGCTTCCAGGCGGTGTATGCGGGTATCGCGCTGGCCAGGGAACTTGTGACCGAGCCGCCGAACGTCATCCATCCGCAAGGCTTTGTCGAACGCTGCCGCCCGCTCGGCGAACTCGGCGTCGAGATCGAGGTGCTGGACAAGGACGAAATGACCGAACTCGGTATGGGTGCATTACTGGGCGTGGCACAGGGTTCGGCGGCCGAGCCGAAACTGCTCGTCATGCGTTGGGATGGTACGGACGGCGCACAGAAAAAGCCGGTCGCCTTTGTCGGCAAGGGGGTGACGTTCGATACCGGCGGCATTTCACTCAAACCGGGGCCGGGCATGGAGGACATGAAGTTCGACATGGGCGGCGCGGCGGCCGTCGCGGGCGCCATGCGCGCGCTGGCCGGGCGCAAGGCGAAGGCCCATGTGGTCGGTGTCTGCGGCCTCGTCGAGAATATGCCCTCGAGCACGGCGCAGCGGCCGAGCGATATCGTCACGACGATGGCCGGGCAGACGGTCGAGGTGCTCAATACCGACGCCGAGGGTCGGCTCGTACTCTGCGATGCGATGCACTGGGTCCAGGAGAAATACGCGCCCGACACAATGATCGACCTGGCGACGCTGACCGGCGCGATGATTATCGCGCTCGGCCACGAACATGCCGGTTGCTTTTCCAACGATGACGATCTCGCGGACCAATTGCTGACGGCGGGCAGCGACAGCGGCGACGCGCTGTGGCGGATGCCGATCGGCAAGGCGTATGACAAGCTGATCGATTCGCCGATCGCCGATATCAAGAATGTCGGTCCGCGCGAGGCCGGTTCGATAACGGCGGCGCAGTTCCTCCATCGCTTCGTGCAGGACGGCGTGAAATGGGCGCATCTCGATATCGCGGGCACGGTCTGGATCAAATCCGCGTCGAACCTGTGGGCCAAAGGCGCCACCGGCTATGGCGTGCGGTTGCTCGACCGGTTCATCGCCGACAATCACGAAGGATAGCATGAGGGCGTGCAGGTCGATTTCTATCAATTGGCCGGTACGCCGATCGACACGGTCGTTCCGCAATTGGCGGCGAAGGTTCTGGAGAGCGGCGAGCGGCTGCTGATCGTCGTCGAGGACGAACAGGCGCGGGCTGCGCTCGGCGAGGCGCTGTGGACACGCGATCCCACTTCCTATCTGGCGCATGGCGGGATCGACGACACGCCCGAAATACAGCCGATCCTGATGGCGGCGACGGTCGACCCGCAGAACGGCGCGCGGTTCGTCATGCTCGCCGACGGCATCTGGCGCAATGCCGCGCTGGACGCGGATCGCGTTTTCTACCTGTTCGATACCGATCGTCTCGACGATGCGCGGACGGCGTGGCGCGGTCTGTCCGACAAGGACGATGCGGAACCACGCTACTGGAAGCAGGATAATGGGCGGTGGCGCCAGGGGCCGTGAAACCCGGTGTGCAGATAGCGGATCGAAGGGCCATCTAAGCCTTGCGTGCCGCGGCGCATGGCACTAAGCGGTCCGCAAATTTCCCCCTCTTTATCGGAGTTCAGCCAGCATGGCCGTGACACGCACCTTTTCCATCATCAAACCCGACGCCACCCGCCGCAATCTGACCGGTGCGGTTACCAAGATGCTCGAAGAAGCGGACCTGCGCGTCGTTGCGTCCAAGCGCATCCATATGACCCGTGAGCAAGCCGAGGGCTTTTACGCGGTTCACAAGGAACGTCCGTTCTTCGGCGACCTAGTCGAGTTCATGACATCCGGCCCGGTGGTCGTGCAGGTGCTCGAAGGCGAGGAAGCGGTCGTCCGCAACCGCAAGATCATGGGCGCGACCAATCCCGCCGATGCCGACGAGGGCACGATCCGCAAGGCATTCGCCGAATCGATCGAAGCGAACAGCGTTCATGGCTCCGACAGCGATGAAAACGCCGCTATCGAAATCGCCTTCTTCTTCGACGAAGACGAGATTGTCGGTTAGGCGTCGCCGTTACGCGACCAGACTTGCAATGTAGGAAAAGACGCGAGACGTTCGGGCCGCGCTACTCACGAGGCGTTCTTTGGGCGTCGGCAATATGGCGAAAAATATGTCGCACCAGCGCAGCTCGCTGTGTGTCTAGTTTGTCAACTTTGCGGAACCTCGCGCGCTAGAAAAACTCCGCCATTGCCTGGAGCTTCTTCGGCGCGACGAAGCTCCAGCTCTTTCGCAACCAGCTCGCGATATGCTCCCAATCGACATCGGGGCGGTCGAGGCGGATCGCGATCCAGCCTGACGGGCCGTAATAGGCCGGCTTGTAATAGATATCGGGCTCGGCCTCGATCAGTGCGGTCTGTTCATCGGTTCCGCTCGTCTTGACGAGCAGGGATATCGCATCCTCGCCATGATGGCGGATCGACACATAGGCGAAGAATTTTCCGGATTTCGACGTGGCAATCCTCCAGCCCGGTGCGCCATGCGAGGATTTCGCGGCGACCTCGGGCAGCGCCATCGCCAGTTCGTCGACCTTCGCCACGATCCAGTCCGGATCGCGTTCGCGACCGACCAGTTCCGTCAGCACCCGCGGGTAGAGCTGATGCTCGGCAAGTCGGATGCGGGTCGCAAGCTTCTCAGGTGTATCGGCGGGCAGGATCGCGACTTCGATCTGGCCGAGAATGGGGCCGTCATCGAGTGCCGGCGTCACCAGATGCACGGTGCAGCCCGATACCGTGTCGCCTGCCGCAATCGCGCGTTCATACGTGTCGAGACCCGGATATTTGGGCAGCAGGGACGGGTGGATATTGAGCATCCGGCCTTCCCACTTGCCGACGAAATCGTCGGAGAGAATCCGCATATATCCGGCGAGTACAACATAATCGGCACCGGCTTTGCGGATTTCGGAGTCGAGGATGGCATCGAATTCGGCCCGCTGCATGCCTTTGTGGCTACGTGCGAAAGTTGGCACGCCCTCAGCAGCCGCGAGTTCGAGACCGCGCGCCTCGGTATCGTTGGCGGCAACCAGCGCGATCTCATAGGGGCAGTCTTCATGTTTCGCGGCGTAAAGCAGAGCGGCCATATTGCTGCCGCGCCCCGAAATCAGGACGGCGACGCGCGCCCGCTCAGCCATTATGCGTTGCGCTCCAGTCCGAGCCCGATGACCAGCTTCCGGCTTGGCCGGCGACGGTGCAGCCGCTCTCTCCGGCTTCGATATGCCCGATGCGGTACACGCGTTCCCCGGCCTCGCCGAGCGCATCCGAAACGCCCTCGGCGCGGTCCGCATCTACAATCAGCGCCATGCCGATCCCGCAGTTGAAGGTCCGCGCCATTTCGTCGGGCGCGATATTGCCCGCGTTCTGGAGAAAGGCCATCAGGCCGGGCTGCTCCCAACCCGAGACATCGACATGCGCGTGCAGGCCTTCGGCGAGCACACGCGGGATGTTTTCGAGCAGTCCGCCACCCGTGATATGCGCCATCGCCTTGATATCACCGCCGCGAACGCCCGGGAGCAGCGATTTGACGTAAATCTTCGTTGGCTCGATCAATGCGTCGACGAGCAAGTTCTCGGGATCGAACGGGGCAGGGCGGTCGAGCGCCCAATCCTTGTCCTCTGCCAGCTTGCGGACCAGCGAATAGCCGTTCGAATGGATGCCCGACGAGGCAAGGCCGAGGATGACGTCGCCCGCGCCCACGCCCGTCCCGGTCAGCGCTTCGCCGCGCTCGACCGCGCCGACGCAAAAGCCGGCCAGGTCGTAATCGCCGTCGGCGTACATGCCCGGCATCTCTGCCGTCTCGCCGCCGATCAGCGCGCATCCGGCCTGTTTGCAGCCGTCTGCGATACCCGCGACAACGCGCTCGGCGACGCCGTTATCGAGTTTCCCGGTGGCGAAATAGTCGAGGAAAAAGAGCGGTTCGGCACCCTGCACGATAAGGTCGTTCACGCACATCGCGACGAGATCGATGCCGATCCGGTCATGCCGGTCATGATCGATCGCAAGCTTGACCTTGGTGCCGACGCCATCATTCGCGGCGACGAGCAGCGGATCCGTATAGCCGGCGGCCTTCAGGTCGAAAAACCCGCCGAAACCGCCGAGATCGGCATCGGCTCCCGGCCGCGCCGTAGCGCGGGCCAGCGGCGCGATCGCCTTGACGAGCGCATTGCCCGCGGCAATCGAGACACCGGCTTTCTCATAGCTGTATGACTCGGTCGATTTTTGCTTGGCGTCCATCTTTATAGCGACTAGCCACATCGCTCTTGGATTTCCACGGCCAAGTCGCCAAAAGGCCCACAATGCAGTTCGTAACCCGTCATCTCAAAGCGCTACTGGCTCTGCTCCTGGTGAGCGCGGGCGCGACGGGCATCGTCCTAGCGCAACAGGAACAGGTGAATTCGCGCGATTTCGGCCTCGACAGCGCGGCGAATTACGAAGTGACCGGCATTTTTGTAAACGCGACCGGCGAAACGGCCGAGGATGCGCGCCGCAATGCGTGGGAACAGGCGCAGCGCGAAGGCTGGCGTATGCTCTATGCGCGCGTGAATGGCGGCCCGGCGTCGCAGGCGCCCAACCTCAGCGATTCCTCGCTCAGCGCCGTCGTAACCGGCATTATCGTCGAAGAAGAGCAGATCGGGCCGACACGCTATGTCGGCCGGATCGGCGTCATGTTCGATCGCGCGCGCGTCAGCCGCTATCTGGGGGTGTCCGGTGTCGTCCGGCGCTCGCCACCGATGCTGGTGCTGCCCGTGCAGTGGGTCGGCAGCACGCCGATGAGCTTCGAGGAACGCACGCCGTGGCAGCGCGCCTGGCTGCGCTTCCGCTCCGGCGAGAGCCCGATCGATTATGTACGCGCCAGTGGAACGGGCCCGACACCGCTGTTGTTGACGGTTGGCCAGACCGCCCGCCCGGGCCGCGGCTGGTGGCGCTTCCTGCTCGACTCATACGGCGCGGCCGATGTCGTCGTACCGGTCGTGCATTTGCATTACGCCTATCCAGGAGGGCCGGTCGTCGGCCGATTCGTCGCCTATCACGGGCCGGACCGGCGCGAGATCACCGAATTCTCGCTGCGTGTCAGCAGCGCCAACAGCCTCGATCAATTGCTGGATGAAGGCGTTCGCCGGATCGATGCCGCCTATACCCAGGCTCTGGAAGACGGACGCCTCCGTCCCGATCCATCGCTCAACTTCGAATTCGGCCTTGACGAAGATGCGCTCGAGGAAGCGTTGGACGAGCTGGCGGGGAGCGTCGCGGCGGCCGAAAGCCGTCCATCCGCACCCGAAGTCAACACCGAACAGGCCACGGCAACCGGCCGTTACACTATTCAGGTCGTGACGCCCGACGCCAATGCGGTGCTTTCGAGCGAATCCGCAGTGCGTGGAACGCCTGGTGTCCGCGGCGCGACGACATCCAGTACGGCGATTGGCGGCATTTCTCTCATGGAGGTCGATTATATCGGCGATCTCGATACGCTCGCATCGGCGCTGTCGGCGCGCGGCTTCCAGGTCCAGCGCGGCGGCGGCACGCTGCGGATCACACGGGGTGGCGGCTCCAATGGTGCGACACCGCCTGAAGGCCAATGAGCCAGATCGCGCTGCCGCTCGACTGGCCCGATTCCGGCCGGGCCGATATGTTCATCGTGGACGAGAGCAATACCGACGCGGTCAAGCATCTCGATCACTGGGAGCTTTGGCCCGTGCAAACGAGCCTGCTGACCGGCCCGCGCAAATCGGGGCGCTCGACGCTCGGCCGCATGTTTGCCCGGAAAAGCGGCGGCACGGTTATCGACGATGCCGATCTTTCCGAGGAGGAAGCTCTGTTCCACGCCTGGAACGCAGCCCAGGCGGACCAGCGGCCGCTGTTGATCATCGCCGACGAACCCCCGCCACGCTGGGAGATCGCGCTGCCAGACCTCAGCACCCGGATTGCGGCCAGCCCCAAGGTGCGGATATTCGAACCGAGCGATGCCTTGATCGCCAATCGCCTCCACCAGCATTTCGGAGAGCGCGGGCTTGCGGTGCCCGATACCGCGGTGGAGTATCTGCTGAAGCGGATGGATCGTAGTCATTATGCGCTATTTCAGATCATCGAAACACTCGATCGGATGGCGCTCGAACGGCGCGGACGGATCACGCGCGATATGGCGCGAAGCGCGATGGCCGAGCTGGGTTTCATCGACGCGTAACATTAAAACCGCTAAAAGCCGGTCATGGACGATTATAATCCGGAACATATTACCGAGGATTTCTCGCGCGAGACCGAAGCCGAACCGGGGACGGAAGACCGCTATTTCAACCGCGAGTTGAGCTGGCTTGGCTTCAACGAGCGCGTATTGGAAGAAGCGCGTAACGAGGCGCACCCGTTGTTGGAACGGCTGCGGTTCCTCTCGATTTCGGGCAACAATCTCGACGAGTTCTTCATGGTCCGCGTGGCCGGCCTCAAAGGCCAGCAATTGCAGGGCGTGGAAATGCGCTCCGACGACGGCATGACACCGAGCCAGCAGCTCGCGGCCGTCGCCGAGCGGGCAAACGCGCTGATGGACGAACAGCAGGCGGTTTGGACCGAATTGCGAAATGCACTCGCCGAATCCGAGATCTTCGTGCTTTCGGACGATGAGATTTCCGGCGATATCGAAGACTGGCTGGCCGAGCATTTCCAGAATCATATCTTTCCGGTGCTCACCCCTCAGGCGCTCGACCCAGCGCATCCCTTTCCGTTCATCCCGAACAAGGGGTTCAGCCTGGTGTTCGATCTGGAGCGCAAGAGCGACGGTGAGCCCATCCGCGAACTGGTCATGGTGCCAACGACCTTGCCGCGCTTTGTCCGCCTACCCGGCGATATCGCGCATTATGTGGCGATCGAAACAATTATCCGGCGTTTCACCGACAGGCTGTTTCCCGGCTACGATCTGCTGGGGCAGGGTGCATTCCGGATCATCCGCGACAGCGATATCGAGGTCGAGGAAGAGGCCGAAGACCTGGTCCGCTATTTTCGCAGCGCGATCAAACGGCGGCGCCGCGGCCGCGTAATCCGGTTGAAGCTGGAAGCCGACATTCCTGACGATATGGAGGAGCTGATCCGCCGCGAGATGGGCGGCGACGACGCCATGGTCGTCGAGTCCAGCGGTTTTCTCGGCGTTTCCGATCTCGAACAGCTGGTCGAGGAGGACCGGCCCGATCTCAAATTTCCGCCCTTTAACCCGCGCTTTCCAGAGCGCATTCGCGAACATGGCGGCGATTGCTTCGCGGCGATCAAGACCAAGGATATCGTCGTTCACCACCCTTATGAAACGTTCGACGTCGTGGTCGCGCTGCTCAAACAGGCGGCGGAAGACCCGGACGTCGTCGCGATCAAGCAGACGCTGTACCGCGCGGGCAAACAGTCCGCCGTCATCCGCGCGCTGATCGATGCCGCCGAGGCGGGCAAATCCGTCACCGCCGTCGTCGAGCTCAAGGCGCGGTTCGACGAGGAACAGAATTTGCTCTGGGCGAATGCGCTGGAGCGGGCCGGCGTGCAGGTCGTCTACGGCTTCATCGAGTGGAAGACCCATGCCAAGGTCACGATGGTCGTGCGCAAGGAAGAGGATGGCTATCGCACCTACTGCCATTTCGGCACGGGCAACTATCATCCGGTGACGGCCAAGATTTATACCGATCTGAGCTTCTTCACGGCCGATCCGCGCGCCGGCCGCGATGCGGCGCAGCTGTTCAACTATATCACCGGCTATGTGCAGCCAGAGGATCTCGAGCTGATTTCCATGTCGCCGCGCGATATGCGCAACGATCTGATGAAGCTGATCGATGCCGAAATCGCGAACGAGCGCGCGGGAAAAGAGGGCGCGGTCTGGGCCAAGATGAATTCGCTGGTCGATCCGGCGATTATCGAGAAACTCTACGAGGCCAGCAACGCAGGCGTCGAAATCGACCTCATTGTCCGTGGCATATGCTGCTTGAAACCCGGCGTACCCGGCATGTCGGACAATATCCGCGTACGGTCCGTCATCGGCCGTTTCCTCGAACACAGCCGCATCGCCTGTTTCGGCAACGGCGCGGCCCTGCCGAACAAGAATGCCCATGTCCTGATCAGCTCGGCCGACTGGATGCCGCGCAATTTCGACCGGCGCGTCGAATATATGATGCCGATCGAGAACCCGACCGTGCATGCGCAGATTCTCGATCAGGTGATGGTCGCGAACCTCATCGACAATGAGCAGAGCTGGCAGCTCAACGCGGACGGCAGCTACACCCGGATCGAGCCCGAAGGCCGTCCGTTCAACCTGCACCGCTATTTCATGACCAATCCGTCGCTCTCCGGTCGTGGTGCGGCGCTAAGCGAACAAGGGTCCATGCCGAAGAAGCTCCACGTCAAGCGGCGTGGATAACGCGGTTTTCAGGGCGAAGGCGCACGCTTAAGGTCTGCGCCGATGTCCGTGCTTTCCATGTTTCGCCCGGAGGAGAGGCCGATCGCCGTGGAAGACGGACGCACCGCAGTCATCGATATCGGCTCCAACTCCATCCGCCTCGTCGTGTTCGACGGGCAGGGCCGGCTGCCGGCGTTCCTGTTCAACGAGAAAGTCATGGTCGGGCTGGGCGCACGCCGCGACGATTACGGTGCGCTCAAGGACGATGCGATTGCGGATGCCATGGAAATCCTGCGCCGCTTCCGGTCGCTTGCGAGCGCGATGAATGTGACGGACATGCGCGCGGTCGCGACCGCGGCGGTGCGCGAAGCGAGCAATGGCGATCAGTTTATCCGTCAACTCGACGAGATCGGGATATCGGTGCGCCTGCTGTCCGGCGAGGACGAAGCCAGGCTGGCGGCAATGGGCGTTTTGTCGGCGATCCCCGGCGCAGAAGGCCTTGTCGGCGATCTGGGCGGCGGCAGCCTCGAACTGGCGCGCGTTGCCGATGGCGAGGTCAAGGAATGCGCGTCCTTTCCCTTGGGCGTGCTCCGGATTGCCGACCTGCGGAACTCGGGCAAAAAGGGTGCACTCAAACGCGTGATCGCCAAGGCGCTCAAATCGGCAGACTGGACCGCGAAATGCGAGGGCCAACCCTTTTATCTGGTTGGCGGATCGTGGCGCGCATTGGCGCGGGTCGATATGCAGCGGACCAAGTTTCCATTGCCTATCGTCCATCACTATACGATGCAACCCGAACGCGCGGCGAAGCTCGTCCGGCTGCTGGCGCGCATCGACAAATCCAAGCTTAGCTGCGTGCCGTCCATGGCCTCGCAGCGTATCCCGCATCTGCCGAACGGCGCGGCGATATTGTCACAACTGGTCAAGCAGATCGGGCTCGGAGAGCTGGTCGTTTCGGCCTATGGACTGCGCGAAGGCCTGCTTTACGAGCGCCTGGACGCCGAGACGCGTATGATCGACCCGCTGATCGCAGCGACGCGGGAGGAGGGGGAACGGCAGGGCCGCTTCCCTGAACATGGCGATTTGCTCAACCGCTGGATCGCACCGCTATTCGCCGATGAATCGGATACCGACAAAAGAATCCGGCTCGCCGCCTGCCTGCTCGCCGATACCGGATGGCGCGCGCATCCAGAGTTCCGTGCCGAACGCGGCCTCGAAATGGCGCTGCACGGCAATTGGGTCGGCATCGAATCGAATGGCCGGGGCAAAATGGCGCAGGCGCTGTTCACCAATTTCGGCGGCGGCGTGGGCGTTGTCGACGAACTCGTCAATCTGTGCAGCACGAAAGAGTTGGAGCAGGCGGCGCGCTGGGGGCTGGCGATGCGCTTCGGTCAGCGGTTGAGCGGCGGCGTCGCCAAGCCGCTGGAGCTCAGCAATGTCGCAGTCGAGAGCGATCGGTTGATTCTCGCGCTCGATAAGGGCGATGCGGAGCTTTACAGCCAGCCTGTTGCTAAACGTCACCGGCAGCTTGCCGATGCTTTCGGTAAAGAGCCCGAGATGCGACTGATCTAGCGAACTCAGCCGCAGGTGATGTCGGTGATGACTGAATTCTCGTCATACGAGATGTTGAGCCGATCCTGCCGGTAATCCATCGTGACCGCGCTGTTGGGCGGAATCCAGCGGAGGGTTTTGGCGCCTGACATGCGCATCGCATTGGCGCCAACCGCCTGCGTCACCGTCTGACCGACCAGGTCCTGCAAGGGCTGCGCATCGCACGCTCCGGCTCCTGCCATTGGCGGAATATCGGACGTCGTTGCGCAGGCCGTACTGAGGACGAGAATGCCAGCGGCCATGACCGTCTTACGCATCGGCTTTCTCGTCGTCTTTCGTGTGCGTGACCTTCAACTTGCCGTCGCGAACCGCAAACGCCACCCGACCCTCGACCAGATCGAGCGCGTCCCGCCCGAATTCCTCATAGCGCCAGCCGGTCAGCAGGTTCAGATCGTCGCGCTCGCCGGCTGCCAGCTGCTCCAGCTCGTCGGCCTTGGCGACCAGCCGCGCCGCCACGCCGATTTCCCGTGAGCGAATCTTCAACAGCAGCTTGAGCAGGTCTGCAACGAGCGCGCCCTCCTTGCCGAGCCCCGGTTTACGGTTCCTGCGTGGCGGCATCTCGTCGTCCGGCAGCGGCCCGGCATTGGCGATGATGTCCATCAGCCGCCCGCCGATATCGTTGCCGGCCCAGCTCGAGGGCAGGCCGCGTATTTTTCCGAGTGCTTTCTGGTTCTTCGGCGGGTGCAACGCGATATCGGCCAATGTCTCATCGCGCAGCAAGCGTCCGCGCGGAAGGTTCTTGTCCTGCGCCTCTATTTCCCGCCAGGCCGCGATCGCTTTCAAGCGCCCCAGAACTTCGGCCTTACGGCTTTGGATACGCACGCGTTTCCAGCTTTCTTGAGGAAGATTGGCGTAGTTGGCGGGATCGGCGAGCTTTTCCATTTCAGCGTTGATCCATGCCCCGCGCCCCGTTTTGCGAAGCCGCTCGAGCATCTTGGGAAATATCTCGGCGAGATGGGTGACATCGCCCACCGCATAGTCGAGCTGGCGTTTGTCGAGCGGACGGCGGGCCCAGTCGGTGAACCGGGCCCCCTTGTCAAGCGTATGACCGAGCATCGCATCGACGAGATTGGCATAGCCGATCTGCTCGCCAAGGCCGAGCGCCATGGCGGCAATCTGCGTATCGAAAATCGGATGCGGCGTCTCGCCGGTCAGATTGTAGACAATTTCGACATCCTGGCCGCCCGCGTGGAAGACTTTCAGCACCTCTTCATTATCGACGAGCAGGTCGAGCAGCGGCGAAAGGTCGATGCCGTCCGCTTTCGGGTCAACCGCCGCGGCCTCCTCCTCATTGCCGATCTGCACGAGGCAGAGATCGGGCCAATAGGTGTTTTCGCGCATGAACTCGGTATCGACCGCCACGAAATCGGACTTGGCGAGCCGTGCGCAAAATGCGGAGAGGGAATCGCTGTCCTTGATCAGCGGGTGGATCTGCATGAGGCCCGTCTATAGAAGCTGCCGCGCCATCGGCAATGCGAACGATTAACAGCGATGTGAACAGCGGGACGCTGTTTTGCCGGTCAAATCCGATCTAGAAGGTGACGAACGGCTCCCGACCAACTAAGGGAGCCCCTTTCTTTCCAACCTTTCGATCGATTGAACTGAAATGACTATGCACGCCTATCGCACCCACAACTGTTCCGAGCTTCGCAGCCACAATGTGGGCGAAGAGGTCCGCCTGTCGGGCTGGGTCCATCGCAAGCGCGACCATGGCGATCTGGTGTTCGTCGATCTGCGCGACAATTTCGGGATCACCCAGATCGTGACCGAGGTCGATGGCCCGGCTTTCAAGACGCTCGAAAGCCTGCGCGCGGAATCGGTGATTACGGTGACCGGGAAAGTGGTCGCCCGCTCGGCCGATCTCATAAACTCGAAACTTAATACCGGCGAGATCGAAGTGCGCGCCCAGGCTGTCGAGGTGCAGTCGGCCGCCGAGGAACTGCCGATGCCCGTGGCCGGCGAGGCGGATTATCCTGAGGATATCCGCCTTACATACCGCTATCTCGATCTGCGCCGCGAGAGCATGCACAAGAATATCCTGCTGCGGTCCGAGGTCATCTCTTCGATCCGCAAACGGATGATCGAGCAGAATTTCACCGAGTTCCAGACGCCGATCCTGACCGCGTCCTCGCCCGAAGGCGCGCGCGACTATCTCGTGCCGAGCCGGGTGCATCCGGGCAAATTCTATGCGCTGCCGCAGGCGCCGCAGATGTTCAAACAGTTGATCATGGTCGCCGGTTTCGATCGCTATTTCCAGATCGCGCCCTGTTTCCGCGACGAAGACGCGCGCGCCGACCGATCCCCGGGCGAATTCTACCAGCTCGATTTCGAGATGAGTTTCGTCACGCAGGAAGACGTGTTCCAGGCGATCGAACCGGTATTGCGCGGCGTATTCGAAGAGTTCGCCGACTGGGACGGGCCAAAGGAGAAAACACGCGGGAGGACCGTCGATCCCGATTTCGTGCGCATTCCCTATGCCGAGGCGATGCTCAAATACGGATCGGACAAACCGGACCTCCGAAATCCGCTCGAGATCGTGGATGTTTCGAGCCATTTCGAAGGCTCCGATTTCGGGCTGTTCGCCAATATCGTCGGTTCAGGCGGCGTGGTCAGGGCGATCCCGGCGCCCAACACCGGCGACAAGGGCCGGCGCTGGTTCGACGGCATGAACGACTGGGCGCGCGGGGAAGGCTTTGCAGGCCTCGGCTATATCAATCGTAAAGACGGTGCGCCGTCCGGGCCGATCGCCAAAAACCATGGTGAGGAAAAGACCGCGAAACTGCTCGAAGAGCTTGGTCTTGGCGAGGCGGACAGCGTGTTCTTCGCAGCCGGCAAGGAAGCAGACGCGGTACGGCTCGCGGGCGGGGCGCGGACGCGGCTCGGCGAGGAGCTCGGCCTGATCGACGAGACTGTCTTCAAATTCTGCTGGATCGTCGATTTCCCGATGTTCGAATATGACGAAGAACAGAAGAAGATCGATTTCTCGCACAATCCTTTCTCGATGCCGCAGGGCGAGATGGAGGCGCTGGAAACCAAGGATCCGCTCGATATCCTGGCCTGGCAGTATGATATCGTCTGCAACGGCGTGGAGCTGTCCTCTGGCGCGATCCGGAACCATCGACCCGACATCATGTACAAGGCGTTCGAGATCGCCGGCTATTCGAAGGATGACGTCGATGAGAATTTCTCGGGCATGATCAACGCGTTCAAGTTCGGTGCGCCGCCGCATGGCGGGTCTGCGCCGGGTATCGACCGGATCGTCATGCTCCTCGCTGGCGAGCCCAATCTGCGCGAAATCGTGCTATTCCCGATGAATCAGAAGGCCGAGGACCTGATGATGGGGGCACCTTCCGACGTTAACCAGCGTCAGCTACGCGAGCTTAACATCAGGATTGTAGAGCCGCCCAAGGACGGATAGCGGGGGCCGCATGGCAATCGATCTGAAGGATTACGAAACCGGCGAAGCGTTCGACGGCGACTATCATGAGGAACTGACCGAATTGCAGGAACGGCTCGCCCGTGTTCAGGCGGCCTATATCGCCAACCGCAAGCGCGCCGTTCTCGCCTTCGAGGGATGGGACGCGTCGGGAAAAGGCGGCACCATCCGACGACTGACGGGCCGGTGGGACCCGCGTTTCTTCGAGGTGTGGCCGATAGGCGCGCCGACCGCCGAAGCCAAGGCGCGGCACTTTCTCTGGCGCTTCTGGAACAAATTGCCCGGCAACCGGGAAATCAACATCTTCGACCGCACCTGGTATGGCCGCGTATTGGTCGAACGGGTCGAAGGCTATTGTTCCGAAACCGAATGGCGCCGCGGCTATGACGAGATCAACGAATTCGAGGCGCAGCAGAAGGATAGCGGGACGCCGGTCATCAAGCTGTTCATGCATGTGACGCAGGAAGAACAGGACGAGCGTTTTCGCAAACGGCTCGATAATCCGTGGAAGCGTTGGAAGTTGACCGAAGACGATTTCCGCAACCGGGCCAAGCGGGACGAGTATCTGGGCGCGATAAGCGATATGTTCGCGCGCACCGATACGCGATGGGCGCCCTGGACGGTTATCGACGGCAACAACAAGAAAGCCGCCCGCATCGCAGCCATGCAGCATGTTGCGGATCGGCTCGAGGAACAGGTGTCGATGGACCCGCCCGATGCCGATCCGAAGATTACAGGCCTTGCAGCGTCCCATTTGGGGACAGCGCCGAAAGACTAGATTAACGGAATTTGCGAAGCCCGCTTTTCCTGTGCGATATCGTCGTGGAGGAGAAATGGCGATGAAGCTATTGCGGATATGCGCGGCAACCATAGGCGCGGCAGCGCTGACCGCAGGCTGCGCGCATGACGGCTATCATGACCGCGGCTACGGATATGGCGGCCAGGGCTATTATGCGAACGATTATCGCGGCGGAAATGGCTATCATGGCCGGCATCGCTATGCGGATCGCCTGCCCAATCCGTTCCACGGGCGCGGCGCCGACAATCTGGACCCCTGGCTGTCCGGAACGCGCGAAGGGCAGCAATTCGTCATCGATCACTACGTACTCGGCCCGAATGGCGAGATCGGCAATGCCGAGGCCGAGAGCGCCAATGTCTTCTTCCGGCGCTGGGCCGATACCGATCGCGATTATCGTCTGACCGATGCGGAAATCCGCACGGCGCTGGTCCATACCCGCAATCGCTACGGGTTGCGCCGCTACTGAGCCTCGCCTTCGGGATAGCGGATATCGACAATCTCATAGTCTTTGGGGCCCGCCGGTAACCGCACCGTGCGGCAATCGCCGATGGCCGCGCGTTTCAGCGCATTGGCCAGCGGCGAAACCCAGCTGATTCGCCCAGCGGACGCTTCGGCTTCGTCTTCGCCCACAAGCGTCACGGTCCGCTCGCTATCGTCCTCGTCCACCATCGTCACCGTTGCCCCGAAATAGATGCGAGCCTTGTCGGGCTGCGCGGCGGGATCGACGATTTTCGCCGCTTTCATGCGGCGCGAGAGAAAGTTCAACCGCCGGTCGATCTCGCGCAGTTTCTTGCGGCCATAGATATAGTCGCCATTCTCGCTGCGATCGCCATTGCCCGCCGCCCAGCTGATCGTCTCGACGAGCGCCGGGCGCTCCTCGCGAAACAGCGTGTCATATTCGACCTTGAGCGCTGCATATCCCTGTGGCGTAATGTAATTGACCCGGTCGGCCATCAGCCCGGCGTCGATTTACCCAGATAGCGCGAAAGCGGGGCATTGCTGCGCGGCATGAATGCGCGATCGGGATGGAGAAGATCGTACATGACCGCGTTCTCGAGCACGCGCTGAACATAATTCTTGGTCTCGAAGATCGGAATTTCCTCGATCCAGCGCACGATATCGACGCTGCCGAGACGCGGGTCTCCATTGGCGCGGATCCAGCGATTGGCGTTACCGGGGCCCGCATTATAGCTTGCCGCCGCAAGCACATGGTTGCCCCAGCGCTCCAGCAGATGCTCATAATAGGCGCGGCCGAGCAGGATGGAATATTGCGTGTCCCGGGTCAGCGCCGAGCGGTTGTAGCTGCGGCCGATCCAGCGCGACACCTCCCGCGCTGTACCCGGCATGAACTGCATCAACCCGCGCGCGCCCGCATGGCTCACCGCGCGGGGATCGAACTGGCTTTCCTGCCGGGCAATCGCATGGACGGGCGTAAAGAAACGCTGCGCGCTACTCGGCATCGGGACCGTGGGATAGCCATAGGCGCTTGCATCGAAGCCGTTCACCCGGGCGCTGCGATGCGTCATCACGGCGAGATCCTGTCGGCCGATCTGCCCGGCCAGCTGCGCGGCAAAATGGTGATCGGCATCGGTTTCGACCTGCTGGGCCAGTTCGCGCAGGAAACGGCTCTGCGTATTCCAGGCACCGAGTTCGCCGAGCATCCGGATCGCGGCAACGAGCTGACTGTCCGCAAGACCGCTCTCGCGCGCCATGGCGGCGTAATCCTGGCGAGCGGAAGCAGGTATCCGCAACTCGCGACCGAGTCGCTCGGTCGAAAGCTGGCCGTAGAAATAGTCGTAATAGACGGCCGCTTCTTCATAGAAGGCAGTAGCCCGATCGCTCTGGCCGGCGGCTTCAGCGGCGCGGCCGGCCCAGTACAAGCCCTTCGTCCGGGTCTGCGGCGTCCGGGCCGCGCGGCCATAGCGTTCGAACATGCCGACGGCATCGGCGGGCCGGTTCTGCTGCCAGAGTGCGGTCGTGCCCGCGAGCCATGTCAGGCTCGTATAATCGTCGCGCACGCCGAGCGATTCGCCGCTGATATCCGTGCCGGGAGCGAAAGCATCATCGACCTTACTTGCGATGGCATAGGCGGTCGACCATTGCCGGTCGTTGGCCGCGGCGCGCGCATTGAGCAGCAGCACCTCATACCATTCCTCGGCATCGGTCGGGCGGTATTGCAGTGTCGGACGGTTGGCGAGCAGACGGCGCGCCTCGAGCGAACGGCCATTATTGCGCAGCCACATGGCCCGTTCCGCGACATAGCCGGCATCGCCAAGCGCCGATTGCCCGGCTTCCGCTCCGGCGCCGGTCGCGAGGCGCAAGCGAGCCGAATGTGCATCGCGTCGAGACGACGATGTAAGCGAGAGAACGCGGGCCGCCGCCGATACATCGTCCTGCCAGAGCAGATAATCGAAGCGATGGTCGTGATCGTCCGCCGACAGCGCCCCGGCGAAGCGCGACAATATGACGCCTTCGTCCGCCGACGCCGAACTGCTGTTGAACGAGCCGAGCCGCCACGCGCGTCGGGCCTGGCCCGTCGCTTCGTCGTTGCGGCCGAGCGCCGCCAGTGCTTCGGCGTAGCGCAGTGCGCCCGATGCGGTGAGCGGTTCGAACCGCTCGAAAAAGGCTACGAGCGATCGCGGCGAGTTGCCGGTAACGGGTATCTGGTTTTCCGCGACGCGCCGCATGCGCGTTTCGCTCGGCCAGCCCGGATGCGAGACGAGGAAGCTCGCATAATCGTTGAAGGGGAGGGCGTCGCTCTGCTGCAAGCGGTTCCAGCGCAGGATCGCCTCGCCGAGCGGATTGGCTTGCGGCACCGATCCCACCGATCCGGCGCCTGACACACCGAGCCGGCTTGCATACCAGGCGCGCTGCTCGGACGTCAGCGATTGGGCGGAGGCACTGGCGGTTCCGATCAAGGAAGCGGCGCCGAGCGCTATGATTGCAACAGTCTTTTTTATCATGCTGGACATCGTGCGCGCACAATCCTTATCTGGCGGTGAATGAACCCCGGTGATTTGCAGTCGATATGCCGTGCAAACATGTGGAGGTGAAGGAGAAATATATGTTCAGCGGGTCGATTCCGGCTCTGGTGACACCGTTTCGCGACGGATCGTTCGACGAAGCAACTTATAGAAGCTTCATAGACTGGCAAATCGAAGAGGGAAGCAGCGCTCTCGTTCCCTGCGGAACGACCGGCGAAGCGGCCACGCTGGCGTTCGACGAGCATTTCGAGGTCGTGCGGGTCTGCGTCGATCAGTCGGGCGGGCGCGTTCCCGTGATCGCCGGTTGCGGATCGAACGACACCCAGTCGGCGATCAAGAACATCTCCAAGGCCCAGGAACTGGGCGCGACGGCCGGGCTGATCGTGCCGCCTTACTACAACAAGCCGAACCAGGAGGGCATCTATCGTCATTTCGAGGCGATCGTGTCGGCCTGCGATTTGCCGATCATCCTGTATAACGTTCCCGGCCGCACCGCTTCGGACATCGCCGTGGAGACGATGCGGCGCTTGCGGAAATTTCCGTCTGTTATCGGGGTCAAGGACGCGACGGCCGATATGGATAGGGTCAACGCCCAGCGCGCGGCGTGCGGCGAGGATTTCTGCCAGCTGTCCGGCAACGATTATCTGACGCTCGGTTATCTGGCGATGGGGGGCACGGGGTGCATCTCTGTGACAGCCAACGTCGCGCCCCGGCTTTGCGCGGAGTTTCAGGCGGCATGGGCGCGCGGCGATACGGACGATGCGCTGGCGCTCAACGATCGTCTCCATCCTTTGCACGACGCCATGTTCGCGGACGCATCACCCGGACCGGCCAAATATGCGCTGACGAAAGTGCGGCCGGGCTTCCCGGGCGAACTGCGCTTGCCCATGACCTGGCCCTCCGAGGACGCACAATCCCGTGTCGATTCAGCGCTTGGTCATGCGGGACTGCTAGAGGACTGATCCATGGCGCGCCCGCAACCCGCTACGTTCGATAAAGTGCAGACCGTCGCCGAGAATCGGCGCGCGCGGTACGATTATGCAATCGACGAGAAATTCGAGGCTGGCATCGCGCTGACGGGCACCGAGGTGAAATCACTCCGGTTCGGCGAAGGCACAATCGCGGAAAGCTATGCCGATGTGATGGACGGCGAAGTCTGGCTGATCAATGCCAACATTCCCGAATTCAGCCATGGTAACCGGTTCAACCACGAGGCCAAGCGGCCACGCAAGCTGCTTCTCCATGCGCACGAAATCAACAAGATGCGCGGCGCAGTCGAGCGCAAGGGCATGACGCTTGTGCCGCTTTCGGTCTATTTCAATTCGAAGGGAAAGGCGAAAGTCGAGCTGGCGCTCGCCAAGGGCAAGAAACAGCATGACAAGCGCGCGACCGAAAAGGCGCGCGACTGGAAGAGGGAACAGGGCCGCCTGCTGCGCGATCGTGGCTGATTCACGTCGCGAATCCGGCCCGATGGTGCGGTGGATACGCAAACATTCGCCGAGCCGCGAAGAACTTGCGAAAAACCGCTTCATCAAGCCGTTCGCGAGCCGCGTCATGCACAGCTATCTGTGGCGGTTCAATCGGCGCTCCGTCCCGCGCGGCGCGGCGCTCGGCATGGTTGTGGGCATATTGGTCATGATACCGGGTATCCAGATGATCGTTTCCGCGCTGCTCGCCTTGCCGTTCCGCGCCAATATCCCGGTGGCGGCAGCCACAACCTTCACGAGCAACCCGATTACCACGCCGATAATCCTGATCGGCGGCGTATTTGTCGGCAATAGCGTCTTCGGTCTCGAAGCCGACCCGGCGCATTTCCAGACGCTGATCGACCGCCAGGCGGGCGTGTCCGAATGGTTCGCATGGTTTGCCACCGACGCGGCGCCGGCACTGCTCGGCGGACTGCTGGTGATGGCGGTGATCAGCGGGGTTATCGCCTATATGCTGGCCGACTGGTTCTGGCGCTATCGTGTCGCGCGGCGTTGGAAACGAAGGCATCTCACTAGCGGCAAGGCTGAGCAAAGCTGATGGCGAGCCGGGCTTCGTCGAGCGGGAATATGCGGATCGGCGGCGGCCGCTTCGCCGATCGCGCAGTGCTGGTGCTCGTCGCGCTCGCCGGTATCGGGTCGGCGGCGCTATTGATGTTTCTGCTCGAAAGCCCGTTTTTCGCGGCCGGCTTCGCAACGCTGTTCGTGTCGGCCTTGGGTATCGCACTTATATTCGCTCGGCGCGCGCCGAAAGCGGTGACAGCGGAGGCGGGCCCTGACCGCGCGCTGGTCCGCGCCGCCATTGAGAGTGCTGCGATGCCGGTTGCGGTTACCGATCGCGAGGGCGTCCTTATCGCCGCCAATAGTCAATTCGAGCAGGAATTTCGCGGCGCGCCGACACCGCCCGTGCTGCCCTTGTCGGAAGATGGAGTGAATCGGCTTACCAATGCCGGGCGGACGGCATGGCGCGACGGTCGCGGCAATGCGCCGTCTCTCAAGACGCAGCGCGGTCGCTACGATGCCGTGGTCGAACGCGGCGGCGAGATGGGCGATTTCCTCGTCTGGCGGTTGGCGCCTGCGGCAGCGGCAGACCTGGTCGGCGATGCGCGGCGTTTGCTCGAAAGCGCTGCCGGAAAATCGCTCGGCATTGCCGGGGTCATGGGCGTGCTCGTGGACGCCGACGGCAAACTGATTGCCGCCAATAGGGTGTTCCGCCATCGTGCACTGGCCGCGCCGCAAGACCGGCTTCGCGCGCGCGAATTCACGGCATATCTCGAAACCGGCGAGGATGAACGTATCCGTCTTGAGCGCGAAGGCGAGGGCGGTCCGCCGCTTCGTCTCGTCCAGGTTCCGCTCCAAGCCGACGGGAGCGCCAATGGTCCGTTGCTGATCTTTCTGCTCGACGATATCGCAGGGCCGGGGCAGAGAGCCGATCGCCAGAATATCCAGGCGCTACTCGGGATGTTGCCGCTGGGCCTGGCGCTCGCCGAACGCGACGGGCGCTTGCTCTACATGAACACCGCGTTCCGGCGCGCGGCCGGGCTCGCGGACGATGCGCAGCCTGTCTATCCCGGCGATCTCGTCGTCGACGAGGACAAGACGGCGGTCGCCAACGCCGTGCGCCGTTTCGCCAATAGCGCATCGATATCCGCCGATATCGCGCTGCGCCTCAAACATCAGCCAGACGAGACAGTCGCCATGACGGTCGCCGGGGCGCCGGGCCTTGGCGAGGCCGCCGTGCTCCTGAGCCTCAAGGACAATAGCGAGGACGAGAAGCTCAAACGCCAGGTCGCACAGGCAACGAAGATGCAGGCGGTCGGACAGCTGGCGGGCGGCGTCGCCCATGACTTCAACAATATTTTGACGGCGATCATCGGCCATTGCGACCTGATGCTCATGCGCCATACGCCGGGCGACAGCGATTATGACGATATCCAGCAGATCAAATCCAATTCCAACCGCGCCGCCGGCCTGACGCGGCAATTGCTCGCTTTCTCGCGCCAGCAGACCTTGCGTCCGCAGATCCTCCAGCTGCCCGATGTCGTGTCCGAAGTATCCAACCTTCTCAAACGGCTGCTCGGAGAGACCGTTTCGCTGGACATCCGGCACGGCCGCAATCTGGGGCCCGTGCGCGCGGACCCCGGCCAGCTCGAGCAGGTTATCGTAAACCTGGCCGTCAATGCCCGTGATGCGATGCAGGAGCAATCGCAGGGCGAGGGCAGGGGCGTTTTGAAGCTCGAAACCTTCGCAGTGTCGGCGCGCGAGGCGGAAGCCATGGCGCATGACGTCATGCCGGCCGCCGAATATACGGCCTTGCGACTGACGGACACAGGTATCGGCATCGCGCCCGACGCGCTCGGCAAGATATTCGAACCGTTTTACACGACCAAGGAGATCGGCAAAGGCACCGGTCTCGGACTATCGACCGTCTATGGTATCGTGAAACAATCGGGCGGATACATCTTCGCCGATTCCGAAGTCGGCAAGGGTACGGCCTTCACCGTCTATCTGCCCGTTCACGGCGGGGACGATGGGAGCCACTCCGATACGCCCATCGCGGCGCAAAGTGCAGCACTGACCGATCCGGCGGAAAAAGAGGCGACAAAACCGCCCGATTCCGTGAGCGCCGAACCCTGGGGCAGCGGCACGATATTGGTCGTCGAGGACGAGGATATGGTCCGCGCGGTCGCCGAACGGGCGCTTAGCCGGCAGGGCTATTCGGTCGTGACGGCACGGGACGGCGAAGATGCGCTGGAGATCATCGCCGAACGCCAGGATTTCGACCTTATCCTATCTGACGTCGTGATGCCGGGCATGGACGGCCCCGCCATGGCCAGCGAGTTGCGCGAAACGATGCCGGACGTGCCGATCCTGTTCATGTCAGGCTATGCCGAAGAGCAGTTGCGCAAATCCATCGATATCGAGCAGGTCCATTTCCTGCCCAAGCCGTTTTCGGTCCAGAAGCTGGCGGAAGCCGTTCGCTCCATATTGGATACGACCGACAGTTGAGCGTGGCCCGTCCGACTGCGACAGCGAAATGCGGAAATCGCTTTATCGCGGCAGCGAATGGGAATAGGCGCAACAGCCATGTCAGATATTCGAATATTGATCGTGGAAGACGAAAGCCTGATCGCCATGATGCTCGAGGATTTCGTCGAATCGCTGGGATATGTTCCGGTGAAGATCGTCGATTCCGTGGAAGCCGGGCTCGCCGCGCTGGAAGAAGAGACGTTCGACGTCGCCATATTGGACGTGAATCTCAGTAACCGGGAGCCCAGCTGGCCGATCGCGGATGCGCTCGAAGCCAGCGGCAAACCCTTCCTGTTCACCAGCGGCGGCGATATCGAACCGCCGCCCGAACGGCACCGAGAGCGGCTGTTCCTCGAAAAGCCGTTCACGCTCGAAGGCGTCGACGAAGCGGTCAAGACGGTCATCGCACAACAATAATGTTCCCTACTTGTTCTTTGAGAACAAACCGTATACAGATGCGTAAGCGTTGAACCAATGGCGCAGAGCATCTAGGAGGGAAACAGGCAATGGCAGCCCATCTCAAAGTGATCGATTCCAAAGGCGAAAAAGGCGATATGGACAGGCAAAAGGCGCTCGACGCCGCACTCGCACAGATTGACCGGGCGTTCGGCAAGGGCTCCGCGATGAAGCTCGGATCGCGCGAGGCGATCGAGATCGACGCCGTATCGACAGGTTCGCTCGGCCTCGATATCGCGCTCGGCATCGGCGGCCTGCCACGCGGACGCATCATCGAGATTTACGGGCCGGAAAGCTCGGGCAAGACGACGCTCGCGTTGCACACGGTTGCCGAAGCGCAGAAAACCGGCGGCACGGCTGCCTTTATCGATGCCGAACATGCCCTCGACCCCGGCTATGCCAAGAAGCTTGGCGTCGATATCGACGAACTGATCATTTCCCAGCCCGATACCGGCGAACAGGCGCTAGAAATCGCCGATACGCTGGTCCGCTCCAACGCGGTCGATATTCTCGTCATCGATTCGGTCGCGGCCCTGGTCCCGCGCGCGGAGATCGAGGGCGAAATGGGCGACAGCCATGTCGGCCTGCAGGCGCGACTGATGAGCCAGGCGCTCAGAAAACTGACCGGTTCGATCAACCGCTCAAAATGCATGGTTATCTTCATCAACCAGATCCGGATGAAGATCGGCGTCATGTATGGCAGCCCGGAAACGACGTCGGGCGGCAATGCGCTCAAATTCTATGCGAGCGTGCGGCTCGACATCCGCCGGATCGGCCAGATCAAGGATCGCGACGAGATCGTCGGCAACGCGACCCGCGTGAAGGTCGTCAAGAACAAGGTGGCCCCGCCGTTTAAACAGGTCGAATTCGATATCATGTACGGTCGGGGCATCTCGAAGATGGGCGAAATTCTCGATCTTGGCGTGAAAGCCGGGATTGTCGAGAAGTCCGGCTCCTGGTTCTCATACGATTCGACGCGGATCGGGCAGGGGCGCGAAAACTCCAAGGCTTTCCTGCTCGAAAACCCGGAAATCTGCGAAAAGATCGAAAATGCGATCCGCGGCAAGGAAGAAGAAGTCGCTGAGGAAATGATGACCGGCCCGGAGGCGGAAGACGCATCGGACGAATAGGAAGATCGGCACCCATATCGGATTCATCCTCGACAGTGAAAAGCCTGCCTTTGACGGCGGGCCTTTTGCTTTTTTGGAGCGAATTGCCTAGCGGACAGACGGATCGCATTGACATGGGGCACGTCACCATATGACCATTCTTGTCCATCATCTTGAGAATTCGCGCTCGCAGCGCATTCTCTGGATGCTCGAGGAACTGCAGCTCGACTATGAGATCGTCCGCTATGAGCGCGACACGAAAACGATGCTCGCGCCGCCCGAACTCAAAAAGGTCCATCCGCTCGGCAAATCTCCGGTGATCGAAACGGATGGCCGAACGCTGATCGAAACTGGCGCGATCGTCGAATATCTGGTCGCGAAGGCCGGCGGCGCGCTTGGCGCACCTGCCCATATCGACGAGGCGCTGCGCTATCGACAGTTCATCCACTATGCGGAAGGCTCTATGATGCCGCCGCTGCTGGCGATCCTGATCGTCGGACGCCTCGGCATTCTGGGTCGCCCAGCCCGCAAGCCGCTCCTCGCCATGCTTGCAGGGCACCTGCGCTGGCTCAACGACGAGCTTTTCCAACGACCCTGGTTTGCCGGAGACAACCTCACCGCTGCCGATATCATGATGAGCTTTCCGCTCGAAGCCGCCCGCGAGCGTGCGGGGCTCGACGACCGTTATCCGAATTTGCTCGCCTGGCTCGAGACGATCCACGCGCTGCCCGCCTATCAGCGTGCCCTCGAACGCGGCGGGGATTATGCCTACGCCTAGCGCCTGACCCCGACGAGGATGGGCGCAAAGCCCGCTTGCCCGTGCCGTCCGGCTTGCCTACATGCCGCGCATGACATCGACCAACGATATCCGCCTTTCCTTCTTGGAATTCTTTGCGGCCCAGGGGCATGCGAACGTGCCGTCCGCACCGCTCGTACCGCATAACGATCCGACCTTGATGTTCGTCAATGCCGGCATGGTACCGTTCAAAAATGTCTTCACCGGGCTTGAAAGCCGCGACTATGCGACGGCGACGAGTTCGCAGAAATGCGTGCGCGCGGGCGGCAAGCACAACGATCTCGACAATGTCGGATATACGGCGCGCCATCACACCTTTTTCGAGATGCTCGGCAATTTTTCGTTCGGCGACTATTTCAAGGAGCGCGCGATCGAGCTGGCCTGGACGCTGATCACCAAGGAATGGGGGATCGATCCGGATCGGCTGACCGCGACCGTCTATCATGACGACGACCAAGCCTTCGATCTCTGGCGCAAGATATCGGGCCTGCCCGAAAACCGCATCATCCGCATCGCCACGGCCGACAATTTCTGGTCGATGGGCGATACCGGACCGTGCGGACCGAGCAGCGAGATTTTCTACGATCATGGCGACCATATTCCGGGCGGGCCGCCGGGTTCGCCGGATGAGGATGGCGACCGGTTCGTCGAGATATGGAATCTCGTTTTCATGCAATATGATCAGCGCGAAGACGAGCGCGTCGATCTCCCACACCCGTCGATCGATACGGGCATGGGTCTGGAGCGCATCGCCGCCGTCCTGCAGGGCACGCATGACAATTACGAGATCGATCTGTTCAAGGCACTTGTCGCCGAAAGCGCAGAGCTTACCGGCACGGCGCCCGACGGCGATACTGCCGCGTCGCACCGCGTCATCGCCGATCATCTGCGCAGTGCCAGCTTCCTGATCGCGGACGGTGTGCTGCCAGCCAATGAGGGCCGCGGTTACGTACTGCGCCGGATTATGCGCCGCGCGATGCGCCATGCCCATATTCTCGGCGCGAAAGATCCGTTGATGCACCGGCTCGTCCCAGAACTCGTCGCCGAAATGGGCGGCGCCTTTCCCGAACTGGTTCGCGCCCAGCCACTGGTCGAGGAAACGCTCCAACACGAGGAAGTCCGCTTTCGCGGCACGCTCGACAAGGGGCTCAAGCTGTTGGACGAAGCGGTGGGCGATATGGACGACGGCGATGTGCTGGCCGGCGAGACCGCGTTCAAGCTCTACGATACCTATGGCTTTCCCTACGACCTGACCGAAGACGCGCTGCGCAGCCGCGGCCTCGGCATCGATCGCGACGGCTTCGACGCGGCCATGGCGCAACAAAAAGCCGCCGCTCGCGCGGCCTGGAAAGGATCGGGCCAAGCGGCGTCGGAAACGGTGTGGTTCGACATCGCCGAGACTCATGGCGGTACGGAGTTTATCGGCTACACGGCCGCCGAAGGCGAGGGGCAGGTCGTCGCCATCGTCAAGGACGGCGCTGCGGTCGATAGCGCCGGCGCCGGCGACGAAGCGATCGTAATCACCAACCAAACTCCGTTTTACGCCGAAAGTGGCGGTCAGATGGGCGATACCGGTACGGTGACCGGCAATGGCATGCAGGCTGTCGTCAGCGATACGAGCAAGCCGCTGGGACGGCTCCATGCACACCATGTCGCTATCGAGAAGGGGATTATCGAAACCGGTCAGGTCGTCTCGCTCGCCATCGACGCCGAGCGACGCGCCCGGCTCAAGGCGAATCATAGCGCCACGCATCTGATGCACGCCGCCTTGCGAAACAGGCTCGGCGAGCATGTCACGCAGAAGGGCAGTCTCGTCGCCGCGGATCGCCTGCGCTTCGATTTTTCGCATCCCAAGGCTGTCGAACCGGGCGACATTGCCGCCATCGAAGCCGATGTGAATGCCCAGATTCGTGGCAACGAAGCTGTCGTCACGCGGCTCATGACGCCGGATGAAGCCGTCGAGGCGGGCGCGCTGGCGCTGTTCGGCGAAAAATATGGCGACGAGGTGCGCGTTCTCTCGATGGGCCGCAACGGCCCGGCCGACTATTCGGTCGAGCTGTGCGGCGGCACCCATGTGTCGGCGCTCGGCGATATCGGGCTGTTCGTGATCGTGTCCGAGAATGCGGTTTCGGCGGGCGTTCGACGCATCGAAGCACTGACCGGCGAAGCTGCCCGCCTCTGGTATCGCGACCGGGAGGCCAAGCTGCTCAGCGCCGCCGATACGCTGAAGACGAGCGCGGACGAGTTGCCCGATCGCGTGGCGGCACTCGCGGAAGAGCGCAAACGGCTCGAACGGGAGTTGGCCGAGGCGAAAAAGGCTCTGGCGATGGGCGGGACTGCTGCGCAAGGGCCTGCCACGGAAACAATCTCCGGCATCGCCTTTCTCGGCCAGGTCGCCGATGGCCTGGATCCCAAGTCGCTCCGAGGTTTGATCGACGAAGCGAAGGCGAAGCTGGGTTCGGGCATTTCTGCCATCGTCGCGGTCAATGACGGCCGGGCGAGCGTCGCAGTGGGCGTTACCGACGATCTGACGGAAGCCTATGATTCCGTTGCGCTGGTTCGTGCCGCGGTCGAGACATTGGGCGGCAAAGGCGGCGGCGGACGGCCGGATATGGCACAGGGCGGCGGGCCGGATGGCGACAAGGCCGAGGCCGCACTCGATTCAATCCGGGCTTCTATCGAAAGCTAGCTCAGTCCGATTTGCGCAGCTTTTCGCGCGGTAGCTGGGGCAGGGCTTCGAGCTCACCCAATTCCATGATCGCTTCGCGCAGTTGCGCTCGTTTCTCGTGAACCGATGCAATCACCGGGCCCATCGGAACACCAATATCGACGAGCACGGCTTCGGACAGCTGCAGCGACGATTCGACGGTTTCCGGGACCGCATCGGTGGCGCCCGCCCGATACAGGGCGGCTGCGTGATTGGGATCGCGCGCACGGGCGACAATGGTGAGATCGGGATAGGTGTCGCGCACGCGCTTGGTCAGCTGCACGATGCTGACCGGATCGTCCATCGTCAGGATCAGTGCGGATACGCGTTCGAGATCGAGATTTTCGAGAAGCTGCGGCCGCGAAACGTCGCCGAAAATCGTCGGAAATCCGTCGCGCCGCCCGCGTGCCACAGTATCGATATTCGAATCCACGGCGATATAGGGCTTCTCATGCTCGGTCAGCATCTCTGCAATCAGGCGGCCCACTCGTCCGAAGCCGACGATGATCGCCCGATCCTCGTCACCTTCGGTTTCGCCGCTCGGGTCAACACGGTTCTCGCGCAGATCGACCCGCCGTGCCGCAGCCGCGCCGGCTTTAGCCAATAGCGGCGTGATCGTCAGGCCGATGGCGGTCACGGTCTGCCAGAAGGCGGCGGTCGACGGTTGAATGAGCTGCGCCTGCAGCGCTGCGGCGAGCACGATCAACGTCGTCTCGGACGGCGACGACATCAACATCCCGGCTTCCGCAGCCGTCGCGCGCCGCGCGCCCTGGAAGCGCAGCAACAAGCCGATAACGATCGTTTTGACCACAACGACACCGACCACGGCCAGCAGCAGCGAACCCCAATTCTGCAAGACCACGGGGATATGGACGCTCATCCCGACGGTGATCAGGAAAACGCCGAGCGCGAGGCCTTTGAACGGTTCGACGATCACTTCGACTTCGCGGTGATACTCGGTCTCCGCGATCACCAGCCCGGCAACCAGAGCACCGACGATAGGGGAGAGGCCGACGGCTGTCGTCGCGAGGCTCGCGAGGATCACGACGAGCAGACAGGCAGCGAGGAACACCTCGGGTGTCTTCGTTCTGGCAGCCTGGGCGAAGAGACGGGGCAGCAGCAACCGTCCGCCGATCAGCATCGCTGCGACCGTCACGACGCTCAGCAACAGAGTCCAGCCCAATGCCGCCAGACCCGCATCCTGCGACATCGGCCCCATCGCGCCCAGGAAGAAGATGATTGGAACGATGGCGACGTCCTGGAACAACAGGATACCAAGTGCCGCCTTGCCGACCGGTGTTTTGGTTCCCGACATCGGCAAAACCAGTGCCGTGGACGACAGGGCGAGCGCGAGCCCCATGCCGATCGCGCCGATCGGCGTCTGCCCCATGGCGTAGAGCGCGCCGCCGATCAGCATCCCACAGGCGATCAGCTGGCCCGCGCCGACCCCGAATACGGTGCCGCGCATCGCCCAAAGCCGCTTGAACGAAAGTTCGAGCCCGATCGAAAATAGCAGCAATATGATGCCGAACTCGGCGAAGGGCTCGATCGCCTCGCGATCCGATATCGTCACATGCACAAGCCAGGGCACGCGTTCGGTCAGCGAGCCGAGACCGGCCGGCCCGACCAGCACGCCGACCATGATAAAGCCGATGATCGGCGTTATCCGGAAGCGCGCGAAGAGCGGAATCACGATGCCCGCCGTGCCGAGTATCACCAGCGCGTTGCCGAACGCTTCCGATTCGATAGCGTGGATCATGCGAAGCTTAGTGGGGCTCCGCTAGCGATTTGTCACCGGATTATCGGTGTTCCGGCGTCCTACCAATCGTCCATGGCGGCTTCGAGATTGACTCGGATCGCCTCGAAAAACTGCTCGCTGGTCATCCATGCCTGGTCAGGCCCGATCAGGATGGCGAGATCTTTCGTCATCTGGCCATTCTCGACCGTTTCCACGCAGACGCGTTCGAGCGTCTCGGCAAAGCGGGTAACGTCGGGCGTTTCGTCGAACTTGCCGCGATAGATCAAACCGCGTGTCCAGGCGAAGATCGACGCGATCGGATTGGTCGATGTCGCCTTGCCCTGTTCGTGCATCCGGTAATGGCGGGTGACCGTACCGTGCGCCGCTTCGGCTTCGACGGTCCTGCCGTCCGGCGTCATGAGCACGGATGTCATCAGACCGAGCGAACCGAAGCCCTGCGCCACCGTGTCCGACTGCACATCGCCATCGTAATTCTTGCAGGCCCAGACGAACTTGCCGCTCCATTTGAGCGCGCTGGCGACCATGTCGTCGATCAGCCGGTGCTCATAGTCGATGCCGGCAGCGTCGAACCGTTCCTTGAACTCGGCCTCGAACACCTCTTCGAACAGGTCTTTGAACCGGCCATCATATTTTTTCATGATGGTGTTCTTGGTCGAGAGGTAAACCGGCCATTCGCGCTGCAAACCGTAATTCATGCTGGCCCGCGCGAAATCGCGAATGCTGTCGTCGAGATTGTACATCGCCATGGCAACGCCAGGGGAGGGGAAGTTGAACACTTCTTCGTCCATCACGGTGCCGTCATCGCCCTCGAAAACGAGGCGCAATTTGCCCGGACCGGGCACGAGCATATCAGTCGCGCGATACTGATCGCCGAATGCATGGCGGCCGATCACGATCGGATCGGTCCAGCCCGGCACGAGGCGCGGGACATTCTCGATCACGATCGGCTCGCGGAAGACGACGCCGCCCAATATGTTGCGGATCGTGCCGTTGGGCGATTTCCACATCCGCTTGAGATCGAACTCCTCGACCCGCGCTTCGTCCGGCGTGATCGTCGCGCATTTCACACCGACGCCATGCTCCTTGATGGCATTGGCGGCATCGACAGTGATCCGGTCGTCGGTCTCGTCGCGCTTCTGGATGGACAGGTCGTAATAATGGAGATCCACATCGAGATAGGGAAGGATCAGGCGCTCCCGGATCCATTCCCAGATAATCCGGGTCATTTCGTCGCCATCGATTTCGATAACCGGATTTTTCACCTTGATCTTGGTTGCCATATTCCGTGTCGCTTTCCAGAAGGGGAGTTTCGAGATTTGGCGCCGGTCTAGGGTGCAAAACCCGTGCAATCAACAGGGCGAACACCGGAAAATGCAGCGATTGTCCTTCTCGGCGACCGACTGTATCACGCTGGCATGACAGAGCTTCAAAAACCGCCAGAAGACGATCGTACCGTCCGCTGGCAATGGCCGCCCATTCATCCCGAAGCCTATGTATATCTGGCGATCAGCGCAGCGGCAGCGATATTCTTCCTGTGGTTCGATTGGGATATCATTGCCTGGCCGTTGATCGGATTTACAATCTGGATTGCTTCATTTTTTCGGGATCCGCAGCGCGTTACTCCCACCGGAGACGATCTGATCATCGCGCCGGCCGATGGCATGGTGACGCTGATCCGAGATGTCCCGCCGCCGCCCGAACTGACCGGCCCGGACGGGCTGGGTGACGAACTGATGTGCCGGGTCTCGATTTTCATGAGCGTGTTCGATGTACATATCAATCGCGCGCCGATGGGCGGGACCATCAAGGAGGTCATCTATATTTCGGGCAAGTTCGTGAATGCCGATCTCGACAAGGCGAGCGAGGATAATGAGCGTCAGCATATCCTGCTCGAAACACGCGATGGCCAGCGGATCGGTTTCACGCAGATTGCAGGCCTCGTCGCGCGCCGGATCGTACCCTTCGTCAAACCGGGCGACATGGTGGTCGCGGGGCAGCGCGTCGGCCTCATTCGCTTCGGCAGCCGCGTCGACGTCTACCTGCCCGCGGGCACGGCGCCGCGTGTCGCGCTCGGCCAGAAGATGGTCGCCGGCGAGACGATTATCGCGAAGATCGGCGAAGACACACGCGCATTCGGTGTGACGCAGTGAGGAAAGTGCGCGACATTCCGCTCCGTGCGATAATCCCGAACGGGATTACAGTGCTCGCCCTGTGCATGGGGTTGAGCGCGGTGCGCTTCGCGCTTGACGCAAAATGGGAAACCGCGCTGACCTTCATCGTGATCGCGGGAGTTCTAGACGGGTTTGACGGGCGGATCGCCAGGCTGTTGAACGGCCAGACACGCTTTGGCGCAGAGCTGGATTCTTTGTCCGATGTTATCGCCTTCGGGGTGGCGCCGGCGCTTATCGTCTATCTTTGGGCGCTCGAATCCGTGCCCCGCTATGGCTGGATATTCGCCTTGGCGTTCGCGGCCTGCTGCGCTTTGCGGCTCGCCCGGTTCAACGCGAGCATCGATGTCGACGAACAACCGCACAAATCGGCCGGCTTTCTCACCGGTGTTCCATCGCCAACGGGGGCGGGCCTGTTGATGCTGCCGATTTTCCTGACCCTGGTTATCGACGAACCGATCTTCCGCGAATTCTATGTGGTCGCCCCCTGGACGGCGTTGATCGCATTTCTGATGGTGTCGAACGTCGCGACATTCAGCTGGTCGTCTATCCGGCTGCGCAGCGGCATGCGCTTTGGCGCGCTGGTCGGCATCGCGGCACTGATCGTTTTGCTCGTCAATATTCCCTGGGTGACATTTTCGGCGATGGCCATCGCCTATATCGGCAGCATCCCGATCAGCATCTTGAGCTACGCAAAGGTCAGGCGGCGGCGCGCACCGGCTGAAGCGGACGGGGCGTCCGCCGAATAACCGTCCGATATGGTTTCGCAACACGGCGCGGCCCGGCATGATGCATGGCGGCCTCGGATGCGGAAGCCGTCCGCCCCGTCAGCGCAGCGGCAATCTTCGACCAGTTTCCGTGCAGCGTCAGAGCGATGACAGCCAGAGGCGCGATCAGCGCAAGAGCAAAGAATATCGCGGCCAGTGTCTGAAACATATCGCTCTCCATCGTTGCCGGTCACGACCCTATGCCGCTACGATCCGGTCAGGCGCTTTCATGTTCGCCTTGTGTTCCATTTAGTATGTTCCTTTAATGTTCCGGTCAAGTGCGGGCTTGCAATTTTTGTCCGCAGCCCCTATCTGGCGCGCATTCCACATGGGAAGCGCACATACCGGTGTTGGGGCCTAGGCCCCGATTCTTGCTTCCCAGAGGTATAACCGGAAGGAGAAAGACTATGGCGGACATTTCCGTCACAATGCAGCAATTGCTCGAGGTCGGGGCGCATTTCGGCCACCAGACCCATCGCTGGAACCCGAAGATGAAGCCGTATATTTTCGGCGATCGCAACGGGGTTCATATCATCGATCTGTCGCAGACCGTGCCGCTGTTCCAGCGCGCGCTCGATTTCGTCGGCCAGTCGGTCGCGTCGGGCGGCAAGATCCTGTTCGTCGGCACCAAGCGCCAGGCGCAGCAGCCGATCGCGGAAGCCGCCAAATCGTGCGGCCAGCATTTCGTCAACCATCGCTGGCTCGGCGGCATGCTGACCAACTGGAAGACCATTTCGAACTCGATCAAGCGCTTCAAGAATCTCGAGGAGCAGCTTTCGGGCGACGCGTCGGGTTTCACCAAGAAAGAAGTCCTGCAGCTGACACGCGAACGCGACAAGCTGGAACTCTCGCTCGGCGGTATCCGCGACATGGGCGGGCTGCCCGACGTGATGTTCGTGATCGACGCCAACAAGGAAGAGCTGGCGATCAAGGAAGCCAATGTTCTGGGTATCCCGGTCGTGGCGATCCTCGACTCCAATGTGAGCCCGGACGGTATCGCTTTCCCGGTTCCGGCCAATGATGACGCGGCGCGCGCCATTCGCCTCTATTGCGAAGCGGTTGCTGCGGCTGCCGGCGCCGGCTCGCAGGCCGCTGCTGCGGCTTCGGGCGAGGATATCGGCGCTGCCGTCGAGCCGCCGGCCGAACCGGCCATCGCCGAAGCGTAGGCGTAACAAGCCGCTGCTAGATGCGGCGACAAGAAGAATTCCGTTAGGGCTGAGCCTGTCGAAGCCCGTTTCTCCGACCGAGAGACGCCCTTCGACGAGCTCAGGACTAACGATCATATTGAAAACTCATAGAGGAACGACACATGGCCGACTTTTCTGCCAAGGACGTAAAGGAACTGCGCGACCGCACGGGCGCAGGCATGATGGATTCGAAAAAGGCGCTGCAGGAAAATGGCGGCGACCTCGAAGCGGCCGTCGACTGGCTGCGCACCAAGGGCCTGGCCGCGGCTGCCAAGAAGGCCGGCCGCACGGCTGCCGAAGGACTGGTCGGCGTTGCCGTGTCCGGCACGACCGGCGCTGCCGTCGAAGTCAATTCGGAGACCGACTTCGTCGCCAAGAACGAGCAGTTCCAGGATTTCGTCGGCAAGGTAACGCAGATCGCGCTCGGAACGGATACCGATGTCGATACGCTGAAGGCCGCCGCCTATCCCGACGGCGGAACCGTCGAAGAGAAGCTCACCGACAATATCTCGACGATCGGTGAAAATCAGAGCCTGCGCCGCGTGGCGAAAACCGGTGTGAATACGGGCGTCGTCGTCTCTTATGTCCACAACGCCGCAGCGGACGGCATGGGCAAGATCGGCGTGCTCGTCGCGCTGGAAAGCGATGCGGGTGCGGACGTGCTCGAGCCGCTCGGCAAGCAACTCGCGATGCATATCGCCGCGGCTTCGCCGCTGGCGCTGACCGGCGACGGCCTCGACGCCGACATGATCGAGCGCGAGCGCGCGATCGCCAAGGAAAAGGCAGCCGAGTCGGGCAAGCCGGACAATATCGTCGAAAAGATGGTCGAAGGTTCGATCGCGAAGTACCGCAAGGAAAACGCGCTGATGAGCCAGATCTTCGTCATGGATAACAAGACGAAGATCGAAGACGTCGTCGCCCAGGCGGCCAAGGACGCGGGCAGCGAAATCACGCTCAAGGACTTCATCCGTTTCCAGCTCGGCGAAGGCATCGAGAAGAAGGAAGAGAATTTTGCCGAGGAAGTGGCCGCGGCAGTCGGCGCCTAGCCGGTTTTCCTAATCCACACCATGGCAATCAAATGCTTGGCAGCGGCGTGCACCCCCACTAGGGTGCGCGCCGCATCCATATCACCCTTTTGAAAGACCGGTCCGGCGATGTCCCGCCCGCACTATAACCGTATCCTCCTCAAATTGTCCGGCGAAGCGCTGATGGGCGATGGTCAGTTCGGCATCGATCCGGAAACCACTGCGCGCATGGCGCAAGAGATCGCGGCGGCAAAGGAAGCCGGTCACGAACTCTGCCTCGTCGTCGGCGGCGGCAATATTTTCCGGGGCCTCGCAGCCGCCGCGAAAGGATTCGACCGCACCAGCGCCGACTATATGGGGATGCTGGCGACAGTGATGAACGCGCTCGCGGTCCAGAATGCGCTCGAACAGATCGGCCAGGATACCCGCGTGCTTTCGGCGATTCCGATGGACTCGGTATGCGAACCCTATATCCGCCGTCGCGCCATGCGCCATATGGAGCGTGGGCGGATCGTTATTTTCGCGGCCGGCACCGGCAATCCCTATTTTACGACCGATACGGCCGCCGCGCTGCGCGCGGCCGAAATGAATTGCGACGCGCTGTTCAAGGGCACGAGCGTCGACGGGGTCTACGATGCCGACCCGAAACAAGTCGAGAGCGCTACACGCTACGATACCCTTAGCTTCAACCGGGTCCTGTCCGATAATTTGAAGGTCATGGATGCCGCCGCCGTGGCTCTGTGCCGCGATAACGATATACCGATCGTCGTGTTCAACATCCGGGAGCGGGGCAATCTCGCCAATGTGCTTGCCGGCGACGGGGTCGCGACGACCGTTCAGCAAGAAGGAGACGCCTGATGGCGGAATATGACAAGGGCGATCTGGAGCGCCGGATGAACGGCGCCATAGAATCGCTGCGTGGCGATCTCGGCGGCCTCAGGACCGGCCGCGCTTCGATCTCGCTGCTCGATCCGGTCCAGGTCGAGGTCTATGGCAGCAATATGCCGATCAATCAGGTGGCGACCGTCAGCGCGCCCGAACCGCGCATGCTGACCGTTCAGGTCTGGGACGGGTCCAATGTGCAACCGGTCGAAAAGGCGATCCGCGCGGCCGGGCTCGGCCTCAATCCGCAGCTCGACGGTCAGATGATCCGCCTGCCGATCCCCGATCTGACGGAAGAGCGGCGCAAGGAACTTGCCAAGCTGGCGGGCCAATATGCGGAGAAGGCCAAGGTTGCCGTCCGCAACGTCCGCCGCGACGGCATGGACGCGCTGAAAACCGACGAGAACAAGAAGGAAATCGGCGAGGACGACAAGAAGCGCTCCGAAGCCGAGGTCCAGAAGCTGACCGATGACAAGATCGCCGAGATCGAGAAGATCGCAAGCGAGAAAGAATCGGAAATTCTCGAACTGTGACCGCCGAACCGGCCCGATCCGTGGACGACGCGGCGGCCGGCACAGGCAGCGGCGCGGGAATTCCGCGCCATGTCGCGATTATCATGGACGGCAACGGGCGTTGGGCCCAACGGCGCGGTTTGCCGCGCATTGCGGGGCATCGACAAGGTATCGAAGCGGCCCGCTCGGTCGTGAAAGCGGCCGGTGCGCTCGGCATCGAAGTGCTCACTCTCTACGCCTTTTCCTCGGAAAATTGGAGCCGTCCGGCGGCGGAAATCGCCGATTTGATGGATCTGCTGCGCCGTTTTATCCGCAAGGAGCTGGAAGCGTTGGCGGGCGAAGGCATCCGTATCCGGGTCATCGGCGATTATCAGGCCTTCGAGCCGGATGTCGTGGAGCTTATCGACGGCGCGGTCGCCCGCACGGCCGATAACTGCAAGGCGACCCTGGTGGTCGCGCTGAATTACGGATCGCAGTCCGAGATCACCCAGGCCGTTCGCGAGATTGCGGCCGATGTCAGCGATGGACGTGCGTCTGCGGACGATATCACCGCGTCGGCGATCGAAGGGCGATTGAGCACGCACGGGCTTCCGCCGCTCGATTTGTTGATCAGAACCTCGGGCGAATACCGGCTGTCGAATTTCCTGCTCTGGCAATCGGCATATGCGGAACTCTATTTCACCGACACGCTATGGCCGGATTTCGACGAAGACGCCCTGCGGACCGCT
Source organism: Pseudomonadota bacterium (assembly GCA_039819365.1). Classification (GTDB taxonomy): domain Bacteria; phylum Pseudomonadota; class Alphaproteobacteria; order Sphingomonadales; family Sphingomonadaceae; genus Parasphingopyxis. Next base: position 82,458 of record JBCBSD010000004.1, read on the forward strand.
GTTGCCGATTTCGCCCGGCGCGACCGGCGTTACGGCGGTCTATGACGGAAATCGCGGCACCCAGCGGCTTTCGCAATCTTTGGAAACGCGCGGTTACAGGCATCATACTTGTCGCCGTTGCGCTCGGTGCGCTCTGGTTCGGACAATGGAGCTTCTGGCTGCTGGTCACGCTGCTCGCTGGTGCGATGATGTATGAGTGGGGCGGGCTGATGAAGGAGCCGGCCCGCAAAACGCTCTCCGCCGTGATCGTTATTCTCTGCCTGATGGTAGTGTTCAGCCCGGCTTATGCGCCGGTCGATCAGCTCGATCTGATGACCGCTGTCGTTGTCGGCATTCTTGTCGGTTTCGTGTTCTGGAGCGCGCGCATTGCCGCAGGTTTCGTGTATATCGCAGCGGCATCGATCGCGATCATCTTCCTGCGCGAGCAGGGCGGCTTGATCCTTACGCTCTGGACGCTCGCCATGGTCTGGGGCACCGATATCGGCGCCTATTTCTCGGGCAAGACGATTGGCGGCCCGAAACTGGCCCCCAAATACAGCCCGAACAAAACCTGGGCCGGGTTGATCGGCGGTATTGCTACCGCGATGCTGGTGAGCACCGTTTTCGTCATCACGACGGACCTGCGCGCACTCATCGTCGTGCTGGCGACTTTGCTCGCGGTTGTTGCGCAGCTTGGCGATCTGTTTGAAAGCTGGTTGAAACGAAAGGCGGATGTGAAAGACAGTTCCAACCTTTTTCCGGGACATGGCGGAGCGCTCGACCGGCTCGACGGTCTTTTGCCCGTGGCGATATGCGTCGCCGGGTTAAGCTTTGCCGGCTGGCTCGCATGAACGCTCCGAAACGTATCTCGATACTGGGTGCGACCGGGTCGGTCGGCCAGTCGACTCTCGATCTCGTCAACCGCGATCGCGATGCGTTTGAGGTTGTCGCGCTCACCGCCCATCGCGATGTCGACGGATTGGCGAAGATCGCGCGCGAAAATTCCGCAAAGCTCGCGGTGATCGGCGACCCTGATTTCGCCGGCAAACTCGACGAAGCGCTTGCGGGCAGCGGGATTGCGACGGCGGCCGGGGGACGGGCGATTTGCGATGCCGCGGCCATGGACGCGGATTTCGTCATGGCGTCGATTGTCGGCGCGGCCGGGGTTCGCCCGGTGATGGCCGCGATCGAGGCGGGCACCACCGTCGGGCTGGCGAACAAGGAATCACTCGTATCGGCGGGATCGCTGATGCTCGACGCAGCGCGCAAGCGGGGCGTGACGATCCTCCCCGTCGATTCCGAGCATAACGCTATTTTCCAGTGCTTCGATCACGAACGCCCGGGCGGTATTGCGAGCATCATCCTGACGGCGAGCGGCGGTCCGTTTCGCGAATGGACGCGCGAGGAGATGCGCGACGTGACGCCCGAGCGCGCCGTCCAGCATCCCAACTGGTCGATGGGCGCGAAGATCTCGATCGATTCGGCGACCCTGATGAACAAGGGGCTGGAGCTCATAGAAGCGCGCTATCTGTTCGATCTGCAGCCGGATGATTGCCGGATTATTGTTCACCCGCAGTCCGTCATTCACTCGCTCGTCGAATATCGCGACGGTTCGGTTCTGGCTCAGCTCGGTGCGCCGGACATGCGGATACCGATCGCCCATACGCTCGCCTGGCCTGAGCGGATGGAAACACCCTGCGAGCGGCTCAATCTCGCCGAAATCGCTCGGCTCGACTTCGAAGAGCCGGATCCGGAGCGCTTTCCGGCCATCGCGCTGGCGCGCTCCGCAATGGAATCCGGCGGCGCGCGCCCGGCAATTCTGAACGCCGCGAACGAAGAGGCGGTCGCCGCCTTTCTCGCCAAGCGGATAGGCTTTCTCGATATTGCCGCGATTGTCGCGGATGTGCTGAACGGCTATGCGCCGGACGCGCCCGAGACGCTCGACGATGTGTTCGCCATCGACGCCGAGGCCCGGGGGCATGCGCAACAGCAGATGGAATCCTTCGCCGCATGATCGAAAGCCCCGGCATTCTCTATTCGATCGGCGCGTTTCTGCTGATCATCGGGCCGCTCGTGTTCGTCCACGAGATGGGCCATTATCTCGTGGCGCGCTGGTTCAATACTAAAGTCGAGAAGTTTTCGATCGGTTTCGGCCGCGAAATCGCTGGCTGGACGGACAAGAAAGATACGCGGTGGAAAGTCGGCTGGTTGCCGCTTGGCGGTTATGTGCAGTTCGCCGGTGATCTTAACGCCGCCAGTCAGCCCGATCCGAATTCGACCGCGTTACCCGATTCAGAGCGCTCCGAACTCTTCCAGTTCAAGCCGGTCGGCCAGCGTTTTCTGATCATCCTTGCCGGCCCAATGATCAATTTCCTTTTCGCCGTCATATTGTTCATGGGAATATTCGCCACATACGGCCAAGCCCAGAATCCGGCGATTGTTACCGCGCTCGAGGAGAACTCCCCGGCCGAAACAGCGGGTTTCGAAATCGGCGATCGCATTACCTCCGTCGAAGGCCGCGAGATCGAGCGTTTCGAGGATTTGTCGCGGTTCGTCAGCCTGCGGCCGGGCGAAGAAATGATCTTCGGCATCGAACGCGACGATGAGCCGCTCACCATCACGGCAACGACCGGCGACGTGACCGTGGAGGATAGGTTCGGCAACGAGGCGCGGATCGGCCGGATCGGCGTCTATGGCTCGGCGATCGAAGTGCAGCAGCTCTCGCTGCTCGAGCTGCCCGGCGCCGCCATCGACCAAACGGTATCGAGCCTCGAGATGATCACCGTCGGATTATGGCAAATCATTCGCGGGCAACGGTCGATCCAGGAGTTGGGCGGACCGCTGAAGATTGGGCAAATCTCCGGTCAGACCGCTTCTTTAGGCATCTATGCTTTTTTAATCTTCATGGCGATGATCTCGATTAATCTGGGATTCATCAACCTGTTGCCAATCCCAATGCTCGACGGGGGTCACTTGGTGTTCTATGCGGCCGAGGCTGTTCGCAGAAGACCGATCAAGCCAGAGGCACAAGAATGGGCTTTTCGTATGGGTCTTGCCGTCTTGCTGGGTTTCATGTTGATGGTGACGGTAATCGATCTGGGTTCGTTCGGTCTTTGGGAGCGACTGAGCGGCTTGATCGGCTGACTTCTATGGGGCAGGGCGGTTCTTCCCAACCGGAATAAGATAATAAGGCGGTTTGCGTGCATCTGAGTAACCCAAGTTTTTCGAAGCGTACATGGCTTTCCGGGCTCCTGCTGGGAACAATCCTTGGCGGATTTGCCGTTCCCGCGCACGCCCAGACCGAGGATTTACGGCCGCTGGCGGATTTCAACACCGAGGCGAATACTGCGGAGCAGGACACTACGCTGGCTCCGAACGCGGTCATCCGCTCGGTCCAGGTCGAAGGCTCGCAGCGTATCGAGCCCGATACGGTCCGCTCCTATATCGAACTCATCCCGGGCGCGGTGTATACGCGCGAGGACCTGGACGAGGCGCTGCGCGACCTGTTCGAAACCGAATTGTTCCGCGACGTCGAGATTCGCGACAATCAGGGCGATATCGTCATCGTCGTTCAGGAAAACCCGGTCATTAACCGCATTCTGCTCGAGGGCAATCGCCGGCTCGATGATGAGGACATCCGCGGCGAAATCCGGTTGGCCCCACGCCAGATATTCACGCGCTCGCGCGCCCGGGCCGATGTATCCCGCATTATCGAACTGTATCGGCGCCGCGGGCGTTTCGCCGCATCGATCGAACCGCAGATGGTCGAACTCGACCAGAACCGCGTCGATATCGTGTTCGAGATCAGCGAAGGCCCGCGTTCGCGCGTTCAGCAGATCAACGTCATCGGCAACGAGGTTTATTCGGACAGCGATCTGCGCTCCGAAATGGCGACCAAGCAATCGCGCTTCTTCCGTTTTTTCTCGTCGAGTGACACGTTCGATCCCGACCGCCTGGCATTCGACCAGCAACGGTTGCGCCAGTTCTACCTGACCGAGGGCTATGCCGATTTCCGCGTGGTTTCGGCCGTCGCCGAGCTGACGCCCGACCGGCGCGACTTCATCATCACCTATGTGGTGGAGGAGGGCGAACGTTATCGCTTCGGCGATCTGGAGCTCGATTCCGATCTGCGCGACTTCCGCTCCGAACAGTTTTCGAACTTTATCCCGATGCAGACCGGGGACTGGTATAACGCGCAGCAGATCGAGGACACGATCGACCGGCTGAACGAGACAGCCGGGTTGCTCGGCTATGCGTTCGCAGAGGCGCGGCCGGAGTTCAATATCAACCGCGACGATCGCACTATGGACGTGCGGTTCCGCATCGAGCAGTCCGACCGGGTCTATGTCGAGCGGATCGACATTAACGGCAACACATTGACGCGCGACAAGGTTATCCGGCGCGAATTCCGGTTGCAGGAGGGCGATGCCTTCAACAGCTTCCTGGTTCGCCGTTCGCAGGCGCGTATCCAGTCGCTCGGCTTCTTCCAGGAAAATTTCGAGATCGAGCAGTCGCCCGGCTCGGCGCCCGACCGGATCGTCCTGACCGCCAATGTCGAGGAAAATGCGACCGGCGAATTGCAGCTGTCCGCCGGTTTTTCGAGTCTCGAACGTTTCATTCTCAACTTCTCGGTCCGCCAGCGCAATTTCATGGGCAAAGGCCAGGAACTGCGTGCCGGTATCAACTATTCGAGCTTTTCGAATTCCATCGAGCTCGGCTTTACCGAACCCTATCTGTTCGACCGCAATATTGCTGTCGGCGTCGACCTGTTCCGCCGGGATTTCGACTCGTTCAACTTCATCGGCAACGACCGGAACACGACCTTTCAGCAGATCAGCACGGGCTTCCAGGTTCGCGCGGGCGTTCCGCTGACGGAATACTGGACATTGGCGCTGCGCTATGGGCTCAGCCAGGAAGATGTCACGCTCGACGAGAATACCTTCTTCATCAATGACGAATGCAGCCCGCTGCTGGCCGGTCGCTTCCTCTGCGACACCATCGGAAACCGTATTATCTCGAGCGTCGGTTACTCGCTGGTCTACAACAATCTCGACAACAATATCCGGCCGACGCGTGGGCGTCGGATCATCTTCAGCCAGGATTTCGCCGGCGTGTTCGGCGACGTCCGCTATCTGCGATCGCGGATCGATGCCGATCAGTTCTTCAATCTCGGCTCGGGCTTTATCTTCGGACTGAGCGGTGAGGCGGGCTATATATTGTCATTGGAGAACCGCGGCGGCGCGGGCGTCGACGATGTCCGGCTGACCGACCGCTTCTTCCTCGGTGAGCCGCAGATTCGCGGTTTCGACATTCGCGGCGTCGGCCCAAGGGTGCAGCGCTTCTCCTATGTGCCAGGCACAAACGAACTGATCACCGACGAGCAGTTCGTAACGGATGACGCAATCGGCGGCCGCGCCTATTATCTGGCGCGCGCAGAGCTTGAAATACCGCTTGGATCGGGCGCGCGCGAGCTCGGTTTCCGGCCGTCGATCTTCGTCGACGCGGGCGCGGTATTCGGGGTCACCGATCCCGAGCTGCAAAGCTTCCCATGTCTTGACGCCAACGGGGATGAAATCGGCCGAACGCCGTGTACCGGCGATGCGATCCCGGGTCCGATCATCACGCGTTTGCGGGACAATAACGGCGCCCCACTGTTCATTGCTTCGGACGGAACGCTGACAACAGATGCTGTAGACGATATGGGCAATGCGCTTGTCGAAGCCAATCAGTCGATCGCTCCGTTTCTCGAGCGGTTCGTCGGAGACTCGCCTTCGCCGCGTGTAACAGTCGGTGCCGGTGTATCATGGAACTCGCCATTCGGGCCGTTCCGTATCGACCTCGCTTACGCCCTTCTTCAGGAAGAAGGCGACGAGGACAAAATCTTCTCATTCAATATAGGAACACAATTCTGATGTTTTCAAAAACCAAAACCTTCTTCGCAGGGTTATTGCTGGCGCTTCCGATGGTTGCCACCAGCCCCGCTCACGCGCAGGCGCGCGGTGTCGGCGTCGTGAGCGTCGATGCTGCAATCCAGCAGACGACCGCTTTCCAAACCGCGGCCACCCAGGTTCAAACGACCTATGCTGCGCAGATCCAGCAGGCACAGACGCGCGAACAGGCGCTTGTTGCCGAATTGCAGCCCTTGCAGCAGGCGGCGCAGGCAGCCCAGGCGGCGCCCGGCGCTACGGCGGAAAGCGCGCGTCCAGCGATTGAGGCCTTTACGACGCGCCAGCAGGCCGCGCAGCAGGAACTCGCAACGATCCGTCAGCCCATCTTGCTTGCCACCCAATATGTGCGTGAGCAGATCGCCGTGCATTTCAACGATGCGCTGACGGCCGCGATGGCGGCATCCAATGTCGATCTCGTTCTCGAGCCGAATGCCGTTGCTTCGCTCGCACCGAATTCGACGGCGAACATCACGGCCGCGGTTACCGCGCAGCTCAATACGCGCGTTCCCAGCGTTCAGGCGATCCCGCCGGCAGGCTGGAACCCGGGCGATACGCTGCGTGCAGCCCAGCAGGCCGAACAACCCGCAACTGCCCAGCCTGAAGGCCGGTGAGCGAGGCCTCATCGTCGTCGGAAACGGCCGCTATCGGCCCGCTTGATATCAAGCGGGTGATGGCGGCCATTCCGCATCGCTACCCGTTCCTGCTCGTCGACCGCGTCGCGGAGATCGTGCCCGGGGAATCGATCACGGCGATCAAGGCCGTTTCGATGAACGAGGAATATTTCCAGGGACATTTCCCGGGCCGGCCGATTATGCCGGGCGTATTGATTATCGAGGCAATGGCCCAGGCCGCCGCTATCATGGCCGTAGAGGAGCTCGACCTGCTGGAAAGCGGAAAGCTCGTCTATTTCATGGCGATCGACGGCGCCAAATTCCGTGCGCCTGTGGAGCCAGGCTGTCTGCTGACGCTTAAAGTCGGCTACTCCAAGAAACGATTCCCGGTCTGCAAATTTTCCGGCAAAGCCTATGTCGACGACAAGGTCGTCGCTGAAGCCGATTTCACCGCAATGATCGCCGATCCGCCGGAATCTTGACGGAAAGCGCGCCTCAAACGCGCGTCCAGTGATCGTTTTTCCGGGCGACACCGAACACCGAGCCCAGATTATCCGCGGATAGAGCGACGTCAGGCGGGCCGTCTTCGACGATGTGCCCGCCGTCGATCACGATAATGCGGTCGCCATAATGACGCGCGAGTTCAAGATCGTGAATCGACAGGATGACTGTCGCGCCGCCGGCAGCTTCGGCGCCAAGCCGCTCCAAGATCGTCAACTGCCATTGCGGATCGAGATTAGCGCATGGTTCGTCCAGCAGCAATGCCAGCGCTGACGGCGCAAGCGCCCGGGCGATCATTACGCGAGACCGTTCGCCGGTCGATAGTTGATCGAGACGCCGATCTGCAAAACCTTCGGCATCGAGCGACTGCAAAACCGTATCGACGCTTTCCCTTGGCGCGCCGGCCGGCAGGCCCAACGCCACATAATCGCGGGCCAGAAGGGGCCAGTTAATGGCGCGTGACGCGCCCAGAAAGGACAGATAGCGCAGCCTGCGGCCAGGGGAGAATTTCGCAATCTCCTCGCCGCCGATACATATCTCGCCAGTAGCGACCGGCAGGCCCGCCAGCGCGTGCAACAGGCTGGTCTTGCCCGCGCCGTTGGGCCCGACCAGCATCGTAACGGTTCCGGGCTCGAACGCGAGATCGCAGGGTTCGAGTCGCCCTTGAATGGCGGCTCCGGTCGCAGTGATCTGTGCGGTCATGGTCTAATGCTCCACCGCATTCGTGCTACCAGCCAGAGGAAGAACGGTGCGCCGATCAGCGCCGTCAATACACCGATCGGGACCGATCTATCGGGCGGCGCGAACCGCACGGCTATATCGGCCGCGAGCAGCAGCACCGAGCCGATCAAGGCGGCCGGCAGGATGGCGCGGCCCGGATGACCGGCCGTCAGCCTTCGGGCGATGACCGGGCCGACAAGCCCGATAAAGCCGACAGCCCCGCATACGGACACCGCTGCGCCGACGCCTATGGCCGTCGCGATGACGATATTCCGGCGCAGCGAAACGACATCGTACCCCATCGATTCCGCGACATCCTCACCGAGCGCGAGCCGATCGAGCGCGGGCGCGCACCGCGCGAAATAGGCGATAGCCCCAAGCGCCGGTATCGCGGCAAAGGCAAGCTGCGGGAGACTGCGGTCGACGAGCGATCCCATGAGCCAGGCATAGGCATCGTAAAAAGCAAAGGGGGAGGGGGCGAGCGCAAGTGCCAATGCCGTACCGGCCCCAGTAATGGCGCTAATCGCGATACCCGCGAGCAACAGGGTGGCCGTCTCCGCGCGCGGTCCGGCCAGCAGCAACAGCAGCACAAGCGCAACGCCCGCCCCCACCACACCGCCAAGAGCGATGCCGAAAGGGCTGGCGAAACCGATGATGTATGCGACGAACACCGCGCCGAGCGCCGCCCCGCCGGTCGCGCCGGTAATGTCGGGCGAGGCGAGAGGGTTTGCGAAAAGCGCCTGGATAGCCGCTCCGCTCGCGCCCAGCACCGCGCCATAGAAGAGCGCCAGTAAGGCGCGCGGCATCCGCAACTCCGTTACAACAACCCAGGCCAGATCCGGATCGCTCGCGAACAGGTCGGGCAGCGAATGCAGGGGAACGGTCAGAGACGCGATCGCCAGGCCCGAGACGATCAGGACAAACAGCAGATAGAAGAAAGGCCTCATTGCGCCAATGCCGCTCGCAGCCGCGTGATTTCCGGCAGCAAGGACAGGCCCGAGCACGTCCAGCGCCGGCCATCCGTCAACACTATGCGCGTGTCCGGAGATCGTTCGATAAAGCGAAATCCCGTCCAATACTGGCCGCGCGATGTTTGTCCCCGTCGATAGTCGCTGCGGATGACAAGCGCAGGCGGATCGACGAGCAACGTTTCCGCTGTCACCCGCGCGCCTTGGCCCTCCGGTACGCGCAGGCCGGCAAGCTGCAGCCATTCGGCTCCGAGGCTGTTTTCGGCGACGCTGAACCCGCTATCGGTCAGGAACACCGTCTCTTGCGGAGCCTCGGGCCGCGCCGCAGACATCTCCCGCATGATCGCGATGAATTGCCGCCCGCGCTGCTCCCGCCCGAGCGCTGCGGCAACCGTTCGCACGGCCGCTTCGACATCGGCGAGGCTCTGCGGGAACGGCAAGACAACCAATTCCGCACCGATCCGTTCAGCCAGCCACGTACGATCCTGGGCGATACCGCCCATCGTCAGTATCAGGTCGGGCCTGTCGCCGGCTACCGAAACGACGCTGCCATTATTCGCTGGATACCGGCGTGCCGTCCGCCAGAATGGAAACTCATGCTCGTCTTGCGCCAGATGAGTAACGGATGCGATCTGGGCCGGCTCTGCCAGCAGCAGGAGCAGTTCGTCGGTACACATGTTCAGGGATACGACCCGATCGGGCGCAGCTAGCGTCGGACCGGAGATGCCAAGCCATAGCGTGGCAGCCAAGAGCAGCGCTCTTGGCGGGGTCATCCTTGCTATGCGGCTGTTGCCCAACTGTTTCCTCCACGACTCTGCCGTCGCGAAGGAAGCCAGAGCGGCTTCCCGTCACTCCGGCTGGACCCGGCCGGGCTTGGACGACGCAAAAGGCAGGTCTCCTGACTTGCGGCTCGAACTCCGCTCCCCGCCTTCCCGAACATACGCCCAGTGGCTTTGAGGGGAGGGATTTGCCGCTCACAGTTGCGGGCACAGCGCCGGACTTTCACCGGCTTCCCTTTTCACCGCGCGTATCCGCACGGCACCTTTGCTGGAACCAGCCGCTACGCGCCGCTGCAAGCCCTTGTCAAGCGGTGCTGCAATCGCTAGATGCGCGCCTTCGCTTGAACCGGCTGGTCGGTAACCAGCCATATGGAAAGCCACAGCAATGAAAACCGATATTCATCCCGATTACCACATGATCACGGTCAAGATGACCGATGGCACCGAGTTCCAAACCCGCTCCACCTGGGGCGCGGAAGGCGAAACGCTGAGCCTCGATGTGGACCCGAAATCGCATCCGGCATGGACCGGCGGCAGCCGCAACCTGATCGACAGCGGCGGACGGATCGATCGCTTCAACAAGCGTTTCGGCGGACTTACGCTCAAGAAAAGCTAAGATTTTTCGTTTGATCGAACGATGAAACGTCCCCACGCATCGGGGCGAACCGTTGCGCGCGCAATCGACAGGAGAGCATCATGGAAAACTGGGATACGGACGAAGACGGCAATATCGTTGCCCACCCGTTTTTCGGCTATGAATCCGCGATAGCGCCGGACCAGATCCTGCTGCGACTGATGTATTACGGGCTGGGTCCCGATGTCGAAGGCGGGGAAAGCGGCGTCCTTCAATGCACCTTGTCGCCGGATATCGCGCGGAAACTGGCAAATGATCTGCTGGCCAATGCGGAGCGGGCGGAAGAGCGGCAAGCGGAAAAATAGAGTGCTGGCAGCCTACACATTCAAAATGCGGACTGTTCCTTCGCTATGAGCCTTCGATAACGCCACTGCATATACGCGCCGTTGTTGATGACATCCCATGCTATCAGCGAGATTCGATGGATATGGAGACTAGTCCCATGGAAACGTCACGCAACATTGCCGCAATCATGGGCCCGACGATCATGGCATCTACTGCGCTCGAAACTCTGAACTTTCATATTTGGGACGGAATCCACGCTACGACGGTCTTCAACAACGGAATCATGTGGTTCATGGGTGGCCTCGCTGTGGTCTGGTTCCACAACCTCTGGGTGCGTGACTGGCGTGTTATCGTTACCCTCTTGGGTTGGATGTCGGTACTTGCGGGTCTCTTCCGAATGGCTTTTCCTGACGGACCACAAGCTGCAAACGAAGGCGGAACCTTCATCATTATCGGATTGCTGTTTGCGGCCGCCGCGGTGATCTCGTGGAAGGCGTATTTCCCAAAAAAAGAGAGATGAGCGAACGGCAAGTTAGCCGGGCACTGTTTGTATATCCGAATATCGCATAGGCGGTGAATGGCGGACAGGGTGGGATTCGAACCCACGGTGAGCGTGAACCCACGCTGGTTTTCAAGACCAGTGCCTTAAACCACTCGGCCACCTGTCCGCTTCGCAAGGCGCTTATCGCGCAAACGGCCTTATGTGCAAGCCGTGCGACGAAAAGCCTTTCTTTTCCGCCCGCCGCTATGGCAGGAGAATGCGGGAAGGGTATCCAGATGCGTCACTTCCAACTGATCAAGCTCGTTTTCCTCACAATCGCCGGATTCGGCATGGCGAGCCCCGCTGCGGCTCAGACCGACGCGGGCTTCCGCGCCTATATGCAGGAACTGCGCGCGCAAGCGATCGCCGAGGGCGTGCGGCCCGAAACGCTCGACCGGGTCATCCCGACGCTGAGCTACAATCCCCGGGTTATCCGGCTCGACCGCAACCAGCCCGGCGGCAGTTTCGACGCGCCCATACCGCCTTTCGCGCCCTATCAGGCGCGCCACGTCAATCCGACGCGGATCAATGGTGGCGTCGCGACCTATCGCCGCGTGATCGGCCAATTGCGCGATATCGAGCAGCGCACCGGCGTGCCGGGCAAGATCGCCATCGCGATTTACGGCCATGAGACTGGCTATGGCCGGATTACCGGCGATTTCGATCTGCCGCGTTCGCTTGCCACACTGGCTTATGAGGGACGTCGGCGCGAATTGTTCGCGGGCGAGTTCATAGCTGCGATGAAGATGATCGACCGGGGCGTGCCGCGCGACCGGCTCATCGGCAGTTGGGCCGGCGCTTTCGGCTATCCGCAGTTCCTGCCGAGCGTCTATCTGCGTCTCGCTATCGACGGCGACGGCGACGGACGCGCAGAAATCTGGCGGAGCGAGGCCGATGCGCTCGCCTCGATCGGCAATTATCTCGAAAATGCCGGGTGGCGCCGCGGCGTGCCTTGGGGAATAGCGGTGAACGTCCCGTCCTCGCTCAACCGCAGCGCCATCGCCAATCGCACGGACGCGACCCGTTGTCCGCGCGTGATGGAACGGCACAGCCGCTGGCTGTCGATGGCCGAGTGGCGGGAACTCGGGATTCGACCGCGTCGCGGCATCTGGCCCGACGATACGGTGATGGCGACACTTCTCGAACCCGACGGACCGGGCAGCACCGCCTATCTTCTCACCAACAATTATCGCGTGATACTCGACTATAATTGCTCGAATTTCTATGCCCTGTCCGTGGGGTTACTGGCCGATGAAATTGTTCGATAAGACAAAATGGATTGCCGGACTTTCGCTTTTCGCCCTTGCCGCTTGCGGCGGTAGCGGTGGACGCGAATTGCCGCCGGCATCGGCGGGCGGGCAAGCGCCTGTCTACGGCGAGGCGGTGTCCGACGTACCGGTCCAGATCGGGCCGCCCTATACCATCGACGGGCGCACCTATACGCCGTCCGATCCCTCCCATTATGACGAAGTAGGTCTTGCCTCTTACTATGGCGCGGAGCTTTCCGGACGCCCGACGGCCAATGGCGAGCGGTTCCGACCATCGGGAATGAGCGCCGCCCATCGCACGCTGCCGCTGCCATCCTATGTCGAAGTGACCGCCTTGCAGACCGGGCGGACGATACTCGTGCGCGTCAATGACCGCGGGCCGTTCGCCGGCGACCGGATCATCGACCTGTCGGTCGGCGCGGCGCGGCAGCTCGGTATCGTCGAACAGGGCACGGCGCCCGTCCGTGTCCGCAGGGTCCAGCCCATCGAGAGCGATCGGGCGCGGCTGCGCGCCGGGCAGCCGGCTCAGCCGCGGCTGGACGCATCGCCGCAGCTCCTGGACGCATTGCGCGCACAATATGCACGGGGCGGAGGGATCATTCCGCCGGCAACCCCGCCACCCGATGCGGCCGGCGATAGCGCCGTTGCCAGCAGCCCGAATACGGATCGACCGACCACTGGTGCAGAGTGGCTCGCTGAAGAGGAACCGCAAAGACCGGTCCCGACACGCCCAGCTCCGCCGGCGGCAACCGGCAGCTATTATGTTCAGCTCGGCGCCTTTTCGAATGCTTCGAATGCGCAGAGGCTGGCCGATCGTGCGCAACGCCTTGGGCCGGTGCGAATCGTGTCCGCGGGAAATATCCGACGGGTTCGCCTCGGGCCCTATCCGAGCCAAGCGGCCGCGCAACAGGCCCGCTCGCAGGCGCGATCCGCGGGCTTTACAGATGCCCGCATTTTCCGGGATCCCGCACGGTAAAAGGAACGAGACCAGTATATGCGTAAGTCCCCCATCTTTCTGGCGCTGGCCATGGTGGCCATGGCCGGTTCGAGCAACGCTCAGCGACCGCAATATGACGGCGATGCACCGATTGCCTATCTGGTCGATATGAGTTCGGGCGCGGTTTTGTTCGCGCGCGATGCCGAACGGCGTATCCCTCCGGCGTCGATGGCCAAGATGATGACGGCGCATGTCGCGTTCGATCTGCTCGACGAGGGCGAGATCACGCTCGACCAGGAATGCACGGTCCGCCCCGACACCTGGCGGCAATGGAGCGGCCCAAGCGCCGGATCGACAATGTTCCTGTCGCCGGGCGAGCAGGTGAGCATCGAAAACCTGCTCTATGGGGTGGTTACGGTATCGGGCAACGATGCCAGCGTCGTACTCTCCGAATGTATCTCGGGCACGGAGACCGCCTTCGCCGCCTTGATGAACCGCAAGGCCGAAGAACTGGGCCTTGAGAACAGTAATTTCGGCAACAGCACGGGTTGGCCCGATGAGGGCGAAAGCTATGTGTCGGCCCGCGATCTCGCGCGGATCGCAATCGCGACGATCCGGCGGTATCCCGAATATTACAGCCAGTTTTACGGTCGCCGTGAATTTACCTGGGGTGAAACGATGGGCGGCGAGCCGATCACGCAGCCCAACCGCAACCCGCTGATCGGGAACGTCAACGGCGCGGACGGCCTGAAAACCGGTCACACGCAGGAAGCGGGCTATGGTTTCACGGGATCGGCGGTCCAGGATGGACGCCGCCTCGTAATGGTCGTCGCCGGGCTCGATTCCTATACTCAGCGGATCAGCGAATCCACGCGGTTCATGGAATGGGGTTTCAACGCATGGCAATCGCGGCGGCTCGTCGCCAGCGGAGGTCGCATTGGAGCCGTGCAAGTGCAGGGCGGCAGCGCAAGCGCAGTCGGTCTCGTGGCGCCACGGGATCTAGCGATTACCGTGCCCGCCGGCCTGGTGTCCGAGCGTCAGGCGAAAATCGTCTACCAGGGCCCGGTGCGCGCGCCGATCGCCGAAGGTCAGCATATCGCTGACCTCGTGGTCGAAACCCCTGGCATGCCGGCCCAGCGCCTGCCGCTGGTCGCCGAGGAAGCGGTCGGGGAACGCGGGTTCTTCGGGCGCGTATGGGCCGGCCTTATGTCTCTGCTCGGCTTCGGATAGAGACGCGTGCCCGGCAAATTCATAACCTTTGAAGGTGGCGAGGGCGCCGGTAAATCGACACAGGCCAAACTCTTGGCGTCATGGCTTCGCGACCGCGGGATCGAAACCGTCGAGACTCGCGAACCGGGCGGAACACCGGGCGCCAATGCTATTCGCGCCTTGCTCCTCGAATCCGATACGCCGCTTACCGCGACGGCCGAAGCCCATCTGTTCGCCGCCGCCCGCGCCGATCATGTCGAGAGCCTCATCCGTCCAGCGATAGCGGATGGGAGATGGGTGATTTGCGATCGCTTCATCGATTCGACGCTCGCCTATCAGGGCGCAGCCGGCAATCTGGGCGTCGATCTCGTGCGAAAGATCAACCAGACAGCCATCGGCGACAGCTGGCCCGATCTGACATTGCTGCTGCGTATGGACGGCGACGAAGGCACAAAAAGGGCCGTCGCGCGTGATGGTGCGGATCGCGATCGGTTTACCCGCCGCGATCTCGCTTTTCATAGCGCCGTCGCCGCCGCTTTCGACGCTTTTGCACAGGACGAGCCAGGACGCTTTGTCGTCATCAACGGCAGCGAGCCGGTCGAGCGAGTTGCAACCGCCATTCGCGAGGCTGTCGAGGAGCGGTTTCTGTGAGGCTGTTCGGACACGATACGGCGATCGGAGCATTTCGCAGCGCACTGGACGGCGGGACATTGCACCATGCCTGGCTGCTCGCCGGGCCCAAGGGGGTCGGCAAGGCAATGTTCGCCGATTTCGCGGCGCAGCGCGTGCTGGCGCAAGCGACCTCGTCTGACGGGCTGGGGGAGGGGCTTTCCGTCGCCGATACCCATCCCACGGCGCAACTGATCAAGGCGGGCAGCCATCCCGATCTGCGGCGTCTCGCCCGGCTGCCGCGCGACCGCAAACCGGACGAGCTGGCGCGTAACATCACGGTCGATCAGATTCGCGCGATCCAGTCGCTCTTCGCCACCACGCCATCCATGTCCGATTGGCGCGCCGTCGTCATCGACGCGATCGACGATCTGGAACGGCCGGCGGCCAATGCGCTGCTCAAGAATCTTGAAGAACCGCCGCCGAATTGTGTGTTCCTGCTCGTCTGTCATAGTCCCGGGCGGATATTGCCGACGATCCGTTCGCGCTGCAGAATGCTCAAATTTTCAAGGCTTTCCGATGACGTCATGGCGTCGGCCATTACCCAAGCCGAGCCCGATATGGGTGCTGACGAGCGCGCGGCCCTGGTCCGGATCGGCAACGGCGCGCCGGGCCAGGCGCTGCAATATGCGGGCCTCGATATCGCCGAACTGGATGCGGCCATTGCGGCACTCATCGCCAAAGGCGATTCCGGCAACAGTGCCCGCGCCGCCCTGGCCCAGAGCCTCGCCTTGAAAAAGGCGCAGCCGCGCTACGAAGCGTTTCTCGACCGCGCACCGACCGCAATCGCGACGCATGCGCGGAATTTGGAGGGCAGAGCGCTGGAAAACGCGCTTTCCGCCTGGGAAGAGGCGCGTTCGCTGGCGAGCGGCGCGCAAAGGCTCTCGCTCGACCCGCAAAGCACTGTTTTCACGCTTGCCGGACTGCTCGCTTCGCTGCATGAACCCCGGCATGACGCCTGATTCCAAGCCATTCTACATCACGACCGCGATCAGCTATCCCAATGGCCGGCCGCATATCGGGCATGCCTATGAAGCGGTCGCGACCGACGCTATAGCGCGCTTTTACAAGCTTTCGGGCCGCGATGTGCGGTTTCAGACGGGAGTCGACGAGCATGGCCTGAAAATGGTCAAGACGGCGCGCGAGCGCGGCATGGATATCCGCGAATTCGCCGATGAAATGACACAATATTTCATTGATATGTGCGATACTCTTAATATCGGGTATGATCGATTTATCCGGACTACGGAAGAGGCGAACCACCGTGCGGCACAGGCGATCTGGAAGCGGATGGAAGAGAAGGGCGATCTCTATCTCGATCGCTATGAAGGCTGGTACTCGGTTCGCGACGAGGCCTATTATGACGAAAAGGAGCTGATCGACGGGGAGGGTGACGAGAAACTCTCGCCCCAGGGCACGCCAGTCGAGTGGACCGTCGAGGAAAGCTGGTTCTTCAAACTGTCCAATTATCAGGGCAAACTTCTGGATTTATACGAAAAACACCCCGAATTTCTCAAGCCTGACAGCCGCCGCAACGAAATCGCGCGCTTCGTCGAAGGTGGGTTGCGCGATCTCAGCATTTCGCGCACCAGCTTCGATTGGGGAGTCAAAGTGCCCGGGCATGACGACCATGTCATGTATGTCTGGCTCGACGCGCTTACCAACTATCTGACGGGTCTCGATTTTCCGGATGAAGAAGGGCTCTACGCGCGCTATTGGGGCGAGGGGGCGGAAAGCGTCCATATCATCGGCAAGGATATCGTGCGTTTTCACACGGTTTACTGGCCGGCCTTCCTGATGAGCGCGGACCTCCCGCTGCCATCGCGCGTATTCGGCCACGGTTTTTTGCTCAATCGCGGGCAGAAGGAGTCGAAATCGCTGGGCAATGTTACCGACCCGATGGCGCTGGCCGACACGTTCGGCGTTGATTCCGTCCGCTATTTCCTGCTGCGTGAAGTGAGCTTCGGCAATGATGGCAGCTATTCGCCGGAAGCCATCGTTACCCGCTGCAACGCGGACCTCGCGAACGATCTCGGCAACCTCGCCCAGCGCACGCTGTCGATGATCGCCAAGAATTTCGACGGTGTAGTGCCCGATCCCGGTGAGCCGACCGAGACCGATGCAGCGCTCGCAGCGCTTTTCGATGCGATTCCCGGACAAGCCGAGCAAGCCATGGACGAATTCGCCATCCATCAAGCGCTCGAAGCGATCTGGAAAGGCGCGGCCGAGGCCAATCTCTATATTTCCGAGCAGCAGCCCTGGGCTGTCCGCAAGACCGATCCGGAGCGGGCAGGGGCGATACTTTATCGTTGCGCCGAAGCGGTACGGCGGCTTGCCATCCTCGCCCGCTGGGCGATCCCGGCATCGGCCGATGCGCTGCTCGATCAACTTGCCCAAGCAGCGGACGCCCGGGATTTTGCTGCCCTGGCTCAGCCGCTGGAGCCTGGACTCGCGCTTCCGCCGCCGCAAGGCGTCTTTCCCCGGCTCGAAATGCCGGAAGAGCAGGGTGACAGCTAGGGCCGGACTCCCTATCTCTTTGACATGTTTGTCGATAGCCATTGCCATCTGAATTACGAAGGCCTTGTCGAGCGTCAGGACGACGTGATCGAGGCGGCCCGGGCGCGCGGCGTGTCCACTATGCTCAACATCTCGACGCGCGAGCGCGAATGGGATGCGATTATCGCCACGGCGGAGAAGGGCGAGGACATCTGGGCCTCGGTCGGCATTCACCCGCACGAAGCCGATGCCCATCCCGATATCGATACGGCCAAGCTCGTTGCGAAAGCCGATCATCCGCGCGTCGTTGCGATCGGCGAGACGGGACTCGACTATTATTACGAGCATTCGGATCGCGAGCAGCAGAAAACGAGCTTTCGTGCGCATATTGCGGCATCGCGCGACACGGACCTCCCGTTGATCGTTCACACCCGCGATGCCGAAGAGGATACGGCTGATATCCTGGCGGACGAGATGGGGAAGGGGCGTTATCGCGGCGTCATCCACTGCTTCACCGCGAGTCAGGAGTTCGCCGATATCGCGCTCGATCTTGGTTTCTACATCTCGATTTCCGGTATCGTAACGTTCAAGAATGCGAAGGATTTGCAGGCGACCGCTGCGAAGCTCCCCGCCGAGCGCTTGCTGATCGAGACGGATTCGCCGTTTCTTGCGCCGGTGCCTAACCGCGGAAAGACCTGCGAACCAGCTTTCGTGGCGGATACGGCGGCGTTCCTGGCGGAATTGCGCGACGAACCGTTGGCAAAACTGGCGGCCTATACGACACGAAACTTTCATACCCTGTTTGACAAGACGGCCGCGTGAAACTGCGGGTTCTCGGTTGCGGCACGTCGGCCGGCGTTCCGAGGATCGGCAATGACTGGGGTGCGTGCGATCCGAACGAACCGAGAAACCGGCGGATGCGATCATCGATCCTCATTTCCGCGGGAAACCACACCATATTGGTCGATACCGGCCCGGATTTGCGGCAACAGCTGCTCGATGCCGAGATAAAACGCGTCGATCATGTTCTCTGGACGCACGAACATGCCGACCATTGCCACGGTATCGACGAGCTCCGGCAGCTCTATTTCGCGCTGGGCGGCCCTGTGCCGTGTCTGGCGAGGCCGAGAACGCTGCGGGAGATCCAGCAGCGGTTCGATTTCGCCTTTCGCGGCAACGGCCCCTATCCGTCCTATGCGCAGGGCATGACGCTTACCGACCGGGTCATGCTGGGTGGTATCACCGTCACGGCGGCCGATATGCCGCACGGCACGATAACATCGGCAGCGATGCGGTTCGACCATGGCGGCAAGAGCATGGCCTATACGACGGACTTTACCGGCTTGCCCGCCAAGGCGTTTGAATGCGTGGAAGGTGTTGACGTTTGGGTCGTCGACGCGCTCCGGCGCCGCGAACATCCGACGCACCCGCATCTTGCACAGACACTCGACTGGATCGAAAAAGCGAAACCCGGGCGCGCAATACTGACCCATATGGATCATTCGATGGACTATCGGACGCTGCTCGACGAACTGCCGGACAATGTCGAACCCGGTTATGACGGGCTGGAGGTGGAACTGGGATGACCGACGGACAGGGTATCAGCCTGGTTTGGGCCGTCGTTATGCTGGTCGTCGTAGGCAGCGCCCTGCTCGCGCGCCGTATCCCGCTCGGTCAGGCCGCCAAGATGGCGCTTGCGTGGATAGCGATCTTCGCGATCGGCCTGACCATCTATGCCTTTCGTAACGATATCAAAGCGTTCGGACAGAGAATCTGGTATGAGATCGACCCGCCGGATAGCGTCGCAGATGGCGAAACGCTGCGCATCCGCAAATCGGAAGATGGCCATTTCTGGGTGAATGTCCGGATCAACGGCAATGAGGAACGGTTTCTGGTCGATAGCGGCGCGACCGTCACGGCCTTGTCGGTCGGCGCGGCCCAGCGCTCCGGCGTGCGGCCCGGCGGCGGCTATCCGATGATATTGAATACCGCCAACGGGCCGATATCGGCCGATCGCGCCCAGGCTGAAACGCTGATCGTCGGCACGATCAGGCGCGACGATATGCCTGTCGTAATCGCCGAAGAGTTTGGCGGCACGAATGTTCTTGGCATGAACTTCCTGTCGTCGCTGTCCAGCTGGGGCGTCGAAGGCGACTGGCTGATCCTTGAGCCGTGAGAGGCCTGATTCTCAACAGAGAGCGACGAGAGGGGGAAATGCCTCGGATCACTTATAATTTAACATAATGTATATTATCGGGATTACATATCGATGGACGTGACGCGCCCCTCTCAGGAAAATGACGATGTCGGACAGCGTATCAAGCGGCTCTCGGCAATCATGGCGCGGCTGCGGGATCCGGACACAGGCTGTCCATGGGACGTCGAACAGGACTTTGCGTCGATCGCGCCCTATACGATCGAAGAAGCCTATGAGGTCGCCGATGCGATCGAGCATGACGATATGGCGGCGCTCAAGGATGAGCTCGGCGATTTGCAGCTTCAGGTCGTGTTCCACGCGCGCATGGCGCAGGAAATGGGCCATTTCGACCTGGCCGACGTTCTCGACGGCATTTCCGACAAGATGATCCGCCGGCATCCGCATGTCTTCGGCGCAAACGCAGACGCACGCGGTACCGGACCGGGCTGGGAAGCCATCAAGGCGGCCGAACGGGAAGAAAAGGGCGGTGAGAGTGCTCTGGACGGCGTCGCGACCGCCCTTCCCGCCCTGCTCCGCGCGGAAAAGCTACAGAAACGCGCCGCGCGCACCGGCTTCGACTGGCCGGATGCCGACGGGCCGAAGGCGAAAATCGCCGAAGAAATCGGCGAAGTCGAATCTGCGAAGAACGACTCGGAACGCGCTGAAGAGATTGGAGATTTGCTGTTCGCAATCGTGAATTGGGCGCGGCATTTAAAGATCGATCCCGAAACGGCTTTGCGCGGCGCCAACAGAAAGTTCGAACGGCGGTTTCGGGCGATGGAGGATTGCGCCGGCGAGGGTTTTTCGGAGCTGTCTTTGGACGAGATGGAAGAACTGTGGGGCGCCGCGAAACAGGCCAAGGGCTAACCGGCTGCTACCCGGTCCTGGAAACGGTCCCAGTCGATCGCCGACAATTTTACAGAGATATGCATGGAATCGCCGTTAACCTGCTGATCTAAAACACTTCCATTGCGATGTAGCCAAGCCAGATTCTCGCCGTCGGAAACCGGCAATTCTACGTCGTGGATCGCGCTTCCCCGATCAAGCCTTTCGGCAACCAGACGACGAAGATCCTCGATCCCCTGCCCGGTCAGCGCCGATACCGCGACAACGTCTTCCCGGCGCTCGGCCGCGTTGCACAGCTGCTCGCGCGCCGCATCATCCAGCGCGTCTATCTTGTTCCAGGCCTCGATCAGCGGGGCGCCCCCCTCCCCGTCCAACGCGCCGATTTCGCGCAGCACCTGTTCGACATCGGCGCACTGGGCATCGCTGTCCGGATGCGAGATATCGCGCACATGGACGATGAGATCGGCCGCGTTGACCTCTTCCAGAGTTGCGCGAAACGCCGCCACAAGCTGGGTCGGCAAATCCGAGACGAACCCGACCGTGTCGGAGAGGATCGCCTTGTCGAGTCCCGGCAGTTCGATCTCGCGCATCGTCGGATCCAGCGTCGCGAACAGCAAATCTGCCGCCATGACGTCACCGCCCGTCATCCTGTTGAAAAGCGTGGATTTTCCGGCGTTCGTATAGCCGACAAGCGCGATTACCGGCCAAGGCGCCTTTTGCCGTCGCGCCCGGTGCAGGCTGCGCGTACGGCGCACCTGTTCGAGTTCGCGGCGAAGCTTCGCCATGCGATCCCGGATCATCCGCCTGTCGGCCTCGATCTGTGTTTCGCCGGGACCGCCGAGGAAACCGAAACCGCCGCGCTGCCGCTCCAGATGGGTCCAGCTCCGCACGAGCCGCCCCGCCTGATAATCGAGATGGGCGAGCTCGACCTGCAACCGCCCTTCCGCCGTTGCCGCGCGTTCGCCGAAGATCTCGAGAATGAGCCCGGTGCGGTCGATCACCTTGACCTTGAGTTCATCTTCAAGGTTCTTTTGCTGAACGGGCGTCAGGGCCGCATCGATGATAACAAGATCGGCTTCGGCAAGCCGCGTCTCGATGGCGAGTTTTTCGGCCTGCCCTTTGCCGAACAGCGTTGCCGGCCGCGCCTGTCGCAGATTTATCGCATATTTCTCGACTACCGCGATGCCGATCGCTTCGGCTAGTCCAGCCGCTTCTTCGAGCCGCGCATCGCTATCCCGGCTCCCGTCCCGGCCAAAGTCCGGCAAGACTACAAGCGCGCGATCGCCGCGCCGCAATCCGTCCAGTTCATCGCGATCGAAAACGCTCAAATCAAAAACCTCAGGATTGCGCGTTCGGGTCGGCGCTGCCGAGATCGATGGCATTGGCCGGCTGGATCGTCGAGATCGCGTGCTTATAGACAAGCTGCGACTGGCCGTCGCGATTGAGCAGCAGGCAGAACAGATCAAATGCGGCAACTTCGCCCTGCAGCATCACGCCGTTCACCAGGAACATCGTCACCGGATCGCGCTCGCGCTTTACGGCGTTGAGAAAGATTTCCTGCAACAGCTTGCCCGGTTTTTCTTCGGCAAAGGTCGCTTCGATTTCGGCCATGTCCATCGGCCCGCCCGGCATGATCGTCGAGATGGCGTGTTTGTAGACGAGTTGGGACTGGCCATCACGGCGCAACAGCACGGAAAAATTGTCGAACCAGGTGATAACGCCCTGGAGTTTGACGCCTTTGACGAGGAACATCGTGACCGGCGTTTTCGATTTGCGCAACGTATTGAGAAACAGATCCTGAAGTATGTTGACCTTCTCAGCCATTATGGCCTCCGGCTCTTGGCGGGTCGTGGCCCGCTGGGCATCGTTGATCGACGTCTGTTCGATAAGGCGGCGACCCGCCTCTCCGGAAATGTAGGTGCGCGGGCGTCCGACTTCAATCGGATGTTTTTTTCTTCGACTCGTTGAGTCCCAGTGTTTTCAGCTTCCGATGCAAGGCCGAGCGCTCCATCCCGATAAAGGTCGCCGTGCGCGAGATATTCCCGGAAAAACGTCGAATCTGGACACGGAGATATTCACGTTCGAACGTTTCGCGCGCCTCGCGCAGAGGCGTGCCCATAATCGCCTTCGCGCCCTTGTCCGGCGCGATCTGAAGCTGGTCCTCGAGAATCTCCGCTGGCAACATATCCGCATCGATCCGCGCGATCCGATCGCCGGGGGCTAGGATGATGGTGCGTTCGACGATATTGCGCAACTGCCGCACATTTCCGGGCCATTCATAGGCCTGCATCGCGGCGATGGCCTCGTCGGATATCTCCGGATTTGGGACGCGCCGCTCCGCCGCATAGCGCGCGGCGAAATGCTCCACGAGCGGCGGGATATCCTCGCGCCGTTCGGCCAATGGCGGGAGATGCACCGGCACCACATTCAGGCGATAGAACAGGTCTTCGCGGAAACGGCCCTCCGCGATCTCCGTCTCGAGATCGCGCGCCGTCGCCGAAATCACGCGCACATCGACATTGACGAGCCGCTGCCCGCCAACACGGTTGAAACGCTGATCGGTCAAAACCCGCAGGATACGGCCTTGCGCGGCCAATGGCATATCCCCGATCTCGTCGAGAAACAGCGTTCCGCCATGCGCCTGTTCGAGCAATCCCGGACGGGGGCCGTCATCGTCCTCGGAGCCGAACAGCTCCTCCTCGACCCGGTCCGTCGTCATGCGTGCCGCGCTGACGACAACGAAGGGCGCATCGGCGCGGCCACTCCAATTGTGGAGCAACCGCGCCGCGACCTCTTTGCCCACACCGGCCGGCCCGGTGATCATCACCCGGCTGCCCGTACCAGCGACCCGCTTGAGCGTCGCGCGGACGCTGTTGATCGCGCTCGAGTTCCCGGTGAGTTCGTCTTCTTCGCCGATCCGCGCCTTGAGCTGTTCATTCTCGCGGCGCAGCCTATCTGTTTCCGTGGCGCGCGATACGAGATGCAGCAGGCGCGCCGCCTCGAACGGCTTTTCGATGAAATCCACCGCTCCGCGCCGGATTGCCGCAACAGCCGTGTCGAGATTGCCATGTCCCGAAATCATCAGCACCGGCAGGCTGGGATCGCGCTGCTTGATCTCGTCCAGAAGGTCGAGCCCGTCGAGTTTGGAGCCCTGGAGCCAGACATCGAGAAGAACAAGGGACGGGCGCCGCTCTTCGAGCGCCGCAATTGCTTCGTCGCTGCTGCGCGCGGTACGGGCTTCATAGCCTTCATCTTCGAGAACTCCGGCGACGAGCTCGCAAATATCGGCTTCGTCGTCGACGACAAGAATATCGAGCGACATCAGGCGGTCTCCTCATCATTACGCGTTAACTGTTCGAGGCGATCGTCTTCGCCGCCGTCGCCGGCTTCCGTGTCTTTAAGCGGCTCGAGCGCCTCGAGATCGAGCACGACGCGGATGCGGCTGCCGCCCTCCGGACGGTCCGAGAAGCTGATCGTTCCAAAATGCTCTTCGACAATCTTCTTGACGATGGCGAGGCCGAGGCCGGTACCGCTTTCGCGTGTCGTCATATAGGGCTCGGTCAAACGCTCGCGCTCTGCAGGCAAGCCGACGCCATTATCCTCGACATCGAGAAGTACGCGTGGTCCGTCCTGCGTGATCGAAAGGGTAATCTCTCCGCCGGTCTCCCCTGCCCCATGTTTCTGCTCGACTGCTTCGACCGCATTCTTGACGACATTGGTCAGTGCCTGCCCCAATTGGCGGCGGTCACAAACGACGGGGCGCAGCTTGTCCGGCGCATGCTGTTCGAACGCGATTTCGGGATGCGCGACTTCGTGCAGGAACATCGCCTGCCGTGCGATATCGACGATCGATTCCTCGCGAAATACGGGTTTCGGCATGCGCGCAAAAGACGAAAACTCGTCGACCATTCGCCTCAGATCGCCCACTTGCCGGACAATCGTTTCGGTAAGCTTGGAGAAAACGCCGCTATCGGGATCGGCCGCCTCGCCGAATCGCCGCTGCAGCCGTTCGGCGGCAAGCTGGATCGGCGTCAGCGGGTTCTTGATCTCGTGCGCGATGCGCCGGGCGACGTCCGACCAGGCTGCGCGCCGCTGATCGAGCAATTGCTGCGTGATATCGTCGAAGGTCAGCACATGGCCGCCCTGGTCCTCGACCAGCGTCACTGCGAGCGTTCGCGGCTCCCCGCCGCTGGTCATCTGGATAATCTTGGTATCTGCGCCGCTCTCCAGCAGCCGGTCGAGCTCGGGCGCGATATCTTTGAGGCAATCGCCCATCACCGCCTGTTGATCGACTTCCATGAGCTCGGCGGCCGATCGGTTGATCAGGCGGATCTGGCGTTCGCCATCGACGGAAACGACGCCCGCCGTAACACTGGACAGGACGGCTTCGGTAAAGGCGCGACGGCTATCGAGCTGGTCGTTTGCAAGCACGAGAGCGCCCGTCTGTTCCTCGAGGCGGCCGGTCATGCCGTTAAATGCGCTGGCCAGGGTGCCGATCTCGTCGCGCGCTTCGGGCACCGGCACGCGCGTCGAAAGATCGCCATCGGCCACTTTACGCGCCGCCTCGACAAGCAGGCCGACCGGCCGGACGAGCCGATCGGCGACGTTGAGCGCAATCCAGATCGCCGCCGCCACGATCAGGAGTGAAATCACGAGCAGCGCGGCATTGAAACGCAGCTGCATGACCTGCCCGCGATCGATCAGCTCGTCATAATCGTCGAGGATCGCCGTCGCACGCTCGGTCTGGAGCTGCATCTGCGGATCCGAGGCTCGGGACGCGTATATGAGGTAAGGCGATTCCTCGCCGAAGCGGGCCAGCGCTTCGAACCGATCGCCGGCATCGTTGACCGCCGACTGGCTTTGTTCGTCAAGCGTCGCCAGCAGCGAGGCGGTAAGGCGGGATTCCATGGACACGTCGTCCGGATTGACGAGCGCGACGGTGCGCACTTCACCGCCCTCCCCCACCGTGAAGATGGCGGCATCGGACAGTTCGCGCGCATAGACCTGGAAGGCGAAATTCTCGACGAACTCGGGTGTTTCGAACGACGACCCTTCCACGAGCGGCGCGAGATCGGCGGCCATTGTGCGGGTTTCGGCCTCAACCTCTTCCAGGCTCTCGACATAGAAATCCTGGGCAAGGCTGCCTGCATTTTCAAGCGTGGCGCGCGCGCGCTCCGAAAACCAGAATTCGACGCCATATTGGAACAGCACGGACGCGAATATCACGACCAGAAGCGTCGGCACCGCGGCGATGCCGGAGAATAGCGCAACGAGGCGCACATGCAGGCGCCCCTTGCCGCCGATCGGGGATTGCGCAGCACGGCGTTGCGCGATCCGCCGCGCGATCAGCACCATCAGGAACATGGCCGGCACCAGCAGCGCAACGAGCAGCAACGCGGTCAGAAAGGGCGTCAGGAAGAGTTGGTCCGGCCCTTGCTGGCTCAGCACGACATAGCTGAGCGCTACCATAGCCAGGAATATGCCGAGCGTCGTCAGCTCGATGGATGGCATGAACCAGCTCTTCTGGCGCAGCCCGTCCACGCCGCTCTCACCGTCAATCTGATCGCCGGAAACCGTCTCGCTGGTCATCGTTGCAGAGCTAACACAGGCCCGTTGCATAGAAAACACAGTTTTCCATAGTCCGGGCGATATCGCGGCGCGCGCGGCGGGCGGTTTGTCGCAATTGGGCCGCGCTCAATTTCAGGCAGCCGCCCGATCGATCGACGGCCCGAAAAAGTCGGCAAGCATCTCGAGTACGCGATACGGGTCCATTTCCTGATTGGCGCGGTTGCGAAACTCGGCCGATCCCGGAAGCCCCTTGGTGTACCAACCGATATGTTTGCGCGCGACTTTGACGCCGACATCCTCGCCGTAGAGTTCGAGCATGTCGCGATAATGGCGGGCGATAACCCGATACTGTTCGCCCAGCGACGGGTCGGGAAGACGCTCGCCCGTCCGGAACCAATGCATGATCTGGCTGAGCAGCCATGGCTTTCCGTAAGCCCCGCGGCCGACCATCACGCCATCCGCGTTCGACTGGCGCAGCGCCTCCTCCGCATCCTCGATCGAGCAGATATCGCCATTGACGATCACCGGCAGCGAAACCGCATCTTTGACGTCGGACACGAATGCCCAGTCGGCATGGCCTTTGTACATCTGGCAGCGGGTCCGGCCGTGGACTGTAATCAGCTGCGCACCAAGGTCTTCGGCGATGCGCGCAAGTTCAGGTGCGTTGCGGCTGCTGTCGTCCCAACCCGTCCGCATCTTCGCCGTCACAGGCACGTTAACGGCTTTGACGGTCGCTTCGATCAGGGATGCGGCCAGGGGCAGATCGCGCATCAGCGCCGAACCGGCATCGCCGTTCACGACCTTTTTGACCGGACAGCCCATATTGATGTCGATAATCGACGCGCCGCGATCCTCGTTGAGGCGCGCGGCTTCGGCCATCACGGCCGGTTCGCATCCGGCGAGCTGCATCGACACCGGCTCCTCGATCGGATCCCAGGCCGCCTTCTGCAGCGACTGGCGCGTTTCACGGATCATTGCATGGCTGGCGATCATCTCGGTCACGTTCAGCCCCGACCCATAGCGGCGCACCAGACGGCGGAACGGCCGGTCGGTGACGCCCGTCATCGGTGCCAGGATCACCGGCGTTTCGATCGTCAGCGGACCGATGGATATGGGGGCAAGCTGTGTCATGCGATGTTTCGTAGTGCGTTTTCTTTCTGGCGCGCATCTAGTCACAAAGCCGTTGGCGGGCAAGGCAGGGCTCGGCTAAGGCGATGGCGATGACCGATCGACCGCACATTGCCGCCCTCATCGTCGCTGCCGGAAAAGGCGAGCGCGCAGGCGGCGATACCCCGAAACAGTATCGCGTTTTTCGCGGCAAGCCGGCACTCGCACACGCGGTCGACGCGCTGGCCGCACATCCGATGATCGACGCCATCCGCGTGGTTATCGGCCCCGATCAGGACGAGGCCTATCGCGAAGCCGTTGCAGATCGCAATCTCTCGCCTCCCGTAATTGGTGGATCGACGCGTCAGGAATCGGTGCAACGCGGGCTCGAAGCGATAGCAGCGGACGGCAGCGCTGATATTGTGCTGATCCACGATGCCGCGCGGCCATTCACTCCAGCGGCTGTGATCGACCGGCTCGTCAATGCATTGGACGCCGATCCGGGCGCCATCCCTGCCCTGCCGGTCGTCGATAGCCTCGCACGGACGGACGGGCGTTCGGTCGACCGGTCCGAGTTCGTCACCATCCAGACCCCGCAAGCGTTTCGCTTCGATGCCATTCTCGCCGCGCACCGCGACTGGACCGCGGTGCAACCCGCCACCGACGACGCCGCCATTGCCCGGGCGGCCGGTCATCGCGTCGCGCTGGTCGAAGGCGATCCGGCGCTCAAGAAAATCACCTTTGCCGAGGATTTCGCCATGCCCTCCCCTGCTATCCCGCGCACCGGACTCGGTTACGACGTCCACGCCTTTTCGGAAGGCGATCATGTCTGGCTGTGCGGCATTGAAATCCCGCACGATCGCTCGCTCGCCGGCCATTCTGACGCCGATGTCGGCTTGCACGCGCTAACCGATGCCATTCTCGGGGCGCTGGGCGAAGGCGATATCGGCGACCATTTTCCGCCCAGCGATCCGCAATGGAAAGGCGCCGCTTCGCATCGCTTCCTCGAACATGCCCGCGATCTTGCAAATGCCGATGGAATGATGATCCACCATGTCGATGTCACACTGATTTGCGAGGCACCGAGGATCGGACCGCATCGGGCGGCGATGCGATCCCGGATCGCCGAGATTCTTGCGATCCCCGAAAAATCTGTCAGCGTAAAAGCTACGACGACCGAAAAGCTCGGTTTCACAGGCCGTGGCGAAGGCATTGCCGCTCAGGCTGTTGCTACGCTCGGCGCATTGGGAGAGTGAGATGCAACTGAAAAAGCTGGCCGCCACCGCCGCATTGCTGGGCTTGTCCACGCACGCCGCAGCCCAACCCGCCTGCCTTACGACCAGCGAAGCCGAAACCGCGGTCCAGGCGATGCTGCCCAGCCTGATCGACACCGTGAGCGAGCAATGCGCATCCTTTCTGCCCGCCAATAGCGCTATCGTGGCGCGCGGCAGCGCCCTGAGCCAGCGTTATGCGCCGGCAGCGGAGATGGCGCGCGACGAAGCGGCGACTGTGGCGTTCCGTATGTTGAATGACGGCGATGCATCGCCGCCGGTGGATGAAGAATCGGGCGGCGAGCTGGTCCTCGGGCTGTTCGAGATGGGCATAGCCGTGGCGATGAATGACATGCTGGACGCGGACAGCTGCCCGACGGCCGATCGGATATTCACAGTATTGGAACCCCTGCCCCCGCGTAATTTCGCGAGCTTGCTCGTGCTGCTGATCGAGATCGGCAGCCGGGACGACGAACCCGAAGATGCGGGTCCGTTCGCCATCTGCGAGACTGTAACGGGCTGAACATGCCCGAGCCCGAATATCTCCTGCCTGACGCGCTGGTCGAAAAGGCCCGCGCAGTCCTCGATGCTAATCGGGCGGCGGGGCGCCGGATCGTACTGGCCGAAAGCTGCACCGGCGGCCTGGTCGGTGCGGCATTGACCGAAATCGCGGGATCGTCGGATGTCTTCCAATCCGCATTCGTAACTTATGCGAATGAGGCGAAGATCGGGATGCTCGGAGTCGGTCAGGATGCAATCGAAACACATGGCGCGGTCTCGCAGACGGTCGCGCGCAACATGGCCATCGGCGCGCTCGAACGCAGCGATGCCGATATCGCCGTATCGATCACCGGCGTCGCGGGCCCGGGCGGCGGCACGGACGACAAACCGGTCGGCACCGTCGTTTTCGGACGCGCGCTGCGTGACGGCGATGCGGAGGCTCATCGCAAAACGTTCGAAAACACCGGCCGGGCGGGAGTCCGGCTTCAGGCAGCGCTATGGGCGCTCGAACTGCTATTGCCCGAATAACCGGTAACATCGTCGCCGTAGAGCGCGTCAGCGCGCGTCTCGAAACTGTCGGTCATCTTTCTTAGCGCACGATCGAAAACCTGACCCGCCAGGCTTTCGAACACCCGGCTGCGAAAGGCGAAATCGACGCAGAATTCTATCGTGCAGCCGCCATCGGGATGCGGCTCGAACGCCCATTCATTGTGCAGATATTTGAGTGGCCCATCGAGATAATCGACCGAGATCCGTTTCGGCCGCTCCTTGTTCACCTTTGACGTGAACGTCTCGCGCAGCGATTTGAAACCGACGACAAGGTCCGCGACCATCGCGGTGTCGCTGTTGGACCGGATGCGCGTGGCGATGACCCAGGGCAGGAATTCGGCGTAACGGCCGACATCCGCGACGAGATCGAACATCTGTTCGGCTGTATAGGGGACATGGCGGGTTTCGCTATGACGCGGCATCGATGCGCGGTCAGGCCTTTGCCAGCTGGGCTTCGCGCGCGGCGCGCAGTTTCTCGAAATCGTCCCCGGCATGATAGCTGGAGCGCGTCAGCGGGCTCGACGCCACGAGCAGGAATCCCTTGGCCCGCGCGATACCGGCATAGGCGTCGAATGCCTGAGGGCTCACGAAATCAGCCACCTTGGCATGTTTCGGCGTCGGCTGGAGATACTGGCCCATGGTGAGGAAATCGACGTCGGCGGACCGCATATCGTCCATCACCTGATGCACTTCCATCCGCTCTTCGCCGAGCCCGAGCATGACGCCGGACTTTGTGAAGATCGACGGATCGTGACGCTTCACCTGTTCGAGCAGGCGCAATGAGGCGTAATAGCGCGCGCCGGGGCGGATCGTCGGATAGAGCCGCGGCACGGTCTCCAGATTGTGATTATAGACGTCGGGCCGCGCCGCGACGATCGCCTCAACCGCCGCTTCGGACTTGTTGCGGAAATCGGGCGTCAATATCTCGATGGTCGTCTTCGGCGTGGTCTTGCGCAGCGCCTCGATCACCTTGACGAACTGGCTCGCGCCGCCGTCGGGAAGATCGTCCCGGTCGACCGAAGTTACTACGATATGTTCGAGACCCAGCTTGGCGGCCGCATCGGCCGTATGCTGCGGCTCGAGCGCATCGACGGCAGACGGCATGCCGGTCTTCACGTTGCAGAAGGCGCAGGCGCGCGTGCAGACGTCGCCGAGGATCATCACCGTCGCATGCTTCTTCGACCAGCATTCCCCGATATTCGGGCAAGCCGCTTCTTCGCACACGGTATTGAGGTTGAGCTCGCGCATCAGCTTGCGCGTTTCGTTGAACGTATCGCCCATCGGCGCCTTGACGCGGATCCAGTCCGGCTTGCGGCGGCGGGACTGCGGTTTTTCGGTTGTCTCGATAGCAATGGCGTCTGTCATGCGGCCCAAATAGCAATGCACAGGCGCGAATCCAACCATAGTTGGCAAGCCGCAAGCGATGATCTAGCGGGGCGCCATGGACATCGTGATCTCCACGCTGACCTCGCCGGTCATCCTGTTCTTCATTCTCGGCATGCTCGCGGCCTTTGCGCGGTCCGACCTCGCCATTCCGGAAGCGATCGCCAAAGGCCTGTCGCTATACCTGATGGCGGCGATCGGACTCAAAGGCGGTGTCGCGGTCTCGGAGTCCGGCTTCACGCCGGAGTTGGCGCTGGCTGCGGCCGCCGGCCTCGCCCTCTCCTTCGTGATCCCATATTTCGCCTATGTCCTGCTGACCGGCTTCGGCAAGCTCGACCGCGTCAATGCCGGCGCAGTGTCTGCGCATTACGGCTCGGTCAGCGTCGTCACCTTCGTCACCGCATCGGAGATTTTCACCGGCCAGTCGATGGGCCCGGCCGGCTATATGGTCGCCGTGCTGGCGCTCATGGAAACGCCGGCGATCATCAGCGGGTTGATGCTGGCGCGGTGCGGCGAAAAGCGCGACGATAACGGGAATGGCGGCGGACTGATGCATGAAGTTCTGCTCAATGCATCCGTCGTCCTGCTGATGGGCAGTTTCTTTATCGGCCTGATCGCAGGGCCCACGGGTTTCGAGCCCATCGCCCCGCTCTTTCTCGTGCCGTTCACCGGCGTATTGTGTTTCTTCCTGCTCGATATGGGGCTGGTTGCCGCACGGCGGCTCGTGGAAGCCAAGGCGATGACGTTCCGGCTGACCACGCTCGGTATCCTGTTTCCGATCGTAAACGGCACGATCGGCACGGTGCTGGGGACGATGATCGGGCTCGATGTCGGATCGGCGGCGGCGCTTGGCGTACTCGCCGCCAGCGCCTCCTATATCGCCGTTCCCGCCGCCATGCGCATGGCCTTGCCCGAAGCCGATCCCGGCCTCTATCTCTCCATGTCGCTCGGCGTTACCTTTCCCTTCAACATCATTTTTGGCATTCCATTGTTCGCCGCACTGGCGCAGGCGATAGGATAATCATGGTCGAAACCGTCACCCGCAAACGCATCGAAATCCTTGTCGACAAACCGCTCGCCGGCGTCCCGATCCGCGCGGCCGCCGATGTCGGCATCGCCGGTTACTCGTTGGTTCCGGTCCAGTCCGGCTCCGGCCGGCACGGCAACTGGCGCAACGACCGGATTTCAGGCGCCGAGAACAAGGTATTATTCCTCACCATCGCGTCCGAGGACAAGGCCGACGCGCTCGTCGATGCGCTGGCGCCAAAACTCGACAGCCACAGCCTGCTGCTGACCGTATCGGACGTGCAGGTCGTGCGCGGGGAGCGTTTCTGATGCCCGAGTTCGGAGCGCTCATCGACGGCTATTACCGCTTCCGCGCGCGGGACTATGCCGCACAAAAACGGCGCTACGACAATCTCGATCACGAGGGGCAGCACCCGCCGGTCATGGTCGTCGGTTGCTGCGACAGCCGGGTGGACCCGGCAACGATCTTCGATACGGTTCCCGGGCAGATGTTCGCACTGCGCAACGTCGCCAATCTCGTGCCGCCCTATCAGCCCGGCCAGGGCCTGCACGGCGCGTCGGCGGCGATCGAGTTTGCCGTCGTCGACCTCGAGGTGCGGCACATCGTGGTGATGGGCCATGGCAAGTGCGGCGGGATCACGGCCGCGCTCAAGAACGAAGATCGGGGCGTAACCGGGCCGAGCTTTATCGACGACTGGATCACGATCATCGATGATGGCCGCGACCGCGTCGTCGAACGCTGCGCCGCCGATCCCTCGATCGATGCGCAGCGCGCGCTCGAGCATGAGGCGGTCCGCATCAGCGTCCGCAACCTGCGCACCTTCCCCTATGTCGTCGAGCATGAAGCGGCGGGCACGCTGAAGTTGCATGGCTGCTGGTTCGCGATTTCCGAGGGTGAGCTGCATGTGCTCGACGAAGAAACGGGCGAATTCCATCCCGCGTGAAGCGCGGCGCTACCCTAGCCAATCCGCATCCGGCTGCTAAAGGCTGACGCCATGGAAACCGGTCAAATCGTCTCGCTCGCCCTCTATTTCATCGTGATGCTCGGGATCGGGCTCTACGCCTGGCGCACATCCACCGACGATGTGTCGGGCTATATGCTCGGCGGCCGCAAGCTCAGCCCGGCCGTTGCTTCCCTGTCGGCCGGCGCATCCGACATGTCGGGTTGGATGCTGCTCGGATTACCGGGCGCTATGTATGTCTCCGGGCTGAGCGCCAGCTGGATCGCCATAGGCCTGTTTATCGGCGCGCTGGCCAACTGGCTGATCGTCGCGCCGCGCCTGCGCGTCCACACAGAAATCGCCGACGATGCGATCACCATCCCCGATTATTTCGAGAAGCGCTTCGAGGACAAAAGCCGGATGCTCCGGGTCATTTCCTCGATCGTCATCGTCATCTTCTTCACGCTCTATACGTCGAGCGGCGTCGTCGCCGGCGGCAAGCTGTTCGAAAGCGCGTTCGGCGCGGATTATGCACTGGGCCTCTGGATCACGGCGGGCGTGGTCGTCGTCTACACGCTGTTCGGCGGCTTCCTCGCGGTCAGCATGACCGATTTCGTGCAGGGCTGCATCATGTTCGTCGCGCTGATCCTCGTGCCGGTCGTCGCACTGACCGATATTGGCGGGATGGACGGTTTACAGACGACGCTCACCGGGATCGACCCCGGCCTGCTCGATCTGTTTGGCGGCATGACGCTGGTCGGCATCATCTCGGCCATGGCCTGGGGCCTCGGCTATTTCGGCCAGCCCCATATCATCGTGCGCTTCATGGCGATCCGCAGCGTGGCCGACGTGCCGCGCGCGCGCAATATCGGGATGAGTTGGATGGCCGTGACGCTCGTCGGCGCGCTCTCCACCGGCCTGATCGGCCTCGCCTATGCGACGCAAAACGGGCTCGCTGTCGACGATCCGGAAACGATCTTCATCATGCTCAGCCAGATCCTGTTCCACCCCTTGATCGCCGGCTTCCTGCTCGCCGCAATCCTCGCCGCGATAATGAGCACGATTTCGTCGCAATTACTGGTGTCGTCCAGCTCGCTGACCGAGGATTTCTACGCGATCTTTCTGCGCAAGGAGGCCAGCCAGACGGAATTGGTGACCATTGGCCGCTTGTCCGTCGTAGTGGTCAGCCTCGTCGCCATCGCGCTGGCCTACAATCCCAATAACAACGTGCTAGGATTGGTCAGCAATGCCTGGGCGGGCTTTGGTGCAGCGTTCGGCCCGATCGTGCTATTGTGCCTCACCTGGGATCGGATGACACGCAACGGTGCGTTGGCCGGGATGGTTGCCGGTGCGGCAACCGTATTGTTCTGGATCTACGCGCCGGTGCTGGCTGACGGCGCGGCGCTATCGTCGTTGATCTACGAGATCGTGCCCGGCTTTATCGTCTGCGGTACGGTCGCCATATTGGTCAGCCTGTTCGGCCGCGAACCGGCGGACAGTGTCACCGCAACCTTCGAACAGGCCCGTGTCGCGCGCACGGCCTGAGTACAGAGAGACAAAGAATGCCCAACGATCATCATCGCGAGAGCGCCAATATTGCCCTCCTTATCGATGCGGACAACGCCTCGCACCAGGGCATAGATCCGGTGCTGACCGTGCTCGCCGAGCTCGGCAATGTGAATATCCGCCGCGCTTACGGCAACTGGCGCAAACAGGCGCTCAAGAACTGGGTCGACAAGCTGCATCGATACGGCATCGAGCCGCAGCAGCAGTTCGACCTGACCAAGGGCAAGAACGCGACCGACATGAAGATGACGATCGACGCGATGGACCTGCTGTTCGGCGGGCGCGTGGACGGATTCGGGATCATGTCGTCGGACAGCGATTTCATGCCCATGGCGATGCGCATCCGGCAGGATGGCCTCCCCGTCTACGGCTTCGGCAGCGCCAAGACCCCCGATGCCTTCAAGCAGGCGTGCAGCCGCTTCATCGATGTCGACGCGCTGATCAAGGCGGAGAAGAACGGCGATGCCAAAGGCGAAAAGGGCGCAGTGGACGAGGACGTCGTCGCGCTGCTGATCGACGCCTATGACGCGGCCAAGCGCGACGAAAACGGCTATGCCGCGCTCAGCGCCGTCGGCCAGCGCGCCGGCAACCGCTCAAGCTTCGACGTCCGCAACTACGGCTATTCCCGCCTCCGCGACCTGATCGAGGACATACCGAATTTCGCGACGGAGCAGCGGGAGAACGGGCAGGTTTGGGTGAAACGGTTACGGTAGAGACCAAAACGGATTGCCATAGCTCTGAATCACTGATGCTTGGCAGAATATTCTGATGTATGTAGTGCGTTAGACATGAGCCTCCCGTTGCTTTCTAGAGAAGACCTAGCCGATCTTCCAGACGCTGATCAGGAAGCTTTCGTTCAATTAGAAGAGATCGCCCGGCGCAGGCTCTACGAAAATGGAGAAGATGACCAGAACGGACACGTATATTATCCGCATATGGCGGAATACATGACCCGTGTTTCTGCGTTGGCCGAGGAGTTTGGGGTTCCGGGGATCCAGTATAATAGATCGGCCACAACCGAGAATGAATTCAACAGATTCATACATGCCGTAGATTTTCAAACGACTCAGATTAACGTTAGAGTCGCTCGGGAAAATGCAAAATCTCTGGTGGATTTTCGTGATAATTCACGAACAAAAATTCAACATCACTTGGAGCAGATGAAGCAAATCATAATCGAATCGGATATCCCGGAACGACGAGCGAGATCATTGCTCGATAGAATCTCTGATTTTGAAAAAGAGCTGGCCAAACGCCGGGTGAATATCGCGGTCGCCATGGCCGTAATCGCATTGTCTCTGGCAGCTGCGAGAGATTTTCAGGAGATCGCAACCGATCTCGTGAGGCCTACGGAAGCCATCACGGAAGTCGTTTCGCAGGAACAAGTGCAGCACGAAGAAACAACTCAACTGCGGGTCGAGCTGGCCAAAGCGAAACAGCTAAATGCTCCGCCAAAAGCGATTACTGATCAAAC
Organism: Pseudomonadota bacterium; assembly: GCA_039819365.1. Classification (GTDB taxonomy): domain Bacteria; phylum Pseudomonadota; class Alphaproteobacteria; order Sphingomonadales; family Sphingomonadaceae; genus Parasphingopyxis. The sequence continues at coordinate 118,432 of JBCBSD010000004.1, forward strand.
AACGGATCGAGCCAAAGGTGCTTTTGACGAACTAGACGACGACGTGCCGTTTTAGCTCCGCACCGTCCCTACCGCGTCAGCTTCTTATACGTCATCCTATGCGGCCTGTCCGCCTCATCACCCAAGCGCCGGCGCTTATCCTCTTCATACGCCTCGAAATTCCCTTCGAACCACTCGACATGGCTGTCGCCCTCGAAGGCGAGTATATGCGTCGCCAGCCTGTCCAGGAAGAAGCGGTCATGGCTGATAACCACGGCGCAGCCCGCGAAACTTTCGAGGGCCTCTTCGAGCGCGCGCAGGGTTTCGACGTCGAGATCGTTGGTCGGTTCGTCCAGGAGCAGGACGTTGCCGCCCTCTTTCAACATCTTCGCCATATGAACCCGGTTGCGTTCGCCGCCGGATAGCTGGCCGACCTTTTTCTGTTGGTCGGTGCCTTTGAAGTTGAACGCGCCGACATAGGCCCGCGTCTGCACCTCGTGCTTGCCGAAGGTGAAGATATCGAGCCCGTCCGAGACTTCTTCCCAGACATTGTGATTGGGGTCGAGCGCATCGCGGCTCTGGTCGACATAGCCGAGCTTCACCGTCTCGCCGACGGCAATATCGCCATCGTCAGGCTCTTCCTGGCCGGTGATCAGTTTGAACAGCGTGGTCTTGCCCGCGCCGTTCGGCCCGATCACGCCGACGATACCGCCGGGCGGCAGGCTGAACGTCAGGTCTTCGAACAGCAGTTTGTCGCCATAGGCCTTGGTCAGGCCCTCGGCCTCGATCACCTTGCCGCCGAGCCGTTCGGGCGTCTGGATAAGGATCTGCGCCTTGCCGGGCGAGCGGTTCTCCTGCGCCTCGACCAGTTCGTCGAACGCCTTGATCCGCGCCTTCGACTTGGTCTGGCGCGCCTTGGGCGACTGCCGGATCCAGGCCAGCTCGTCCGAAATCGCCTTCTGCTTGCCCTTGTCCTCGCGCTCTTCCTGTTCGAGCCGCTTCGCCTTCTTGTCGAGATAGGTCGAATAATTGCCCTCATAAACAAAGTAGCGGCTGCGATCGAGCTCGAGGATCCAGTTCACCACATTGTCGAGGAAATAGCGGTCATGGGTGACGAGAATGACGTTGCCCGGATAATCGACCAGATGCTTTTCGAGCCAGGCGACGCTTTCGGCATCCAAATGGTTGGTCGGTTCGTCGAGCAGCAGGATGTCGGGCTTGTCGAGCAGCAGGCGGCACAGCGCCACGCGGCGGCGCTCGCCGCCCGACAGATTGTCGACGCTCGCATCACCCGGCGGGCAGCGCAGCGCGTCCATCGCGATTTCGAGCTGGTTGTCGAGCGTCCAACCATCCACGGCATCGATCTTCTCTTGCAGCTCGCCCATCTCGGCCATCAGCGCATCGAAATCGGCGTCTTCGGGCGGATCGGCCATCATGCCGGAAATCTCGTTGAAGCGATCGACGAGGTCGGCGACGGGCCGCACACCGTCCATCACATTCTCTTTCACCGTCTTGCTGGAATCGAGCTCGGGCTCCTGCGCCAGATAGCCGACGCGGATGCCCTCGCCCGGCCACGCTTCTCCGGTGAATTCGGTATCGATGCCGGCCATGATCTTCATCAGCGTCGATTTGCCCGAACCGTTCGGCCCGACAATGCCGATCTTGGCGTCCGGATAGAATTGCAGATGCACCTGATCGAGGATCGGCTTGCGGGCGCCGGGAAAGGTCTTGGTCATGCCCTTCATGACGTAGGAATATTGCGCGGCCATGGGTCGTTTACGCTCCGGATTGGGATTGCGGGAATCTGGCCGCGATGTAGGGGCGCGAGGGCGAATTGGCAAACGCTGAAACGCGGGTTAAGCGCTGCTGTATGCAAAAAATGTTTCTCTCGCTCGCTCTGGGCGCCATCGCCCTTCCCTCCTCCGCTGCCGCCCAGCCAAGCGACGCCGATATCGCTGCGATGCGAGACGCCGCATTGGAGAGCGATACGCTGGCCTTTTCCATCACCGAAGGGCTGTCGACCGAGATCGGGCCGAGGCTCGCCGGCACCGAAGCCGAAGCGCGCGCCCGCGAATGGGCGATCGCCCGGCTGACCGCGCTCGGCTTCTCGAACGTCCGCACCGAGCCGTTCCAGATGCCGACCTGGGTGCGCGGTGCGGAAACCGCTCAGATCGTCTCGCCCTACCCGCAGGCGATGCATGTCGCCGCGCTTGGCCGCAGCGGTTCGACCGGTGACGCGGGAGTTACTGCGGAAATCGTCGCGTTCGAGGATATCGAGGCGCTGCGCGCCGCGCCGATGGGCAGCCTGACCGGCAAAATCGTCTATGTCGGCCACCATATGGAGGCGGCGCAGGATGGTTCAGGCTACGGCTTTGCCGGACCCACGCGCTGGACCGCGCCGTCACTGGCATCAGAACGCGGCGCGGCCGCTATCGTCATCCGCTCCGTGGGTACCGCCGATCACCGCAGCCCGCATACGGGCGTGACATCATGGGCGGAGGGCGTGACACCGATTCCGGCCGGCGCGCTTTCGAACCCGGATGCCGACGCTCTGGAGCGGATGATTACGCCCGGCTATCCGGTCACCATGCATCTGACGCTCACGCCGCGCTGGGTCGGTGAGCAGGAATCGGGCAACGTCATTGCCGAGATCCCGGGCAGCAATCCCGACGCCGGCATCGTCCTCGCCGCCTGTCATATCGACAGCTGGGATCTCTCGCCCGGTGTGTTCGACGATGCGGCAGGGTGCGGGATCGTGACCGCTGCCGCCCACGCCATTCTCGAAAGCGGCGTACCGTCGCGGCGGACGATCCGCCTGTTCTGGGCCGGAGCGGAAGAGGTCGGGCTGCACGGTGCCACCGCCTATTTCGAACGACATGGCGCGGACAATCATGCGCTGGTTTCGGAATCCGATTTCGGCGCCGACCGGGTGTGGCGCGTCGAATTCGCCCTGCCCGATGGCGCCGAAGCGGATGCTGCTCGTGTGGCCCGCCTCCTCGCGCCGCTCGGCATCCCGCGCAGCAGTCTGCCGGCTACCGGAGGACCGGACGTCGGCATATTGGTCCGCAATGGGGCTCCCGTCATCGACCTCCAGCAGGACGGCACGCGCTATTTCGATCTCCATCACACCACCAACGACACGCTCGACAAGGTCGACCCGAATCAGATGCGGCAAAATGTCGCCGCATGGATCGTGATGCTCTCCGTAATAGCGAGCAGCGAGGCGGCTCTTTCTCCTGCGGAAATCGCAGAATAATAGGCCAAAATGGGTGCTGCGACGCAGCAAAACACCCGGCCCAATTCGGTACGGATGCGCAATTACAAGTTGACGTTCCGTGAATGGACGCTATGGCAGCGCGCTGGGATTGGCGCAGAGCCAGGCCCTTATTTAATGCTATGGGAGCACTTATAATGAAGAAACTTAGCTTTGCGCTTGCGACGGCTGGCATGTTCGCCCTCGCCGCTTGTGGCGAAACCGCGACCGAAACCGCCGACGAAGGCGCCGAAGCCGTCGAAGAGACGGAAGAAGCCGCTGAAGATACGATGGCCGAAGGCGATGCGATGGCTGACGATGCCATGGCCGAAGGCGATGCGATGGCTGACGATGCCATGGCCGAAGGCGAAGAAATGGCCGACGACGCCATGGCCGAAGGCGAAGAAGCCGCCGACGACGCCATGTAATTCGGCGGTTGGCCCTCGGGCCAGCCAGCAAGAATTAGAGGGGGCGCGATCCATGCGGGTCGCGCCCTTTTTTTGTCCTTTAACGCGTGCGCAAAACCAAAATCATCCTGGAAACGCTCCGGGCCGGTTAAAGCTTGAAGCCTGAGGCATCATCGGTCACTCTTGCCCTGCTGGAAAAAGGGGATGTGCGATGAAAATCATAATCAAGCTGCTGATAGCCATCTGGTTTGCTACGCCGATGGTCGCCTCGGCGGATGCGTTCGACGATATCCAGCAGCGCGGCGAACTCATCGTGGGCGTCTCCATATTCGCGCCTTGGACCCATCTGGACCGCCAAGGTAATCTCGCCGGCCACGAGATCGATATCGCAAATAGCATCGCGACTGACCTAGGCGTCGAAGCGCGGTTGGAACTCTACAATTTCGACGAGATTTTCGATGCGCTGGCCGATGGCGAGATCGACATGATTGCCGCCGGGGTCGCGATGACGCCCGAGCGCGCTCGCCGGTTCCACTTCTCGATTCCCTATTTCTCGACCGGCATGACGATCGCCACCGGCCCGTCCGCCACGGGCGAGCCGAGCGCGATCGGCGACTTCAACCGACCCGAGATGACGATCGCCGTCGTGGAAGACACGCTCGCCGCTCGGATATCCGCCCGGATGCTCGACGCCGCCAATATTGTGAGCTTCTCGACGCCCAGCGGCGCGGAGGGCGCGGTGCTGGTCGGCAGGGCCGACGCCTATGTCGCCAGCATTCCGGAAGCGCGGATTTATGCGCTGCGCCATGGCGGACGGATTTCGCTTCCCCTGTCGGAGCCGCTGACATCGAGCGTTGCCGGATTTGTCGTACGCAATGACGAGGACCGTCTGCTCCATTTTCTCAACAGCTGGGTGCATATGCGCCAGGCCGACGGGTTTCTGGAGGACCGCCATCGCCACTATTTCGATACGCTCGACTGGGCCGTCGACATGGTTCCGCAATAAGGCAAAGCCAAACGCGTAGGATCTAGGATTGGTTGAAACTGGTCGGGGAGACAGGATTCGAACCTGCGACCCTCTGTTCCCAAAACAGATGCGCTACCAGGCTGCGCCACTCCCCGACCGGAACAGCGCCTTTAAGCCGCAAACCGCGCAAGGGCAACACAACCCTCGCTATCGTTCGGGAATTTTCCAGGTAAACATCCCTCGGGTGTTTCCTTCTTTCGGAAAATTTGGTGGGCCCGGAGGGACTCGAACCCCCAACCAAGCCGTTATGAGCGGCCGGCTCTACCATTGAGCTACAGGCCCCACCGGGCATCGCCCTGCCAAAGCCCGCCGCGCATGGCAAGCCGGTTCCGGTCTCAGACTGAACCGTTCTGTCTATCCGTCCGGGCCCGGTCGGCAGCAGCGATGATCTCGCCAGCCCGCACTGCGGTTACACCGTGCCGCGCGAACAGTTCGAAAACGCCGTCCCACCAGGCGTAGAAGGCCTTCAGGTCGTCGACATCGCGCACATAGGGCGTATGACCGGGCACGACCGAAGGCGAATGATAAGACAGGCCGATGATCGGCGTGCCATCGTCTATCAGTCGCCGGATCGCTTCGAGCGCCAGATCCAGCGGATAATCCTCGGGTGTCAGCGAAACGCGCTGCAACAGCCGCGTGCGCGCGAGGAATGTCCTCCAGAGCGGCAGCCGCTCCCCCCATGCGAATAGCGGCGTACCGAAGCGGCGCAGCGGCCCGACAAAGGTCGACGTCAAAGGCAGTTCCAGCAGAGTTCGTTTCGGGCCGGCCCAGAAAGCGTCTGTCCGAAAGCGCGAGAAATCGGGACCGCCCTCCTCCGAATAGTTGAACAGAGCCCGAACCGACGTATCGAGGCGATAACCCTCGGCCTCCAGCAGCGTCGCACTGTGTTCGCCAATGCCATAGCGACCGGCGCGATAGAGGATCGGTCGTTCGCCGACGCGATCTGCGATCCGCTCGGTCAGTCGCTGCAATTTCTCCCGTTGGAGCTGGACAGGAAGATTGCCGGTAAAACTGGTGCGGCCGGAAACCTCCTCGTCGAACGGCGGATTGACCCAGGGATGAAGTTGGGTCCCGATCTCGCAACCGTCCTGCGCATGCATTTCGGCGATTATCGCCGCGCTGCGATCATTGTCGACGATCGGATAGTCCACCATATAGGCCGGTAACGCGCCGGCTTCGCGAAAGAAGCGCTGCGCTTCCGGCAACCCTTCCATCGCGGTCACCGCAACATTGTCGCGGCTCAGCGGCTGATCCCAGTCGAACTCTTCCTCGGTATCGACGAATATCACATAATGGGGACCGAAATCGTCCGGCAGCGGCGCATAGGCCCGCGGGTCGGCCGGCCGATCGATCCGGCCGACGCGACGGTCGGGGCCGCCGCGCGCGGCGCTCCTGCGATCTGTATTATGCCTATCTGCCCCGTTCACCGGGCAAGGCGCTAGCATCATTTACCGGCAAACGCAGGACAAATCTTTGCGGTTCGATATCGAGCTGCCCGTTCACTTCCTGCGCGATATTGCGCACGAGCCGCAGCGCAAAGCCCAGGCCGAGCGCGGGCGCCTCCGGCCAGTCCCCGTCCGGCGAATAGCCGGGATCGAGCAACTCTGTTTCGGCTTGCCCGGTCAATACGGCCGGACGGTCGAAAGCAATCGTCACGTCGCCGTCGGCACCGTCGCGCGCGCAGGCGATACCTATCGTCTCACCCGCTGCGGCAAGCCCGACAGTGGACGACAACAGGCGCTCCACCATCCGTTCGATCGCAATCGGATCGGCATCGAGCACCGGCAGGCCATGCTCGATCCGGATCGCGAGATCGACGTTCCGCGCTCGCGCCTGCCCGACATAATTGTCATGCAGCCGCTGCAGGATCGAAGCGACTTCGACGCGCTCCATGTCGAAGGCCAACCGGTCGGTCTCGGCGCGGGCCGCCGTGTCGATATCGTCGATCGACTGCAACAGGCGACCGGCTTCGCTCGCGATTTCGGCGGCCCGTTCGCGATACAGCGTGGCGACCGGGCCGAGAAGCTGCCCGTCGATCATTTCGGCGAACCCGATAATGGCGTTCAGCGGCGTTCGCAGCTCGTGAATAAGCTGACGCAGGGAATCCGCCTCGAGGCCGGAGCCGAACAGTCCGGCAGCTTCGGTATCGCGGCTCGTCGGTTCCTCGTCGCGGCGCGGGCGCCGCGCCATGCCGCGATAGCCGGCAAATCGGCCGTCATCGTCGCCGAAAAAGGGCACCGCGGATATCCGCCATGCGCCCGACGCCACCCCCTCGCCCGCCACGACGAGACGCGCGTCGCGAAACGGCGCGCGCTGGCGAAAAGCGCCGGCCGCGTGGCCGTCGACGCCAAAGTCCAGCGCGTCCGCGCTAAAAGCGATCGTCTGGCCGATCAGCGGACCCCGCGGCGCGCCCTCGACCCAACGAATGACGCCATCCGGCCCGGCTTCGAAACGAAACTCCGTGACGGGGTCGGCCGGTTCGGTCTGGTCGGGCTCTGTGTCGCGCGTTTTGCGGAACGCTTCGATCCGATCGACCAGCATGCGTATCTGTTCGACATTGCCCGCCAATTCGTCCGATACCCGATCGCTGGAAATCGCATCGGCAGGATCAAGTTCGAGTAGATCCGGTTCTGCATCCACCGTGCCGGCCGACTGGTTCTCCAGGATCATGTCCGATGCACCGAACCGGTCGAGTGCGTCGCGCACCTCGGGATCGAGATCGCGCCGGTGGCGCAAAAGTGCGCGCGAGCTGGCCCGCATCTGCGGCAGTAATTCGATCAGGTCGTCCCTGTCGATTGACGCGCCCAGAATGACCGGCCGGGCGATTTCCGCCTCCTCCTCGGCGAAATGCGCGTAGAGCCATGCGGGGAGCACGCGTCCCGACAGCGATCGGGCGACCTCGAGCTTGATATCGGGCGGCACATCCGCCTGCCACTCGTCGAGCTTTGCAAAGGCTTGCACATGATCGGGATCGAGCGCGACATCCTCGCGCTGCGCCAGCACGTCGATCAACTGTCGCCACAGCGATATGCGCGCAGCCGGCGTATCGGCCGACTGCGCCATCACGGTGGCCAACATGTCGTCAAATCGCATCGATATCCCCGCTGCGGACGCCGCGAGCCGCCCTTGGAACAGGCCTCTGCGATAGCCGGGCACAATGGTTAACGAAACCCGGATTTTCTTTCTGTGCGATACTGGCACAATTGCTTTTCAGAGAAATATAATTATAACGAATAGCGGTTCCATGAAGGATTTGACTATGAAGTCCGCATCGCCCGCTCTCGACGATATCGATCGGCTGATCCTCGCCACTCTTCAGGACGAAGGACGCATAACCAATGTCGAGCTCGCCCGGCGCGCCGGACTCACGGCACCACCATGTCTGCGCCGAGTCCGTGCGCTGGAAGATAGCGGCGCGATCAAAAGTTACCATGCGCGGCTCGACGAGCGGACGCTGGGATACGGCATAACCGTGTTCGCGATGGTCAGCCTGAAAAGCCAGGCGGAAGACGATCTGCGGGCCTTCGAGGAGCGTGTCGCGAGCTTGCCCCTTGTCCGCGAATGCCACATGCTCAACGGCGAGATCGACTTCATCCTCAAGATCGTTGCGCGCGACCTGCAGCATTTTCAGGGCTTTCTCACATCGAGTTTGACGACGATCCCGAATGTGGAAAGCGTCAAAACCTCGCTGACCATCCGGACCGCCAAATCGTTGCCGGGTGTGCCCGTCGATACGCTGGAATAAGCGATCTGGCGCGACGGCGGGCTTAGTCGATGCGCTTATCCGCCGGTCGGGGTGGCCGGCACCACAGGCGCGGGCACGGCGCGCGGTATATCGTTATAAGCCCGCCACAAGCGCGCTACCGCTGCCCGCGGTCCCGTAACCTGATCGAGCGCCACAGCGGCGCCGGCGCTATCGCCGCTCCGCGCGAGCGCTATGCCCAGGCGTAACGCAGCCAATCCGGCATCCACCGATCCTTTTTCGAGCGCCGCGCGATAGAGAGGTGCGGCCGCAGCATATTCACCAAGCGACATATAGCCATCGGCCGCTGCCATCGCGGTCTCGCCGGTCGCCGCGCTGATCGCCGCCTCTGTGCGGCCCGGCAGCGCGCTGCGCAGGTTCTGAGCCGCTCGCGTCGTACCGCGGTCGAGCGCCGCGATTTCGGCATTGCCGCCGTCAAGAATGCTCGCTGTGCGCCCAGCCTGGACAATCCGTTCGATCTCGGCCGGCAATTCCCGGCCATGGGCGACCTGCGCATAATCGCGATAGTCGAACTCGCGGCGCTCGACCGCGGTACGACGCGAGCGGCTCAGAACCTGCGCAGCGCGCTGCCGGGCCGCACAGAGGCGGCGATCAGCGCGGCGACCGGCGAGA